>NZ_CP146091.1:2505968-3132460 GCF_037023145.1 Ralstonia sp. RRA | reverse complement strand
AACGCGGTGCGCCAGGGCGCGCGCCTGTCGGTGGCGACGAAGTATCTGAACACCGCGCGCGAGCACTTCGCCAAGAAGGGCGTGCACGTTGACCTGATCAAGCTGTACGGTTCGATGGAACTGGGCCCGCTGGTGGGCCTGGCCGATGCCATCGTCGACCTGGTCAGCACCGGCGGCACGCTGCGCGCGAACAACCTCGTCGAGGTGGAGGAGATCGTGCAGATCTCGTCCCGACTGGTCGTCAACCAGGCTGCGGTGAAGTTGAAGCGCGAGCGCTTGGCGCCGATCCTCGACGCTTTCGAGCGTGCTTCTGCCCAGGACGCGCTTGTTGGGGAAACCGCATGAGCTTGAGTATCCGTAAGCTGGATTCGGCCGACGCCGGATTCGCGGCGCAACTGCGCCAGGTGCTCGCTTTCGAGGCGAGCGAAGATGAAGCCATCGACCGCGCCGCCGCGCAGATTCTGGCCGACGTGAAAGCCCGCGGTGACGCCGCCGTGCTGGAAGCCACGCAACGCTTCGACCGCATCGAAGCCGACAGCGTGGCCGCGCTGGAACTGTCGCCAACCGTGCTGCAAGCCGCGTTGGATGGCCTGGAGCCGAAGCGCCGCGCCGCGCTGGAGGCCGCTGCCGCCCGCGTGCGTGCCTATCACGAGAAGCAGAAGCTTGAGTGCGGCACGCATAGCTGGGAATACGCAGAAGCTGACGGCACGGTGCTCGGCCAGAAGGTGACGCCGCTCGATCGCGTTGGCATCTATGTGCCGGGCGGCAAGGCGGCGTATCCGTCGTCGGTGCTGATGAACGCGATCCCGGCGCGCGTGGCCGGCGTCAAGGAAATCATCATGGTGGTGCCCACGCCGGGTGGCGTGCGCAATGAATTGGTGCTCGCTGCGGCCTGCATCGCCGGGGTGGACCGTGTGTTCACCATCGGCGGCGCGCAGGCTGTGGGTGCGCTGGCTTATGGCACCGACACTGTCCCCGCCGTCGACAAGATCGTCGGCCCGGGCAACGCCTATGTGGCTGCCGCCAAGCGCCGCGTGTTCGGCACGGTCGGCATCGACATGATTGCCGGGCCGTCGGAAATCCTCGTCATCTGCGACGGCACGACCGACCCGGACTGGGTGGCGATGGACCTGTTCTCGCAGGCCGAGCACGATGAGTTGGCGCAATCGATCCTGCTGTGCCCCAACGCCGAGTTCATCGCGCAAGTGGAAGCCAGCATCAACCGTCAGCTTGAAGAGATGCCGCGCCGGAACGTGATCGCCGAGTCGCTGTCGGGCCGTGGCGCGCTGGTCAAGGTGCGCGACATGGAAGAGGCGTGCGAGATCGCCAACGACATCGCGCCGGAGCATCTGGAGATCTCTGCCGAGAACCCGCGCCAGTGGGCCGAGCGCATCCGCCACGCGGGCGCAATCTTCCTTGGCAAGTACACCAGCGAATCGCTCGGCGACTACTGCGCGGGCCCGAACCACGTGCTGCCGACCTCGCGCACGGCGCGCTTCTCGTCGCCGCTGGGCGTGTACGACTTCATCAAGCGTTCGAGCTTGATCGAGGTCAGCGAAGCCGGCGCGCAGATGCTGGGCGAGATCGCCGCCGAACTGGCCTACGGTGAAGGTTTGCAAGCCCACGCCCGCAGCGCTGAGTATCGTCTGACTCCCAAATCCGAATAACGCCTGCCGCATCACAATGACCGCCGCTCCAGCCCAGCCTTCGCTTGATGATCTGCTCGCCCGTATCGTGCGCGACGACGTGCGTGCCATGGGCGCGTACCACGTGCCCGACGCTACCGGCATGGTCAAGCTGGACGCGATGGAGAACCCGTACCCGCTGCCGGCCATGCTGCGCGATGCGCTGGGCAAGCGCTTGGCCGATGTCGCGCTTAACCGCTACCCGGTGCCGACCGCCGACGCGCTCAAGGCGCAGCTCAAACGCGTGATGCACGTGCCGGCCGGCGCCGAGGTGCTGCTCGGCAACGGTTCGGACGAGATCATCAGCCTGATCGCCATCGCAGCCGCCAAGCCGGGGGCGACGGTCATGGCGCCCGTGCCGGGCTTTGTGATGTATGCGATGTCGGCGCAGTTGCTGGGCCTGAACTTCGTCGGCGTGCCGCTCAAGGCGGACCTGACGCTCGACCGCGAAGCGATGCTGGCCGCCATGGCCGAGCACCAGCCTGCCGTCATTTACCTGGCGTATCCGAACAACCCGACCGGCAACCTGTTTGACGCGGCCGACATGGACGCGATCATTCGCGCTGCGCGCGGCCCGGTCTGCCAGAGCCTGGTGGTGGTCGACGAGGCGTATCAGCCATTCGCGCAGCACAGCTGGATGCCGCGTCTGCGCGACTTCGACCACCTGCTGGTGATGCGCACGGTCTCCAAGCTGGGCCTGGCCGGTATCCGCCTCGGCTACGTGGCCGGCCACCCGAAGTGGATTGCCGAGCTGGACAAGGTGCGCCCGCCGTACAACATCAATGTGCTGACCGAGGCCACCGCCCAGTTCGTGCTCGATCACGTGGATGTACTGGATGCCCAGGCAGCGACCCTGCGCGCCGAGCGAACCAAGCTGATCGACGCGCTGGCTGCGCTGCCGGGTGTTGAAGTCTTCCCGAGCGCCGCCAACTTCATCCTAGTGCGCGTACCCGATGCAGCGGGAATGTTCGATCGCCTGCTAAAACGGCGGGTTCTCATCAAAAACGTCAGTAAAATGCACCCGTTGTTGGCCAACTGTCTGCGCGTGACGGTCAGCAACCCCGAAGAAAACGCGCAATTTCTCGATGCCTTTGCCGCATCGCTGCAGGAAGCCCCATGAGCCGTCGTGCCGAGGTCACTCGCAACACCTCTGAAACGCAGATCCGCGTCGCCCTTGATTTGGACGGCACGGGCAAGCAGACGCTGAACACCGGCGTCCCGTTCCTCGACCACATGCTCGACCAGATTGCCCGCCATGGCCTGATCGATCTGGACGTTTCGGCCACGGGCGACACCCATATCGACGATCACCATACCGTGGAAGATGTCGGCATCACGCTGGGCCAGGCCGTCGCCAAGGCTGTCGGCGACAAGAAGGGCATCGTGCGCTACGGCCACAGCTACGTGCCGCTGGACGAAGCCCTGTCGCGCGTGGTGATCGATTTCTCGGGCCGTCCGGGCCTGGAGTTCCACGTGCCGTTCACGCGTGCGCGCGTCGGCAATTTTGATGTGGACCTGTCCATCGAATTCTTCCGCGGGTTCGTCAACCATGCCGGCGTGACGCTGCATATCGACAACCTGCGCGGCGTCAACGCGCATCACCAGATCGAAACCGTGTTCAAGGCCTTTGGCCGCGCACTGCGCATGGCGGTCGAGCTGGACCCGCGTGCCGCCGGCACCATTCCGTCGACCAAGGGCGCGCTCTGATCCACCGCATCGGCCTGGCCGAGCGTTTCTGACTCTACGACCCGGCCACCGATCCCATGGATCTGACCAAGAGCTTTTTCTCGCTGCTCGCGCTGATCAACCCGATCGGCGCGATCCCGTTCTTCATCAGCCTGACCGAGAGCCAGACGGATGAAGAGAAGCGCCGCACCATCAAGGTCGCGTCGATTTCGGTGGCGATCGTGATTGGCTTGTCGGCGCTGTTGGGCGAACAGATCATCGGCTTTTTCGGCTTTTCGGTCGGTTCGCTCCAAGTGGGCGGCGGGATCATCATGATCATGATCGCGCTGAACATGCTGAACGCGCAGACCAGCCGCACCAAGGCCACGCCCGAAGAAGAGGACGAGGCCGGCGCCAAGGCCAGCATTGCCGTCGTGCCGCTGGCGATTCCGCTGCTCACGGGCCCGGGTTCGATCAGCACGGTGATCGTCTATGCAGGTAAGACCCGCCACTGGTGGGAACTGTTTCTCCTAGCCGGCGTGGGCGTGGCGATCGCGCTGGTGGTGTGGATTGTGCTGCGCGCTGCTGAGCCGATTGCCCGTGTGATTGGCCGCACTGGCATCAACGTTGGCACGCGGTTGATGGGTTTGATCTTGGCGGCGCTGGCCGTGGAATTCATTGTTGACGGGCTGAAAACCCTGTTGCCTGTTCTCAAATCATGACTACGATTGCAATTGTCGATTACGGCATGGGCAACCTGCGCTCGGTAGCGCAGGCCCTGCGTACGGTGGCTCCGGAAGCCGATGTGCGCATCAGTGCGCAAGCTGACGAGATTCGCGCGGCTGACCGCGTGGTGCTGCCAGGGCAGGGAGCCATGCCGGATTGCATGGCCGCCTTCGACCAATCCGGCTTGCGCGAAGCTGTGCTCGAAGCGTCCCGTACCAAGCCGATGCTGGGCGTGTGCGTGGGTGAGCAGATGCTGCTGGAGCGCAGCACCGAGGCGCGTGTTGGTCAGCAATACACCCCCGGCCTCGGCCTGATCAAGGGCGAGGTGATCCGTTTTGACCTCGACGGCCAGTTGCAACCGGACGGTTCCCGGTACAAAGTGCCTCAAATGGGCTGGAACCGCGTGCACCAAAGCCGGGCTCACGCCCTCTGGGAAGGCGTGCCCGATCAGAGCTACTTCTATTTCGTGCACAGTTACTACGCACGCCCGGACAATCCCGAAGAATCGGTTGGAGAGACCGAATACGGCGTGCGGTTTACCTGCGCCATCGCCCGGGATAATATTTTTGCCACACAGTTTCACCCGGAAAAAAGTGCGCAGGCCGGCCTGCAGATCTACCGGAATTTCGTGCACTGGAACCCGTGAACTCGGCCTCACAGTCGCAACCGAATCCTTTTTTGCCCGCTTCTTTTCCCGTTTAACCCCACCCCCTCAACTTTGTCGTTACGACTATGCTGCTCATCCCGGCCATCGACCTGAAGGACGGTCAGTGTGTGCGCCTCAAGCAAGGCGATATGGATCAAGCCACCGTGTTCTCGGAAGACCCCGCTGCCATGGCGCGGCATTGGGTCGAGCAGGGCGCGCGCCGCTTGCATCTCGTCGACCTGAATGGCGCTTTCGCGGGCAAGCCGCGTAACGAGGCGGCCGTCAAGGCCATCCTCGCTGAGGTGGGCGACGAGATTCCCGTGCAACTCGGCGGCGGCATCCGCGATCTGGGCACCATCGAGCGCTGGCTCGACGACGGCTTGTCGTACGTGATCATCGGCACGGCGGCGGTCAAGGACCCGGGCTTTCTGCGGGACGCATGCACGGCGTTCGGCGGCCACATCATCGTCGGACTCGACGCCAAGGACGGCAAGGTGGCGACCGACGGCTGGAGCAAGCTCTCCGGCCACGAAGTCGTGGACCTCGCCAAGAAGTACGAGGACTACGGCGTCGAAGGCATCATCTACACCGACATCGGCCGCGACGGCATGCTGCAGGGCATCAACATCGATGCCACCGTCAAGCTGGCACAGTCGGTGAAGATTCCAGTCATTGCCAGCGGCGGCCTGTCGAACTTGAAGGACATCGACCACCTGTGCGCGGTCGAAGAATATGGCGTCGAGGGCGTGATCTGCGGTCGCGCGATCTACTCCGGCGACCTGAACTTCAAGGAAGCGCAAGCCCTCGCGGACAAACTCGGCGCGGCATAAGCCGTGCTCAACGGGTGCTGTGGCACCCGACTCATCATGCTAGCCAAACGAATCATCCCCTGCCTGGACGTGACCAACGGCCGGGTGGTCAAGGGCGTCAACTTCGTCGAATTGCGCGACGCGGGCGACCCCGTTGAAATCGCGCGCCGTTACGACGAGCAGGGCGCCGACGAAATCACCTTCCTCGACATCACCGCCACGTCTGACGGGCGCGACCTGATGCTGAACATCATTGAGGCGGTGGCGTCGCAGGTCTTCATTCCGCTGACGGTGGGCGGTGGCGTGCGCGCGCTGGAAGATGTGCGCCGGCTGCTCAATGCCGGTGCGGACAAGATCAGCATGAACTCGTCGGCCGTGTCGAACCCGCAGCTCGTGTCGGACGCCAGCGCCCGCCATGGCGCGCAGTGCATCGTTGTGGCCATCGATGCGAAGAAGGTCTCGGCTGAAGGCGAAACCCCGCGTTGGGAAGTCTTCACGCACGGTGGCCGTAAGGGCACTGGCCTGGATGCCGTAGCCTGGGCACGTGAGATGGCGCAGCGCGGCGCCGGCGAGATCCTGCTCACCAGCATGGACCGCGACGGCACCAAGGCCGGCTTCGACCTCGAACTCACGCGTGCCGTGTCGGATGCTGTACCGGTGCCGGTGATCGCCTCTGGCGGCGTCGGCAACCTGCAGCACCTGGCCGACGGCATCAAGCTCGGCCACGCCGATGCGGTGCTGGCCGCCAGCATCTTCCACTATGGCGAATACACCGTCGGCCAGGCCAAGCAGTTCATGGCCGAACACGGCATTCCGGTACGGATCTGATCATGACCAAGAAGTGGCTCAACAAGGTCCGCTGGGACGACAACGGACTTGTGCCGGTGATCGTGCAGGAGCAGGGCAGCAACGACGTGCTGATGTTTGCCTTCATGAACCGCGAGGCGCTGCAGAAGACCGTGGAAACCGGCGAGGCCGTGTTTTGGTCGCGCTCGCGCAAGCGCCTGTGGCACAAGGGCGAGGAGTCCGGCCACATTCAGCAGGTGCACGAGATCCGCCTGGACTGCGACGAAGACGTGGTCTTGCTCCGCGTCACACAGGTTGGCGGCATCGCCTGCCATACTGGTCGCCACGCGTGCTTCTTCCAGAAGTTCGAAGGCAGTGCGGAAGACGGTGACTGGCTCACCGTTGAACCCGTGCTCAAAGATCCCGACGACATCTATGCCGGCAAGCCCGGCCACAACCATGAGTGACACCCTGCGCCGCCTGGGCGAGGTGCTCGAATCCCGCAAGCTCGCCAACGGCGGTGACCCGGACAAGAGCTACATCGCGCGCCTGTTCAATAAGGGCGATGACGCCATCCTCAAGAAAATCGGCGAAGAAGCCACCGAGACGGTCATGGCCGCCAAGGACGCCCGCGCCGCCGGCATGACGGACGAGGCGCGCGGCAAAGTCGTCTACGAAGTGGCCGACCTGTGGTTCCACACCATGGTGCTATTGTCGCACTTCGACCTCACGCCGGATGATGTGGTTAATGAACTGGCACGCCGCGAAGGACTCTCGGGGTTGGAAGAGAAGGCGTTGCGCAAGTCGCAGGCTCGCGACGCTGCAGGTGACTGATCGGTGACGCATCGTCGCAGGGAGGCAGCGTGGACAACTACGGATCAGCGGTGACAGTGACGACAGACGAAGAACGTCTGGCCGGGCTGCGGCGGCTGACGCATATCCTGTATGCGCTCTACGCCATTTTTTGGCTGACCGGCGGCATCACTGCATTGATTGCCATCATCGTCGGGTATGTTAAGCGCGACGATGTGCGCGGCACGCTGTACGAGTCGCACTTTCGTTGGCAGATCCGTTCGTTCTGGTGGTGCGTACTATGGGGTGTGGTCGGCGTGATGCTCATTCCGCTGGCCTTTATCGGCTTTGCGGTGCTGTGGGTTCTGGGCATCTGGATGCTGTATCGTATTGTGAAGGGCTGGCTGTACCTCAATGACAGCAAGCCGATGTACGCCAATCAGTAAAATCAACCAATGGCGCCGCCACCGTTGCGGCGTGACGGCACCAATCGCAGCCGTATTTACGTGGGAGTAGGACATGGGTTCCTTTAGCATTTGGCACTGGCTGATCGTGCTGGTGATCGTCATGATGGTGTTCGGCACGAAGAAGCTGCGTAACATCGGTTCGGACCTCGGCGGTGCCGTGAAGGGCTTCAAGGACGGCATGAAGGAAGGCGCCGCGGACGACAAGCCGGCCGCCCCGCAACAGACCGCCGGCCAGCCGCCGCGCGAATTGCACGACTCGACGACGATCGACGTCGAGGCGCGCGAAAAGTCCAAGCAAGGCTGAGCACTGTCGTACGCTGACCGATGATCGATCTCGGCATTTCCAAGCTGGCGCTGATTGGCATGGTGGCGCTCGTCGTCATCGGGCCGGAGCGCCTGCCCAAAGTGGCGCGCACGGCCGGCGCATTGCTTGGCCGCGCGCAGCGTTACATTGCCGATGTGAAGGCCGAGGTGAGCCGCGAAATCGAACTCGAAGAGCTGCGCAAGATGCGCACCGATTTCGAGCAGGCCGCGCGCAATGTCGAGCAGACCATCCACCAAGAGGTCAGCAAGCACACATCGGAAATCAACGAACGCCTGAACGAGGCGCTCGGCGATCCGGCATTGCGTGAGACCTCCACTTCCGCCCCCGACTGGCGCCCAGCACCGGGCAAGTCGCGCAACGGTCGCAACAGCTGGCGCAACAAGCAGCTCTCGATGCCCAAGTGGTACCGGCAGAAGCAGGGCGTGCGCATGTGGGCGCAATCAGGGGCGGCACGCGTTAAGCGCCATCGTCCGCCCATCGTTGCCGCGCAGTCGCGTGGGCGTTCCTTCTTCGAATGATTCTCCGAGCACCCACCGCTGGGTGCTCTGACCGCATCCCCCTTCAGCCGACATGAGTGCCGCTCCGCTCGATCCGCAATCGCCCGAGGACGGCGCGCAGGAAACCTTCATCTCGCACCTAGTAGAGCTGCGCGAGCGCATCGTCAAAGCCGGCGCGGGTGTTCTGCTGATCTTCCTGGGCCTGGTCTACTGGGCGCCGGACATCTTCAACCTGTTCTCGCGGCCGCTCATTCAGGCGCTGCCCAAGAACGGCCACATGATCGTGACGGATGTCACCGGCTCGTTCTTCGTGCCGATGAAGGTGACGCTGCTCGCGGCCTTCCTGATCGCACTGCCGTGGGTGCTGTACCAGATCTGGCGCTTCGTGGCGCCGGGGCTGTATGCGCATGAGAAGCGCATGATCATGCCGCTGGTGGTCAGCACCTACATCCTGTTCCTGTGCGGCGTGGCGTTTGCGTACTTCCTCGTCTTCCCGACCGTGTTCAAGGTGATGGCGCACTACAACGCGCCATTGGGCGCGGAGATGTCGACCGACATCGACAAGTACCTGAGCTTTGCCATGACGACGTTCCTGGCCTTTGGTATCACTTTTGAGGTGCCGGTGGTCGTGATGGTGCTGGTGCGCTTTGGCATCGTGAGCCTCGACAAGCTGCGTCAGGCGCGGCCGTATGTGGTGGTGGGCGCGTTCATCATTGCGGCCGTGGTGACGCCACCGGACGTGATGTCGCAGTTGCTGCTGGCTGTGCCGCTGTGGCTGCTGTACGAGTTGGGGCTGATCCTGGCGGCGATCTTCCTGCGCAAGACGGTTGCGCCAGAAGAGACCCCGGAGCATCTACCAGCGGTGAAGGACTAACGGGCCGATTCAACGATCGCCCAAAGAAAAAGGCAGCCTCGGCTGCCTTTCTCATTTCTGCGATGCCTGCTTACGCGGCGTACAACCAGAATTGCTCGCGCGGGAACGTCAGCGCATATTGGCCCTCGCTTGGCGCGCTGCTGGCATAGGCGCGCAGACCCGTGCCAGCATCGCCCGTTGCGCGGAACAGGCATTCCCAGCGGTCGCCAAGATACATGCGCGTCGCCAGCGGCAGGCGGATGGTGTTGTCGGCGTTATCCACACCTACGCGCACTTGTTCCAGGCGGATCACCCCGTGGGCCGATGCACCCGGCTTCAGATCGCCGCGCGCCACACCCCACAGCGACCAGCCGCCCGCCTCATCGACCAGGCGGGCCATGCCGTCACGCACCTCGGCGATCTTGCCGTTGACGCGGTTGTTGCTACCCATGAATTCGGCGGTGAAGAGGGTTTGCGGCGCGCCGTACATCTCTTCGGGCGTGCCTTGCTGCTCGATCACGCCGTTGTTCAGCAGCAGGATGCGGTCGGACATGGCCATCGCTTCGCTTTGGTCGTGGGTGACCATCAACGCCGAGAGCCCTAGACGCACAATCAACTCGCGCAGGAAGGCACGGGCTTCTTCACGCAGCTTGGCGTCGAGGTTGGAGAGCGGCTCGTCGAGCAGGATCACGGGCGGGTTGTAGACCAGTGCACGGGCGATTGCCACGCGCTGCTGCTGGCCGCCGGAGAGCTGGCTCGGGAAGCGCTCGCCCAGGTGGCCGAGGCCGAGTTGCTGCAGCACGGCTTGCACGCGTTCCTTGATCTGCGCAGACGGCGTCTTGCGTAGCTTGAGCGGGTAGGCGACGTTCTCGGCCACGGTCTTGTGCGGCCACAGCGCGTACGACTGGAACACCAGGCCCAGGTTGCGCCCTTCGGCTGGCACGTCGAGTTTCTTGGCGCCGTCGAACATGACGCGATCGCCGATCTGGACGGTGCCCTGGCTGGCTTGTTCCAGGCCGGCGACGGCGCGCAGCAGTGTGGTCTTGCCCGAACCGGACGGGCCCAGCAGCGAGACGACCTCGCCCTTCTGCAACTGCATCGAGACACCCTTGAGAACCGGGTTGTTGCCGTATTGCAGGTGCAGGTCGTTGACAGTGAGTTCAATCATGGAGCTTTACCCCGAAACGCAGTGCGATGCCGAGGCCGACGGCCACCAGCACGATATTGACGAAGGACAGCGCGGCGACGATATCGATGGCGCCGCCTGCCCACAGGGAAACCAGCATCGAGCCGATCGTCTCGGTACCCGGCGACAGCAGATACACACCGGTTGAGTACTCGCGCTCGAAAATCAGGAAGATCAGCAACCACGCGCCGAGCAGGCCATAGCGCGTGAGCGGCACGGTCACATCACGCGTGGTGCGGGCACGGCTAGCGCCCACCGAGCGCGCGGCTTCTTCCAGCTCAGGGCCGACCTGCAGCAGCGCGGCTGAGATCAGGCGCAGGCCGTAAGCCATCCACACCACCGTATAGGCGATCCACACGCTGAAGATCGTGCTGCGCAGGTCGCGCAGACTCGGCACGACGTGCTCGATGATCCAGTTGGCGAAGGGCAGGCTGCTGTCGGTCAGCAGGGTTTCGATCCAGTTCGGTACGAACAGGAACACCCACAGGAAGGCCAGACCGGCCAGCAGGCCCGGAATGGCGCGGGGCACCAGCACGCTGTAGTCGAGGAAGCGCGTCCAGCCGTCCGGCTTGCGGTGCATGGCCAAGCCGATGCACGTGTAGCAAGCCACGGCGATGGCGCCGCCGATCACGCCGATCAGCACCGTGTTGATCATCGCGCGCAGGAACTGCGGCTGCTCGAAGATCTGGTGGAACGCGGTGAGCGACACGGCTTGCGTCAGCGACACGCCTTCGCCCCAGTTCGACACGAATGCGCGCAGTGCAATGCCGGACAGCGGCACCACCACCGAGACGAAGAACCAGAACACCACGATCGCCCAGGCGGGCCAGCGCCACTTGCCCAGCGGCAGCGGGCGGCTGCGCGTGACCTTGCCCTTGACGGTGACGAAGCGGTTGGCCGAGCGCAGCATGTAACGCTGCAGCAGCACCAGCGGGAACGTCACCATCACCAGGCAGACCGCCACGGCCGCCATCAGGTGATAGGCCGGCGTGCCGAGCTTGTTGGTCAGCTTGTACAGATACGTCGCCAGCACCAGGTGGCCTTCCGGATCGCCCAGCACGAGCACCAGGCCGAACACCTCGAAGCCCAGGAAGATCACCAGCACGGCTGCGTACAGCAGCGCGGGGCGCACCATCGGCAGACTCACGTTGAGCGCCACCGACAGCGGCGATGCACCCGCGATGCGCGCGGCTTCTTCCACGTCCGAGCCCAGGCTGCGCAGCGCCGATGAGACATACAGATACACGTGCGGCACGTGCGTCAGACCCGCGATGATGATGATGCTGGTGAACGAATACACGTTCCAGGGCACGCCACCGAAGATCTGCTTGAACCAGATCGTGTAGAAGCCGACCGGGCCGGCCGACACCACATAGCCGAACGCCAGCACCATCGGCGAGACGAACACCGGGATCATCAGCATCGGCTCGATGATGCGGCGGCCCGGCAGGTCGGAGCGCACCATCAGGAACGCCAGGATGCCGCCCAGCGGCACCGAGATCACCGCCAAGCCGAGGGCCAGCGCGGCGGACTTTTCGAACGCGTGCCAGAAGTCCGGATCATCGAAGATGAAGCGGTACGCATCGAGCCCTGCCAGTGCGTCCGGCATGAAGAACGGAGCGGACAAAAAGCTCTGGTAGAAGATCAGCGCCAGCGGCGTGAAAATCGCCAGCGCCGTCAGCAGGATGACCACGCCGCGCGGCAAAGCCTGTCCCACACGCGTCCAGGGCGAGCGCTTGGGGAGGGCTTGGGCAGCGGCGGCACGGTCTTGCGCTAGGGAACGCATGGTGCCTCCAAGAGGAGCCGGCGCCAGATACGGATGGCGCCGGCAGGTCGGTCAGATAAGAGGAGTCGTGATCCGCAGGTCAGTAGATCAACGGCCGGCGGCAGTGCGCCATTGCTTGATGAAGTCGAGGCGCTTCTTCGGCTCCAGGAAGGTCAGGATCGACTCATCCACCGGAATCGGCTTGATGGTGTTGCCGAGGATTTTCTTCAGGCCGGCGGCGGTGGCTTCGCCCGTCACGTCGTCGCGCAGCGAGTGCAAGTCCGACTTGTTGGCGAGGATGTCCTGGCCGCGTTTGGATAGGATGTAATCCAGCCACAGCTTGGCGGCGTTCGGGTTCTTCGCTTTCTTGGCGATCATCGCCACGCGCGAGACCACCAGCGTGTAGTCCTTCGGATACACGATGCCGATCGACGGGTCCTTCTTGGCACGCGCCAGCGCATACGAACCGAGGATGTTGTAGGCGATCAGGTTTTCGCCCGAGGCCACGCGCTCCATCATCGTGCCGGTGGACGACTGCAGCACCAGGTTGGGCCCCACCGCCTTGATGAAGTCGAAGTACTGCGGCGAATCCTGGTTGTCCTGCGCCGCCATCATGAAGCCCACGGCGGACTTCTCGATGTCGTACGTCGTGACCTTGTTCTTGAAGCGGTCGCCCTGGCTGCCGACCAGCTTGGCGAGGTCAGCGTGGGTTTGCGGGACTTCGCTGTCCTTGATCAGGCGCTTGTTGTACAGGAACACGGCCGGCTCGTACGTCGTGCCGTAGGCCAGGCCCTTGTAGATGGCCCACTTCGGCAGGCTCGGTACTTCGGGCGAGTCGTACTTCATGGCGTAGGTCTGCGCGAGCTTGAGCTGCGAGTCCATCGACGAGTTCCACATCATGTCAGCCGAGGCGCCGCCGGCGGCCTGCTCGCTGATGAAGCGGTTGTACAGCTCGCTGCTGTTCATGTCGTTGTACTCGACCTTCACGCCGGGGTAGAGCGACTCGAAATCCTTGATCAGCGGGTCGGCAGCCTTGGTGTCGGTCGTAGCGTAGACCACCACTTTGCCTTCTTTCTTGGCGGCGGCGATGGTGTCGGCGTAGCTGGCGGGATAGCCAGCCGGGACTTGCGCGAGTGCAGCGGTGCTGAGGGTCAGAGCGGCAGCCGCAATCGAAACGAGAGCGGCGTGCGCGGGCATAGTGCGGCCACGAAGCATGGGTTTGTCTCCTGTTTGCTTGGTGATGTGGGGCCGGCTACTTATGGCGATGTGCGTGTAGCTCGGACGGATGGCCCCAGGTGCGGCGCAGTATAGAAGTCGCGCGCTTTCGTCACGCTTTCATTAAGGTTGCTGCGTTGCAGCATGCTCAGGAGATGTTGTGGATGGCGTGCGCGGCACACGAATCCGCGCAGATAGGCCCACGCCGCCATGCCCGTTGGGCTCACCATCGGCCAGTTCGATTTGCCCGCCGCTGCGCGCCGCATAAGCCCGCGCGATCGCCAATCCCAGGCCGGAGCCTTCGGCCGCATAGCGCGCATCCTTCGGCGCGCTTTTGGGCGCATTTTTCAACTTCGCCGCACGACCACCGCCTTCGTGCGCGCGCCGGAAACGCTGAAACGCGTGCGCGCGTTCGTCGGCGCTCATGCCGGGGCCGGTGTCGTCCACGCAGACGAGCGCGGTATCGCCGTCGGCAATTGCCCGCACGGTGATGCGTCCACCGGCGGGGGTGTAGCGGATCGCGTTGTGTACTAAGTTGGACAGCGCCTCACGCAGGAAGGCGGGGTAGCCCGTGACGGACAGGGTTGCAGCAAGCCCCGCATCGTCCCAACCAAGGTCCTGCTGTTTCTCGCGCGCTAGCGGCAATGCATCGACCACAACGTCGCGCGCCAATTCGCCCAAGTCGAATACCTCGGCGGGCGCGTCCTGCCCCGCATGGCGGGCACGGGCGAGCGCAAGCAACTGCGAGGTCAGCCGGTTGGTCGACTGCAACCGCGCGATGATGGCCGTGAGGCTTTCGCGCACGCGCGCTGGATCGGTCTCGCGCAGTGCGTATTCAGCCTGCGTGAGCAGCACAGCCAGCGGCGTGCGCATCTGATGCGATGCATCGGCGAGGAACTGGCTCTGGGCCTCCGCCAGTTCTGCGTAGCGCTGGATGTGGTGGTTGATCGCTTGCACCAGCGGGCGCACCTCGGCAGGTACGTCTGCGGCATCGAGTGGCCGCAAGTCGTCAGAAGCGCGGACTGCGATGCTCCGCGCCAGACGATTCAGCGGCCGCAGCGCCACGGTCACGCCCAGCCAGAGCAGCGCCGCGCTCACCACCACCAGCGCCGCATCGCGCAGCAGCGTGCCACGCCAGACGGCCTGCTGCAGCGCACGTCGCGTCTCGATGGTCTCAGCCACCTGGATCACGATGCGCGCCGGCAGCCCCGGTTGATACAGCGGCTTGGCGACGGCGGCCACGCGCACCGGTTCGCCGTGATACAGCGCGTCGTAGAAGAACTCGGTGTCGTTCTCCAGGCGCGCGGTGGGCAGCGGCAGGTCGTCATACCCGGTGAGGGCGGCTTCGGGCGCCTTACCCGGCGCGGGCTCGAAGGCAACGCGGTAATAGACGCTGCTCTGCGCGGTCGACTCGAACATCGACAACGCCACATACGGCACGTTGACCTGCACCTGGCCGCGCTCGATCGTCACGCCGTTCTCGATGGCGCGCACCGAGCCGAGCAGGGCACGGTCGTACGCGCGGTCGGTGGCGCTGCGCAGCGCCTGGTACGCGCTCACGATGTCGATTGCCAGCACGCCGATCAACCCGGGCAGCAGTAGCCACAGCAGCGTGAGTTTCAGACTGCGCGGCAGCAGGGCAAGCCGTTGCGTCATGAGGCGGTGTTGTCGCCGACGGTGCTGGCGTCACTCGCGCCCGCTTCGAGCATGTAGCCCAGGCCCCGCACCGTGACGATCTGCACGCCCGTGCCTGCCAGCTTCTTGCGCAGACGGTGCACGACCACCTCCACCGCGTCGGGGCTCGAGTCGCTGTCGAGGTTGAAGACCTTGTCGAACAGATGCACCTTGGCGATCGGCTGACCGGTCTTGTGCAGCAGCGCCGACAGCGCGGCGTGCTCGCGCGGCGTAAGCGACAGCGGCTCGCCTGACAGCAGGAACGCCTTGCGCCCGGTGTCGAACTCCAGCGGTCCGCAACGCAGACGCGGGAACGCCCGGCCGCGGCTGCGCCGAATCAGCGCCATCAGTCGCGCTTCCAGTTCAGACAGCGCGAACGGCTTGGTGAGGAAGTCATCCGCGCCCGCGTTCAGGCCGCGCACGCGCTCATCCAGCGCACCCTGCGCTGTGAGGATCAGCACCGGCGTCCGGTCATCCCGCGCGCGCATGTCGGCCAATACGGCAAAGCCGTCCTTGCGCGGCAGGCGCAGGTCCAGCACCACCGCGTCAAATTCTCCGGAGCCGAGGAAGGCTTCCGCAATCACGCCATCGGCTGCGCGCTCGATCACGAAGCCGCTTTGCGCCAGCGCGCGCGCCAGCCACGCCGCCAATTCGTCCTCATCCTCCACCAGCAAGATCCGCATCGGGTGTCTCTCAATATCGTTCTGTGTGCTTTTTCATGATAATGCGTGCGCCCGTATCTCGATTACACCGTCGAATCACACCAACTCATGGATGCGGGCGGATCTGCATGTCGTCCATCCCAAATTCCCGTCGCCGCTGGCTGTGCCAGACCGCCGCGCTGTTGGCCGCGGGTGGCGCCGTTTCGCTTGAGAGTCATGCGCAATGGCTGGCGAGCTCCGCGCCCGAGCTGCCGTCGTACTACCCGCGCGATTACGGCGCGATGATCGACGCCGCCCGACGCGAAGGCCGCGTCACGGTCTACTCGACGACGGACTTTGCCGCGGCGCACCCGCTCATCCGCGCATTCGAGGCGCGCTACCCCGGCATTACCGTCGACTACCGCGAGCAGAACAGCGACGACATCTACCGACGCTTCCTCGCAGAACTTGCCTCCAAGTCGCCCGGCGCCGACGTTGTGTGGAGCTCGGCGATGCCCGAGCAGTTCAAGCTCGTCAACGACGGCCATGCCTTGTCATATGCATCACCCGAGCGGCCCTACTTGCCGTCGTGGGCCATCTGGAAGAACGAGGCCTACGGCACGAGCTACGAGCCGGTCGTCTTCGTCTACAACGCGCGCCAGTTGTCCGCCGATCTGGTCCCCTCCACGCACGCCGATTTCGCTCGCATTCTCAACGGCCATCGCGACTTGCTGCGCGGCCGCGTCGCTGCGTACGACATCGAGCACTCGGGCTCCGCCTTTCTGTTCGCCGCTGAAGATGCGCGCACCTCCCCGGTGTTCTGGGATGTTGCCCGGGCATTGGGTGGCGTCAACGTCAACCTGTACATCACGACGGCCGCCATGCTCGAGCGCGTGGCCTCTGGCGAAAGCTTGCTCGCCTACGATGTGATCGGTTCATACGCCGCGCGCTACGCCGATCGCAATCCCGCGCTCGCCATCAAGATGCCGTCCGACTACACGCTGGTCGCCACCCGCGTCGCCTTCATTGCTCGCCGCGCTGCCCGGCCGAACGCTGCGCGCCTGTGGATCGACTTCATGCTCTCGCGTGACGGCCAGAGTGTCATGGCCGACCGCGCGTTCCTTTTCTCGCTGCGCCAGGACGTCGAGACCGGGCTGACCGCCAAGCGCCTGCTCGCCGAACTCGGCAATACGCATCGGCCCATTCCGGTTGGCCCGGGTTTACTCGCCCATCAAGATCAGCTGCGTCGTGCCGATTTCCTGAAAAGATGGCGCGCCGCACTCGGTCGCTAGGGAAAAGGGATTTAAGGGTCTCTTTTTGAGTGGGCGTGGCGAGAAGGCGACAATTTCTGTCGGCACCCGGGTGACAAAAATGGCACGTCGCCAGCCCCCGACAATAGCCCGCCAACCCCCGCGCCATCGCGCCAAAAGCCCGTCTCGGCCCCTGTCCGAGGGGGGGTCCTGCGTGTTGCCCATGAGCAACAACTTGGCCGCAAATCGTGCTCCAGAGCCAGAAAGGGTTTCCGGAATCTGTCAACGCTGGCCCATAATGCGGTCAGACGTGAGGTATCTGCGTCGTCCATAAGGACAGTCAAGATTTCCCAATCAGTTGACAAGGAAAGTGTCGATATGAAGATGAAACTGTTTGCAGCTGCTGTTGCAGCTCTGGCCGCCGGTGGCGCCTATGCACAATCCTCCGTGACCCTGTACGGTGTGGTCGACGCTGGTCTGACCTACGCAAACAAGGTGCCGGGCGCAACCGCTGGTTCGAGCGGCTCGCGTATTGGCCTGGATTCGGGCGGCCTGTCGGGCTCGCGTTGGGGCCTGCGTGGCGTTGAAGACCTGGGCGGTGGCCTGAAGGGTATCTTCAACCTGGAAAGCGGCTTCAACATCGACGACGGTCGGTCGGCCCAGGGTGGCCGTCTGTTCGGTCGTAACGCTTACGTCGGTCTGCAAGGCCAGTGGGGTCAACTGACCCTGGGTCGTCAGCAAAACCTGCTGTACGACTTCTCGCTGATCTATGACCCGATGGCAATCGCCACGCGTTACTCGCTGGCTTCGCAAGACGCCTTCTTCTCGGGTCGTGCTGACAACGCCGTCAAGTACATCGGCACGTTCGGTGGTCTGAACGTTTCGGCTCTGTACGCGTTCAACTACAACGGCAACGAAGTTGCTGGCAGCAGCAAGACCGGCCGTGAGTGGAGCCTGGGTGCTAACTACGCTGGCGGCCCGCTGGGCATCGGCGCAGTGTACGACCAAACCAACTCGACGACCGTTGGTAGCGACAACAAGGAACAACGCGCCACGATCGCTGGCACGTACGCCTTCGGCCCGGCCAAGCTGTACGCTGGCTACCGTTGGTACAAGGCTAACTACGCAACCGTTGCTGGCAATGGCAACCTGCGTTCGAACCTGTACTGGGCAGGCCTGGGCTACCAAGCTACGCCGGCTCTGACGCTGACGGGTACGGCTTACTACCAACAGTTCAAGAACAGCGGCACGGGCAACCCGTGGCTGTTCGTGGTCGGCACCGACTACGCTCTGTCGAAGCGCACCGACGCTTACTTCAACCTGGCCTATGCTAAGAACAGCGGCGGTTCGGGTCTGGGCGTGATCGGCCTGAACGACGCTAGCTACGCTGGCACGACGCTGACGAACGGCAGCCAAGTGTTCTCGGGTCCGAACAACAGCAACAACCAGTTCGGCGCTACTGTCGGCCTGCGTCACAAGTTCTAATTTGACGCGCTCGTAAGGGCGCATCGAATTAAACGGTTAAACGCCGATCCCGAAAGGGGTCGGCGTTTTTCTTTGCGTGAGCGATTTGTGTAGGTGGCGAACAGTCAGGGTAGGGCGGCAATGGGATTGTTGGTTGCGTTTGCTGTCGCAGGATGCAAGGCAGGCTCACTCGCGAGCCCCACGTGGGGTGTGGGTGGGTGGCACAGGGCGTTATTTCGCTTGCGCAAGCGTGAGTTGACCAGCCCAGAGCTCATGCTTCAGCCGCGATGGAGCATGTGCGATTGCGTGACGCCTGGGGCGAAGAGCAGGGTCTGTGCTCCGGCCGGCGCTCCAGGGGGAGCGTGCGCTGGTCGTGCCGAGCGACGATTTTCACTTTCCCGGTCGCGCGACATCTCATGGGTCGGCGTTCATAGAAAACGGCGGCACATTGGCCGCCGTTTGCGTGTTTTCACTACGTACGCTGCTTACTGCTCTTCTTCATCCTGAGAGGGCATCGGTACGTTGCGTCGTGTCGGTGCTGGGCGCTTACCGACGACGATTGTCAGTTCGACCGCCTTGCCCTTGCGCGACACCGCCACCTTGGTTTCGGCGCCAGGCTTGAGCTGAGCGATGCTGTTCAGCAGCGCGGTCGTGTCGGCGATCGGTTGGCCATTCACGCTGGTGAGGATGTCACCGGGGCGCAGGCCCGCTCGATCTGCCGGCCCCCCCTGGACTACCGCAGCGATCAGTGCGCCATCCTTGCGAGACAGGCCAAACGACTCCGCAATCTCCGGCGTCACGTCTTGTGGTTCAACGCCGATCCAGCCGCGTACCACGCTGCCGGTCGATATGATCGACTCCATCACCTGCTTGGCCAGTGACACGGGAATCGCGAAGCCAATCCCAAGCGAGCCGCCCGAACGTGAATAGATGGCCGTGTTGATGCCGAGCAGGTTGCCATCAGCGTCCACCAGCGCGCCACCCGAGTTACCCGGGTTGATCGCCGCGTCGGTCTGGATGAAGTTCTCGAACGTGTTGATGCCCAGGTGGCTGCGGCCCAGCGCCGAAACGATGCCCATCGTCACCGTCTGGCCCACGCCGAACGGATTGCCGATGGCGAGCACCACGTCGCCAACGCGTACGTTCTCCAGGCGGCCCAGCGTGATGGCCGGCAGATCGGGCAGGTTGATCTTGAGGACCGCCAGGTCGGTTTCCGGGTCAGAGCCGACCACCTTGGCGTTGGCCTTGCGGCCATCGGTGAGCGCCACTTCGATTTCGTCGGCGCCTTCCACCACATGGTGGTTCGTTAGAATGTAGCCTTCTGAACTGACGATCACGCCCGAGCCCAGGCTGGCCGTGGGCTCCTGGCGTTGCTCAGGGGCGCGGTCGCCGAAGAAGAAGCGGAACCACGGGTCTGTGCTGGCCTGCGGGTTGTTGTTGCGCTTCGGGGCGTTCTTGCTGCTGAAGATGTTGACCACCGCCGGCATTGCAACCTTGGCGGCTTCCGCGTAGGAGTTGCTGGAAGTGCCGCCGTGGCCGATCGGCGCGACTTCTTTCAGTGCGACGATGGGCGAGCCGGACTGCACAGCCATCTTGCCCCGCTGCAGCCACTCGGGCTTGAGGGTGGCAATCACAAACCAGACGGCCAGGACGACCGTGACGGCTTGTGCAAAAAACAGCCAAAAGCGGCGCAACATAGGGCGAAATTGAGTCGAAATGGATCGAAAAGAACTTGAATTGTACTTGAACGACCTGTTGCAAGCGGCCCGTTTTCGGGACTATTGCCCGAATGGTCTGCAAGTGCAAGGTCGCGAAGACGTCACCCATATTGTGACGGGGGTCACTGCCAGTTTGGCTTTGATCGAGGCGGCGATCGATGCGCGTGCCGACGCCATCCTCGTGCATCACGGCTACTTCTGGAAAGGTGAGGACGCCCGCATCGTAGGTCAGAAGCACGCGCGTCTGAAACAGCTTCTTGCGAACGACCTGAATCTCTTCGCCTACCACTTGCCGCTGGATGCACATCCTGAGTTCGGTAACAACGCGCAACTGGGCGCATTGCTTGGTATCGAGCCCAAGGGCCGCTTTGGTGATGATGAGTTGGGTTGGATCGGCTCGTTGCCCCAGGCGACTACGCTGGGTGTGTTTGCCGAGTCGGTCGCGGCCCGGCTGAACCGGGTGCCGCTGGTGCTCGGCGAAGCCGAGCGGCCAGTGCGTACGGTCGGTTGGTGCACGGGCGGCGCGCAGGGCTGGTTTGAGGCGGCGGTCGCGGCGGGGGTGGATGTCTACCTGAGCGGCGAAGCATCCGAGCAGACCACGCATCTGGCGCGCGAATCCGGTGTGGCTTACATCGGGGCGGGCCACCATGCCACCGAGCGCGGTGGCGTTCAGGCGCTCGGCAACCACCTCGCCGAGCGCTTTGGCGTGCGTCACACCTTCATCGATATTCCGAATCCGGTGTGATGCCGTGAGTGCTGATTAACTCTTGGCCTTGAGGCTGTCGCGGATCTCGCGCAGCAGCACGGTGTCTTCCGGTGTTGCTGGGGCGGCTTCGGGCGCCTTGTTGGCCTCGGTCACGCGCGTGATGGCACGCACCATCAGAAACACGATAAACGCCAGGATCAGGAAGTTGACCGCCACGGTGATGAAGTTGCCGTAGGCGAAGACCGGCACGCCTGCCTTCTTCAGATCGGCCAGCGTCTGCGGCACGCCTGCAGGGGCGTCGGCCAACTGGATATATAGATTCGAAAAATCGAGCTTGCCGACGATGCGGCCGATCAGCGGCATGATCAGGTCATTGACCAGCGAATCGACAATTTTGCCGAACGCCGCACCGATGATCACACCGACTGCCAGGTCGATGACGTTGCCGCGCATCGCGAATTTTTTGAAGTCTTGCACAAGTGCCATCGGTTTTCTCCGGATTGTTTGATTCGACACAAACGGTCAAGCTGTGGATCGGTTGACCTGAATTGTTGAAAACGAGTTTATAGGAGACACTCCGAAGCCGCGCTGGCACTGGGCTGGCGGGCGATCGGTAGGTCAACTATATCCGCAAGCAGCGTGCCCCGCGACGGGTATCGTCGGCTTCGTACGCTCGGGTATAATTTTTGGTTGACGCGAACCTATCTTGATTTCTCACCCTGGGGTCTTGAATGAGTGACCAGCAAAACGTCGATAAAGGGCGCCGCAATCTGTTGATTGCGACGTCCGTCGCTGGTGGTGTGGGAGGGGTTGCAGTTGCGGCCCCTTTCGTTTGCACATTCGCACCATCTGAAAAAGCCCGTGCAGCGGGCGCGCCCGTAGAGGCGGACGTGAGTGACCTGGCTCCTGGCCAGATGAAGGTGGTGGAATGGCGCGGCAAGCCGGTCTGGCTGCTCAAGCGCACGCCCGAAATGCTGGAATCGCTCAAGAAAACCGACGCTGAAGTCGCCGACCCCAAGTCCGACGTGCCCTTCACCATGAAGACGCCGGACTACTGCAAGAACGAAACCCGCTCCCGCGCCGAACATAAAGACCTGCTGGTCGTGGTCGGCATCTGCTCTCACCTGGGTTGCTCTCCGTCCGGTCCGTTTCCCGCAGGCGCCAACGTGCAGCTTGCCGGTGACCCCGGTTTCGTCTGCCCGTGCCATGGCTCCACGTTCGACCTGGCGGGTCGCGTGTTCAAGAACAAGCCCGCGCCGCAGAACCTGGACGTTCCGCCGTTCATGTTCCTGTCGGACACGAAGCTGGTGATCGGTAAAGACGAGAAAGGAGAGGCTTGATCATGGCCGAGAAGAAGGTGGAGACAACCGGGCTGCTGGGCTGGATCGATGCACGCTTCCCGGCATCCGAGCTGTGGAAGGCGCATCTGTCGGAGTACTACGCGCCCAAGAATTTCAACTTCTGGTATTTTTTTGGCTCGCTGGCACTGCTGGTGCTGGTGATCCAGATTCTGACCGGTATTTTCCTGGTGATGAACTACAAGCCGGACGGCACGCTCAACGCTGCCGGCATCCCCGTCGCCTATGCGAGCGTGGAGTTCATCATGCGCGAGGTGCCGTGGGGCTGGCTGGTGCGCTACATGCACTCGACCGGCGCTTCAGCGTTCTTCGTCGTGGTCTACATGCACATGTTCCGCGGCATGCTGTACGGCTCGTACCGCAAGCCGCGCGAGCTGGTGTGGATCTTCGGCTGCCTGATCTTCCTGTGCCTGATGGCCGAAGCCTTCATGGGCTATCTGCTGCCGTGGGGCCAGATGTCGTACTGGGGCGCGCAGGTGATCGTGAACCTGTTCTCCGCCATTCCGCTGATCGGCCCGGACCTGTCGCTGTGGATTCGCGGTGACTACGTGGTGTCGGACGCCACGCTGAACCGCTTCTTCTCGTTCCACGTGATTGCCGTGCCGCTGGTGCTGCTGGGCCTGGTGGTGGCGCACATCATCGCGCTGCACGAAGTGGGCTCGAACAACCCGGACGGCGTCGAGATCAAGGCCAAAAAGGACGAACGCGGTATTCCGCTCGACGGCATTCCGTTCCACCCGTACTACTCGGTGCATGACATCGTGGGCGTGGCGGTGTTCCTGTTCATCTTCAGCGCGATCGTGTTCTTCGCGCCGGAAATGGGCGGCTACTTCCTGGAAGCCAACAACTTCATCCCGGCAGACTCGCTGAAGACGCCGCCGCACATTGCGCCGGTGTGGTATTTCACGCCGTTCTACTCGATGCTGCGTGCGACCACGTCGGACTTCCTGCCGGTCCTGTGGGGCTTCCTGGCCATCATGCTGGGCCTGCTGTTCGTGCGTTCGAAGAGCATGAAGGTCAAGGGCGTGGCGGTGGCGGTGGCCGTGATTCTGGCATTGGGCTTTGCCTTCATCGATGCCAAGTTCTGGGGCGTGGTGGTGATGGGCGGCTCGGTCGTGATCTTCTTCTTCCTGCCGTGGCTGGACCAATCGCCGGTCAAGTCGATCCGCTATCGTCCGGGCTTCCACAAGACGCTGCTGATCCTCTTTGTGATCGCCTTTGCGGTGCTGGGCTACCTGGGTATCCAGCCGCCGAGCCCGATCGGTTCGATCATCTCGCAGATCGGCACCATTCTGTACTTCGCGTTCTTCCTCGCGATGCCGATCTGGAGCCGGATCGGGACGTTCAAGCCAGTGCCTGAGCGCGTCACGTTCACGCCGCACTGATAGAACCCGCGCACAAGGACCCATGAAGGACACAAGAATGAAAAAGCTGCTTGCGATTTTCGCCTTGGCCGGTCTCGTGTTTGCCGCGCCTGTGATGGCCAATGAGGGCGGCGTGCCGCTCGATTCGGCGCCCAACCAATCCAGCGACACGTCCGCGCTGCAGCGCGGTGCCAAGCTGTTCGTCAACTACTGCCTGAACTGCCACGGCGCAAGCGCGATGCGCTACAACCGCCTGCGCGACATTGGCCTCTCCGAAGAGCAGATCCAGAAGAACCTACTGTTCACGTCGGACAAGGTCGGTGACCTGATGCATATCGCCATGTCGCGCGACGACGCCAAGAAGTGGTTCGGCGCCGTGCCGCCGGACCTGTCGGTGATCGCCCGCGCGCGCGGCAGCGATTGGCTTTACACCTACCTGCGCACGTTCTACCGTGACGATACACGTCCGACCGGCTGGAACAATCTGGTGTTCGACAAGGTCGGTATGCCGCACGTGCTGTGGGAGTTGCAGGGGCAGCAGGTGCCGAAGTACGCCGAAGTGAAGTCCGAGCACGGCGAGGTCGAGAAGAAGCTCGTCGGTTTCGAATTGGCGGTGCCGGGCAAGATGAGCAAGGTCGAATACGACCAGGCAGCGGCCGATCTCGTCACGTATCTGGACTGGATGGCCGAGCCCGCCGGTAACCTGCGCAAGCGCCTGGGCGTGTGGGTTCTGTTGTTCATTGGCGTGTTCTTTGTGCTGGCCTGGCGCCTGAATGCGGCCTATTGGAAGGACATCAAGTAAAATCCCTGTTTTCCGGGCAAGGGCTAGGCCGGTGAAGAACTGGTCCTAGCCCTTGCCTTTTGGCTTTTTGTGCCGTGGCGGTAAGGTTTGCCGCCACGGTTGTACCGTCATCGGGCCGCCCCCGGCCCATGCGTCAAGGAACTACAACCATGATGGTCTTGTACTCGGGCACCACTTGCCCGTTCTCGCAGCGTTGCCGCCTCGTCCTGTTCGAAAAGGGCATGGATTTCGAGATTCGCGACGTCGATCTCTTCAACAAGCCGGAAGACATCGCGGTGATGAACCCGTACGGCCAGGTGCCCATCCTGGTCGAGCGTGACCTCATCCTGTACGAGTCGAACATCATCAACGAGTACATCGACGAGCGCTTCCCGCACCCGCAGCTGATGCCGGCCGATCCGGTGCAGCGCGCGCGCGCTCGCCTGTTTCTGTTCAACTTCGAAAAGGAACTCTTCACGCACGTGTCCGTGCTGGAGAACGAAAAGGGCAAGGCTGCCGAGAAGAATCACGAGAAGGCGCGCGCCGCCATCCGTGACCGCCTCACGCAGCTCGCTCCGATCTTCCTGAAGAACAAGTACATGCTGGGCGAAGAGTTCTCGATGCTCGACGTGGCGATCGCACCGCTGCTGTGGCGCCTGGATCACTACGGCATCGAAGTCTCGAAGAACGCCGCCCCACTGATGAAATACGCCGAGCGTATCTTCAGCCGTCCGGCGTATATTGAAGCGCTGACGCCGTCGGAAAAGGTGATGCGCCGTTGATCGCCGCTGGGTTGCCGGCCGCGCGACTGGTTTGAGCCCGCGCACGGCCGTGCCCCACGGTTACTGATTTCATCATGCCGGAAACTTCGACCAAGCCCTATCTGATCCGGGCCATTTACGAATGGTGCACGGACAACGGCTTCACGCCGTACATTGCTGTCTTTGTCGACAACAGCACCAACGTGCCGCGCGAGTTCGTCAAGAATGACGAGATCGTGCTGAACGTGAGCTTTGACGCGACCAGCCAGCTCGACATGGGCAACGAGTGGATTACGTTTCAGGCGCGTTTCTCGGGCGTGTCGCGCAAGATCGAAGTGCCGGTTGAGAACGTGCTCGCCGTCTACGCGCGCGAGAATGGGCAGGGCATGGCCTTCCCGGTTGAGCGTAGTACGCCGACCACGCAAGCCGCCACCGAACGCGAGAACAATCCGCCTCCCAAGTTGGCTGCAGTGGACTCCGAATCGGCGCCCGCACCGGTCGCCGCAGAGGTGGATGGCGGCCCGGAAGACGAGCCGCCGCCGAATGTGCCACGAATTGGTGGCAAACCTGCACTGAAGGTCGTCAAGTAACGCGTGTTAGGTTAGAATCGCGTTTCTTTGCCGGCTTAGCTCATCTGGTAGAGCAGTTGATTTGTAATCATCAGGTGGCGGGTTCGAGTCCTGCAGCCGGCACCAAATGCAAAAGCGGCTTCCGAAAGGAAGCCGCTTTTTCTTTGCGTGCTCGCCAACTGGTTCGGCGTACGCCACGCCTTACTGAGCGGGCTGGCCAGTCGCATGTCCTCTTTGCTGGTGCAGGTGAGGGCATCTTAGCCATTTGTCCGCGCTCCCCTCCCCATCCTTCTACTTCGCTGTGAGCGCATCCAGCACGTCTCGTACGGCCGGTTCGCGATCCCGCCCGGGTTTCCAGAGTGCGACCAGCGTCTGGCTCAATCCATCGGTGCCGATTTCGGCCACGATCATCCGCACGTTCGGCCATTGATCCATGCGCAAGTGGGTCGGCAGGAATGCCCACCCGTGCGAGCGATCCAGCATATGTCCAACCATCTCGACTTCGTTGGTCAACAACACGCGGTCGGAAATTCGCAGGAGCTTGGCCTGCTGCTCGTCGAGCGCACGATGCATGAGGATCTGCGGCTTGGACGCGAGTTCCGCCAGCGCGACGGGCGAGGTGTGAAAGAACGATTCAGCGGCATAGAGCGCCATGTCGATCGTTCCAACGCCGTACCACTGCATGTCGCCGCCGATGCTGTGGTTGCGTGCGAGGCTGATGGCGAGATCTGCCTGCCCGGATTTCAAGGCGTCTTCGGCGTCGATCCGGCAGGTGCTCCATGCGCTCAGGCGGATGCCGCGATCCGCTGCGCGATCGACGAGTGCGGCGATGCGCTCGCGTGGCACGAAGGGGTCGTAGGCTAGGCTGATCTCGGCGTTGAAATCCTGCGCGACACCCGTCGCAAATTCACCAAACGCATGCGCGCTGCGCAAGAGCAACTTGGCCTGCCGCTGCAGTCGCAAGCCGGCCTGTGTCAAAGCGAGGTTGCGGCCGTTGCGCTCGAAGAGGGCGTAGCCCAGGTCGTCTTCCAGAAACGCGATCAGTTCGCTGAGGGTTGAGCGGTCTTTGGCGAGCGTTGTGGCGGCTTTCGAGATGCTCCCCAATTCGGCGACGGTGGC
The DNA here is from genome assembly GCF_037023145.1 of Ralstonia sp. RRA. Classification (NCBI taxonomy): domain Bacteria; kingdom Pseudomonadati; phylum Pseudomonadota; class Betaproteobacteria; order Burkholderiales; family Burkholderiaceae; genus Ralstonia; species Ralstonia sp. RRA. The sequence continues at coordinate 3,105,638 of NZ_CP146091.1, read as the reverse complement.
GAACGCTTCGATTTGCGCAAGCGAGAAGTTGAGTCCGCTCATGGGTCTCCCGGGCGAGGCGTGGGCTGGGTGTGGGGGATTTTCCCACGGGTCTTGCTTTGACCGGGTCGCGGTACGGAAAAGATACTGCGGGCACTTCCAGCAGGTGCATCGCGCGCAAAGGCGATACCTGCCATGGAATTTCCCATTCGCGCTTCTTAACCGCAACCCATCATGAAGTTCACTCGATCTGCAACTCTGGCCGCTTGTGCGGCGCTCGTAGCCTCTGTGGCCGCGCTCGCCCCGTTGGCGGCGATCGCTCAAGATGCCGCTTCCTGCGGCGGTGTGCCGCTGTCGGCGTGCCCGACGCCATTCGATACGTCGCTGCCGGACACCAAGCACATGCTCACGTGGAATCAGGCAGAGCGCGTCATCGGCTTTCGCAACGACTACCGGAACTACGCCGGCGATGTGTTCCACCACGGCGGCACGTCGACGCCGCTGCCCCGCGCGCAGCGGCAACTGACTGACGTCAGCTATGCGATGCACGGCCACACCTATGGCATTCAGGACTACCTGAAGCACCAGAATGTCGCCGGCATGCTCGTACTCAAGGACGGCAAGATCGCCTACAAATACCTGGGCGACGGCAATACCGACAGCACGCTGTGGACCTCGCGCTCAGTCGGCAAGTCGGTGGTGTCGACGCTGGTCGGCATCGCGCTGAAGGAGGGCAAGATTCGCTCGCTGGACGATCTGGTCACGGACTATGAACCCGATCTCAAGGGCACGGCCTGGGATGGCGTGACGCTTCGGTCGTTGATTCAACACACCTCGGGCGTGGCCTGGAACGAGGACTACACGAATCCGAACTCCGATTTTTCCAAGTTGACCCAATGCGAGGCAAAGCCGGGCACGTATCAGTGCGTGCGTACGTTGGTCTCGGGCCTGCATCGGGCGCATCCGGTGGGGCAGTCCTGGTCGTACTCATCGGGCGGCGCATGGCTGCTGGGTGATGTACTGGAGCATGCGACCGGCATGCCGCTGGCCGCGTACCTCGAACAGAGCCTCTGGAAACCCTACGGCATGGCTAACGACGGCGTGTGGCATTCCTACCAGGCGGGTCAGCATGACGTTGGCGCGCATGGATTCAATGCCACGCTGGAAGACTGGGGGCGCTTTGGTGAGTTCATCCTGAACGAGGGGCGATTGCCCAACGGCAAGCAAATATTGCCCGCCGGCTGGGTCGATGATGCCTCGCGTTGGACGCATGCCGCGAACTCCGTTTCGCCCTCGCACCCGGATGGCACTTATGGCTATCAGTGGTGGAACAACGCGGTGCCGATGGACACACAAAACGTGACCCCGGCACCGGCGCAGACGATGCGCGACGCCCTCTGGGCGCTGGGTATCTTCGGGCAAGTGATCATGGTCAACCGCAAGGAAAACCTGGTGATCGTGCAGTGGTCGACGTGGAAGCAGGCGGAGCCGTCCTTTAGTGCGCAGCCACTGGAGGCATCCTTGTTCTACAGCGCGATCGCGAATCAACTGCGTTAAAAGTCAGTGCTGCTGTAGCGCAAAGCGGTTCACGCGCTGAGCGGTACTCCTATGCAAACGGCTTCCTGGTGGAAGCCGTTTTTTCTTGAGGACCCGCTCAGATGAGGGTCAACCGCGCCGCACCCAGATCACCTTGCCGCTCTGGATGCCCAGATTGCGGCGTTCCTCCCGATAGTCCATCGTGCCCGGCAACGCCTTGCCGTCCCGCTCACTGACGCGCCACAGGCAGCCGTTCAACAACGCCGTGGCGTCCTGCTCGGATTTGCCGATCAGCGTGTCATCGGGCACGGAAGCGGCCTGGCACGTGCTTGCCGGTTGCATGTGCTCAGCCATGGGCGCCTCGCCTCCGTTCTTGATTTGTCCTGTGCCGGCTGTCGAGCATCCGGCCATGCCTGCGATGGCGGCAATCGCCGTGAGCATCGTTGCTAAGCGCGTCATGCAACCTCCTGTTTGATGTTGGATGTGGTGTGCGATCGAGCACCGCACTGTGCGCTCGGATTCGTGGCGGTAGTGTATCCACCCGGTCAGTTAAGCAGGCGCAGCAGCGAGGTGCGAATGCCCTCTATGCGAGGTCTGCTCATCATGAGTAGGCGCGTGCTGCATGTGGTTTTTCGCGTACTAGGGGGCAGTATTTTCTGATGCGACCAAGATGCCCGCAAATGGCGCCGGCAAGCCAATTCCGCGCCAGCCTTGGGTTTGCGGGGCATGCCTATGTTGCCGGCGTGCAAAGTGCCTCCCACCCCCTCCAAAAAACGCTTGCTGACTCCAAGAACACTTTGTTACTCTGCGCCCCGTCATCACTACGGAGATGTTCTCCATGGACAGTTGTTCTAGTCGATCTTCGATCGCACTCTGAACGGCTAGACAGTCTCGGCGCATCGCTTTCGCTTTGCGCCCCTCCACTGCCTAGCCGTATGCACGGCGGGTAGTGGCACTTGTGCGGGTTCTCCGTACAAGCCTCTTCCCACAATTCGATTGTTTTACCGACACGGCCATGTGGCTGCGTGCGCGCTCGCGTTCGTGGTCTCCTGGGAGGACCGTGGTCGGCTCATGCCTACGTTCGTCATAGAAACGAACGGGGGAGGTCTCATGCTGTTTCTCTCGATGCTGCAATACGTTTGGGTTGCGGTGCGTCCGCTGGTTCTGGTGCGCGCCGCTGCATTGCGTCGTCCGGCTTTTCTGGCCGTGATGGCACTGTTGTCTGTTTCTACCCAAGCTGCCCGTGCAGAGGATGCGCCCACTTCTGCCCCGGCCGCCGATGCGCTGCCGATCGCCGGCGGTGAGCTGGATGACCGCTTCGGTTTCCACGGCCAATCGACCTGGGTGTGGCAAGCCAAGCCCGCGTTCAAGTCGCCGTACAGCGGCGACAACAGCCTGACTGGCGACCGCGCGATCAGCTACTCGTTCAGCACTACGCTCGATCTGGGTATGCGGTTGTGGAAGGGCGCCGAGTTCCACTTCAACCCGGAAGTCATCATGGGTAAGGCATTCTCCGAGCTGCACGGCTTGGGTGGCCCGACCAACGGAGAGCTGGCGAAGGTGACGGGCACCGACCCGACGCTGTACCGCGCCCGTGCTTTCCTGCGCCAGACCTGGGGCCTGGGCGGCGATACCGAAAAGATCGACGCCGACTTCAATCAGTTTGCCGATGTGGTCGACAAGCGCCGTGTAGTGCTGACGGTGGGCAACATGCCGGTGCTGGATGTATTTGACGGTGTGGAGTATTCGCACGATCCGCGCACGCAGTTCCTGAACTGGTCGTTCATGGCGAGCCCGTCGTTCGACTACCCCGCCGATGCGCGTGGCTACAACTGGGGCATCGCGCTGGAATACATCGACAGCGAGCTCGGCTGGGCTGCGCGCGCAGGCCGCTTCCTGCAGCCGATCGAATCGAATGGTTTGGCACTGGATTCCGCCTTCATGAAGCACTACGGTGACATGGTGGAACTGGAAAAGAGCTACACGCTGTTCGGCCAGGACGGCAAGGTACGGTTGATGGGCTGGCGCAACAAGACGCGCATGGGCCGCTTTGATGACGCCATCGCACTCGGCCAGGCCACCGGCAGCGCGCCGGATCTGAGCCAGGTGCGTAAGGAGCACGCCAAGGTGGGTGTGGGCCTGTCGTTCGAGCAGAAGGCGGGCGAGAACCTGGGTCTGTTTGCACGGCTGAATTGGTCGGATGACAAGACCGAGACGTACGCCTTTACTGAAGTGGGTCGCAACGTGTCGTTCGGCGGTCTGCTGAAGGGCACGTCGTGGGGTCGCCCCAATGATGTGGTGGGTGCGGCATTTTCGCTGAACATGTTGGGCCCAGATCACAAGGCCTACCTGGCGGCAGGCGGTAGCGGCGCGTTCCTGGGCGATGGCGCGTTGAACTATGGCCACGAGCGCGTACTCGAATTGTTTTACAGCTTTCAACCGGTCAAGGGCATCATGCTCAGCCCCGATTTTCAATTGATCCAGAACCCCGGCTACAACCGGGACCGCGGCCCTGCCAAGTTCTACGGCATGCGCGTCCACGCCGAGTTCTAAGACCTACGGAGGACCCATATGGACAGTCCGAGTCGACCTTACCCGACATTTCTTTCCTACTAGGCGAGTCCGCCGCACGGTTGTTCCCTGCTGCTGACTTGCCGCCCCGGCAAGGCAGCGGTGTCTGCATCGCTCCTTGATTGTTTGAATCTGCCGCCTTGGGTACGACAACCCATGCGCGGCGATTGCCGCATGCCGTGCACGCATCGTGCCCATGCGGCCAGGAGTTGTTATGCGCAAATTCAACATTCCCGCTCGTCGTTTCTCGGCCATTGCTCTGCCGTTCAGCTCGCCGTTCGTGCAGGCCCGTGCTGGTGCGCCGGAGCGTGCCAACGCTGCGCCGGCCACGTCCAACCGCCGCGCTGACGACGGTGGCCAATCGCTCTCCAACCACGGCTACGCAGCCGCCGCCATCCGGCTGTCGCGCACCTACTGGTAATCCAACGACGGGTACATCCCTCACCCAATAACAAATCGGAGGTCGATATGACCCAAATTGCTTCTGGCATCGACGCACCACCACGTCATGCCGCGCTTGATGAGGCCCATGTGGGCGACATTCGTGGCGCGCTAGGCACCATTGCGCACCACGATACCGGTGCGCGTGACGGCTGGCGTGCACGTTTCCGCACGCTGCTGGCCATCCTCGGCCCCGGCCTGATCGTGATGGTCGGCGACAACGACGCCGGCGCCTTCGGCACGTACACGCAAGCCGGGCAGAACTACGGCACCACGCTGTTGTGGACGCTGATGCTGCTCATCCCCGTGCTGTACGTGAACCAGGAGATGGTGCTGCGCCTGGGTGCCGTCACGCGGGTCGGCCACGCGCGGCTGATCTTCGCGCGCTTCGGCAAGTTCTGGGGCAGCTTCTCTGTCATCGACTTATTCCTCGTCAATGCGTTGACGCTGGTGACGGAGTTCATCGGTATCAGCCTTGCGCTGGAATATCTCGGCATTCCGCGCCACTGGGGTGTGTGCGCTGCAGCGGCGCTGGTGATGTTGGCCGCATCCACGGGTGACTTCCGACGGTTCGAGCGCTTTGCACTTGCGCTGGTGGCGGGCAGTCTCACGCTCATTCCGATCTTTCTGGTGGTGCATCCGCCGATGGGGCAGGTGGCGCGCGATTTCTTCGTGCCTGCTCTACCGGCCGGTGCACCGCTGGCGGAAGTGATGCTGCTGATCATCGCCATCGTCGGGACGACCGTGGCGCCGTGGCAGTTGTTCTTCCAGCAAAGCTACGTGATCGACAAGCGCATCACTGCGCGCTTCATCCGCTATGAGCGTGCGGACCTGTGGCTGGGCATCGTGCTCGTGATTGCCGGCGCGGTGGCGATGATTGCCTTCAGCGCGCAGGCCTTCCACGGTACGCCTGAGTTTGGCAACTACACCGATGCACTGGGCACGGCGAAGGGGCTGGAGGCCTATTCGGGCCGCTGGGCGGGCATTCTGTTTGCCATTGCGCTGCTGGACGCCAGCATCATCGGCGCGTGCGCGGTGTCGCTGTCGACCGCCTATGCGATTGGCGATGTGTTTGCCGTGCGCCATTCGCTGCATCGCAAGCCGACCGAGGCCAAGGGCTTCTACGCCGTCTACTTCGGTTTGACGCTGCTGGCCGCAGGCCTGGTGCTGACGCCGGGTGTGCCGCTGGGCCTGCTGACCAACGCGGTGCAATCGCTCGCGGGCGTGCTGCTGCCGAGCGCGACGGTGTTCCTGCTGCTGCTGTGCAACGACAAGGCCGTGCTCGGCCCGTGGACGAACGGTCGCGCGATGAACATCTTCACCGGCGGTGTGGTGGCGGTGCTGGTGATGCTGTCGGTCATCCTGACGGCGGCGGTGCTGTTCCCGGGTATCGGCGAGTTCGAGATCGGTGCGATCCTGATCGGCGGTTCGGTCATCGCCGTGGTGATGTCGCTGGTGCTGTGGCGCATCGAGCAGCGCAATCACCGGCCGCATCATCCGCAACGCGTGAGCGTGCTGGACCGCAATCACTGGACCATGCCGCCGCTGGAGCAGCTCACGCCGGCACGCTGGACGCCGCTCAAGCGCACGTGGATGTTCGTGCTGCGCGGCTATCTGGTGGTGGCCGCAGGGCTGGTGCTGGTGCGCATTGCCGGATTGGTGGTGCAGTAAAGAGAACGGGCCACCGATGTGGCCCGTTTTTCTTTGGCGATGGCGATGCGCGTTACCAGGCGTACTTGGCCGTCGCCAGCACGGTCCGCCCATTGCCGTAGATGCAGCGCGTGGCGTCGTAGCAGCCGGAGATTACCTCGCGGTTGCCGAGGTTCGTACCGTTGAGCGCAAAGCGCCAGTGCCCGACGGTGTAGAAGATGGACGCATCAAACAGCGTGTAGCCCGCCACCTTGAGCGAGTTGTCCGGCGCACCGGCCGTCGGGCTGATGTAGCGCACGCCCGCACCAATTCCTACGCCTTGCAGCACACCCGAGCGGATGCGGTAGTCCGTCCACAGCGATGCCATCTGGCGCGGAATCGGAATGGCGATCGGCCACTTGTTGAGCGTGACGTCGTTGGCCTTGGTGTTACGCACGTCCTGATACGTGTAGCTGGCAATCACGTTCCAGCCCGGCAGCAGTTGCGTCGTGCCTTCCAACTCGATGCCCTGCGAGCGGATTTCGCCCGACTGTGCGTTGTGCATGCCGGTCGGGTCGTTCAGGTCGGGCGTGAGCACGTTGGTCTGGTGGATCTGGAACACCGCCGCTGTGATCGACGTCTTGCTGCTCGGCGCAAACTTGATGCCCACCTCGATCTGCTTGCCCTTGGTCGGCTTGAACGGCTGGTTGTTGCGGTCGGTGCCGATGGTCGGGTTGAACGACGTCGAGTAGCTCATGTACGGCGATAGCCCAAATGGGCCGAGGTACACCACGCCCACGCGGCCGGTGAAGGCGGAGTCGCGCTGGCTGGTGTTGGTGCCGGCGAGCAGGTCGTCGGTGCGCAGATCGCTCCAGTCGTGGCGGCCGCCGAGCGTGAAGACCCAGCGCTCGCCCAGCTTGATCTGATCCTGCAGGTACACGCCCAGCTGCGTCTGCTTCTGGTGGATGTCTTGCGGAGACGCGCCCGAGCCGTTGAAGATCGACCAGTCGAACGGCGCATGCACCGGGTTGTACAAATCCAGCGATGAGGTGAGAGCATAGGTCTCCGGGTCCTTGGTGGTCTGGCGTTGATAGTCCACGCCGGCCAGGAAGGTGTGCCGCGCGATGCCGGTGGCGAACTTCGCCTGCACCTGCGTATCGACGTCGAATCGCCCGTAGCTCGGCTGGGCGATGCCGGCGTAGCGCCACATCATGCGCTGCGTCGGGTCGCTCGGATCCAGGCCCACGCCGTAGGTCATGCGGTCGTCCAGCTTCAGGTGCATGTAGCGCGTGTTCTGCCGCACCGTCCACGTGTCGTTGAGCTTGTGCTCGAACTGATAGCCCAGCGAGTACTGCGTTTTTTCGTACGCATCGAAATCCGGCGAGCCTGTGAACAGCCTGGCCGGAATCTTGCCGTTCGGGTTGGGCAGGATGGTGCCGCTGGCCGGGAGGAAGTTGTCTGAGGAGTTGGTCTTGTCGCGCAGGTAGGTTGCCAGCAGCGTGAGCGTGGTATCGGCCGATGGCTTCCAGGTGAGCGAGGGCGCCACCATCAGGCGTTGGTCCTTGAACGGGCCGAAGGGCAGGTTGCCGTCGCGCGCAACGGCTGTCAGTCGATACGACAGCTTGCCGTCGGCATCGAGTGCGCCGGCAAAATCCCCCGCCACCTGTTTGCGCGCGTGGCTGCCGTATTGCACTTCAATCTCGCGGATCGGCTCTGTGGTGGGTTGCTTGGTGACGATGTTGACGGTGCCGCCCGGATCGCCCTGGCCATACAGCACGGACGACGGCCCGCGTAGCAGTTCCACGCGCTCGATCTGCCACGGGTCCACGCGCCAGCTCGCCAGGTTGATGGTGTTGGGCAACTGCAGACCGTCGAGGTACGTGGCCGGCACGAAACCGCGCACGGCGGTGTACCAGTCCGAGCGCGTGCCCGCGCCATACGACGACACGGATGCCGAGTAGCGAAGCGCCTCGTTCACGCTCTGCGCACCCTGCGCCTCGAAGCGGTCACGCGACACCACGCTGATCGACTGCGGAATCTCCGCGAGCGGCACATCGGTCTTGGTGCCGGTGGCGCTGCGCTGAGCGATGTAGCCACGCACGGGGCCCGTGGCCGATTCCTGCTGCGCACTGGCGGTCGCGACGGTGGCTGGCAGCGTGACTTGCGCGCTGCCGCCACTCGGTTCGATGGTGAACGTGTTGCCACCTTGCTTGCGTGCCACCAGCCCGGACTCTGCGAGCAACCGGTCGAGTGCATCTTCCACGCGCATCTGGCCCTGCACGCGCGGGGCCGTCTTGCCTGCCGTCAGCGAGCTGGCGAAGACGAGCTGCGCGCCTGCCTGCCGTGCCAGCGCATTGAGCGCGGCATCGAGCGGCTCGGCAGGAATGTCGATAGTCAGGCGGGCCTGTGCGAAGGCGGCGTTGGTCAGCAGCGTGGCTGCGGCCAGCGCGATCAGGCGCGGCACGCGTCGTTGTGTGCGAATCACTGAGAAGCTCCCCGTGTTGAATCTGTGGATCTGCGGATCCGTTGGTCTAGGTCACAGGGGAGTAGACGAACCGCGCACCGGGCATCCCTACCTCGGCGTGCCATTTTTTTAGCGTGTGATGCCGCGGGCGAGAATGCGCACGGTGTCGTTGGCCTCACGGTGGACGGCAACCGGCAGGATGGACGGCAGCAGATCGAGCAGTGCATCCGTGCGCGCGCTGTCGAACACGCCCGAGATCTGCAGGCGACCCAGTGCCGGATCGGTCAGCACGGCGGGCGTTGCGCGATAGCGGTTGATGTCGGCCACGGCCTGGGCCAGCGGCGTGCGGTCGAACATCAGCTTGCCGTCTTTCCAGGCGATGGCGGCGCCGGGGTCGGGCGCGGCGCGCGCGGTGAGTGTGCCGTTGAACGACTCGGCTGCCTGGCGGGCGGTCAGCAGCACGGCATCGCCCGAAGCCTCTTCCATATGTACGCGGCCGCGCAGCACCGTCACCGTGACACGCGGATCGGCGCGTCGCACGTTGAAGGCGGTGCCAACCACGCGCACGGTCGTCTTGCCCGCGCGCACCACAAAGGGTCGCCACGTTGAATGCCTCACGTCGAACAGCGCCTCACCGTCGACGAGACGAACTTGCCGCGACCGCAGGTGCCATTCCACTTCGGCAACCGTGCGCGTGTTGAGGGTGAGGTCGCTGCCGTCCGGCAGGGTGAGGTGCTGGCGTTCGCCTGCGGCCGTGACATAGCGCTGCGTATGCCAGGCCGGATCCGCCCACAGCACCGCACCGAGCAGCGCGACGATACCGGCCGCGACCATCGGTGCCCGCCGACGCGGCGCGTGCGCCGGCAATTCCGGCATGGCAAAGCGCGCCCGGAGCGTGCTGCGGTGGCGCGCCAGGCTGTCGTCCTCGCGGGAGAAGTCGTCGGGTGGGGGGGGCATCAGGAGCGTATGCGTGTTCAGCGCGGCGGTGCGGCTGCCGGGCGGTCCAGCGCCGTACGGCAGGCCATCATGCCGAGCCGGATGTGCTTTTCGACCGCCTTGCGCGAAATCCCCAATCTTATCGCCACCTCGGCCTGCGGCATCTCGTGGATCTTATGCAGCACAAACACCTGCTGGCAGCGCGGCGGCAACAGAGCGATGGCTTCCGACAGGCGATCCAGCTCACGGCTGGCGTCGATGTGGCGGTCGTGGCCGGGGGCTTCGTCGGCGGGTTCGGGCAGTTCGTCGGCGGACTCGACCCACGCGCCACGGGCCGTTTCCACGCGGTGCCGGTCGATCGCCAGGTTGACGGTCGCGCGCCGCAGGTAGGCCACGGGCGCCGTGACCGGCTGGCGCGGCGGCTCCGCAAGCAGGCTCACGCACACGTCATGGACGACATCCCGCGCAAAGCCTCGGTCCGCGCCAAAGCGCCGGCGCAGCAGATCGACCAGCTCGTCGTAGTGACGGACCAGCACGGCAAGCAAGGGCGGGGCGGAGGAATCGCAGGACACCGGGCGGTGATGCGGAGCGGGAAAGTGTTGAATTGTAAATGAGAAGTATTCTTATTATCAATTCAACATTTGGGCGCACATTTGGGGGCTGCGTCGGGTGCGCACCACTGTGGCTGATTGTCGCAGTGCAACAACAGGCACTTTCGATTTGCTTACCCGCAAAACCGCGTAAACCCTAGCCGCGCAACGCTGGCGGCACTTGTCAATCGGCCTCGATTTCTATTTGCCTGAGCATCTATCGCGATCCGAAGCGCTGTCTGGCGGTAAGATCGCGCCCGCATTCCACTCCAAACCGCGCTCCCCAATGAGCGCTTGACGTAGTGCCTGCATCGAATCCTTCCGCCCCCGATCTGTCGTCCGCTGCCTTGTGCAGTGCGGCGGCGCTCAGCCTCGTCCATGCCAGTCATGGCCGAAGTCCGCCTCTGTGGCAGGGTGCGCTGGGTTCAGCTTTTCCCTGACCGGCGCCTGATGTGATCGAAGATCCGCTATTGCACCCGGGCGTTTTCGAGGTGCCGGTAGCTCGGTCTTTTCTCATTTCCCGCGTTTTTCTGCCTGTGGCCGCTGTCTGGGCTGCTTGGCTCCCGTGATGTTGGTAAGCATTGCCGGCGCAACTGTGCAAGACATGAAGAACACACTCGTTCCACATATGAAGCGGCTCCTGGCCGCAAGCCTCCCGCTCCTGCTGGCGGGCTGCAACCTGACGGTCCTGGATCCGAAGGGGATGATTGCGGCGGAAGAAAAGACGCTGATCCTGGTGGCGACCGGCCTGATGTTGCTGGTGGTCATTCCCGTGATCATCATGACGCTGGTGTTTGCGTGGAAGTACCGCTCCACCAACACCCGCGCGCGTTATGAGCCGGACTGGTCGCACTCCAACGCTATCGAGGCGGTGGTGTGGCTGATCCCGTGCCTGATCATCGTCGTGCTGGGCTGGATCACGTACAAGTCCACGCATGCGCTGGATCCGTACAAGCCTATCCAATCCGACGTGAAGCCGATCACCGTCGAGGCCGTCTCGCTCGACTGGAAGTGGCTGTTCATCTACCCGGAACTGAAGATCGCGACGGTCAACCAGCTCGCGATCCCGGCCAACACCCCGATCAACTTCAAGATCACGTCCGACACGGTGATGAACGCGTTCTTCATCCCGCAGCTCGGCAGCCAGGTGTACGCCATGGCGGGCATGCAGACCAAGCTGCACCTGATCGCCAACGAGACCGGCGTGTTTGACGGTATGTCGTCGAACTACAGCGGCCAGGGCTTCACGGGCATGAAGTTCAAGGCCACGGCGATGACGAACGAAGAGTTCGATGCCTGGGTCAAGCAGGTCCGCAGCGCCCCGCAAGTGCTGACCAAGGAAGGCTACGCCGAGCTGGCCAAGCCGAGCGAGAAGGTGCCGCCGGCGGTGTACGCCTCGGTCGATCCGGCGCTGTATCACAGCATCCTGCACAAATACATGGGCGACTCGGACAAGGTCCTGACGCTCGACGAGGCGCTCCAAGGCGCCAACTGCACGGTGGAAACGGCTGACGCGGCAACGCGCCCGCTGCCGGTGCAGTCCGCCCTGCCGGCGCCCAAGAGCGCGGCCAAGAATTCCTAGGAGTTGACGATGTTTGGCAAGTTGAGTCTGGAGGCCATTCCGCTGCACGAGCCCATCGTGGTCGTGACGGTCTCGGCCATTCTGCTGGGTGGTGCGGGCGTATTTGGCCTGATCACCTATCTGAAGAAGTGGTCGTACTTGTGGAATGAGTGGATCACCTCGGTCGACCACAAGAAGATCGGCGTGATGTACTGCATTCTGGCCATCGTGATGCTGCTGCGCGGCTTTGCCGACGCCATCATGATGCGCTCGCAACTGGCGGTCGCCTCGGGCGGCGGTGCCGGCTATCTGCCGCCTGAGCACTACGACCAGATCTTCACCGCGCATGGCGTGATCATGATTTTCTTCATGGCCATGCCGCTGATGACGGGCCTGATCAACCTGATCGTGCCGCTGCAGATTGGCGCGCGCGACGTGGCGTTCCCGTTCCTGAACACGCTGTCGTTCTGGCTGGCTGCTGCCGGCGTGGTGCTGATCAACGTGTCGCTGGGCGTGGGCGAGTTCGCCCGCACCGGTTGGCTGGCGTACCCGCCGCTGTCGGAGCTGGCGTACAGCCCGGGCGTGGGGGTCGACTACTACATCTGGGCCTTGCAGATATCCGGGTTGGGCACGTTGCTAACCGGGGTGAACTTCGTCGCGACCATCTTCAAGATGCGCGCGCCGGGCATGACCCTGATGCGCATGCCGATCTTCACCTGGACGTCGCTGTGCTCGATGATCCTGGTCGTCGCCGCCTTCCCGGTGCTGACCGTGGCGCTGGCCCTGCTGGGTGCTGACCGTTACCTGGACATGCACTTCTTCACGAACGAGCTGGGCGGCAACGCCATGCTGTACGTGAACCTGATCTGGATCTGGGGCCACCCTGAGGTGTACATCCTGATCCTGCCGGCGTTCGGCATGTTCTCGGAAATCGTCTCGACGTTCTCGCGCAAGAAGCTGTTCGGCTACACGTCGATGGTGTGGGCAACCGCCGGTATTACCGTGCTGTCGTTCCTGGTGTGGCTGCACCACTTCTTCACCATGGGTTCGGGTGCGAACGTCAACGCGTTCTTCGGTATCGCGACGATGATCATCTCGATCCCGACGGGCGTGAAGATCTTCAACTGGCTGTTCACGATGTACCGCGGCCGCGTCGAGCTGAACTCGATGATGCTGTGGACGATCGGCTTCATGATCACGTTCGTGATCGGCGGCATGACCGGCGTGCTGCTGGCTGTGCCGGGCGCTGACTTCCTGCTGCACAACAGCCTGTTCCTGATCGCGCACTTCCACAACACCATCATCGGTGGCGTGGTGTTCGGTTACCTGGCCGGTATCACGTACTGGTTCCCGAAGGCCTTCGGCTTCAAGCTGGACGAGAAGTGGGGCAAGCGCGCCTTCTGGTGCTGGTTCGTGGGCTTCTACACCGCGTTCATGCCGCTGTACGTGCTGGGCTTCATGGGCATGACGCGTCGTCTGAACCACACCGACAATCCGGCATGGCAGCCGTGGCTGTACGTTGCCGTGGTTGGTGCTGCGATCATCGCCTGCGGTATCGCTTCGCAACTGATCCAGATTTTCGTCTCCATCCGCAATCGTCATGCGCTGGCTGACCTGACGGGTGACCCGTGGGGTGGCCGTACGCTGGAGTGGGCGACCTCGTCGCCGCCGGCGCACTACAACTTCCCGGTCCTGCCGGTGGTGCGTGACATCGACGCCTTCGCCGACATGAAGGCGCGCGGTGAAGTGCCGACGCAAGTGGCGGCCAGCTACGAGAAGATCCACATGCCGAAGAACACCGGCGCTGGCTTCTTCATCGGCATGTTCTCGATCGTGATGGGCTTTGCGCTGATCTGGCACATCTGGTGGATGGCCGTGCTGGGTCTGGTCGGCATGATCGGCAGCTTCATCCTCCGCAGCAACGACGACGACGTCGATTACTACGTGCCCGCTCACGAGGTTCACGAGACCGAGTCGGCCTACTTCCAACGTATCGGTTCGCAGGCTTAAACCATGGCTTCCAATGTTCTAGACGGTCACGCCGCGCACGCTCAAGCGCACGGCCACGACCACGCGCATGACCATGCGCACCACCACGACGTCGCAGACACCAAGGTCTTCGGCTTCTGGGTGTACCTGATGAGCGACTTGATCATCTTCGCGTCGCTGTTCGCTACGTTCTGCGTGCTGCGCGGCGCGACGGCGGGCGGCCCGACGGGCAAGGAGCTCTTCGATCTGTCGTACGTGGCCATCGAAACCGGCATCCTGCTGGTGTCGTCCATTACGTACGGCATGGTGATGATCAGCGTGCAGAACGGCCGCAAGGATCACGTGATGCTGTGGCTGGGCATTACCTTGCTGCTGGGTGCCGCGTTCGTCGGCATGGAAATCAACGAGTTCCACCACCTGATCGCTGAAGGTGCGGGCCCGAACCGCAGTGCGTTCCTGTCGTCGTTCTTCCTGCTGGTTGGCACGCACGGCCTGCACGTGGCCAGCGGCATGCTGTGGATCATCGTCATGATGTGGCAGATCGGTGCCAAGGGCCTGACCCCGACCCAAACGACCCGCCTGTCGTGCCTGAGCCTGTTCTGGCACTTCTTGGACGTGGTGTGGATCGGCGTGTTTACCGTCGTCTATCTGTTGGGAGCGATGTAAATGGAACAGACCAACGTTTCGATGGGCGGCGCCCACGGTGACGCCCACGGCCATGCTGCCGGCGGCGCCGGCCATGCCACCATCAAGGGCTACCTGATCGGCTTCGTGCTGGCGGTGATCCTGACGGCCATCCCGTTCAAGATGGTGATGGACGGCGGCTACTCGCACGGTACCGTGCTGGTGACGGTGATGGCCCTGGCGGTCGTGCAGATCGTCGTGCACCTGATCTACTTCCTGCACTTGGACGGCTCGTCCGCCCAGCGCTGGAACGTGATGGCCTTCCTGTTCACGCTGCTGATTCTGGCGATCGTCGTTGTCGGCTCGCTGTGGGTCATGCACAACATGAACGCCAACATGATGACGATGTAACGAGAGCTGCCTCTTGCTGCATCGGAAGGGCGCCCCTGGTGGGCGCCTTTTTTATTGCCCGAAGCGGATGGCGTGTGCGGAGCAATCCGCTGCGGCAAAGGCCAGCAGTTGTGCGCCTTCCTCCTCCAATGCCCGCGTGTCCGGTTTGTTCAGCTTCGCAAACGGTGACAGCGTGAGCGTGGCCTGCTCGCGCACCACCTCCAGCTTCCAGGTGCCGGCAACAAAGCCGTCGATCAGCAGCGTCGGTGGCAGGATGCCGTTCTTCGTGTAGATCGCCTTGCGATGACCATCGTCGAGAATGCGCGCGCGGTCGGCATGTGCGAGCAGCGCGCAGTCCAGCTCGGGAAGAAAGCGCACCGGAGCCGGTGTGTCGGCATCGGGCCGTGGGGCGCGTGGCAGATCGAACAGCTCGACGCCATGTTCGTCGGTGAAGGTCTTCAGCCGGGGGCGCAGCGCCTCGAACGCCGCCGACAATCGCGTGAGTCCTGACCACGCCTGCGCATCCGCCACCGAGGCGGGGCCATAGCCGGCGAGGTAGCGCAGCACCAGAGCCTCGGCCGTGGCGGCAGGTTCGATGGCCTCGCCCAGCCAATCGGCGGCAGCGGCCAGCGTAGCTTGCCCGGCGCCGCGCCATAGGCCGCGCGGCGGCACCTGCACCAGCGGCTCCAGGAACGGAATCGCGCGTGCGAGGGCGGTCGTATCATGCTTCGGCCACAGCGGCTGCAGGTGCTCGCCAAGCTGGACGGCGGTGAGTGGACCACCGGCCAGCGCCGCTCGGGCCGCTGCGCGCAAGGCGGCAGGATCGATGTCGGCGACGCTTTTACTGCCATTGCTGAAGGCCTGGCGCAGCATCTGCGCATCCAGCAGCGGGCGCAGCGCCAGGTAGTCGCGTGCGCTCGCGAGGTGCAACGTGCAGCGCATCATCGCGCCGCGCACGGCACGGCGCGTGGTCAGCAGCGTGTCGAGCGTCTCGGTGCGAAACCCTTCCAGCCGCGACCACAGCCCGTAGTGCGGCGCCTGCGGAATCTGCGATTGCATCGCCACCAACCGTTCGACGGCCGCCAGCGGCGTCATGCGAGTGCGGCGTAGAAGCAACTGGCGATCGAGCAGCGCGCGGTTGAGGGCGCGGCGAGTCAGCAGCGGGGCGGGGAGCGATGAGCGAGGCATGGCGTTGTTCTGAGCCAGATTGTGCCGACTGCGCCGATTGTGCCGCAAACGCCGCGCGTTCGCGCCCGCTGCGGGTCGTGCCTTTGCTACACTCCGCGGGTTCCCAATTTCACGCGCTTTCCCCCGCGTTTACGCCATGTCTCAGTACGTTTTCACCATGAACCGCGTGGGCAAGATCGTTCCGCCCAAGCGCCAGATTCTCAAGGACATCTCGCTGTCGTTCTTCCCGGGCGCCAAGATCGGCGTGCTGGGCCTGAACGGCTCGGGCAAGTCGACCGTGCTCAAGATCATGGCCGGCCTCGACAAGGACATCGAAGGCGAAGCCACGCCGATGCCCAACCTGAACATCGGCTACCTGCCGCAGGAGCCGCAGCTCGACCCCGCCAAGACGGTGCGCGAGGAAGTCGAGAGCGGCCTGGGTGAGGTGGTGGACGCACAGAAGCAGCTCGAAGCGATCTACGCCGCGTATGCCGAACCCGATGCGGACTTCGACAAGCTGGCCGAAGAACAGGCCCGCCTGGAAGCCATCATCGCCGCCGGTTCGGGTGACAACGTTGAACTGCAGTTGGAAATCGCCGCCGACGCGCTGCGCCTGCCGCCGTGGGACGCCAAGATCGAGCACCTCTCGGGCGGTGAAAAGCGCCGCGTGGCGCTGTGCAAGCTGCTGCTCTCGCGCCCCGACATGCTGCTGCTCGACGAGCCGACCAACCACCTGGATGCCGAATCGGTGGACTGGCTCGAACAGTTCCTCACGCGCTTCCCGGGCACTGTGGTGGCCGTGACCCACGACCGCTACTTCCTCGATAACGCCGCCGAGTGGATTCTCGAACTCGACCGTGGCCACGGCATCCCCTGGAAGGGCAACTACAGCTCGTGGCTGGATCAGAAAGAGACCCGCCTGAAGCAGGAAGAGTCGAGCGAATCGGCCCGCCAGAAGGCGCTGAAGAAAGAACTGGAATGGGTGCGCCAGAACCCGAAGGGCCGTCAGGCCAAGTCGAAGGCGCGTCTGGCCCGCTTTGACGAGCTGAACAGTCAGGAATACCAGAAGCGCAACGAAACGCAGGAAATCTTCATCCCGGCCGGCGAGCGCTTGGGCAATGAAGTGATCGAATTCGAGAACGTCAGCAAGAGCTACGGCGATCGCCTGCTGATCGACAATCTCAGCTTCACGATTCCGCCGGGCGCGATCGTCGGCATCATCGGCCCGAACGGTGCGGGTAAGTCGACGCTGTTCCGCATGCTCACGGGCAAGGAGCAGCCGGACTCGGGCACCATCAAGATCGGCCCGACGGTCAAGCTGGCTTACGTGGACCAGAGCCGCGATGCACTGTCCGCCGACAAGACCGTGTTCGAAGAAATCTCGAACGGCTCCGACATCCTGACGGTGGGCCGTTATGAGACGCCGTCGCGCGCCTACATCGGCCGCTTCAACTTCAAGGGTGGTGACCAGCAGAAGCACGTCGGCACCCTATCGGGCGGTGAGCGCGGCCGTCTGCACCTGGCCAAGACGCTGATTTCGGGCGGCAACGTGCTGCTGCTGGACGAACCGTCGAACGACCTCGATGTGGAAACGCTGCGTGCGCTGGAAGACGCGCTGCTGGAGTTTGCCGGCAGCGTGATGGTGATCTCGCACGATCGCTGGTTCCTCGACAGGATCGCCACGCACATCATCGCGTTTGAAGGCGATTCGCACGTCGAATTCTTCCCGGGCAACTACCAGGAATACGAAGCCGACAAGAAGAAGCGTCTGGGCGAAGAGGGTGCCAAGCCCAAGCGCATCCGGTACAAGCCGGTCGTGCGTTAAGCGGGACGCGGGCGGCTTTGTTCCCGCATGCCCGCACCCAGGCCTACGGCGAGCGGTCTGCCTCGACCGTGGGCGGCGCGTCGAGATCGCTATCGAACTCGGCGCGCTTGTGCGAGCCGTCGCAGAACGGCTTGTTCAACGAGTGCCCACAGCGGCACAGCCATACCTGATCACCCTCGATCGCCAACTCGCGCCCACCCTGGGTGACGATGCGAAAGCTTCCCTTGATGTGATACGGCCCGTTGTTGCGGGCCGTGACGATGACTTCGTCGGCCATGGCGGCCTCCTTCGCAGACAAAGGCAGTGCGCTCAGAAGAGGATGCCCTGCATGCGGTAAGCGAAGTGCGCGGTCTTGGCGTCGCGCATCAGCGCCATGAACTGATCCATGTCCATGTGCACGACATTCTCGTGGTCGCCGGCTTCAAAGTAGACGTCGCGATGGGTCATCAGGCTGCTGTCGAGATACGTCGGCATGCCGTAAGCCATGCCCACTGGCGGCACGGCGCCGGCGTCGCAGTCCTTGAAGACTTCGCGCAGCTCGGATTCATCGGCCAGCGTCAGGTCATCGCGGCCCGATGCCTTCTGCAGTTCCGATAGATGCAGGTGATAGGTGGATGGCAGCACAGCCGCCACGTAGCCGAGCTTGTCCTCAAGCAACAGCGTCTTGGCCAGACGGTCCCCCGGGACATGCGCGGATTGCGCGGTTTCCGTGCTGGTGTGGGTATGCGGATGGCGAATCACCTCGTACAGGCAGCCCTTGCTGCGCAGGCAGTCGTCGAGGGTGGTGGAGATCGACATGGCGTCCTCCCGTGTGCTGTGCGGCCGGCGGCGGGATTGCGGTGGCCGCTACGTCAGCATAGGTCGGTTTGCGATGCATGCAGGGCGTCGCGTGCAAAAGCAACGGGCCGCTCGTGTGAGCGACCCGTTTGCCAGGTTCCGTTGATCAGCGGGTCTTAACGATCCCAGCCGCGGTGCCAGCCGCGATCCCCATCGTGATCGTGGCGCCATTCGCGTTCGCGCCACTCGTGACGGCGCCATTCGCGCTCACGCCAGTCGTCGCGGTCACGCCAGTAGCCACCGCCGTAGACCACCGGTGCCGGCGCGTAGTAGACCGGCGCCGGACGATAGACCGGGGGCGGTGCATAGACGGGTGCCGGGGCCACGTAGACCGGCGCAGGTACGCCGATCGCCACGCCGACATCCACATGCGCCAGCGCCGCCGTCGAGGCGCACAGCGCGGCGCCACCCAGAACGAATGCGAGCAGTGTGCGTTTCATGATGCTTCTCCTTCGGTTGCGAGGCCGGGGCAGGATTGCCGGCGACTTCGTGTATCAGGTTCGTGAAGCCATTCTATGAACCGCAAGCCCGATCAGGTGATACGCAAATCCTACGGATGTAACGGAAAGTAAAACGCCCCACCGGCAAGACGCGGGTGGGGCGCGGTATTTCGCGGGTTGCGGGTTGCTCAGCCTTGCGCAGGCTCCCCCGGTCCCCATGCCGCACGCTGCTCAGGTGACGACCACACCGCCAGGTGCAGCGCCGACAACGAGAACGGATCCGACAGCAGCACCAGCTTCTGCTTGCCCGTGAGCTTGTCGGGGCCGACTTCCAGCGCGTGGCGCACGTGCGCTTCACGCACCGCCACCAGACGCTTGTCTTGCGGAAAGCGCGTCGTCGCCACTGCGCACATCAGCGCGTTGGTCACGGGGTCGACCACGGCTTGGCGGAAGTCCGGCGTTGGCGGCGCGTTGCGCAGATGCTTGCGCGTGGCGCGTAGCTCGCGTGGCGGACGCACTTCCTCGGGGATCATGAACAGCCGCAGGCGACGCATGCGGCGGCCCAGGCTCACGCGGCTGGAGAACACCGACAGCGGAATCGACACGATCAACGCCCCCACCACGGGCGACAGCCACCACAGGAAGCTCGGGTTCAGCCAGTACACGATCGCAGCCCAGACGATGCCAATGACCGTATGCAAGCCATGGCGGCGCACGGCATCGCCCCAGTGCGTCTGCGCGTCTTCACGCGGTGGCGATTTCCAGTGCACCTTCCAGCCGAGGAACGCGGCCGTCACGAAGCGCGTGTGGAAGAGCATGCGCACCGGCGCGGCGAGTACGGAGAACGCCGCCTCGATCGCCATCGACAGCGCCAGATGGATCGCGCCACCGAAGCGCTTCGGGCCCTGCGCCCACAGCACCAGCACGCTGAGGATCTTCGGCAGGAACAGCACGGTGGCGGTGGCCGAGAACAGCGCGGCAGCCTTCTCCGGATGCCACTCCGGCCAGATCGGGAAGATCTGGTGCGGCTGGGTGAAGTACTCCGGCGCAATCAACGTGTGCTTGGCCAGCAGCGCCGTGGAAAGCAGCAGAAACAGGAACCACAGCGGCGCCGACAGATAGGCCATCACGCCCGTGATGAACACCGCGCGGTGCACGCGGTGAAAGCCCGGCGCGCCGAACAGGCGGAAGTTCATCAGGTTGCCGTGGCACCAGCGGCGGTCCCGGCCCAGCTCGTCGAGCAGGTTGGGCGGCATCTCTTCGTAGCTGCCGTCCAGGTCATAGGCGATCCACACGGCCCAGCCGGCGCGGCGCATCAGCGCGGCTTCGACAAAGTCATGCGACATGATCTCGCCCGAGAGCGAGCCCTTGCCCGGAATCGGCGCGAGTGCGCAGTGCTTGATGAACGGGTCGAGCCGGATGATGGCGTTGTGGCCCCAATAGTGCGATTCGCCCAATTGCCAGTAGTGCAGGCCGGCGGTGAACAGCGGCCCGTACACGCGCGTGGCGAACTGCTGGATGCGCGCATACAGCGTGTCGCGGCCGGCCGCGCGGGGCGCGGTCTGGATGATGCCTGCGGAGGGTGCCCCTTCCATCAGCTGTACCAGACGCGTCAAGCAATCGCCGCTCATCACGCTGTCGGCGTCGAGCACGATCATGTAGCGGTACTTGCCGCCCCAGCGCCGGCAGAAATCGTCGATGTTGCCGCTTTTGCGCTTCACACGGTGACGGCGCCAGCGGTAGAAGATGCGGCCGAAGCCATCGAGCGCGCGGCAGATGTGCAGCCACGCGTCGGCTTCTGCAGTGCGGATGTCGGGGTCACCGGAATCCGACAGCACGAAGAAGTCGAAGTGCTCCAGATGGCCCGTGCGCTGCAGCGATTCATACGTCGCACGCAGCCCGGCAAACACGCGCTGCACGTCCTCGTTGCAGATCGGCATGACGATGGCGGTGCGCGCATCGTCCGGAATCACCGCATCGGGCGAGGCGCGGCGCGAGATGACGAAGCGATCCCCATGGAAGGCCAGCAGCAGGAAGCCGGTGATGGCCGTCCAGAACCCCGCCGACACCCAGCAGAACAGCACCGCAAACAGCACGATGATGATGGCTTCGAGCCAATCGGCGCCATGGTATGGCAGCACCGTGCTCATCGCCCAGGTGGCGGCGACGGTCTGCGCGATCATCAGTGTGAGCAGCGTCAGGCGACGGCGTGCGCCGACAAAGCGCCAGATGCCTTTGGGGTCGGGCGAGTCGGGCTTTTCGTAGGGCACGGGCGCCTTGCCGCCGTGCTGCCACCGGTGGATCGCGTTGCGCATGCGCCAGATCGGCCCGAGCACCCACGGCCACGGCACCATCGAGCGGCGGGCGGGTGTGGGACCGGTGTCCAGGTGGATGCGGCCTTCGCTGTCGTGCGCAAGCGGCGGCGCAGGTTCGGCGGCGGGTTCCGTGGATGCGGCATCGGCGCGCGTGGCGCCGTAGGCGGCGTCCAGGCGCGACCCCACTGATGCGTAAGCCGGGGCTGTTGCTTCGAGCGAGGTCGTTTGCGCCGGGTCGAGCTTGGCCAGCGCGCGGTGCAGCTTGGCCAGCGCCGCCGCGTCATCGTCACCCGCTGCAATGCCAGCGTCGCGCACCAGTGCAGCGCGTGCCTCGGCAGCGAGCGGAAGCGCTTCAAGATAGCGCTCGGCCACGGACTCGGGGGAGGGCATTGTGGTTGGGCTGGCGGAGGCGGCAGCGCCGCCATTCTGGGCCTTCGTCACGTTTAGCCCGGAGGTAGCAGGTAGCTCCACGTCTCAGAAATTCCGGTACCGCCGCTGCGCAGGTAACCACGCAGCTCGATGGGTTTGTCGTCGTCGACCCGCTTGAGGCGCACAGTCACGCGCCAGCCGCCGGTCGCGGTGTTGGGTTGGCCGAAGATCGATTCGATCTTGCCGTTGGCATCTGCCGAGAACACGGGTTCGACCGGTGCATTGGGCGGCAGCTTGGCCAGCGCCGGGCCTTCAAAGTCGACCACAAAGGCGATCGTGTCGTCGGGTTTGCGCTCATCCGGGCGCTTGGTGGTCCAGCCGTGCGAGCGGCGTGTCTGCGTGACCCACGACAGGGCCGGCTTCTTGTCGCCATCCTTTTGCCACAGCATGCGGTACTCGAAGTTGTACGGTTGCTGCGGCTTGGGCGGGGTCTCGGGCACCCAGTAGGCGACCACGTTGTCGTTGGTCTCGTCGGGCGTCGGAATCTGCACCAGTTCGACACGGCCGGCGCCCCACTTGCCCACGGGCTCGATCCAGGTGCTCGGGCGCTGTTCGTAGCGATCGCCGATCTCTTCGTAGCTGGAGAACGCGCGGTCACGCTGCATCAGGCCGAAGCCGCCGGGGTTGGTGGTCGAGAACGAACTGACCAGCAGGCGCTTCGGATTCGTCAGCGGGCGCCAGATCCATTCACCGGTGCCGGAGAGCACCGACAGGCCGTCGGAGTCATGCACCTCGGGGCGGAAGTCCAGATTGGCGGCCGGCTGGTTCTCGCCAAAGAAGAACATGCTGGTGAGCGGCGCGATCGCCAGCTTGCTGACGTTTTCGCGCATGTAGACCTGCGCCTTCACGTCGACCACCGTGTCGGTGCCCGGCTTGATGACGAAGCGGTACGCACCCGTGGCGCGGCGCGAGTTCAGCAGCGCGTAGACCGTCAGCTCCTTGGCGTTGGCCGCCGGGCGCTCGATCCAGAAATCGGTGAAGCGGGGGAATTCCTCGCCCGAGTTGAGCGCGGTGTCGATGGCCAAGCCACGTGCAGAGAGGCCATAGACCTGGTTCTTGCCGATTGCGCGGAAGTACGACGCGCCCAGGAAGACGATCACTTCGTCCTTGTACTTGGGCGTGTTCATCGCGTAGTGCACGCGGAAGCCGGCAAAACCCAGGTGCTGCAGCTGTTTCGCATCCAGCTTGACCGGGCCGTAGTCGAACAGGCGCGGGTCGAAGCGGATCTCGCGCACACCGGCCGGCGAGACCTCGTTGATCTTCACCGGCTGGTCGTAATACGAGCCTTCGTGGAAGAAACCGAGTTCGAACGGCAGCTTGTCGCGGCGCCAGTAGGCTTGATCCGACTTGAAGCGGATCTCGCGGTACTGGTCGTAGCGGAGCTCGCGCAACTGGCGCGGCAGCGTTTCGGTTGGGGCCTGGTAGGGCTTGGTCGCCAGTTGCTTGGCGCGTACGGCCACGTCATTGAAGCCGAAGGCCAGTGCCGCATGTGCCGAAGCCAGTGCCAGCAGGCCCACCGCCAGCCGTGCATAGCCGGCAAGCGAGCGGGTCAGGCGGGACGGGCTGGAATGGAAGGGAACAGCGTCGGGAGTGTTCAAAATGAGATCGCGTACTGTGCGGCAGGTTGGGGGGAGGCGTGATGCTTGGGCCTGCCGATCATTCGTCTGTGCCCCCGGGATTTTACCCGCCGGATCTTTACGAGATCAAAACCGGCAACATTTTGATAACGTTTTCGCCGGCATTCCGTCCATAACCGCGTCAAGTTGCGTGTAAACCTCGTCTTTTCGTTGGGCCAGCCTTTTGGGCGAGGGAACGCGACTCCGCCTATCGGGTCAGAACCGCGTTCGCCATCGCCCGCCATGCGTGCATGGCACACTCTCGGCTCTTTCCTTCATGGAGTTCGCATGACTTGCTGGACGCGCGGCGCCGTAGCGCTCGTTTTCTCGACCTCGCTGCTGGCACCAGTGGTGTTTGCTGCACCTGCGGCCAAGACGGCACCGAAAGCGGAGGCACCGGCCAAGGCGGTGCGCGACCCGGGCGATGTGGCCGTGCTGCTTGATGCCTTCCCGCTCGGCAAGCCGCTGCGCAAGCTGCCCTCGTGTGAGGACGTGCGCAGCGCGGGCGGCAAGGATGTCTCCGAATACTGTTCCGATACTCTGGAATCGCACGGGCGCACGCGCTCGTTGGGCGTGCCATCGGCTAAGCGGCCTGAACTGATGGACGGCCCGCAGGCGGTGCTGCTGATTGACCAGGACGGCAACATCGCCGGCATGTTCGTGCCGACGCGCGGTGTGGATACTGAGCAGCGCGTGTTCCAGGCGCTGTCTGATCGCTACGGCAAGCCTGCGCAGGAAGGCAAGGCGCCGCTCAAGCTGAAGTCGGGCAAGACGGTCGATTCACTGCGTGCGCGCTGGGCGGGCCACCAGACCATCATCACGATGTACGCGATTCCGGAAGAGCCGCAGAACGGCACGGTGGAATTCCTCTGGTCGCCGCGCGCTGGCGCGGTGATGGACCAGATGCGCGCAGAGGTGGATCCGGACGCCCCCAAGCCGGCTTCCGGCGTGGCCGCTTCTGCGCCTGCCGCGGCAGCTAAGCCCGCCGCAGGGAAGCCGACGCCACAGAAGTGACCTCGCGGTGATGACGAACACACGTTCGTAGTCTTCCGTTACATCCCTTACACCCGCATGACCCCGGCGTCGCGTGGCGGCGCTTATAAGGTCCGCATGGCCTCATTGGAGGGGTCAAAGGACGCTAATCATGAAAATCGTGGCTTTGGCCCCGCTTCTTGCACTGACGGCCGCGACGCTTGGGGGTTGTGCGGTGTATCCGGCACCGGTGGCGGTTGCGCCTGCACCGGTCTATGCGGCTCCGGCCTATCCGGCCTACTACGGCGGTTATGGGTATTGGGGACCGTCGGTGTACTTCAACTATCACCACCGCTGATCGGCGGCGCGCAGGTGAGTTAGCCCGCTGAATGCAGCCCGGGCCAGCCCGGCGCCAGCGTCTGCGGCAGGCCCAGCAAATCGAGCACGCGCCCGACCGTATGGTCGACCAGGTCGTCGATGGTCTTGGGGCGCTGGTAGAAGCCCGGCACGGGCGGGAAGACGATGCCGCCCATCTCCGTGACGGCCGTCATGTTGCGCAGGTGCGCGAGGTTCAGCGGTGTTTCGCGCACCATCAGGATCAGGCGGCGGCGCTCCTTGAGCGTCACGTCTGCCGCGCGGGCGATGAGGTTGTCCGACAGGCCGTGCGCGACGGCCGCCAGCGTCCGCATCGAACACGGCGCCACCACCATTGCCTCGGCAGAAAACGAACCGCTCGCGATAGTCGCGCCGATGTCGCGCACGTTGTGCACCACGTGCGCAAGTGCTTCCACCTCTTCGCGCGCCATGTGCAGCTCGTGCTGCACGTTCATCAGCCCTGCCGGAGACATCAGCAGGTGCGATTCCACCCCCGCCGATTCACCCATGCCCTGCAGAACCTGCAGTAGTCGCACGCCATAAATTGCCCCCGACGCGCCCGTGATCGCAACGATGATGCGGCGCGCACGTGGGGTTTCGGTCGAGGCGGTTGCCGGCAAGGTCACGCTGAATTGAGGACGCGGATGGCGATCGGCAATCAGGCCGCCAGCAGCGGCTGCAGTTCACCGCTCTGGTACATCTCCATCATGATGTCCGAGCCGCCGATGAATTCGCCCTTGACGTAGAGCTGCGGAATGGTCGGCCAGTTGGCATAGTCCTTGATGCCCTGGCGGATTTCGTCGTCTTCCAGCACGTTGACGGTGTGCGGCTTGTCCACGCCGCAGGCCTTCAGGATCTGGATGGCGCGGCCCGAGAAGCCGCACATCGGAAATTGCGCCGTGCCCTTCATGAAGAGGACGACGGGGTGACCTTTGACGATCTGGTCGATTTTTTCGTGCGTGGTGCTCATGGGGAGACTCGATTCGATTTGGGGTGCGATTGGGGAGCAGCAGGACGCCGCGTCCGCATTGGAAAACTCATCTATTTTAGCGAGATTCGGCCTGCGCCGTTTTAAGCCGCTGGGCGGCGCCCGCCGCTGCAGCGGTCGTGACCGGCCAAGTCCTGCGCGGTGAAGACGTCGGCAAAGCCCGCCTCCGTCAGCAACGCGCGCACGGCCTCGCCCTGATCGTAGCCATGTTCGAGCAGCAGCCAGCCATCGGTCGCCAAGCGTGCCGGGGCGCCGTTGATGATGGTGCGCAGTTGGCGCAGGCCGTCGTCGTGATCGGTGAGGGCGCTGGCGGGTTCGAAGCGCAGGTCGCCCTGGCCGAGGTGTTCGTCGGTGGCGGCGATGTAGGGCGGGTTGCTGACGATCAGGTCGAACACGTGCGGGGCGTCGGCTTCAGCCAGCGCGCCGTACCAGTCGCCCAGCGCGGCATGCAGATTCGTGGCGCCGAGCGCTTGCGCGTTGCCCATCGCCACGGCCAGTGCATCGGCAGACGCATCGGTGGCCCATACGCGTGCATCGCGCCGCGCGAGCGCAATGGTGATGGCGATGATGCCGCTACCGGTGCCCATGTCCAGCACATCGGGGGCGTCGCGTTCTTCGATGCGATCCAGTGCCTGTTCGACCAGCAGCTCCGTATCGGGACGCGGGATCAGCACGGCCGGCGTCACCTTGAACGTGCGGCCGAAGAATTCACGCTCGCCGAGCAGATAGGCCATCGGCTCGCCAGCCAGGCGGCGTGCGGCGAGTTCGCTGATCTGTTGGCGCACGGCTTCGTCGATGCCGTAGGTGTCTTGCGTGATGAGCTGAACGCGCGACAGGCCGGTCGCATGCGAGACCAGCATGCGTGCTTCCAGCGCAGGCAGGCCGCTGCGGGCTAGCGCAGCCAAGGTCACAGCGACGGTAGAAAGCGAATCGGGCGAGAGCGCTGACACGGGGCAAGGTAGGCGTGATTGGGCCGCCAAAATAACACGGGCCCGCGTCGTGTGGCGCGGGCCCGTGTGAGGTGCGGCGCAGTGCGGGTTACGGCTTCTTGGCGCCCTCGACTTCCTTGGTGGTGGCGTCGATGGCCTTGTTCGTGGCCTCTTGGCCGGCTGCTACCGCGCTCGATACGGCGGCCTTCGTGTTCGAGGCTGCGTCCAGCAGGCTGGTCTTGGCGGCTTCCTTGGCCTGGTCAGCTGCTTCAGTGGCCTTGCCGGCGGCGTTGCTGGCGCTGTCGACGGCGCTCTTGGCAGCATCGGCCGATTGTTGGATCGCATTCTTGGCGGCGTCAGCCGGGGCTTCGTCCTTCTTGCCGCAGGCGGCCAGGCCGAGGGCGAGGGTGGTGGCAACGGTGATGGCCAGCAGTTGGGTACGCATTGAGATTCTCCTAATCGTCGTGGTGGTTGCCGCGCCTGTCAGGGGAAGATGACCGCCGGCTGCGACCGGCGGCGCACTCGGCGCGATCGAAGTCGATTATAGGAACGGGTGGTCGATGCGCCACCACGCAAAGCTGTATCAAACGCAAGCGGATGTTACGAGGCGGCCGCTTTTTAACAATCGGGCGCGTTAGCTGTCCTCGCCCAGGGCAGCAAGCTGCTCGGCCTGGTGCTCGGCGGCCAGTGCGCCCACCAGTTCATCCAGGTCGCCGTCCATGATCGCGTCGATCTTGTACAGCGTCAGGTTGATGCGGTGGTCGGTCACGCGGCCCTGCGGGAAGTTGTACGTGCGGATGCGGTCGGAACGGTCGCCCGAGCCGATCAGGCTCTTGCGGGCACTGGCCTCCTTGGCCTGCGCCTCGCGCTCCTGGCGGTCTTTCAGGCGTGCAGCAAGGACTTGCATGGCGCGGTCCTTGTTGCGGTGCTGGCTGCGGTCGTCCTGACACTCCACCACCAGGCCGGTCGGCAGGTGGGTGATGCGCACGGCCGAGTCGGTCTTGTTGATGTGCTGCCCGCCCGCGCCGGACGCGCGGAAGGTGTCGATGCGCAAATCCGCCGGGTTGATCTGGATGTCGGCCAGCGCGTCGGCCTCCGGCATGATCGCCACGGTGCAGGCCGACGTATGGATGCGCCCCTGCGCCTCGGTGGCTGGCACGCGCTGCACGCGGTGGCCGCCCGATTCGAACTTCAGCCGCGAATACGCGCCTTCGCCCACCAGTCGCGCGATCACTTCCTTGTAGCCGCCCAGGTCTGACGGCGACTCGCTCACGATCTCCACTTGCCAGCGCTGGCGCTCGGCAAAGCGCGTGTACATGCGTAGCAGATCGCCCGCGAAGAGCGCGGATTCATCGCCGCCCGTGCCCGCACGGATTTCCACGAAGATGTTGCGGTGGTCGTTCGGGTCTTTCGGCAGCAGCAGGCGTTGCAGTTCGCCTTCGAGCGACTCCAGCCGCTCGCGTGCGGCGCGGAGTTCGTCTTCGGCAAACGCCTTCATGTCCGGATCGGCCAGCAGTTCCTGCGCGGTGGCGACGTCGTCCTCAGCCTGCTTCCACGCCGCGAATTGCGCGACCACGGGTTCCAGCTCGGCGTGTTCGCGCGTGAGCTTGCGGTATTGATCGAGGTTGGCGGTGGCGTCTTCACGCGCGAGCAGCGCGTTGATTTCGACGGTGCGCTCGGCCAGTTGGTCGAGCTTGGACAGCATGCTGGGCTTCATTCGGGCAGTCGCTGGTGGAAACGCTAAGGCGAGGGCGGCGCAGGATACCGCGCCGGAACATGCGCCACGGATGGGCGCGTGCGGACGAGGCGCCGCTAGCGCTCGGAGTGGCTGGACTGGCGGAACAGTGCCGGCAGCAGGTCGATGAGCTGTTCGCGGCCTTCACCCTGCGCGTGGTTGAGCGCATGCGTCGGGCCGTGGAGGAATTTCTTGGTCAGCGCTTGCGACAGCGCTTCGAGCACCAGCGCCGGGTCATCGCCGCGCGCGAGCATGCGCTGGGCGCGCTCCAACTCGCCCTGGCGCAGCGTTTCGGCCTGCGCGTGCAAATCGCGGATGACGGGCACCACGCTGCGTGCGTCGAGCCAGTGCATGAAGTTTTGCACGCGCGTCTCGATGATGGCCTCGGCCTGTGCGACGGCGGCCTGCCGCAGTGCGTTGCCCTCGCGCACGATGGCGCCGAGATCGTCCACGGTATAGAGGAACACGTCGGACAGGCGTGCGACTTCGGGTTCGATATCGCGCGGCACGGCCAGGTCGACCATGAACATCGGGCGGTGGCGGCGCTGCTTGATGGCGCGTTCCACGGCGCCCAGGCCGATGATAGGCAGCGTGCTTGCCGTGCACGAGACGACGATGTCGAACTCAGCGAGCTTGGTCGGCAGTTCAGCCAGGCGGACGGCGTGGGCGTTCAGGCCCTGGTTCGACAGGGCTTCGGCCAGTTTCTCGCCGCGTTCCAGCGTGCGGTTGGCGATCACTACTTCGCGCGGCTTTTGCGCGGCGAAGTGGGTGGCGCACAGTTCGATCATCTCGCCGGCGCCGATGAACAGCACGCGCTGCTCGGCAATCGATTCGAAGATGCGCTGCGCCAGACGCACGGCGGCAGCGGCCATCGACACGGAATGCGCGCCGATCTCCGTCGTGCCGCGCACTTCCTTGGCCACCGCAAAGGTCCGCTGGAATAGCTGATTCAGGTACGTGCCCAGTGCGCCTGCTTCCGTGGCGGTGCGCACGGCGTCTTTCATCTGGCCGAGGATCTGTGTTTCGCCCAGCACCATCGAGTCGAGCCCGCTCGCCACGCGAAATGCGTGGCGCACAGCCAGCGATTGGCCCAGCGAATACACGTGGGGCGCGAGTTCGCTGGCGTCGACGTTGTGGTGCTGCGCCAGCCAACGAATGGCGTGCTCATGCGCGGTCTCTTCAGGCAGGTTGCCGTCGGTCGCGCAGTAGATCTCGGTGCGGTTGCAGGTGGAGAGGATGGCGGCTTCGGCCGTGCTCTTGAGGTGCGGCAGGTGTTGGCGCAGCGTGCCCAGCGCGGGCTTGAGCTGTTCGAGCGGAAACGCCACCTTCTCGCGCAGGGAAAGCGGCGCAGTGTGGTGGTTGATTCCGAGCGTCAGCAACTGCATGTGGGGCGGCCGGTTAAGAAGGAACGGCACGAATTTTGAGCACTCGTGATTATAACGCCGGGCCCGACGCTCGACAGGACACAGGGCAATAGGACTGTCGTTCGGCGTCAAAATGTTGGTTATGCATCACTTGATGGCGGGTGCGCTGCGGTTGCCTTCCGTGTGGTTTTCCGCCCGGCCTTGCGCTAAGGTACGCGTCCAATTGAACCGCGACCTATCGCGAAATCGCGCACGGCAACACGGAGAACAGGCAAATGGGGTGGATCGCACCGCTATGGATCGGGCTGGCAGTGGGCGCGGCGGCGCGTTGGCTGCATCCGAGTGGAAAACGCCTCGGCTGGCTGGCCGCGCTGTTGGCCGGCGTGTTCGGCGCGTTGGTTGGCTACTACGGCGGCCAGTTTGCGCACCTGTATGCCGACGGGCAGATCATGGCGTGGACGGCAGCGGTGATCGGCGCAATGGTGGTGCCGGCCGCGTGGGGTTTGCTGCGGGGCGGCCGCTGATGCGGCGTGCATGGCGGGCCGGTTTGCTCGTGGCTGGCGCGATGTTGTTGGGGCTGCCGGTGGCCAGCCAGGCCTATACGGTGCGGAGCTGCACCGAGCATTGGTATCCGCCCGCCAAGCCTGGGCAATCCATCTCCGATCTGCGGCCAGAGCGCACCAACGCTTGCCGCAAGCATGCGATCGAGATGCGCAGTGACCGCTTTGGCGTGATCGACGGCCAGGGCTACTTCATCACCACGGATGTGAACACGTCGCGTGCGTGCGCCGGCGGCGGGCCGGCGTTCAACCCGTCATGCCTGATTCCCGGGCCGCTTCAGCGCAATGAGCTGTCGGAGGTCCGCAACTACTATCGGCTGACACCGAACGGCGCGAGCCTGCGCCCGCTCGGTCAGGGTTATGCGACGGATGGCCGCACCGTGTTCTCGTACACCTCGCCGATTGCCGGCGCGGATGCGGCCAGCTTCCAGGTCTTTACGCCGCAGGGCGCGGCTGCCGATGCCGCCTGGGCCCGGGACCGCACGCACATTTATCACGACGAGACACCTGTGCCGGGGATGGCGCCGGGGCCGGTGACGGTGTTTGACGAGACCTTTGCCGTCAACGGTGGGCGGGTCTTTGAGATCAATGCGCTGGACGGCATCAAGCCGCGCCCCGACGTGCGGCCCAACCTGACCGTCCTGGCTTTTGCGCAGCCGCTGTACTCCAACGTGATCAGCGACGGCCAGCACATCTACGTGAAGGGCAAGCCGCTGGATGGCGTGCGTGCGGCCTCGTTCCAGATGCTGCCGCCGACGTGCCCGGTGCCGGGGCTGCCCGAGCTGAAATGCCGGGCCGAACTCGTGCGCAACACTACGGCATCGAACTTCCGCATCGCGCGCAGCGGCAATGACATCCTGTACTTCGGCGAGGTCTACAAGGTCATGCACATCCGCAACGTGCCGGACTTCGTCTACTTCCAACTCGCCGACAGTGATGAACTGCTGGGTATCGGCGGCCATCGCGTGTTCCAACTCGAGAAAATGGGTTCGGTCGTGGGCGATGCCGTGGTCGACCTCCGCTACACGGGCCGCCTGAGCGGGCCGGTCGCCGGTTACCTCGTCGACGAGACCGGCTTTATCTCGCTGCATGATCTGGAGCGTGGCAGTGGCCCGCTGTGCGGTCAGGTGTCTGATCTCGCCACGCCCGAGCGCGATGGCGTGTCGCGCTTCGGCCCGATGAAACGCTTGCCCGAGGACCAGGTGCCCGCTGGCTTCAAGATCGCGTTCGAGAACACGCGTTACCGCTACCTGTTCGCCATCCCGCAGCAGTCGACCGAGTTCGACACGGTGATCGACCTGCGCGATGGCCGCCGCATGCGGGCCAACTGGTGCGGGGACGGCATCCAGCCGCAAGTGGTGCGGCGTTAGAACGCCAAGCGTGGTTACGGGCTGCGCTAGTCGCCGTCGCCACGGTCACCGGACATGAAAGAAGCCCCGCAATTGCGGGGCTTGTTCGTTGCGCTTGCCTGACAGACGTTGAACAGGATGTGCCGCACATCGCCAAAGCTGCCGTCTCGGCCGGCATGCCTGTAAAAAAGTGATGCTTAATCGCCTCAACGTCGCCATGCCCGCTGGATGCCGTTTGACTTGCGCCAGCGCGTGGCGGTAACCCAGGCGCCGGCTCCCGCCCCATTTTCGGCACCTTCACGGCGCGCCAACTGTGGCCGACCCGCATTTTTGTGTGGCAGGTGGAGGAGTATCATCAGCGCCCTGTTCACCACACCCGCCGGGAAGATTCAACATGCTGATCAAGCGCTTCGTCATGGCCGCCGCTGTTCTGACCACCTTCGCCATGGCGCCGGGCGGCGCATCGGCGGAGCCCACCTACACCGTTGGCGCTGGCGGCACCTACCGCCCGTTCGAGTTTGAAACCCCGCAAAAGGAACTGACCGGCTTTGACATCGACCTCATCAAGGCGATCGGCAAGGCCGGCGGCTTCAACGTCAAGCTGATCAGCACGCCGTGGGAAGGCATCTTTGCCACGCTCAACCAGGGCGACCGCGACATCATCGTTTCCGGCATCACCATCACCGACCAGCGCAAGCAGATGGTCGATTTTTCGGCACCGTACTTTCCGGCCGGGCAGGTGATCATCACCGCGCCGAACGCCAAGATCGGCGGCCTGGCTGACCTGAAGAAGCGCCAAGTCGGTGTGGTGGCATCGAGCGCGGGCGACACCGCTGTCTCGGAAGAGCTGGGCCGCACGAGCTCGGCCATCAAGCGTTTCGACAACACGCCGCTGATGCTCGAAGAGCTGTACCGCGGCGGCGTCGACGCGGCGGTGGGGGATGTGGGCGTGATCAAGTTCTACATCAAGAGCCACCCGGAAAAGCCCTTCAGCCTGGTCTCTGACGCCAAGTTCAAGCCGCAGTACTTCGGCATCGCGGTCAAGAAGGGCAACAAGGTGGTGCTCGACCAGATCAACACCGGCCTGAAGAAGGTCGTTGCCGACGGCACCTACGCCAAGATCTACAAGCACTGGTTTGACGACAACGTGCCGACGCTGCCGCAGCAATAAGCGCGATTTCGCCATCAGGCGTTTTTCCCGGAGCCGGCA
The DNA here is from genome assembly GCF_037023145.1 of Ralstonia sp. RRA. Taxonomy (NCBI): domain Bacteria; kingdom Pseudomonadati; phylum Pseudomonadota; class Betaproteobacteria; order Burkholderiales; family Burkholderiaceae; genus Ralstonia; species Ralstonia sp. RRA. Next base: position 3,072,817 of record NZ_CP146091.1, on the reverse strand, counting down.
CTGCCGGCTCGTTTCATTCTGTTGCTCCAGTAAAAAAAGGTGGTCTCCATGGGTGGGTTCCAGTGGAACATCATCGGCGAATATCTGCCGCTCTTCGTCGAGGGCACGCTGATGACGCTCAAGTGCACGGTGATCTGCGTGATCGCCGGCACGCTGCTCGGGCTGGTGCTCGGCGTTGGCCGGCTGGCCGAGGCGCGTCATGGCTTCTACAAGTATTTCCTGCGCTATGCGGTGCAATATCCAGTGCGCTTCTATGTCAGCTTCTTTCGCGGCACGCCGCTGTTCGTGCAGATCCTGCTGATCCATTTTGCGCTGATGCCGCTGCTCATCAACCCGGCAGATGGCTGGCTCATCAGCGGTGAGCTGGCGCGTGATGTGCGGCAGCAATACGGCGCGTTCACGTCGGCGGTGCTCGCCATCTCGCTCAACGCGGGCGCGTATGTGTCGGAAATCTTCCGCGCCGGCATCCAGTCGATCGATCGCGGTCAGGCAGAGGCGGCGCGCTCGCTGGGCATGACCTACATGGAGACGCTGCGCCGCGTCGTGCTGCCGCAGGCGTTTCGCCGCATGCTGCCACCGCTAGGCAACAACGCCATCGCCATCGTCAAGGATTCGTCGCTGGCGTCAGCCATCGGCCTGGCGGAACTCGCCTACGCCGCGCGCACCGTGTCGGGCGCGTATGCGCGCTACTGGGAGCCGTATCTGACGATCTCGCTCATCTACTGGGCAATCACGCTGGTCTTGTCGGCCGGGGTTCAACATCTGGAAGCGAGGTACGGCAAGAATGATCGTCGTTAACAACCTGCAGAAGCAGTACGGCAACGCGCACGTGCTGCGCGGCATCACCTGCCGCATCGAAGAGCGCGAAGTGGTGTGCGTGATCGGCCCGTCGGGCTCGGGCAAGAGCACGTTCCTGCGCTGTCTGAACGGGCTGGAAACCGTCTCGGGCGGCGAGGTGCTGGTCAATGGTTTCCACGTGGAAGACCCGAAGACCGACCTGAACAAGATGCGCGCCAGCGTGGGCATGGTGTTCCAGCGCTTCAACCTGTTCGCGCATATGTCGGTGCTCGACAACCTTGTGCTCGCGCCGATGCAGGTGCGCGGCATGAAGCGCGACGAGGCCGTCATCGTGGCCGAGCAACTGCTGCGCAAGGTCGGCCTGCTCGACAAGATCGACGCACACCCGAGCCAGCTCTCGGGCGGTCAGCAGCAGCGCGTGGCGATTGCCCGCGCACTGGCGATGTCACCGACGGTGATGCTGTTCGACGAACCCACCTCTGCGCTGGACCCGGAACTCGTCGGCGAGGTGCTGGAGGTGATGAAGTCGCTGGCCGAGGAGGGCATGACGATGGTGGTCGTCACGCATGAAATGGCGTTCGCACGGGAAGTATCGGACCGCGTGTTCTTCATCGACCAGGGCGTGATCATGGAAGAGGGGCCGCCGGAGCAGATCTTCTCCGCGCCCAAGCACGAGCGCACGCGCGAATTCCTGCGCAAGGTGTTGTAGGAGCGACCTGATGGACGCGAACGCAAGCGCATCGCCCGCTGGCGCCGGTACCGCGGCGTCGCATCCCGCGCAGACCTCGGCCTACGCCTGGAAAGCGTTGGCCGGCTCGACCATCGGTTATGCGATGGACGGTTTTGATCTGCTGATCCTGGGCTTCATGCTGCCCGCCATCAGCGCGGCGCTGGCCCTGACACCGAGCCAGTCCGGCGCCCTGGTGACCTGGACGCTGATTGGCGCAGTGGCTGGCGGCATCGTGTTCGGCGCGTTGAGCGATGTGTACGGCCGCGTGCGCGTGCTCACCTGGACCATCGTGCTGTTTGCCGTGTTCACGGGCCTGTGCGCATTCGCCCAAGGCTTCAGCGATCTGCTGGTCTATCGCACCATCGCCGGGATCGGCCTGGGCGGCGAATTCGGGATCGGCATGGCGCTGGCGGCCGAAGCGTGGCCTGCGCACAAGCGCGCGCGGGTGTCGTCGTATGTGGCGCTGGGTTGGCAGTCGGGCGTGCTGTTGGCAGCGTTGCTCACGCCGATGCTGCTGCCGGTTATCGGCTGGCGCGGCATGTTCGTGCTGGGGATGGCGCCTGCGCTGGTGGCCTGGCTGGTCCGCAAGACGCTGCACGAGCCGGTCGTCTTCGTCCGCCATGTGGATACTGCGCGCCCGAAGCCCAATGCCTTCCGGCTGCTGGTGGCCGATGCCCGCACTACGCGCACCAGCCTGGGCATCGTCATCCTCTGCGCCGTCCAGAACTTCGGCTACTACGGCATCATGATCTGGCTGCCGACGTACCTGGGCAAGACGCTGGGCTTCTCGCTCACCAAGTCTGCGGTGTGGACCTCCGTCACGATCCTCGGAATGATGGCCGGCATCGTTGCGTTTGGTCATCTGGCCGACCGCATCGGGCGCAAGCCGACGTTCCTGATTTTCCAGGCGGGTGCCGTGGCCATGGTGCTGACCTATGCGCAGCTGACCGATCCGGTGACGATGCTCTGGACCGGCGCGCTCATGGGCATGTTCGTCAACGGCATGATCGGCGGATACGGCGCGCTCATCTCCGAGGCCTATCCGACGGCGGCCCGGGCCACCGCGCAGAACGTGCTGTTCAACATCGGCCGTGCCATCGGCGGGTTTGGGCCGGTGGCGATTGGCAGCTTGGCTTCGGCGTATTCGTTTCCGGTGGCGATTGCGCTGCTGGCCGGCATCTACGTGCTGGATATGCTGGCAACGTTCTTTCTGATCCCCGAGCTCAAGGGTGCGGAGTTGGGCTGACAGCAAACCACGGGTGCGTGCGTTGCCCATGAAAAAAGCCCCGCACTGCGGGGCTTTTTCGTTGCGCTTGTCGGATCAGACGTTGAACAAGAAGTGCAGCACATCGCCATCCTTGACGATGTATTCCTTGCCTTCGGCGCGCATCTTGCCGGCTTCCTTGGCGCCTTGTTCACCCTTGAACTGGATGAAGTCGTCGTACGAGATGGTCTGGGCGCGGATGAAGCCGCGTTCGAAGTCCGTGTGGATGGCTGCAGCCGCACGCGGAGCCGTGTCGCCAATGTGGATCGTCCAGGCGCGCACTTCCTTCACGCCGGCGGTGAAGTACGTCTGCAGGCCCAGCAGCTTGAACGCCGCGCGGATCACGCGGTTCAGGCCCGGCTCCTCCATGCCGATGTCGGCCAGGAATTCGGCCTTGTCGGCGTCGTCCAGGTCGGCAATTTCGGCTTCGATGGCGGCGCACACGGCCACCACCGGTGAATTCGTCTGGGCAGCGTAAGCGCGCACGGCATCCAGGTGCGGGTTGTTCTCGAAGCCGTCTTCACGCACGTTGGCCACGTACATGGTCGGCTTGGCCGTGATCAGGCACAGCGGCTTGATCGTCGCCCATTCCTCATCAGTCAGGTTCAGGCCGCGCACGGGCTTGGCTTCGTCCAGCACCTTCTGGGCCTTTTCCAGCACGGCGACCAGCTTGGCGGCTTCCTTGTCGTTGCCCGACTTGGCGGCCTTGGTGTAGCGCTGCAGTGCCTTTTCCACCGTACCCAGGTCAGCGAGAGCCAACTCGGTGTTGATGACTTCGATGTCGGCGATCGGGTCGACCTTGCCGGCCACGTGGATCACGTTGTCATCTTCGAAGCAGCGCACCACGTGGGTGATGGCGTCCGTTTCGCGGATGTTGGCGAGGAACTGGTTGCCCAGACCTTCACCCTTGGATGCGCCTGCCACCAGGCCTGCAATGTCGACGAACTCGACCACTGCCGGCAGCACGCGCTCGGGCTTGACGATGTCAGCCAGCGCAGCCAGGCGCGCGTCCGGCACTTCCACCACGCCCACGTTGGGTTCGATCGTGCAGAACGGGTAGTTCTCGGCGGCGATGCCGGCTTTGGTCAGGGCATTGAACAGGGTCGACTTGCCGACGTTCGGCAGGCCGACGATGCCGCATTGGAGGCTCATGGTGAAAAAGGCTCTAAATCAAGGGGTTACGTGACGCTGAGGCGGCGGCAGCACAGCGGAATCGGGGCTGTGCGCGTCGTTCACGGAAAGGCGTGATTGTAACCGCTCCGGATGGGGTCTAGCCCTGCGACGCCGCCTCGTTCCGCTTGCGCTGTGTACGGCTCGCCAGCACCAGGGCGATCCCGCCCAGGATGGCGGCGGAGGCCGTCGCCAGCCTTGACGTGAGCGGCTCGGCCAGGAACAGCACCGCGCCGAACGCTGCAATGGGCGGCACCGCCAGTTGCACCGCCGCCGCGCGGATCGCCGACAGCCCCTTCAGAGCGGCATACCAAATCACATAGCCGATGCCCGAAGTGATCGCGCCCGAGGCCAGCGCCAGCACGATCCCGCTGGGCCTGACGTGTGCGCGGCTGGCCAGCACCGCGCTCAAGGCCAGCGCCATGGGGGCCGCCCGCAGGAAGTTGCCGGCAGTGGCGCCCAGCGGATTGTCGAGCCCGCGCCCGCGCAGCGAATACACGCCCCAGGCCACACCGGCTACGCTCATCAGCGCGGCGCCCAGTGGCGTTGGCGCCGTCACGCCCGGCGATACCAGGTAGACCAGCCCGCCCAGCGCCAGCGCAAAGCCGACCCAACCGAGTGGCTCGAACCGTTCGCCCGCAGCCAGGCCCGCGCCCAGCATGGTGATCTGTACCGCACCGAACAGGATCAGCGCGCCCGTGCCTGCGCTCAGGGTCAGATACGCGAACGAGAAGAACGCCACGTAGGCGAACAGCATGGTTGCGGCCGCCCAGTCCACGCGGGCCGGCGGCGCCCGGCGGGCACCCGCTCGCGCCAGGATGGCCAGCACGACCGCACCCGACACTAGCCGGATGCTGGAGAAGCTCGCCGCATCGATGGCCGCATGCTGCAACGCCAGCCGGCACAGCAGCGAGTTGGAGGCGAACGCCACCATCGCGATACTGGTGAGCAGCACCGTGCGCAGGGCGAGTTGGCCGTCGCTGGTGGTATCCATGGCATCCGTGGCAGCCATCACGCGATGCGCGCTGCGCCCCAGAGGTGCGTTGCCGCAAGCACGGCGGCGCCTGCCAGCAGCGCCACGCCCAGCGGCGCAGACAACCGCCGCCCCCACGCGACGTTCTTTTCGATGGCCATGGCGGCGGCCAGCACCAGCATCCAGCCGAGGCTGCCCGCGCCCACCACGAACATCAGCAGCATCAGCGCCCAGCAGCACCCCACGCAGAACAGCCCGTGGCGCAGGCCCAGCAGGAACGCCTGCCGTTGCGGCCCGGGGCCGTGCCAATGGCTGATGACGAAGCTCAGCGGCGAGCGGCACTGGTCCAGGCATCGATACTTCAGCGCGCTGAACTGGAACGCCCCCGCACCCGCCAGCGTGGCCGCGCCGATCAGCCAGCCATACCAGCCCAGCAGCGGCACCCGCGCGACCCCGGCGAGCAGTAGGGCATGCAGCCCATGCGCTAGTAGGCCGAACGCGCTCCAGGCAACCAGATAGCCCACGCCCAGCAGCACCAGCAAGCGCTGGCGATCCGCCCGCCCCGCAACGACGCGGTCAAACGCTTGGAACAGCGGCAACGTGGTCGGCAGCATCATCGCCAGGATCATCAGCGTCCAGGCCAATGCGTAGAGCGCTGCCGGCACGACGAGCGAACCTGCCGGCACCACCCGGCACAGCCACGCCGCCGGGCCAGAGGCCGTCCAGTCGCCATGATCCAGATAGCGGCCATACGGGCTGCGCGCCCACAGCCACAGCGTGAGCCAGGCAAGCGTCACCAAGCCGGCCAGTACCGGCAGGAAGACGCGTTGGTGGCGCGATGCGGCAACGCGCACGATCGCCACCGTTCAAGCGTCGAACAGGAACGTGCTCTGCAGCGCGTTGTGGTTCTTGATGTCGACGTTGATGCCGATATCCGCGTTCTTCGAGCGGTAGACCGGCGCCTTGCCCACGAACACCGGCGCACCCGGCACGGTCGAGAACACGGTGTCCGACAGCGTGGTCTGCTGGCCGGTCGGGCCCACGTACGGTTCGAGTTCGGCGTAGTAATCAGTGCCGATCTTGAGCGTGCCCTTGGCCCCGACGATGTCGAATGTGATCGCTGCGCGCTCGACCGAGACGACCTTGCCGATCAGCTTGGCCAGTTCGGCGATCGGCCCGCCGGCCTGGCCGGTGTAGACCTTGAGCAGCGCTTTCTCCTGCGCATCGGTCGCGCTGTCGTTAAGGAAGATCGCCGCTGTCCAGTTGCCTTCCAGGATGTTGCCCGGGACGTGCGCGACGGCTGCAATGGTGCAACCGGACACGTCGACGCCGTCGATCGTGCCGCGGTCCATGTGCCACGCGACGATGGTGTCGCAGGTGCCGAAATCGGGGTCTTCGCCGATCCAGCACGGGCACAGGACGCGGCAGTTGCAGACTTCGAGCAGCCTGCCTTCCAGGTGATAGGACATGGTTTCCTCCATCCGACGTAGTTGACGAATGCGCGCACGACCACGGCAATCAGCCGGGGCGGACGTTGTCAGGGCTTGGCCCGGATGGAGGGTCGGAAACGGGCGGGCAGACAGCCGGCCGTATCGAAGACAAGCGGACGAAAGCGGCCCCGCAATCCGTCTGCGGCGCGCCACTGTCAAATTCTAGGAAGCCTCATTGGGTACGCAAGACGATTCCCGGCGGGCCGAGGGCGTGGGCTGAAAACGCGTTACGGGGCCGTTACGCGTTACGTTCCAGAAACGTAACAACTTTGCGCAAAACCCAGCCCAGCGTGGGTGTCGGCAAGGGGGTAGGGAAGTCCCCAGCCCGCCTGTCAACCCAGGCTGGATAAGGCTTTTGGCCAACTTCGGTCCGGCAAGGACGGGGGCTGCCCGGACCGGGCATACCTATTGCACTGTCTTGCTCCAAACAACAAATCTGAGTGGGGAGCACAGCATGTCCTGGACCGTTACCACCGCCGCCCGCCCGACCCACGCGGTCGCCAGCAACGACAGCCTGTTCGCCAGCTATGAGGCGATCGCCACCCTGTCCGCAGAAATGGTCGTGGCGGCCGAGATGGGCGATTGGGACGGCGTGAGCGCCCTGGAGCGCGAATGCGCGGTCTACATGGAACGCCTGGGCCACGCCCAGCGCCCGGCCTTGTCGCACGAAGAACTGCAACGCAAGCGCGACCTGATGATGCGCATTCTGGCCAACGACGCCCGCGTGCGTGCGCTGGTCTGCCCGCGCCAGGATGAACTGATGCGCCTGGTCAGCGGTGAACGCCGCTCGATCGGCGCACGTCAGGCGTACGCCACCGTCTCGTACTACTAAGAAGGAAAACGATCGGCAGCTAGCCGATCAGCGGGGCTGCAACTCCCCCCACGACACCAGCACACGCTGGATGCTGCGCGCGTAGGAATCGCGTTGCGCCGGTGTTTCGGAGTGATACGCCCCGATCGCGCGCCACGTGTTTCCGTGGCGAACCATCTTTTGCTTGAGCAGCCAGGCCGCCACAAACACGTTGACGCAGGCATCGGTCAGCGCGTGGCGCGGCACCCCGTAGCGCGCCAACGTACTGAAATGAATCGAGTTGATCTGCGCCTGGCCAATGTCGACCGAGCCGTCGGCGTTGCGGTGCACGGCATTCGCATCGCCCTTCGATTCAAACCACACGATCGCGCGTAGCACCGTCGGGTTGACGCCCTGGTAGGCGCCAGCCTGCTCGAAGCAATCGCTCGCAGCGTGTGCGGCAAGGCTGCACAGCGCCAGCAGCAGCGCCGCGCCAAGTTGTGCCCAGATCAAGCGAAGGGTGTGGGTGGCATGCATGGCGGCTCCGGCGGACGGTCGTTGGTTGGTTACTTCTGCAGAGCCGCTTCGAGCTGGTGCTCGATGCCGGCCAGATATGTGTGCGACGCCTCCGACACCACCATGCGCGGCACCGGGTCGGCCGCCTTGCGCACCTGGACGAAGGTGGCCTTGCGCTTGCTGCCACGTGTGCGCGCAGCGGGCGCAGGCTCGATTTCGCTACCACCACCGCCTGGCGGCAGCATCGCCAGCGAGGGCAGGGGCGGATAGACCTTGTCAGCCGCCGCGGCCGCAGCCGTTGCCGGCATCAGAGAATCGGGCGGTGCGGCAAATGCAGACGCCGGCACGGCCAGCAGGCCGACGGTCAGCGGGAAGAGTAGATGGGTCATACGCATGACATTCCTCTTAATCCTGCGTGCGGATCGTCACGCTATACGGCTGGCTGGCGTTGACGGTCAGGTTTTCCAGGTGGACGTAACTGGCACGCTGCGCAGGCACACCATTCCACAGCGCCTGGTTCAGGTAGCGGAAATCCTGCGTCAGCGCCGCGACTTGGATCGTCGCCGGGCGCTTCTGCGCGGCAGCCAGCGCGCCGGCCTTGGTCAGCACGGCGGTCAGTTGCGGGTCATGCGCACCCAGTGCATCAGGCGGAATGGTGAAGCTCATGACCTCGCCTGCCGGTGCGGTGCGGGCGTTGGGCGTGGCCTTCGTCTGCGTCTGCAACTGTGCGCAGCCAACCAGCGCCAGCAATGCGGCGCCGGCAATCAGCCTGGGCAATGGTGTCATATGGGAGAGAGTCCACATGGCGGTCAGGAATCCATGGATCGGACCTGCACTCTATCGGCGGGTCGCGCACGTCAAAACGTCGAATTGCCCGGCTTTTATCGTCCATCCCGGGCGATGACTTGAGCGCTGTTTTTCAGGTGGAAATGGCGTCACATTACGAACTGACAGACATGCCAAGACGTGACCACTTTCGGGATGCAGGGCGCACTTCGGAGGGCCGGAAAATGCATCCTGCGCCGCAATCCCCATAAGTGATTCAGGCGCACCACGGCATCTGCTTAGGCGTAAACACCACCGACCCCATTTCAGCGTCACGTGCTGGCCGTGACACATTTGCGCGGCCGCAAAGTCGCGGCTGCCCCCGCCGCTATAATCGGCGCACCATGAATACACCCGCGTTTTCCTCTCCCAAGGCGGCTTCCAAGGAGGCACCGGCCTACCATCTGGCGGTGGTTGGCGGCGGTATCGTCGGGCGCGCGTGCGCGCTGCGGCTTGCGCAGATCGGCTTGCGCGTGGCGCTGATTGCGCCGCCTGCGCCGTCGCCCGCGCCGTCTGTTACAACTGCGGGGCCCGATGCCTGGGACGCACGCGTCTACGCGTTCTCGTCCAGCTCGCAGGCGTTGCTGGAACAGTTGCGCATCTGGCCTGCGCTCGACATGACGCGCGTGCAGCCGGTGCACGACATGCGCATCTTCGGCGACGATGCCGCCGCGCGTGGCGAGCACAGCCATCCTGACCTGCATTTCTCCGCTTACGCCGCCGGCGCGCCGCAATTGGCGTGGATTGCCGAGTCGTCGCTGGTCGAGCGCGCGCTGGAAACCGCGCTGCGCTTTGCCCACACCGTGCAGATCTTCCCGCACGCTGCCACCGGCTTCGAGATGGAAGCCGACGCCGTGCGCCTGACGCTGGCCGATGGGCAGGTGATTCGCGCGGAATGCGTGATCGGCGCCGACGGCAAGCACTCCTGGGTGCGAGAGCAGGCCGGTATCCAGGCCGAGGCGAAGCCGTATCGCCAACTGGGCGTGGTCGCCAACTTCCAGGCCGAGCACTGGCATCAGGACACCGCGTGGCAGTGGTTTCTCGGCACCTCCGCCGAGCAGGCCGCCGCAGCCGACGACGCCACCCCCGCACGCGGCGAGATCCTCGCGATGCTGCCGTTGCCTGATCGCCGCGTCTCGATGGTGTGGTCCGCCGATGAAGCGCACGCGCGTGAACTGCTGGCCCTGTCACCCGATGCGCTTTGCCGTGCCGTGGAGGCCGCCGCAGGTGGCGCCATCGCCGCTCGCTTTGGGCGTCTGTCGAACATCACCCCCGCGCAGGGCTTCCCGCTGATCCTGCAGCACGCCAGCCGGGCGGTCGCGCCGCGCGTGGCGCTGGTGGGCGATGCGGCCCATGTGATTCATCCGCTGGCCGGGCAGGGCATGAACCTGGGCCTGCGGGATGTCGCAGAAATTGGCAAGGTGATGGCGGAACGTGAAACCATGCGCGATCATGGCGATCTGAGGTTGTTGCGCCGTTACGAGCGTGCCCGCCGCGAAGACCTGCTTTCGCTTACGGCCGCCACAGATGGTCTGCACAAGCTGTTCGCCCTGCCGGGCGCACTGCCCCGCACAGTACGCAATGCGGGCATGCGCATGGTGGGCATGACGCCATTTATCAAACGCTTACTCATTAAGCACGCGCTGGGCTGAGGCAGTTCTCGGGCATCATCAGCGTTTTCTGGGGTTTCAGGAGTTGTTATGTCGTTTCGTGTTCGGGTGGCGGCCATCGCCTCTGCGGTGGCTGTGGCTGCGATTGGCGCGGGTTATGTACTGAGCGCCGGTGCCGCCGAGCCCGCGCTAGAGAAGGTCAAAGCCAGCGTGCAGAAGGCCCTGGGCTCCAACGTGGAGATCAAGAGCGTTGCCAAGTCGCCGCTGGCCGGCCTGTACGAGATCAACCTCGGCAGCCAGGTCGTCTACACCGATGCCACCGGCCGCTACGTCCTGAATGGCGATCTGCTCGACACGCAAACCGCCACCAACCTCACGCAAGAGCGCCTGGCCGAGCTGAACCGCATCAAGTGGTCCGACCTGCCGCTGGACCGCGCCGTGAAGTGGGTCAAGGGCAACGGCGCGCGCAAGATCGCCGTGTTCTCCGATCCGAACTGCCCGTACTGCCACAAGCTGGAGCAGATGCTCACGCAGGTCGACAACATCACCGTCTACACCTTCCTGTTCCCGATCCTGTCGGAAGATTCAAACACCAAGTCCAAGCAGATCTGGTGCTCGGCTGACCGGGCCAAGGCCTGGCGCGACTGGATGACCGCCAAGACCGCCCCGTCCGGCGCCGGCACCTGCGACACGCCGCTGGAAGCCAACCTGAAGCTCGGCCAGTCGCTCAACGTGACTGGCACGCCGGCCATCATCTTCCCCGATGGCTCGCGGGCCCCGGGCCTGATCGATGCGGCCACGCTGGAGCGTAAGTTCGCCGCGCTCAAGAAGTCGTAAGCCACCCCATGAAAGCGCCGGTTCTTCCGGCGCTTTTTCTTTGGGCGCTCACATCACAACAATCACAACCCGATCGGAGACCAACATGTCGTTTCGCGCGCTGATGCTGGAAAAGCAGGATGGCGGGCCGCTGGCCCACATCGTTGACCTGGATGACGCGGCGCTCTCCACGCCCGAGGCGCTCGCCAACGACGTGACCGCGGGTGACGTGCTGATCCGCGTGGACTGGTCGACGATCAATTACAAGGACGGCCTGGCCATCACTGGTCGCGGCCCCGTCGTGCGCAAGTGGCCGATGGTGGCCGGCATCGACGGTGCGGGCGTGGTGCTCGACTCCTCGCATCCGGAGTGGAAGACGGGCGATGCGGTCATCCTCAACGGCTGGGGCGTCGGCGAGGCGCACTGGGGCTGCCTCGCGCAACGTGCACGTCTGTCTGGCGACTGGCTGGTTGCACTGCCAGCCGGGCTCGATGCGCGGCAGGCCATGGCGATCGGCACGGCGGGTTACACGGCGATGCTGTCGGTGTTGGCGCTGGAGCGTGCCGGCGTGAAACCGGGCGACGGCGAGGTGCTCGTGACGGGCGCCTCGGGCGGCGTGGGCTCGATCGCCATCGCATTGCTGGGCAAGCTGGGCTACCGCGTGGTGGCCTCCACCGGCAAGACGAGCGAGGCGGACTTTCTGCAAGCGCTGGGCGCCACGGATGTGATCGACCGCGCGGAGCTGTCCGCCCCCGGCAAGCCCCTGCAGAAGGAGCGCTGGGCTGCGGTGGTGGATTCGGTGGGGTCGCACACGCTGGCCAATGCCTGCGCGCAGGTCCGCTACGGCGGCGTGGTCACGGCCTGCGGATTGGCGCAGGGGATGGATTTCCCGGCGACGGTCGCCCCGTTCATCCTGCGCGGCGTGACGCTGTGCGGCATCGACAGCGTGATGGCGCCGCGTGCGCTGCGTCAGACGGCATGGCATCGCCTGGCCACCGATCTGCTGCCCGACCGCCTGGCCGCCATCACCCGGGAGGTGACGCTCTCGGAGGCCATCGACGCAGCGCACGACATCATGGCTGGCAAGATGCGCGGGCGCGTGGTTGTGGACGTCAACCGTTAGTCTGACAGACCGGTTTCCAGACGAATTCGGCATCGGCAGCATGGGACGGCAACGCTACAATGTCCGCCATGAAGCCGATCCGCTACACCATCGCCCCCGCCGCCCCCGAGGCGCATGTTTTCACCGTCACCGTCACGGTCGATTCGCCGGATCCACAGGGGCAGCGTTTCTCGCTGCCGGCGTGGATTCCGGGCAGCTACATGATCCGGGAGTTTGCGCGCAACATCGTGCGCATCGAGGCGTCGTCTGGCGACCGGCCTGTACGCCTGACCAAGGTCGACAAGGACACCTGGTGGGCCACGCCGTGCAGCGGGCCGCTGACGGTGTCGTATGACGTCTATGCGTGGGATCTGTCAGTGCGGGCCGCGCACCTGGACGCCACGCACGGCTTCTTCAACGGCACATCGGTCTTCCTGCGGGTGGAAGGTGCAGACGATCAGCGTTGCCTGATCGACATCCAGCCGCCCGCCGGCGAAGCCTACCGTGGCTGGCGCGTCGCCACCGCGCTGCGTGAAGCCACCGGCCGCATCCAGGGCAAGGCCGGCGCCAAGCGCTACGGGTTCGGCTGGTACGAAGCCGCCAACTACGACGAGCTGATCGACCACCCGGTCGAGATGGGCACGTTCACGCTGGTCTCGTTCGAGGCCTGCGGCGCGCAGCATGACGCCGTCTTCACCGGCCGCGTGCCGAACCTCGATCTGGAGCGCATCGCCCGCGACTTCAAGCGCATCTGCGAAGCGCAGATCCGCCTGTTCGAGCCGCAGACGGCCACCGCGCCATTCCTGGATAGCAACCGTCGCTACGTCTTCATGACGATGGTGACGACCGACGGCTACGGCGGCCTGGAGCACCGTGCCAGTACCGCACTGATGTGCGCACGCGGCGATCTGCCCGTGACCGGCCGCGACGAGACCACCGAGGGCTACCGCACCTTCCTCGGCCTCGTCAGCCATGAGTATTTCCACACCTGGAACGTCAAGCGCATCAAGCCGGCCACCTTCGTGCCGTACGCGCTCGACCGCGAAGTGCACACGCCGCTGCTGTGGCTGTTCGAAGGCTTCACCAGTTACTACGACGATCTGATGCTGGTGCGCTCGGGCCTGATCTCTGAAGCGCAGTACCTGGAGATGGTTGCCAAGACGTGGAACGGCGTGCTGCGCGGCAGCGGGCGCCTGAAGCAGAGCGTGGCCGAAAGCTCCTTCGATGCGTGGACCAAGTACTACCGCCAGGACGAGAACGCGCCCAACGCCATCGTCAGCTACTACACCAAGGGTTCGCTGGTGGCGCTGGCGTTGGACCTGACGATTCGCACGCAGACCGACGGCGAACGTTCGCTCGACGACGTGATACGCGCCCTGTGGGTAACGTACGGCCGCGACTTCTACGCCGACGGTCACGCGCAGCGCGGCGTGACCGAAGCCGGGCTGACTGCCTTGATGGAAGAGGTCACGGGCCTGCGCCTGCGCACGCTGGTGCGCCAGTTGACTGAAGGGCGTGATGATCCGCCGCTGCCCGCGCTGTTCAAGGCGATGGGCGTGAGCGCGACGCGCAAGGCGGCCGAGACGGCGCTGGCCCTGGGCGTCAAGTCGGGCGCCGAGAACGGCTTCGTCAAGCTGCAGCAGGTGTTTGACGGCGGCCCGGCGCAACGTGCCGGCTTGTCCGCTGGCGACCTGATCGTGGCGGTGGACGGCCTGCGCGTGCCGGCCGGCCAGCTCGACAAGACGCTGGCGCGCCATCGCGCCGGCGATACGGTGTCCGTGCACGTGTTCCGCCGCGACGAACTGATGGCGCTGGAGGTGACGCTCGCCACCGACACCACACCGCAGTTCACGCTGGCGCTGGCGTCCGACCCGTCGCCGTTGCGCTCGGCATGGCTGGGCAAGCGCGCTGCCGGCCGCAAGGTAGTGCGCGATGCGCGCACCGTACGCGGCAAGTCGGCCGCCTGATCCGCGCAGCCGATGGACTACGCCCACGATCCACGCACCTTCCTCTACAGCCACTACGTATCGCGCGGCATCCGTACCGCCACCGGCGTGATCGGCCTGACGCTGCTCGCGCTGCTGGTGATGGATCTGCAGGGCGCGATGGTGGTGTCGATCGGTGCGCTGTGCACCAGCCTGATGGACTTGCCCAGCCCGCTGCGGCACAAGTTCAACGAGATGATGGCGTGCGTGCTGCTCACCACGGCCATCACCTTCATCGTGGCGGTGGCCACGCCGTATTCGATCTTGCCGGTGGTGATCGTGCTGGTCACCTTCCTGGCCGGCATGATGGTGGCGTACGGCAACAAGACGATGCCGCTGCAGTTTGCGGCGCTGTTCGTCATGACGCTCACCTTTACCGAGGAGTTCGCCTTTCGCGAAGCGGTGGAGCACACCGCGCAGTTCTTCCTCGGCGCCATGGGCTACATGGCTTTTGCGATGGCAGTGGCGTGGGGGCAGCGGCGTCGTATCAAAGAGCAGGTGCTGGCCGAGTGCCTGTATGAGCTGGCCGTGTACGTCGAACGCAAGGCCGGCTTCTACGATGCCTCCAAGGATTTCGACGAGCAGTTCAACTTGCTCGTGCGCCAGCAGATTTCGGTGGCCGACAAGCAGCAGGTGGCGCGCGACTTCGTCTTCCGCGACAACCGCACGGCCAGCGACGGGCGCCTCGTGCAGATCCACATGCGGATGCTCGACATCTACGAGTACCTGCTGTCGTCCAACACCGATTACCCGCTGCTGCGCCAGTATCTGGCCGACGCCGAGATCCTGCGCCTGCTGCACGGGATCATTGAGCGCCTGCGCCAGGACATCGAAGGCGTTGCCTACGCCGTGGGCCGCGACCGGCCATCGCCCACGCCGATGTCGTACGAGCAGGAGATGGCCGCCATCGACGCCGCGTTCGACGAGGTGCAGCACGGTCACCACGGCATCCCAATCGAGGCCATCGCCGCGCTGGAAGAGTCGATTGCTACCGTGCGCGGCGCGATCCGCCTGATGGCGCAGTTGCACGCCGCCACGGCCACGCCGGTGGAGTTGTCCAAGGTGCTGCTGCGCCCGGACATGACCCCGTTCCTGACGCGCCAGAAGTACGAGCTGCGGCTGGTGCTGGAAGAACTGACGTGGCGCTCGCCGGTGCTGCGCTTTGCGCTGCGCATCTCGATGGCGGTGGCCGCCGGGCTGTGGATTGCCGACCATCTGCCGTATTCGTCGCACGGCTACTGGGTCTTGCTGACCATCGTCGTGATCCTCAAGCCGACCTTCAGCATGACGCGCCAGCGCAATTTCGATCGGGTGCTCGGCACGCTGATCGGCTGCGTGATTGCGGCGGTGATTCTGCGGTTCACGCATTCGACGTGGATCCTGATGGGCGTGCTGTACCTGTCCACCGCCGCCAGCGCCGCGTTCGTCACCATCAAATACCGCTACACGGCCATTGCCGCGTGCGTGCAGGTGCTCATCCAGATCAACCTGCTGCTGCCCGGCAGCAAGGGCGCCATTGGTGAACGGCTGGTCGATACGCTGATCGGCGCGGCCATCGCCACCGCCTTCAGTTACGTGCTGCCCGCCTGGGAATACCGCAACCTGCCCAAGCTGGTGGACGACGTGCTGCGTACCAACCGGCGCTTTATCGAAGCCGCACGCGACTTGCTGCTCGGCACGCTCAAGGACGACTTCGCCTACCGCGTGCAGCGCAAGCAGTACATGGAAGCGCTGACCGGCTTGATCTCCGCCTTCGCGCGCATGCTCGATGAGCCCAAGAGCCGCCACCGTGCCGTGGATAACCTGAACCGCTTCATCGTGCAGAACTACCTGGTGGCTGCGCACGTGGCGGCAGTGCGCATTCTGGTGCGCCAACGTACGCAGGAGCTGGACGAAGCCGATACGCGTGCACTGGTCGAGCAGACCGTGGAATCCGCGCTGGAAAGCCTGACGCGCGCCAAGGAGCGCTTCGATCAGGCGGTGCACGAAGGCGGCTGGGGCGTGCGCCCGCGCGACACACAGGAACTGGGCGCGGCAGACTTCGCGGATCAGGCGGCGCGTTCGCGCATGGTGGATGCCGCTACCGAAGCGGATTCCTTGTCCGCCATGCACCTGCTGGAGCGGCGCTTGCAGGCGCTGCGGGCGGATACCGCCAAGATTGCGCTGCGGTGTGGGGCGCTGGGGCGGGCGTTGCGGGTGTCGCGGGATTGAGTTGCGGCGCGAAGAGGCCCAGTGATGGGTCTCGAAGGCGCACGCGCGAGGCACCAGGCCCCACCGATGCACCTGAAAGCGTCACGGTTGGGCCTCAAACCGTCAACGTCGAGTCTTGAACACGCAACGTTGACTCCCAAACACGCACTGTTGGGCCTCAGACACTCAACGTTGATTCTCAAGCACTCATCGATGGGTCTCAGACAGTCATCGATGGGTCTCAGACAGTCATCGATGGGTCTCAGACAGTCATCGATGGGTCTCAGACAGTCATCGATGGGTCTCAGACAGTCATCGATGGGGCGCAAAGGGTTGCGCCTGAGTCTTAAGCCGCCTGTGGCCTCAACCAATCAATCGCCGGCTGACCTTGCGTCGCCAGCCAATCATTGGCCATCTTGAAATGCCCGCACCCCAAGAACCCTCGATGCGCCGACAACGGCGACGGGTGCGGCGCCTCTAGCACCAGATGCCCCTCCGGCAGCAACGCCCGCTTGGCCTGCGCGTGGCTGCCCCACAGCATGAATACGCGCTTGTGGCCGATACGTGCCAGATGTTCCAGCAGGCAATCGGTGATGCGTTCCCAGCCGCGCTTGGCATGGCTGGCGGCCTGGCCTTGTTCGACGGTGAGCACCGTGTTGAGCAACAGCACGCCTTGCTGCGACCAGCCTTCCAGGTTGCCCGAAACGCTCGGCAGCTTCTGGCCGAATTCCGCTTCGATTTCCTTGTAGATGTTGCGCAGGCTCGGCGGCACGCGCACGCCGGCCGGCACAGAGAACGCCAGCCCATGCGCCTGCGGAATCTCGCGGCCATCGACGGTGCCTGTGCCGTGATACGGGTCCTGGCCGAGGATGACGACGCGCACATCGTCGACCGACGTCAGGTGCAGCGCGCGGAACACACCCGTCGGGAAGATCGGCTTGCCTGCCGCCCGTTCGCCATCGACGAACGCACACAGCGCGGGCCAATTGGTCTGCGCGATGCAGGGTGTGAGGAGCGTCTTCCAGTCAGCCGGTAGTGCATCGAATTGTTCGGCCAGCGGGATGAAATCGCCGCTCGGCGCTTCTGCAGCCGGTTCGTCGAAGAGGGCGCTTTGGGCGGGATCGGCGCGGCGCTTCATGCTTGGTCTCCGGTGACCTTCGCGCGTAGTTGGTAGCCGCGCTGCGCCTTGCTGATGTCGAGCGGTGCCAAGTCCGGCACGGCGGCGCGTAGCGTCTGCGTCCAGGCGTGCAGGCGCTCGGCAATCGCGTCTTCGCTGAGTGTGCTACCGGCGGCCGGCTTCCACTCAAGCTCCAGCTCATCGATGGGCTCGCGCGCCTCGGTGCCAGGGATCAGGATGGCGCCGGCATCCAGCGCGATCTCGATCTCGCCGTCGTCGGCCCCATCAACGGTCGCGTGCCACAGGCGGCGCGTGAAGTCGGTGCGGAACAGCGGGGCGAGGCGATGGGCGTGCGGACGCACATAGTCGGCCGCTTCGGCTGCGTTGTGTGCAACGAAGGCTTCGACCGACAACGCATCGCTTGGCAGCGGCACTTCCCACTCGTGGCGAGCGCTCAAACCGGCCGTACTCACTGCTGCGGTTTTGAGGGTTTGCAGCCACTGATTGCCATGTAGACGCACGCGTAGCGCGGCACGATTGCGTGCCAGTGCTTGATCGGGCGTGTCGTAGTAGACGTTCGCCAATTCCACCGAGCCGGCGGCTTGGGCGTGCGCATCCAGCCAGCTGACCAGCGCGTTGTGCGCGCCGGCAGGTACGGCCAGCTTCAATTCAATCTCGCGGGCCATCGGTCAAGCAAAGAGGCGGGCCAGTTCGGCACCGGGGTCGTCGGCGCGCATAAAGGCTTCGCCGACGAGGAAGGCGTTGACGGCGGCGGCGCGCATCTTGCGTACGTCGTCTTGCACGAGGATGCCCGACTCCGTCACGACAATGCGGTCATCCGGCATGTGCTTGAGCAGGCCAATCGTGGTGTCGAGCGAGGTCTCGAACGTGCGCAGGTTGCGGTTGTTCACGCCCACCAGCGGCGTTTGCAGGCGCAGCGCGCGGTCCAGCTCATGGCCGTCGTGCACTTCCACCAGCACGTCCAGGCCGAGTTCGAGCGCGCAGGCTTCCAGCTCCACCATCAGCCCTTGGTCCAGCGCGGCGACGATCAGCAGGATGCAGTCCGCGCCCCACGAGCGTGCTTCGTACACCTGATACAGATCGACCATGAAATCTTTGCGCAGCACCGGCAGTGTGCAGGCGGCGCGGGCTTCGCGCAGGTAATCGGCGTGGCCCTGGAAGAACTGCTCGTCGGTCAGGACGGACAGGCACGCGGCGCCATGCTCCGCATAGCTGCGGGCGATGTCGGCGGGCTTGAAGTTGGGGCGCAGCACGCCCTTGGACGGCGACGCCTTTTTCACCTCGGCGATGACGGCGGCGTGGCCGGCGGCGATCTTGTCGCGCACGGCCTGGGCAAAGCCGCGGGGGCCGAGGGTGCTGTCAGTGCGGTTGGCTTCGGCTTCAGCGCGCACGCTGGCGAGATCGCGATGCTTGCGCGCGGCGGTCACTTCTTCGGCCTTCACGGCCAGGATTTTGTTGAGGATGTCGG
Organism: Ralstonia sp. RRA; assembly: GCF_037023145.1. Taxonomy (NCBI): domain Bacteria; kingdom Pseudomonadati; phylum Pseudomonadota; class Betaproteobacteria; order Burkholderiales; family Burkholderiaceae; genus Ralstonia; species Ralstonia sp. RRA. The sequence continues at coordinate 3,053,952 of NZ_CP146091.1, read as the reverse complement.
ACATGGCTTGAACAGGCTTAGGCCTTGAACTGGTTGGTAACGCGCACGAGTTCATCGAGCTTGGCGCGCGCTGCGCCCGAAGCGATGGCCTCGCGTGCCAGCTTCATGCCATCCTCAATGGAACCGGCGATGTTGGCCGCATACAGTGCTGCACCTGCATTCAGCGAGACGATCTCGCGCGGCGTGCCAGGCTTGTTTTCCAGCGCTTCGATCAGCATGGTCTTGGATTCTTCCGCGTCGGCCACCTTCAGGCTGCGGTTCGAGACCATCTGCATGCCGAAGTCTTCCGGGTGGATTTCGTACTCGCGCACCTCGCCGTCCTTCAGCTCGCCGACCAGCGTGGCGGCGCCCAGCGATACCTCGTCCATGCCGTCCTTGCCGTAGACCACTACGGCGTGCTTCGCACCCAGGCGCTGCATCACGCGCACCTGAATGCCGACGAGGTCCGGGTGGAACACGCCCATCAGGATGTTCGGCGCGCCGGCCGGGTTGGTGAGCGGTCCGAGGATGTTGAAGATGGTGCGAACGCCCAGTTCCTTGCGGATCGGGGCGACATTCTTCATGGCCGGGTGGTGGTTGGGCGCAAACATGAAGCCGATGCCGGCCGTCTCGATGGACTCGGCCACCTGCTCGGGCGTGAGCATGATGTTCACGCCCAGCGCTTCGAGCACGTCGGCGCTGCCCGACTTGGAGCTCACGCCGCGTCCGCCGTGCTTGGCGATGCGTGCGCCAGCTGCTGCGGCCACGAACATCGACGCCGTAGAGATGTTGAACGTGTTGGCGCCGTCACCGCCCGTGCCGACGATGTCGACAAAGTGATTCGATACCTCTGCCGGCACCTCGACCTTGGTGGCGAACTCGCGCATCACGGTGGCAGCGGCCGCGATTTCGCCGATGGTCTCTTTTTTGACGCGCAGCCCCATGGTGATGGCGGCGGCCATGACGGGCGACATCTCGCCGCGCATGATCAGCCGCATCAGGTGCAGCATTTCGTCGTGGAAGATTTCGCGGTGCTCGATACAGCGGGTGAGCGCTTCTTGCGGTGAAATGGTCATGGTGGTTCCGTATTCAGTTGGGCGCCGCGGGTGCTGCCGCCGGGGTCGCCGGTGCTGCAGCCTCGCGCAGGGCGCCGATGCGCTCGCGCGAGAGATCGGCCTCGCATGCGGCTTCTGCCAGGTCGGCATCAGGCGTATTGCGGGCCAGGCGGCGGGACAGGTCGCATTCGGCCTGCCGATAGAGTTGGTGTGCACGCACGGTGCGGTCGAAGGCCATGGCGGCGCCACGGTCCGTACCGTTGTTGGCGGCGATGCGGGCGCGCAGTGCGGCGCGGCGCGTGGATTCGGCAGAGGCCAGTTCAACCGATGCCGCCTTGCGCGCGGCCTGCACGCATTGGGCAACGCTGCCGGCTTGGGCGGCGCGACAGGCTTCCAGCGTACCGGCCGTTGCCGGCAGGCCTGCCATCAGCGCCGTTATAGCCGCCAACGCAACCGCGCACGCCTGGCGCATCAGACGCGTTCCTTCAGGAAGTTGCCGAGCAGCGCGTGGCCGTGTTCCGACAGGATCGATTCCGGGTGGAACTGCACGCCTTCCACCGGCAGCGTCTTGTGGCGCACGCCCATGATTTCGCCGTCTGCCGTCCAGGCGGTCACTTCCAGGCAGTCGGGCAGCGTTTCGCGCTCGATCGCCAGCGAGTGATAGCGCGTCACCTTGAAATGGCGCGGCAGGTTGGCGAACACGCCCACGCCGGTGTTCTCAATGGTGTCGACCTTGCCGTGCATCACCTTCTGTGCGCGGATCACGCGGCCCCCAAACGCATCGGCAATCGCCTGGTGCCCCAGGCACACCCCCAGGATGGGCACGCGCCCCGCAAAGTGCTTGAGCGCCGGCACCAGAATGCCGGCTTCCGTCGGCGTGCACGGCCCGGGCGACAGACAGATGCGTTCGGGGTTCAGCTTCTCGATCTCTTCGATCGTGATCTCGTCGTTGCGAACGGTGCGGACATCCTGACCCAGCTCGCCGAAGTACTGGACGATGTTGTAGGTGAAGGAGTCGTAGTTATCGAGCATCAACAGCATGGTGGTCTCCTTCCCTCTCAGAAATCGGCGTCGAGGCCGTCTTGCACTTGCTCAGCGGCGCGCAGCACGGCGCGGGCCTTGTGTTCGGTTTCCCTCCATTCGGCATCCGGGTCCGAATCGGCGACGACACCGGCCGCAGCCTGCACGTAGAGGTTGCCGTCCTTGATGATGCCGGTGCGGATGGCGATCGCCAGATCCATCTCACCCGAGAACGAGAGATAGCCAACCGCGCCGCCGTAGATGCCGCGCTTCACAGGCTCCAGCTCGTCGATGATTTCCATCGCGCGCACCTTGGGCGCACCCGACAGCGTGCCGGCCGGGAAGGTCGCGCGCAGCACGTCCATGTTGGTCATGCCGGGCTTCAGACGCCCCTCGACCGAGCTGACGATGTGCTGCACGTGCGAATACTTTTCGATGACCATCTGATCCGTCACCTTGACCGAGCCGATCTCGGCGATGCGGCCGATGTCGTTGCGCGCCAGGTCGATCAGCATGACGTGTTCGGCGATTTCCTTCGGGTCGTTGAGCAGCTCGGTGGCGAGTTCGGCATCGCGCTCGGGCGTGTTGCCGCGCGGGCGGGTGCCGGCCAGCGGGCGGATCGTGACGATGCGGGCGGATTCGTCGGTACCGTTGCCTTCCCCATTCGCGCTGGCGGGCACGCGGCGTTCTTCTTGCCGCACCAGGATCTCGGGCGAGGCTCCGACGATCTGCATGTCGCCGAAGTTGTAGAAGTACATATACGGCGACGGGTTCAGCGAACGCAGTGCGCGATACAGCGACAGCGGCGCATCACGGAACGGCTTGACGATGCGCTGGCCGACCTGCACCTGCATCATGTCGCCGGCGGCGATGTACTCCTTGGCCTTGAGCACGGCGCTGATGTAATCGGCCTTGTCGAACTCGCGGATGCTGTCCGTGCGCACCGAGGCAGACGTCACCGGCACATCCACCGGCTGGTGCAGCTTGGTGCGCAGCGCACGCAGGCGCTGCTTGGCGCGCGAGTAGGCCTCGGGCTTGGACGGATCGGCGTAGACGATCAGGTAGAGCTTGCCCGACAGGTTGTCGATCACGGCCAGCTCTTCGCACAGCATGAGCTGGATGTCGGGCAGTTGCAGGTCGTCGGGCGGGGTGGTTTCGGCCAGGCGCGGCTCGATAAAGCGCACGGCGTCGTAGCCGAAGTAGCCCGCCAGACCGCCGCAGAAGCGCGGTAGGCCCGGGCGCAGCGCCACTTTCTGACGGCGCTCGAACGCGGCGATGAAGTCCAGCGGATTGCCCTCATTCGTCTCGACGACCTTGCCGTCGGTCACGACTTCCGTGTAGTTGCCCCTCACGCGCAGCAGCGTGTGCGCATGCAGGCCGATGAAGGAGTAGCGCCCAAAGCGCTCGCCGCCCACCACCGATTCCAGCAGGAAGGTGTTCGTGCCACGGTCGTGCGATTGCGCCAGCTTCAGGTACAGCGAAAGCGGCGTCTCCAGATCGGCCAGTGCCTCGGCAATCAGCGGGATGCGGTTGTAGCCCTGGTCGGCCAGCGATTTGAATTCGAGTTCGGTCATGAGCGGTCAGGTCGATTCGCCAGGCAGGCGGGGTGCGCTCGCCGGCATGCGTTCGCTCCACGGGGCAAACGCGGTTGCGCCGTCGGAACGTTAGCAGAACATCAGAGGTGGGAACGCGAAAAACCGTGCGGTCCCGCAGAGGTCATCCGCAAGCTAAGGGCCACGGAAGACCGGCGGGCGGTCAGCGTTTGGGGCAGGAGATACAGAGGTGGTTTAGGCAGAACGCGCCGAAACCAGGGGAAGAACGATCAGCAGCCGTGCAAACGCTTACGCCCGAGCGAGGGCGTGCCAGGGTCGCCAGGGCCAGGCCCCCCGGTCACCACGAGCGAAGATGCGTTTGCGATTCAGGAACATGGATCGTCAGTTGGAAGCGGCAGATGTTGCGTTGTGTGGCTCAGCGTAGGGCTGAATCAGCTGCGCTGCCGCAAAAAGTGTGTCGACTATAGCATCGGCTCCCGCGTGCTGTATAGGCTGGCCGTGGTTGTAGCCATACGGCACCGCCAGCACGCGCATGCCGGCGGCGCGGGCCGCGCGGGCGTCGTTTTCCGAGTCGCCGATCGCCACGACTTCAGCCGGATTCACGCCAAACGCTTCCGCCACCCGCAGCATGGGGTACGGATCGGGCTTGCGATACGGGAAGGCGTCGCCGGGGTAGACGAGGTCGAAATACGCATCCAGACCGAGCTGGGCCAGCAGCGGCTGCGTGAAATCGTGTGGCTTGTTCGTCACGCATGCGAGGGCGAGGCCCATATCGCGCAATGCCGCCAGCCCTTCGCGCACGCCGTCATAGACGTTTACATACTGGCCGTTGATGGCGATGTAGGCGCGCTGGTAGGCGTCCAGCGCCTCAGCGAAGCGGCTGTTGGCCTGGGCGGGCGGCAAGCGCGCGTCGAGCACGCGCCGTACGAGGTTCTCCGAGCCCTTGCCGACGTAGCCGACGATTTCCTCCGTCGACATGTCCGGTGCAGCGCCGAGCGCTTCCAGCATCGCGTTGATGGCGGCGTGGAAGTCGCCCGCCGTGTCGACCATCGTCCCGTCCAGGTCGATGATGACGGCGCGGATGGGGCCGCTCGGCAGGGTGCTGGTCATCACGACAGGCTGGCCAGCGCTTGGCGCAGCGCGCCCACGGTGCCGCGGTAGCCGCCGTCCGCATCAGGCTTGCCGAACACGGCCGAACCGGCGACGAACGTATCCGCGCCAGCCTTGGCGATTTCAGCGATGTTGTCAGCTTTCACGCCGCCGTCGATCTCCAGCAGGATCTTGCGGCCGGTCTTGTCCTGGTACGCGTCCAGCTTCTGGCGCACGGCGCGCAGCTTGTTCAGCGCTTCCGGAATGAACGACTGGCCGCCAAAGCCCGGGTTGACCGACATGATCAGCACCATGTCCAGGCGATCCATCACGTGGTCGAGGTAATGCAGCGGGGTGGCCGGGTTGAACACGAGGCCTGCCTTGCAGCCGTTGTCGCGAATCAGCGCGAGCGAACGGTCGATGTGCTCGGAGGCTTCCGGGTGGAAGGTGATCAGATCAGCGCCGGCCTTGGCGAAGTCGGGAATGATGCGATCGACCGGGCTCACCATCAGGTGCACGTCGATCGGCACCGGCTTGCCGTCCTTTTGCGCGTGTGGGCGGATCGCCTCGCACACCAGCGGGCCGACGGTCAGGTTCGGCACGTAGTGGTTGTCCATCACGTCAAAGTGGATCCAGTCGGCGCCCGATTCGAGCACGCGGCGCACTTCTTCGCCCAGGCGGGCAAAGTCGGCGGACAGGATGGACGGGGCAATGCGGAAACCGGACGGATCGATGGCGGCAGACATGATGAGAGGCGGATAAGGCGCAAGTACGCGAAGAAGGCCGCTATTTTAGCCGGATCAGCCGTCAGGTCGTGCCTTGCCGCTGCCACGACCATGCCGCACAATGGGCGCCATTCTTATAGTGGATCGTCATGCCGAGCTACGAACTCACCGTCCAGGTCCGGGCGCGCTATCTGTCGGAGCAATCCGAGCCGGAACAAGGCAACTACGCGTTTGCCTACACCATCACCATTCGCAATACCGGCGATGTGCCAAGCCAGCTGATCTCGCGTCATTGGGTGATTACGGATGCCGATGATCAGGTACAGGAAGTCAGCGGCTTGGGGGTGGTCGGCCATCAGCCGCTGCTGCCGCCGGGCGAGTCGTTCGAATACACGAGTTGGGCGACCATCAAGACGCCCGTGGGTACGATGCGCGGCGAATACTTCTGCGTGGCCGAAGACGGTCACCGCTTCGAGGCGCCGATCCCCGAATTTGCGCTGGTGATGCCGCGCATGCTGCACTGATCAGCTGGCGTCGGGCTTGGCCGGCTGCGAATCTTTTTGCGCGGCGTCGGTCGATTCCGGGGGCTTGACGGCTTCACCCTGGCGCGACGGATGGCTGGGCGGGGCGCGCAGCGGGCGCGGATGCTTCTTGGCGCCGGACATGGTCCAGATCACGATGAAGATCAGCAGGAACAGCGCCACGCCGGCCTCCAGGCCGAACAGCATCATCGGATGGTTTTCAAAGAATTCGCTCATGGTCGAGGCAAAAAGCGTGGGTGCCGGCATTGTAGCCAAGCCCCCCACCTCGCCGGACAGGATGAAACAGGCATGACAGCAGCAACCTTGGATGCATTGACGCCGGTCCGCACGGCACCCCGCCGCGGATGGGCCGGGCTGGCCGCTGCGCTGGTCGCCGTTTTGCTTGCAGCGTGCACCAGCGGTCCGCCGCCGCGCGTCGAAACGCCGCAGCCACCTACTGGCACGCTCGGTGGTCATCTGGACCAGGCCAACTGGGCCGACGTGACGGGCTGGACGACGGACGATCTCGCCTCTGCCTGGCCTGCATTGCAATCGAATTGCCAGGCCATGAAGCGCCGCGCCGAATGGGCACGCGTGTGTGCCGCCGGCCTGATGGTCGACGCCGGCGATCCGATCGCCATGCGCGTCTTCTTTGAAGAGAACTTCACGCCGTATCGCGTGGTGAAGGACGACGGCACCGACAGTGGCCTGGTCACCGGCTATTACGAGCCACTGCTGCGTGGCTCGCGCACCCGCCACGGTATCTATCAGACGCCGCTGTATCGCATGCCTGCCGCTTGGCGCGGCAAGACGTTGCCGGCGCGCGCGCAGTTGATCCGCAGCCCGGCGCTGCAGGGGCAGGAAGTCGTGTGGGTGGATGACCCGGTCGAGGCGGCCTTCCTGCAGATTCAGGGCTCGGGCCAGGTCCAGCTGGAAGAGGGCGGCATCATGCGTCTAGGCGTGGGCGGCACCAACAACCAGCCGTTCCGCTCGTTTGCCCGCTGGCTGCTCGACCAGGGCGAGATCACGCCTGTGCAGGCGACCATGCAAGGCATCAAGGCGTGGGCACGCGCCAACCCGGGCCGCGTTGAAGAGATGCTCAACATCAACCCGCGCTACGTCTTCTTTGCAGAAACCCCGGGCAACACCGGCGGCCCCATCGGCAAGCTGGGCGTGCCGCTCACGGACGAGCGCTCGATTGCGGTGGACCCGACGTTCATCCCGCTCGGTTCGCCGGTGTTCTTGTCGACCACCAAGCCGCTGTCGACCGAGCCGATCCAGAAGCTGGTGTTCGCGCAGGACGTGGGTTCGGCCATCCGTGGCGCCGTGCGTGCCGACTATTACTTTGGCCACGGCGATGCCGCGGGCGATCTGGCCGGGCGCATGAAGCAGGCCGGCCGGCTGTGGGTGCTGGTGCCGAAGGGCGGTAGCGTCGGCGTCGCCACCCGCTAATCGCGAGGATTATCCGCGCCGCAAGTCCACCACGCGGCGCGCCTTGCCGACCGAACGCTCGATGCCGCCGGTCGCCAGAATTTCAATCGTGGCTGTCACGCCAATCAGCGACTTGATGTCGTGCGCCAACTGGCTGCTTGCCGATTTGGCAACGTCCGCCGAGGCGCCCAGCGCAGCTTCTACTCGTACCGTCAACGTATCCAGAGGCCCTTCCTTGGCGAGCACGCATTGATAGTGCGGTGACAGCGCTGCGTGTTTCAGGATCAACTCTTCGATTTGCGAGGGAAACACGTTCACGCCGCGCACGATCATCATGTCGTCGCAGCGACCGGTGATCTTTTCCATCCGACGGAAGCCCGGGCGCGCGGTGCCCGGCAGCAGGCGCGTCAGGTCGCGCGTGCGGTAGCGAACCACTGGCATGGCTTCCTTGGTCAGCGACGTGAACACCAGTTCGCCGAATTCGCCATCGGGCAGCACCTCGCCGGTGTTCGGGTCGATGATCTCGGGGTAGAAATGGTCTTCCCAGATGGTCGGGCCGTCCTTGGTCTCAGCGCATTCGCTGGCGACACCTGGGCCCATCACCTCCGATAGGCCATAGATATCCACAGCCGACAGCCCCATGCGCGCCTCAATGGCCGCACGCATCTCGGGTGTCCACGGCTCCGCGCCGAAGATGCCGATCTGCAGGCTCGACGCGGCCGGGTCCATGCCTTGCCGTTCGAACTCGTCCGCAATCGCCAGCATGTAGCTGGGCGTCACCATGATGATCTGCGGCTGGAAATCGCGGATGAGCTGCACCTGCCGCTCGGTTTGCCCGCCGCCGAAGGGGATGGCCGTCAGCCCCGCGCGCTCGACGCCGTAGTGCGCGCCCAGGCCACCCGTGAAGAGGCCATAGCCGTAGCTCACGTGGACCTTGTCGCCGCGTCGCGCCCCTGCCGCACGAATCGAGCGCGCCACCAGCCCGGCCCAGGTGTCGATATCTGCCAGCGTGTAGCCGACCACGGTGGGTTTGCCCGTCGTCCCCGATGAGGCGTGGATGCGCGCAACGCGATCCTGCGGCACGGCAAACATCCCGAACGGGTAGTTGTCGCGCAAATCCGCCTTGGTCGTGAAGGGAAACTTCGCCAGATCGGCCAGCGACTGCAGCTCCGACGGATGCACGCCCGCCGCATCAAACTTGGCCCGGTACGCCGGTACGTTCTCGTACGCGTGGGCCAGGCTGTGCTTCAGGCGGTCGAGCTGCAGCGCCTGGATGGCGTCACGGCTGGCGGTCTCGATCGGGTCGAGCGGCAGGTCGGTCGAGCGGGGGCGCATGCGGGTCTCCTTGGGGCGCCGTCGTGCGGCATCCTCTTGTGTTGGCGCAATCAGGGGGCTCTACATATAGAGGGCAATCGGTGCCTACTATTCAGTGCTATCCGGGACGGGAATGACGTGGCCGCGAATCTGCGCAGACTTGCCGCGGAACATGGCGACCACCTCACCGCTTTGATTGGAAATGTGTACGTCGTACACGCCGTGCCGGCCGGACAGGACCTGTTCGGTTGCCTCGGCGGTCAATACGTCGCCGCCGTGCGCCGGGTGCAGGAATTCGACGCTGCAGCCTGCCGCCACCGTGTTGTGGTTGTGGCTGTTGCAGGCAAACGCAAAGGCCGAGTCGGCCAGCGTGAAGATCAGCCCGCCATGACATGTGCGGTGTCCGTTGAGGAATTCAGGCCGCACGGTCATGGTCAGGCGCGCATAGCCGGGGCCGACCGCCTCAATGCGCATGCCGAGCCAGCGGGTGCAGGCATCGGCGTCATACATGCTCTTGCTGGTCGCTTCGGCCAGTGCCTGTGCATCCTGGAGGGCGGTCTCGGTCACACGGATTCCTTTATTCACCAGTGAAGTGGGCGGGGCGCTTGTGGAGGAAGGCGTTCACACCCTCGGCATAGTCGTGAGAGTTGCCGAGTTCGCGCTGCAGGTCGCGCTCCAGATCAAGCTGAGCGTCGAGCGACTGCGTGGGCGCGGCATGCATGGCGCGCTTGATGGCGGCCAGCGCCCGCGTCGGCTGCTTGGACAGGTGGTCGGCCATGGCCGACACCTCGGTCATCAGAATTTTGGCATCGTGATAGACACCCCAGATCAGCCCCCAGGACAGCGCGGTCTTGGCGTCGAGCTTCTCGCCCAGCATCGCCAACCCCATCGCCCGTGCCACGCCGATGCGCTGGGGCAGGAACCACGTATCGCCTGAATCCGGCAACAGTCCGATCTTCACAAATGCCTGCAGGAAGCAGGCACTTTCCGCCGCCATCACGATGTCGCACGCCAGCGCCAGGTTGGCGCCCGCACCGGCCGCCACACCGTTCACCGCAGCAATGACGGGCAACGGCAGCGCCCGCAGCCGGCGCACCAACGGGTTGAACTGCTCGTCGATGAGTGCGCCCAGGTCCGTCATCTGCCCAGGCGTGAAATTGAGCTCGGAGAGATCCTGCCCCGCACAGAAACCACGCCCGGCACCGGTCAGGATCAGCGCCCGCGCGTGCTGGCGCTCCACCTTATCTAGCGCCTCGCGCAGTTCAAGGTGCATGCCGGCCGTGAAGCTGTTGAGCTGGTCGGGCCGGTTCAACGTGATGGTTGCCACGCGATCGTGCCAGTCGAGCAGAATGGTCGGGCTCGTCATCTTGTCTCCTCCTCAGTCATCGGTTGATTGATTAACCGACCGGTTGGTCGGCTAATATTACATCCATTCCAACTGGAGCTTCCATGTCCTACGAAAACATTCTGGTCGAAACGCGCGGTCGTGTTGGTCTTGTTACGTTGAACCGTCCGAAGGCGCTCAATGCGCTGAACGATGCGCTCATGGATGAATTGGGCGCTGCGCTGCTCGCCTTCGATGCCGACGCCAGCATTGGCGCCATCGTCATCACCGGCAGCGAGAAGGCGTTTGCCGCGGGCGCAGACATCGCCGCCATGGCCGACTACGACTTCGCTACCGTCTATAAGAACGAATACATCACCCGCAACTGGGAAACCATCCGCCGCATCCGCAAACCGGTGATCGCCGCGGTGGCCGGCTACGCCCTGGGTGGCGGCTGCGAATTGGCCATGATGTGCGACATCATCCTCGCCGCGGATACCGCCAAGTTCGGCCAGCCCGAAATCAAGCTCGGCACCATGCCTGGCGCAGGTGGTACGCAGCGCCTGCCGCGCGCCGTCTCCAAGGCCAAAGCCATGGACCTCTGCCTGACCGCCCGCATGATGGGTGCCGAAGAGGCCGAGCGCGCGGGCTTGGTCTCACGCGTCATCCCCGCCGACAAGCTGCTCGACGAAGCCATCCAGGCCGCAGAAACCATCGCCAGCTTCTCGCTGCCGACGGTCATGATGATCAAGGAGTCGATCAACGCCGCCTACGAGACGTCGCTCACCGAAGGCGTGCATCTGGAGCGGCGCCTGTTCCACGCCACTTTTGCCACGGAAGACCAGAAAGAAGGCATGCGCGCCTTCCTGGAGAAGCGGGCGCCGGCGTTCAAGCACCAGTAAGAGCGCGCTGGCCGAGTGATCTAGGGAATACCCGAGTAATCATCTCGGGTATCCTTTGGGTCATTTTGCAGCTGCTTTTGACCGGCAATCGTAGGCGCAGACTGGGCTGGCGGTGATTCTTTATCGGGTCGTCATCAACCCGTCACGACAAAGGTGTTGCCAACCTCCCGGAACCCGCCTATAGTTCGCCCCTCGCTGCACGACACAGCGCCGAAACGAAGGTTGAGGCGGTGGTGTTGGGGCGGTGGAGAAGTAGTGGTGGTGCGGGTTTCCGGCCGATTGGTAGTAGTGATCGGGTGGTGTCGCGGTAGTAAGTTAGCAGCGCGTTGAACGATAAAAATTCTTCAGCAAGTTGTTGACAGCGACGAAAAAGCTCTGCATAATCTCGTTTCTCTGCTGCAGCAAACGCAGCGACGCGGTGAACAAAGTTGATCGCGCAGTTCTTTAACAAGCAAACAGCCGATAAGTGTGGGCGCTTAATACTGGATGCGGCGAATGTAAATTCGCTAGCTTACAAGTAATGAAGTGCTCGCACAGAAGTAAGGTTTGAACGAAAGTTCAAGTCAGATTCTGAGAGTGAGCGACCGCTCGTAAAGAGCGAAAACAGCAGATTGAACTGAAGAGTTTGATCCTGGCTCAGATTGAACGCTGGCGGCATGCCTTACACATGCAAGTCGAACGGCAGCATGATCTAGCTTGCTAGATTGATGGCGAGTGGCGAACGGGTGAGTAATACATCGGAACGTGCCCTGTAGTGGGGGATAACTAGTCGAAAGATTAGCTAATACCGCATACGACCTGAGGGTGAAAGTGGGGGACCGCAAGGCCTCATGCTATAGGAGCGGCCGATGTCTGATTAGCTAGTTGGTGGGGTAAAGGCCCACCAAGGCGACGATCAGTAGCTGGTCTGAGAGGACGATCAGCCACACTGGGACTGAGACACGGCCCAGACTCCTACGGGAGGCAGCAGTGGGGAATTTTGGACAATGGGGGCAACCCTGATCCAGCAATGCCGCGTGTGTGAAGAAGGCCTTCGGGTTGTAAAGCACTTTTGTCCGGAAAGAAATCGCACTTACTAATATTAGGTGTGGATGACGGTACCGGAAGAATAAGGACCGGCTAACTACGTGCCAGCAGCCGCGGTAATACGTAGGGTCCAAGCGTTAATCGGAATTACTGGGCGTAAAGCGTGCGCAGGCGGTTGTGCAAGACCGATGTGAAATCCCCGGGCTTAACCTGGGAATTGCATTGGTGACTGCACGGCTAGAGTGTGTCAGAGGGGGTAGAATTCCACGTGTAGCAGTGAAATGCGTAGAGATGTGGAGGAATACCGATGGCGAAGGCAGCCCCTGGGATAACACTGACGCTCATGCACGAAAGCGTGGGGAGCAAACAGGATTAGATACCCTGGTAGTCCACGCCCTAAACGATGTCAACTAGTTGTTGGGGATTCATTTCCTTAGTAACGTAGCTAACGCGTGAAGTTGACCGCCTGGGGAGTACGGTCGCAAGATTAAAACTCAAAGGAATTGACGGGGACCCGCACAAGCGGTGGATGATGTGGATTAATTCGATGCAACGCGAAAAACCTTACCTACCCTTGACATGCCACTAACGAAGCAGAGATGCATTAGGTGCTCGAAAGAGAAAGTGGACACAGGTGCTGCATGGCTGTCGTCAGCTCGTGTCGTGAGATGTTGGGTTAAGTCCCGCAACGAGCGCAACCCTTGTCTCTAGTTGCTACGAAAGGGCACTCTAGAGAGACTGCCGGTGACAAACCGGAGGAAGGTGGGGATGACGTCAAGTCCTCATGGCCCTTATGGGTAGGGCTTCACACGTCATACAATGGTGCATACAGAGGGTTGCCAAGCCGCGAGGTGGAGCTAATCCCAGAAAATGCATCGTAGTCCGGATCGTAGTCTGCAACTCGACTACGTGAAGCTGGAATCGCTAGTAATCGCGGATCAGCATGCCGCGGTGAATACGTTCCCGGGTCTTGTACACACCGCCCGTCACACCATGGGAGTGGGTTTTGCCAGAAGTAGTTAGCCTAACCGTAAGGAGGGCGATTACCACGGCAGGGTTCATGACTGGGGTGAAGTCGTAACAAGGTAGCCGTATCGGAAGGTGCGGCTGGATCACCTCCTTTAAGAGCGTGCATCCGACGTTAGGCGTCCACACTTATCGGTTTGTTTGATGTTACAGCCAAGGGTCTGTAGCTCAGGTGGTTAGAGCACCGTCTTGATAAGGCGGGGGTCGTAGGTTCAAGTCCTACCAGACCCACCAAGTTACGGACGGTGGAAGAAGTTCTCTGCCGTGACTGGGGGATTAGCTCAGCTGGGAGAGCACCTGCTTTGCAAGCAGGGGGTCGTCGGTTCGATCCCGTCATCCTCCACCAATACCTTTTGGTTGCCAAATGCAAGCATCGACGATGCGTCGATGGTGTTTGCATTTGGCCTAGCCAAGACGAGCGTAAAAGTTCGGCTGTTCTTTAACAATATGGAATGTAGTAAAGGTGTCGCGGAGCATTGATGAGATGCTCGGTAGTAACGCGACACTGGGTTGTGATTGTATCAACCAGTATTACCAGAGCAATCGAAAGATTGTCTTGGAATACGGCACAACGCGAGAACTCAGCCTGTAACGAGACATACTCGTTATAGGGTCAAGCGAATAAGTGCATGTGGTGGATGCCTTGGCGATTACAGGCGATGAAGGACGTAGTAGCCTGCGAAAAGCTGCGGGGAGCTGGCAAACAAGCTTTGATCCGCAGATGTCCGAATGGGGAAACCCGGCCCGTATGGGTCATCCCTTGCTGAATACATAGGCAAGGGAAGCGAACGCAGCGAACTGAAACATCTAAGTAGCTGTAGGAACAGAAATCAACCGAGATTCCCAAAGTAGTGGCGAGCGAAATGGGATCAGCCTTGTACTCTTTAGCAGTATTGCTAGCAGAACGGAATGGAAAGTCCGGCCATAGCGGGTGATAGCCCCGTATGCGAAAGCAGTATTGTGGAACTAGGTGTACGACAAGTAGGGCGGGACACGTGAAATCCTGTCTGAAGATGGGGGGACCATCCTCCAAGGCTAAATACTCGTAATCGACCGATAGTGAACCAGTACCGTGAGGGAAAGGCGAAAAGAACCCCGGGAGGGGAGTGAAATAGATCCTGAAACCGCATGCATACAAACAGTCGGAGCCTGGAAACGGGTGACGGCGTACCTTTTGTATAATGGGTCAGCGACTTACATTCAGTGGCAAGCTTAACCGATTAGGGAAGGCGTAGCGAAAGCGAGTCCGAATAGGGCGTTCAGTCGCTGGGTGTAGACCCGAAACCAAGTGATCTATCCATGGCCAGGTTGAAGGTGCGGTAACACGTACTGGAGGACCGAACCCACTAACGTTGAAAAGTTAGGGGATGAGCTGTGGATAGGGGTGAAAGGCTAAACAAACTTGGAAATAGCTGGTTCTCTCCGAAAACTATTTAGGTAGTGCCTCGTGTCTCACCTTCGGGGGTAGAGCACTGTCATGGTTGGGGGGTCTATTGCTGATTACCCCGCCATAGCAAACTCCGAATACCGAAGAGTGCAATCACGGGAGACAGACATCGGGTGCTAACGTCCGGTGTCAAGAGGGAAACAACCCAGACCGCCAGCTAAGGTCCCTAAATATTGCTAAGTGGGAAACGAAGTGGGAAGGCTAAAACAGTCAGGAGGTTGGCTTAGAAGCAGCCACCCTTTAAAGAAAGCGTAATAGCTCACTGATCGAGTCGTCCTGCGCGGAAGATGTAACGGGGCTAAGCAATATACCGAAGCTGCGGATGCACGTAAGTGCATGGTAGGAGAGCGTTCTGTAAGCCTGTGAAGGTGTCTTGTAAAGGATGCTGGAGGTATCAGAAGTGCGAATGCTGACATGAGTAGCGATAAAGGGGGTGAAAGGCCCCCTCGCCGTAAGCCCAAGGTTTCCTACGCAACGTTCATCGGCGTAGGGTGAGTCGGCCCCTAAGGCGAGGCAGAGATGCGTAGCTGATGGGAAGCAGGTTAATATTCCTGCACCGTCGTATGATGCGATGGGGGGACGGATCGCGGAAGGTTGTCCGGGTGTTGGATGTCCCGGTCCCTGCATTGGAGATGGCACTTAGGCAAATCCGGGTGCGTGATTCAAGGGTGTGGGGCGAGCGACTTTAGGTCGCGAAGCAATTGGAAGTGGTTCCAAGAAAAGCCTCTAAGCTTCAGTCATACGAGACCGTACCGCAAACCGACACAGGTGGGCGAGATGAGTATTCTAAGGCGCTTGAGAGAACTCGGGAGAAGGAACTCGGCAAATTGGTACCGTAACTTCGGGATAAGGTACGCCCTTGTAGTTTGACTGGCTCGCGCCAGAAGGACGAAGGGGTTGCAATAAAATGGTGGCTGCGACTGTTTAATAAAAACACAGCACTCTGCAAACACGAAAGTGGACGTATAGGGTGTGACGCCTGCCCGGTGCCGGAAGATTAAATGATGGGGTGCAAGCTCTTGATTGAAGTCCCGGTAAACGGCGGCCGTAACTATAACGGTCCTAAGGTAGCGAAATTCCTTGTCGGGTAAGTTCCGACCTGCACGAATGGCGTAACGATGGCCACACTGTCTCCTCCCGAGACTCAGCGAAGTTGAAGTGTTTGTGATGATGCAATCTCCCCGCGGCTAGACGGAAAGACCCCATGAACCTTTACTGTAGCTTTGCATTGGACTTTGAACCGATCTGTGTAGGATAGGTGGGAGGCTTTGAAACCGGGACGCTAGTTTCGGTGGAGCCGACCTTGAAATACCACCCTGGTTTGTTTGAGGTTCTAACCTTGGCCCGTGAATCCGGGTCGGGGACAGTGCATGGTAGGCAGTTTGACTGGGGCGGTCTCCTCCCAAAGTGTAACGGAGGAGTTCGAAGGTACGCTTGGTACGGTCGGACATCGTACCTAAAGTGCAATGGCAAAAGCGTGCTTAACTGCGAGACCGACAAGTCGAGCAGGTGCGAAAGCAGGACATAGTGATCCGGTGGTTCTGTATGGAAGGGCCATCGCTCAACGGATAAAAGGTACTCTGGGGATAACAGGCTGATACCGCCCAAGAGTTCATATCGACGGCGGTGTTTGGCACCTCGATGTCGGCTCATCTCATCCTGGGGCTGTAGCCGGTCCCAAGGGTATGGCTGTTCGCCATTTAAAGAGGTACGTGAGCTGGGTTTAAAACGTCGTGAGACAGTTTGGTCCCTATCTGCCGTGGGCGTTGGAATCTTGACGGGGGCTGCTCCTAGTACGAGAGGACCGGAGTGGACGTACCGCTGGTGTACCTGTTGTCTCGCCAGAGGCATCGCAGGGTAGCTATGTACGGAAGAGATAACCGCTGAAAGCATCTAAGCGGGAAACTTGCCTGAAGATGAGGATTCCCTGGAGACTTGATCTCCCTGAAGGGTCGTTCGAGACCAGGACGTTGATAGGCTGGGTGTGGAAGCGCAGTAATGCGTTCAGCTAACCAGTACTAATTGCCCGTGCGGCTTGATCCTATAACCGGTATGTTTCCGGCTGGGTCTGCCTTGTGCCTGATACAAAATACACAACCTGAACTACATTCCCATATTGGCGGCGTTGACCATCGAGTCAGCGACGCGACAAGTCATAGCCTGGTGACCATAGCGAGTCGGTACCACCCCTTCCCATCCCGAACAGGACCGTGAAACGACTCCGCGCCGATGATAGTGCGGATTCCCGTGTGAAAGTAGGTCATCGCCAGGCTCTCCATAAAAACACCCCAGCCCTCATCCGGCTGGGGTGTTTGCTTTTACGCCTCCCAAACGCAGCACCACAGCCCTCCCCCCGTGCTCCAACCCAAAGAAAAGCCACCCAACGGGTGGCTTCTTGCGTTCTGAGGCTCCAAACAGCCTCAGCCCCGCGCCAGGAACCGCTCCACCAGCCTCACCCAGTACGTCGCGCCCAACGGCAGCAGCTCGTCGTTAAAGTCGTAGCTCGGATTGTGCAGCATGCACGGTCCTAGGCCGTGGCCTTGCTCGCGGTGGTCGCCGTCACCGTTGCCAATGAAGGCGAAGCAGCCTGGCTTCTCGAGCAGCATGAAAGAAAAGTCCTCAGCGCCCATGGTCGGGTCGATGTTGGCGTCCACGTTATCTGCGCCAACCAACTCACGCATGACTTGCGCTGCGAATTGCGTTTCCGATTCGCTGTTGACCGTGGGCGGGTAGTTGCGATGGAAGGCGAAATCGACCGTGCAGTCGTAAGCTGAGGCGATGCCCTTGGAGACTTCCTCCATGCGGCGCTCGATCAGATCGAGGACATCTGTGGAGAACGTGCGTACCGTGCCGCCGATCCAGGCCTCATTCGGAATGATGTTGGTGGCGTCGCCGGCGTGGAACTGGGTGACGGACAGGACGGCCGTGTCGATCGGACGCTTGTTGCGGGTGATGATGCCCTGCAGCGCCGAAACGACTTGTGCGCCAACGAACACTGGGTCATTGCCGTTGTGCGGCAATGCGGCGTGCGCACCCTTGCCCTTGATCGTGATGCGGAATTCGTTGCTCGATGCCATCAGCGCACCGACGCGCGTGCCGAATGCTCCGACCGGTACGCCAGGCCAGTTGTGCAGGCCAAACACGGCGTCGCACGGGAAGCGCTCGAACAGGCCGTCTTTGATCATTTCGCGTGCGCCGCCACCGCCTTCTTCGGCGGGCTGGAAGATCAGATGCACCGTGCCGCTGAAGTTGCGGTGCTTGGCAAGGTAGTGTGCCGCGCCGAGCAGCATGGCCGTGTGGCCGTCGTGACCGCACGCGTGCATTTTGCCTTCGTGCCTGGAGCGATGCTCGAACTGGTTGACCTCGGCTAGCGGCAGGGCATCCATATCGGCGCGCAGGCCGATGCGCTTGCCCTCGCCATTGCGAATGACGCCCACCAACCCGGTCTTGCCCAGCCCACGATGGACTTCGATGCCCCATTCGGTCAGTTTGGCGGCGACCAGGTCGGAGGTACGCCGCTCTTCGAAACAGAGTTCGGGGTGCGCGTGGATGTCGCGTCGCAGCGCCTGGATCTCGGGCTGCGCGGCTTGGATTTCTGGAATCAGCTTCATGGGATGCTCGTGCTTAGGCTGAAAGTTCGTAGTTACGACCGATGATACGCCGAAGGGCCGTTTTCGGCCCGCTGCAAGGCCGCATCGGCTGGATGCTCCCGGCCGCTGCCTTCGTTCCTTGCATGGAACGCTTCCTGCTTTTCCCATCCGCCCGCATGCTCGCGACTGCATCTTTTGACGTCCATTCCGGCGATTGCGGTACGGGTATGCACCAGTTTGCGGCACGCATGCGGGCGTCGTTATAGTCGGCGCGAGCGTTCTTCAGAAGCGCCGCCGCGCCGTCAGCGAAATCGATCCATCGATTCCTTCTTGGGGAGTAGAGCCGTGACCATGATTCGGACCTTGCGGCGCGTGGCCGCTGCGATGTGCGTGGCGGGATGTGTGATGGCGGGTGCCAGCCCGCAGGCGCGGGCTGCTGATCTGAAGATCGGCATGAGCTCGCCGCCGACGTCGATGGACCCGCACTTCTACAACCTGTTCTCCAACATCAACGTGTCGGAGCACATGTTCGAGTGCCTGGTGAAGATGGACGCCGACAGCCACATCATTCCTGGCCTGGCCGCGTCGTGGAAGATGGTCAACAACCTGACCTGGGAATTCAAGCTGCGCCCCGGCGTGAAGTTTCACGACGGCAGCGAGCTGACCGCCGAAGATGTGGCGTGGTCGCTCGATCGCCCGGCCACGATTCTCAACAGCCCCGGCAAGTTCGACACGTACACCAAGGCGATCCTCAACAAGAAGATCATCGACAAGTACACGATCCAACTGACGACGTCGCAGCCGTATCCGCTGATGCTGTCGGATCTGACGTCGGTGTTCATCGTGCAGAAGAAGGCGACGCAGGGGCTGTCGAGCGATGACTTTGCACAGGGCAAGGGCATGATCGGCACGGGCCCGTTCAAGTTCGTCAGTTATGCGCGCGACGATCGGGTCGAGCTGGCGCGCAACGATCAGTACTGGGGCCCGAAGCCCGCGTGGGAGCACGTGACGCTGCGCTTCATCCCGAACGGGGCAACGCGCATTGCAGCGTTACTGTCGGGAGATGTGCAAGCCATTGAGAACGTGCCGACACCAGATCTTGCGCGCGTGCGTGGCGATGCATCGCTGAACTTCTTCTCGAAGATCTCGCACCGCGTCATCTATCTGTACACCGACGACAAGCGCGACCCGACGCCCGAGGTGACGAGCAAGGACGGCAAGCCGCTCGATAAGAACCCGCTGAAGGATCCACGCGTGCGCCGCGCGATGAGCATGGCCATCAACCGCCAGGGCATCAAGGACCGCATCATGGAAGGCCTGTCGGAGCCCACCAACAACCTCGTGCCGCCGTCGCTGTTCGGTCACAACCCGAACCTGAAGACGCTCAAGTACGACCCGGACGGCGCAAAGAAGCTGCTGGCCGAGGCGGGCTACCCCGATGGCTTCGGTGTCACGCTGCACACGCCCAACAACCGCTACGTGAACGACGAGAAGATCGCGCAGACCATCGCGCAAAACCTCACACGCGTGGGCATCGCGACGCGCGTGGAAGCGGCGCCGATGGCGACCCACGCGGCCAAGGGCGGCCATCACGAATATTCATTCGGCTTGGTGGGATGGGGTGCGCAGACGGGCGAAGTCAGCTCGCCGCTGCGGGCACTGGTGGCGTGCGAGGATTCCAAGACCGGCTTCGGCACGGTCAACTGGGGCCAGTACTGCAATCCGAAGATGGACGCCGTGCTGACAAAAGCGCTCTATACGATGGACGATGGTGAGCGCTCCAAGCTGCTGCAGGAAGCGACGGCCATCGTGGTGGATGACGGTGGCATCATCCCGGTTCACTTCCAGGTGACGACGTGGGCGACGCGCAAGGGCATCAGCTACACGCCGCGCACGGATGAGCGCACGTACGCGCACGGCTTCAAGCCGCAATAACCCTCTCTCCACTGAAGCGAGCCTCAGATGCTGGTGTTCCTGATCCGAAGGTTGCTGGAATCCGTGGCGGTGCTGTTGGTGATGTCGATTCTGGTGTTTCTGGGCGTGTACGCCATTGGCAACCCGGTTGACATCCTCATCAACCCGCAGGCTGACCAGCAGGACATTGCGCGCACGATTGCCGCGCTGGGGCTCGACAAGCCGCTGTGGGAGCAATACCTGTACTTCCTGAAAGGCGCACTGCAGGGCAACCTGGGGGTGTCGTTCGCGCACGGCACGCCTGCGCTCAAACTGATCTTCGAGCGCATGCCGGCGACGCTTGAGTTGGCCATCTTCGCGATCCTGCTCTCGATCGTGCTGGGCATTCCGCTCGGCTTGTGGGCGGGGCTGCGGCCGAACGGCGTGGCCAACCGCACCATCATGACGATCTCGATTCTCGGCTTTTCGCTGCCGACGTTCTGGGTCGGGCTGATGCTCATCATGGTGTTTGCGGTGCAGCTCGGCTGGCTGCCGTCCAACGGGCGCGGCGAGACGCGCCTGCTGCTGGGCGTGCCGGTGAGCTTCCTGACGCTCGACGGCATCCGCCACCTGATCCTGCCGGGCGTGACGCTCTCGCTGCTGAATATCGCGATGGTGATCCGCCTCACGCGCGCGGGTACACAGGAGGCGATGCTGCAGGACTACGTGAAGTTCGCGCGTGCGAAGGGCCTGTCGAACACGCGCATCGTCGGTGTGCACGTGCTCAAGAACATCCTGATCCCGATCGTGACGGTCGTGGGGCTGCAGTTCGGCTCCGTCATCGCGTTCTCGATCGTGACCGAGTCGATCTATGCGTGGCCGGGCATGGGCAAGCTCATCATTGATTCGATCCAACTGCTTGATCGCCCGGTGATCGTCGCCTACCTGCTGGTGATCGTGACGCTGTTCATCCTCATCAACCTGGTGGTCGATCTCGTCTATGGCGTGCTCGACCCGCGCGTGCGCTTGTCTGAAAGCCGGGGCTGACATGACGACTTCTGCTACTCCCGCCACCAAACCGGCCGCCGAAGAAACGCCGCTGCGCCGCTTCGTGCGTCAGTTCTGCGCCAGCCGCATCGCCGTGATCGGCGTGATCGTGCTGGCCATCATCATCCTGCTAGCGATCTTTGCGTCGTGGATCGCGCCGCAGAACCCGTATGACCTTGCCAAGCTGGACGTGCTCGATTCGCGGCTCGCGCCCGGAGAGAAGGCCTCCGATGGCATGACCTTCCTGCTCGGCTCGGATGACCAGGGCCGCGATATTCTTTCCGCCATCCTCTACGGCCTGCGTATCAGCGTGGGCGTGGGTGTGGTGAGCACGGTGTTCGCACTGGTGCTGGGTACGACGCTCGGGCTGATCGCCGGTTTTGCGGGCGGTCGCATTGAATCGCTCATCATGCGCGTGGCCGATCTGCAGCTCTCGTTTCCACCGATCTTGCTGGCGCTGATTCTGCTCGCGCTGCTCAAGCCGGGCATCACCAATATCGTGATCGCGCTGGTGGCGGTGCAGTGGGCGTACTACGCGCGCACCACGCGTAGCGCCGCGCTGGTCGAGCGCCGACGCGAGTACATCGAGGCCGCGCAGGTGCTGGGCCTGCCGCCGTCGCGCATCATGTTCCGCCACCTGCTGCCGAACTGTCTGCCGCCGTTGATCGTGATTGCCGCGCTGCAGGTGGCCTCGGCGATCACGCTGGAGGCGACGCTGTCATTCCTGGGGCTTGGCGTGCCGATTACGGAGCCCTCGCTGGGTCTGCTGATCGCCAACGGTTTCCAATACATGCTGTCGGGCAAATACTGGATCAGTTTCTTCCCCGGGCTGGCGCTGCTCGTGACCATCGTGTCGATGAACCTGGTGTCCGACCAGCTCCGCGACGTGCTCAACCCGCGCCTGCAGACCCTATGACGACTGCCAACAGCAAACCGACGCTTGTCGTCGAGGGCCTGCAAACGCAGTTCACCACGCGCGGTGGCATCGCGCGGGCGGTGGACGATGTGTCCTTTACCGTCGGCCGCGGCGAGATCATGGGCCTGGTCGGTGAATCGGGCTCAGGCAAGTCGATGACGGGCTACTCCATCATGGGCCTGATCGACGAGCCAGGCCGCGTGGTCGGCGGGCGCATCGAGCTGACCGGCCGCGACGGCGTCACGCATGACTTACGTGCACTGTCTGCCCGGCAGATGCGCGACATGCGCGGCAACCGCATCGCCATGATCTTTCAGGACCCGATGATGACGCTGAACCCGGTCCTGCGGATCGACACGCAGATGATCGAGGCGGTACAGGCACATCAGCGCGTGAGCAAAACGCAGGCGCGCGACATGGCGCGCACGGCGCTGGCGAGGGTCGGTATCCCGTCGCCGGATGAACGGCTGACGGCGTATCCGCACCAGTTCTCGGGCGGCATGCGGCAGCGGGTGGCGATTGCCATTGCGTTGCTCAACAAGCCCGATCTCATCATCGCCGACGAGCCGACCACGGCGCTGGACGTGACCATCCAGGGCCAGATCCTGGCCGAGGTGCAAGCGTTGTGCCGCGAGAGCGGGACCGCGCTGATCTGGATCACGCACGATCTGTCGGTGGTGGCCGGCCTGGCGGACAGCGTGTGCGTCATGTATGCCGGCCGCATCGTCGAGCAGGGCAGCGTGCAGCAGGTGCTGGAGGCGCCGCGCCATCCGTACACGTTCGGCTTGATTGCCTCGGCGCCGTCGCGCAATCCACGTGGTGCGCCGCTGCGGCAGATTCCGGGCATGACGCCATCGCTGCTGGCGTTGCCCAGCGGCTGTGCCTTCCGAGAGCGCTGCGCGTTTGCCACCGAGGTCTGCAAGCAGGCGCCGACGCTTGAGGCGCTCGACGACGGTCGCGCACTGCGTTGCTTCCATCCCGTCACCGATCAACCAACCCCAGGCCCCGAGGAGACTGCCGCATGACCGCGATGCATCCCGAGCAAGATGCCATGGCTGTCACCGGGGCCACCGGGTCAACGTCCAGCGAATTGGCGGTGCCGATCCTGTCGTTGCAGGGCATGTCCAAGCGCTTCGTGAAGGGGTTGGATATCTCCTCGCGCATCGCCAACTGGTTCGGCGCGGGCCTGACGGAAGAGGTGGTACACGCGGTGGACCATGTCGACCTGGATATCGCTGCGGGCGAGGTGGTCGGGCTGGTGGGGGAGTCGGGTTGTGGAAAATCCACGCTCGGCCGACTGGCGGTTGGTCTGCACAAGCCAACCGCCGGCACGCGCCTGTGGAAGGGTGTCGATCTCGACCGCCTGCCGTCCGAGCGCCGCCGTGAAAAGCAACTCGCCATCCAGATGATCTTTCAGGACCCGTACGCGTCGCTCAACCCGCGCATGCGCGTGCAGGACATCGTGGGCGAGGCGCCGGTCGTGCATGGCATGGTTGAAGCAACCGCGCAGCGCGATTACGTGGCTGACATGCTCACGCGCGTCGGCCTGGACCCAAGCCTCATGCGGCGCTTTCCGCATCAGTTCTCGGGCGGACAGCGGGCGCGCATCGGCATTGCGCGGGCGTTGGCGGTCAAGCCGGAATTTCTCGTTTGCGATGAATCGGTGGCCGCACTGGACGTGTCGATCCAGGCGCAGGTGCTGAACCTGTTCATCCGCCTGCGCGAGCAACTGAACCTCACGTACCTGTTCATCAGCCATGACCTGGGCGTGGTCAAGCACGTGAGTGACCGCGTGGTCATCATGTATCTCGGCCGGGTGGTGGAGTCCGCGCCCACCGAAGCGATTTTCGCGTCGCCCAATCATCCGTACACGCAGGCGCTGCTGGCCGAAGCGCCTAAACTGGAGGTTCGCAAGAAGACCTACGTGGCGATCTCGGGCGAGATTCCCTCGCCGCTGCATCCGCCCACCGGCTGCCATTTCCACCCGCGCTGCCCGCATGCCATGCCGCGCTGCAAGACCGAGCAACCGGTGCTCAAGGAGATTGCACCACTGCGGTTTTCAGCCTGCCATCTGAACGATCAAGCCTGAACGATCCAGCCCAAATCGCGCGCTCACCACCATGTCCATCGCCATCCAGCAGCCGTCCGATGAGGTTCTGCAACTGATCCGTACGCTGGTGGCGTTTGACACCGTCAGCCGCAACTCCAACCTCGGCCTGATCGAATGGGTGCGCGACCGCCTGCGCGCCCAAGGTGCCGAGTGCCGCCTGACGTACGACGCGACCGGCGGCAAGGCCAACCTGTTCGCCACGCTCTCACCGGGGCGCAAACCGGGGCTGGTGCTCTCCGGCCATACCGACGTCGTCCCTGTGGACGGCCAGCCGTGGGAGACCAACCCCTTCGACGCGCAACTGCGCGATGGCCGTCTGTACGGGCGCGGCACTGCCGACATGAAGAGCTTCATTGCCGTTGCGCTTGCGCATGTGCCGGACTTCATGGCGGCGGAGGGTGATGCCAGCTTCCATCTCTCGCTCTCGTATGATGAAGAGATCGGCTGCGTGGGCGTGCGCGGCCTGCTGCGCGACCTGGAGGCCAACGGCATCAGGCCTGCCGGCTGCATCGTCGGCGAACCCACCTCGATGCGCGCCATCGTCGCGCACAAGGGCAAGCGCGAATATCGCTGCTGCGTGCGCGGCAAGGAAGCGCACTCGGCGCTGACGCCACAGGGCGTGAATGCCATCGAATTTGCTGCGCTGCTGATCGCGCATCTGCGCACCATTGCCGCGCGACTGGAAGCGGAGGAGGCACGCGACGGTGCCTTTGTCGTCCCGCATACCACGCTCAATACCGGCACGATCAAGGGCGGTATCGCTACCAATGTGGTGCCGCGCGATTGCGAATTCACCTTCGACTTCCGCTATCTGCCCGGCACCGATCCGGACCAGCTCTTTAGCGAAGTCGAGCGCTACGCCCACGACACGCTGCTGCCGCAGATGCGCCGCATCGCCAGTGACGCCGACATCAGCTTCGCCATCAAAGCCAACACGCCCGGCCTATCGATCGCGCCTTCGCATGAACTGGTGACGCTGGCGCAAGCACTGGCCGACAGCCGTGGTGCTGTGCCCGGCAAGGTCGACTACGGCACCGAGGCGGGCCTGTTCTCACGCGCCGGCATCCCAACGGTGGTGTGCGGCCCCGGCAATATCGAACAGGCGCACAAGCCCAACGAGTACATCGAACTGACGCAGATCGCGCAGTGCGAGGCGTTCATGCGGCGGCTGGCGCAAAGGCAGCCGCAGTTGCAGTTGGCTTGAGGGGGATGGTTTTTCTTGCTTGTGGTCCATCCCTGTTTCGTACCCTGCCGGGCACGACTCACTTTTCTTTGTCTTGCCAAAGAAAGTAAGCAGAAGAATGGCGCGCCCGAGATGGCGACTTCCCCTTGGATTTTTGTAACCGGGCGGAGACGGGGAAAACTCGCTTCGCTCAGACAGTTCCCCGTCTTCTTCCCGCCCGCTTACAAAAATCCAAGGCGCCATCAAGGGCAGGAACGTCAACGGCCAAACCGTTGGTGTGCATGCCCCTTCAGGCTCTTGTTTGTTGCTGTGTGCTGCTTCGCTTCGCTCGCGATCCTCGACTGCTTTTGCAGGCTTAGCTTCGCGTCTTGCCGCGTACCCACTACTGCGTTTGTGCTCCGATGGTGTGGCCGTACCTTGCCCTAGATGGCGCCTTGAATTTCTGTTGCAGGGAGGAAAAAGGAAGGGAAACTGTTTGAGCGAAGCGAGTTTTTCCCTTCCCCTCCCTGCGACAGAAATTCAAGGAGTCTTTCGCCATCTCGGGCGCGCCTTTCTTTGCTTACTTTCTTTGGCAAGACAAAGAAAGTGAGTCGGCCCCGGCAGGGGACGAAACGGAGGTGGACCACCAACACCAAACCGTGAGGCCCAACCAACCTACGGTGAGTCTTCGAGACCCGATCACGCCTCTCCAAGAGCCACCCATCGAGTCTCCGAGAGCCAATCGCAAGTCTTTCAGACCCAAGCACGGCACTCCGAGAGCCAACTATCGGGTCTCCGAGAGCCAACCGCGAGTCTTTGAGACCCAAGCACGCCTCTCCGAGAGTCACCCATCGGGTCTCCAAGAGTCGACGGCGAGTCTTGGAGACTCAGGCGCGACTCCCCGAAAGCCGAACCTGAGTCTGCGAGCACCAAGTGCGCGTCTCACACCGTGGCGTTCGGGACGCAGCGCCTCACGCACGCACAAAAAAACCGGGCACGCGGCCCGGTTTCTTTTTGGCGATGTGGATGCCCGCTCAGCGAATCACCTGCCCACTCGAATTGATGATCGTCATCTCGACGAACTTCGACCCGACATGGTTGCTCGGCGAGAAGTTGACGTTGAACCCGCCCACATCGTAGTTGCCCATCGACTCCAGCGCGCCGATGAACTTCTCGCGCGTGAGGTCGCGCCCTGCGCGCTTGAGGCCTTCCACAAACACGCGTGCGGCGACATAGCCCTCGATGCTGCCGTAGTCGAAATCGGTAATGCCCTCGGCCTTGAGCAGCTTCTGGTAATCGCGCACCACCGGCGACGCTCCGCTATACGGATACGGCATCACCTGCGAGATGACCACGCCGCCGCCGGCCTTGCCCAGTGTGTCGGCCAGAGCCTTGGTGCCCACAAACGACACGTTGTAGAACTGGCCCGCATAGCCCTGTTCCTGCGCACCCTTCACGAGCGCGGCCACGGTCTGATACGCACTGATGGCGACGATGGCGTCCGGCTT
This sequence comes from Ralstonia sp. RRA, assembly GCF_037023145.1. Lineage (NCBI taxonomy): Bacteria > Pseudomonadati > Pseudomonadota > Betaproteobacteria > Burkholderiales > Burkholderiaceae > Ralstonia > Ralstonia sp. RRA. The sequence goes on along the minus strand of NZ_CP146091.1, from coordinate 3,027,314 downwards.
TTGCGCCAGCACGGTGCTGATGGCCGCCTTCACGTCCGTGGTGTTGCGCGCCACGGTGGCTTGCGCGACCAGCGCCACGCCCTGTCCGGCGGGCAGCTTCAGTGCGCGTTGTACGCCCTCGATGCCGGCCTTGCCGTAGGCATCGTCGTTGTAGACCACGGCAATGCGCTTGAGACCGGTCGTGTGGATCTGCTGGACGATGGCGGCGGTCTCGTCGTTGTAGCTGGCACGCACGTGGAACACGTTGCGCGCAAACGGCTCACGCAGCGCCATCGCACCGGAGTAGGGCGCGAAGAACGGCACGCCTGCGGGCGTGGCCAGCTTGAGCGCAGCCAGGCTGGTCGGCGTACCGACGTAGCCGAACAGGGCGAAGACCTTGGTGTCGTCGATCAGCGTCTTGGTATTGCGCGCGGCGGCGTCGGGTTCATAGAAGTCGTCGAGCACCTTCAGCTCGATCTTGCGGCCGTTGACGCCGCCCGCCGCGTTGACGGCGTTGAAGTACAGCTTGGCACCGCGGTTCAACTGCTGCCCAAGCTGGGCGGCTGGGCCGCTCATCGGCACGGATTGGCCGACGATGATGGTGTCGTTGGTGACGCCGGTTTCTGCCTGTGCCGTACTTGCGGCTGCCATTGTTGTGATGCCGATGGCGCTGACTACGAACGCCGCCAGCCGACGCGTGATGCTGCGTGCCTGCATGGCTCTTCCCCCCGAAGAAATTAACATTTGAATTGCGGGCATCATAGCGAAACGGGCTGGCCTGGCAAACCAAATCGGGGTGTTTACAGCAGCTTTGAGCGTTTTTGAGACACAGAAGCCGCGTGATGTGCGCGGCTCCTTTCAAGAACGAAGGGCGGGGCGTCAGCTTGCCTCGGCAACGCGGCGCTTCATCACCGCCAGCAGCACCGCCGTGATGACGGTGCCGGCCACCAGCGCGATCACGTAGCCGCCCAGGTGCGTGACGGCATTCGGAATCGGCAGCACGAAGGCGCCGCCATGCGGTACACGCAACTCCACCCCGAACAGCATCGACAGTGCCCCCGCGCACGCCGAGCCGATCACAAGGGCGGGAATCACCCGCAGCGGGTCACGCGCCGCATAGGGGATCGCGCCCTCGCTGATGAAGGCGAGGCCCAGCACGGCCGTCGCGCGGGCAGCCTGGCGCTCGTCGCTGGTAAAGCGCGAGGGGAACAGCCACGCTGCCAGCGCAATGCCCAGCGGCGGCGTCATGCCGGCGGCCATGGTGGCCGCCATCGGGGTGTAGACCTGCGCGCCGATCAGGCCCGTGCTGAAGGCATAGGCCGCCTTGTTGATGGGGCCACCCATGTCGAATGCCATCATGCCGCCCAGCAGCGCCCCCAGCGGGACGGCGTTTGCGCCCTGCATGCCGCGCAGCCAGTGGGTGAGCGAGCCAAGCAATGCCGCAACCGGCGCGCCCACCACATACAGCATCACTAGCCCGGTGAGCAGGCAGCCCAGCACGGGCAGGATCAGCACGGGCTTGAGCCCCTCCAGATTGCGCGGCAGCTTCAGCCAGCGGTTGAGCGCATCCGTGCCGTAGCCGGCCACGAAGCCCGCCACGATGCCGCCAAGAAAACCTGCCCCCAGACTGGCCGCCAGCATGCCGCCGACCATGCCAGGTGCAATGCCGGGCCGGCTGGCGATCGAGTACGCGATGTACCCGGCCAGCGCTGGCACCATCAGCGCAAAGGCCGACTTGGCACCGATCTGGAACAGCGCGCCGCCCAGCGTGCCGCTTGCCGATGCCTCGGTCACGTAGATGCCGCCGAGCGCAAAGGACAGCGCAATCAAAATGCCGCCCGCCACCACGAAGGGCAGCATGAACGACACGCCAGTCATCAGGTGCTTGTACGGGCCGGTGCGCTGTTGTTCGGCGGGGGCGGCGGCGTTGGCCGTGTTGGCCGACCCGGTGGTGGCGGCTTCCGCCGTGGCTTCGTCCAGCGCGCGGCGGATCAGCGTCTGTCCGTCGTGGATGGCCGCCTTGGTGCCGGCACGGAAGACGCGCTTGCCGCCAAAGCGCGACACGTCGACCTGCGTGTCCGCGGCAATCAAGACGAGATCGGCATTCGCAATGGCGTCGGCAGACAGCGTGTTCTGCGCCCCCACCGAGCCTTGCGTTTCCACGTGGATGGCGTGGCCGAGCGCGGCCGCGGCTTGCGTCAACGCTTCAGCCGCCATGAAGGTATGCGCGATCCCGGTCGGGCACGAGGTGATGGCGACGATGCGCTTTGGCGTTATGTGGGCGACCGGGGCCGGCGCGCCGTGCACCATGCGTTCGAGCACGGCGCGCGCATTGTCGAGCACCTCGTCGATCGTGACCTCGATCGTGCGCGGGTTGGCCTGGCGCGCGGCGTTGTCCGGAGAGACGCCCGCCCACACGACGGCATCGGCGGTCGAGAGCGCCTTGGTATCGACCGTGGGCAGGGTGTCGGGGCTGCGCACATCCACGTCGAGCTTGCAGCCGGATTCGCGCGCGGCGTGGCGCAGCGCGGCGCCGGCGAGCATCGCGCGCGTGGTGCGGCCGTCTGCGCCGAGAATTGCCAACAGGTTTGCCATGATCGGCTCCTTGATGATGTTGACTGCGGGCACTCAGGCCACGCGTTGCATGCGGACTGCGGCGGCTTGTTCGCGCACCTGCGCGGGTGCCGGCAGGTGGGGCCCCAGGCGCTGCAGCTTGCAGGCGGCAAAGGCCACGGACAGGCGCACGGTGTCTTCGGTGCTGGCGCCGGCATGCCAGCCGGCCAGCACGCCGGCCACCATGGCATCGCCCGCGCCGACGGTGCTGGCGGCGCGCACGGGGGGCAAGCTGGCCTGCCAGGTGCCGTCTGCGGTGACGAACAGTGCGCCATCTTCACCCAGGGAGACGATGACCTGTGCGACCCCGCGCGCGTGGATGCCGCGTGCGGCGTTGACGACGTCTGTCAGCGTGGGCAGCGTGGTGCCGGCCCACAGTTCCAGCTCGTGCCGGTTCGGCTTGACGGCCGTCGGCAGGGCATCGCGTGGTGCGGCCAGCGCCTGCGCGAGCGGTGCGCCGCTGGTGTCGAGCAGGGTGCGCACGCCACGTTGGTTCAATCGTGCAAGCAGCTGTGCATAGGTGTCGGCGGGCAGCCCGCCGGCCAAGCTGCCGCACAGCGCAACGCCTGCCACGTCAGCGATGGAATCGATGCGTTTGCACAGGGCTTCCACATCCGCTGGCGTGGCGTCGATGCCGGGGAGGTTGATGTCGGTGGTCTGCCCGTCGGAGGCATCGCTGATCTTGATGTTGGTGCGGTTGCTGCCCGGCACGCGGCAGAAGCCGTCGAGCACGCCCTTGCGCGCGAACAGCGCTTCGAACAACTCCGCATTGGCGTCGCCCAGCAGACCGGTGGCCACCACGGGCACTTGCCAGTCGGCCAGGCAGCCGGCCACGTTGACGCCCTTGCCGCCGGCCTGGTGCGTGACGCTGCGGCCGAGGTTGACGCGGCCGCGTTCGAGGTGGTCCAGCCCGACCGTCATGTCGATGGCCGGGTTGAGGGTCACGGTGACGATGCGTGCGCTTGCGCTTGTACTTGTCTTCGTACTCATGCTGCGGCCTGCTCCTTGCCGATGGCCTTGGGCATGGCGGCTTCCAGTGCGCGCACGTCCTGAGCGGACGCACAGGCGAGGGCGCGGTTGGCCAGCGCACTGAGCGCGGTGAAATCCGCCTCGCGCAGCCGCGCCTTGACGGGCGGAATGTCGCGCGGGCTCATCGACAGCTCGTGCACGCCCAGGCCGGTCAGCAGCAACGCGCCGAACGGATCGCCCGCCAGGCCGCCGCACACGCCCACCCAGCGTTTCTGGCGCGCTGCACCTTGCACAGTCTGTTGGATCAGGCGCAGCACGGCGGGGTGCAGGCTATCGGCCTCGGCGGCGAGATCCGGGTGCTGGCGGTCGATTGCCAGCGTGTATTGCGTGAGGTCGTTGGTGCCGATGGAGAAGAAGTCGACATGCTCGGCCAGCCGATCGGCCAGGAGCGCGGCGGCGGGCACCTCCACCATGATGCCGAGCGGCACGTGGGGCGCGTTCATCTGCGTGCGGATGCGCTCGCATGCGGCGCGCAGGGCGATGACTTCGCTCTCCGAGGTGATCATCGGGAACATGATCGACAGGGTGCTGCTGTCGCCATGCTCGCCGGCGTTATCGGCGCCATCGTGCGCGGCGCGATACAGCGCACGCAGTTGCGGCTCCATCAGGTCGGGCCGGCGTAGCAACAGGCGGGCGCCGCGCACGCCGAGGAAGGGGTTTTCCTCCGTGGGCAGGTTCAGGTGCGGCACCTGCTTGTCGCCGCCGATGTCGAGCGTGCGCACGATCAGCGGTCGGCCGTTCAGGGCCTTGAGCATCTCGGCGTAGACCGCGTACTGGGTGTCTTCGTCGGGCGTGTGGTCGCGTTCGAGGAAGAGGAATTCCGTGCGCATCAGGCCCACGCCTTCCGCGCCCAGCGTGATGGCCTCGGCGGCCTGCGCGGGCAAGTTGACGTTGGCGGCGATCTCCACCGTATGACCGTCGCGGGTGCGGGCGGGCAGGCTGCGTTCAGCCTGTTCGCGTTGCGTGCGCGCGGCGTCTTCTTGCAGCCAGGCACGCGCGCTGGCGACGGTGGCGGCGTCGGGGTCCAGCACCATCCGGCCGCCGGTGCCATCCACGATGACCTGCGTGCCGGGCGCCACATCCAGCACCGCAGGGCCGGCGGCCACGACGGCGGGAATGCCCAGCGTGCGCGTCAGGATGGCGGTGTGCGAGGTCGGCCCGCCTTGCGCGGTGACGATACCGAGGATGCGGCGCGTATCTAGCGCGGCCGTGTCCGACGGCGACAGGTCGGCCGCAACCAGGATGCACGGCGTGTCCGGCAGCGTCTGCGACGTGCCCCGCAACGCTGGATCGATGTGCCCCAGCACGCGCCGCCCCACGTCGCGCAGGTCAGCCGCACGTGCGGCCAGCAGCGGGTTGCCCAACGCGGCCAGCCGCTCGGCCAGCCGCTCCACCGCCTGATGCCACGACCACGCCACGCCGTGGCCTTCGACCATGGCCTGACAGGTCAGCGTCATCAGGTCGGTGTCGCCCAGCAATTCCGCTTGGGCCTTGAAGATGCCGGCTTCTGCCTCGCCGATGCGGGTGGCGGTGTCGTGGGCGAGGGCGGCCAGTTCGGCGCGTGTGTCGGCCAGGGCCTTGTCCAGCAGGTCGCCGCCCGTGGTGAGGGCGATGGGGTGATCGGGCACCGTGGTCGCGCCATGCTGCAGCACGTGGACGGGCCCGATCGCCAGCCCCGGGCTTGCCGCAATGCCGCCGATAGCGGGCGCAGCGGCATCGGCTTGCCAGCCGTGCGCGGTCTGGCGTGCGCGGGCGGCTTGCGTGTCGCGCGCGGCCTGGGCCCGTTCCTGCGCGGTCAGGCTGCGGATGGTCTGCTGCAGGCCGTCGAGCGCAGCGGTCGCGTCCGGACCTTCGGCGGACAGCGTCAGCGTGCTGCCAGCGGCGAGCCCTAGTTGAAGCAGCGCGACAAGGTTCTTGGCATCGGCCGTCTCATCGCCATGGCGGACCTGGATGCGCGCAGCAAACCGGCGCGCGGCTTCCACCCACTGCGCGGCGGGTCGGGCATGCAGGCCACTGGGGTACTCCAGCACGAGCGTGCGCTGCTCGGCGAGGTCCGTGCCCGGCGCGCTGGCCACTGGGGCCGGCACGTCGCTGGAGAGCGCGGCGACGATGTCTTCAGCGTCGCGCGTGGTGAAGAGCAGCCGCAGGCGTGCGTCATCGTTCAGCAGGCGCGTCAGCCGGCGCAGCAGTGCGATGTGCTCATCCGATTGCGCGGCAATGGCGAAGACCAGATGCGTGGTCTGCCCGGGGTGCCATTCCAGCCCCTCGGGAAACTGCAGCACGGCAATGCCCGTCTGGCGGATCAGGTGACGGTCTTCGCCCATGCCGTGCGGGATGGCGACGCCGTGCCCGAGAAACGTGTTGGCCACGGTTTCGCGGCGCAAGAGGCTGTCGATATAGGCGGGGTCGATGCAGCCGGAATCGGCCAACAACTGGCCGGCGGCGCGGATGGCGCTGGCCTTGTCGGTGGCGTGCTGCTGCAAGCGGATGCGTTCGGCGCAGATCAGGGCGGAAGCCATGCGGCGGAGTCTCCTGCGGCTGCCGGGCTCGTACGGCCCGGCATACGTGTCATCAATGATGGCGAATTGAAATCGATTACAGTTGGGGTGTCAATGTGCGCCGCCGCGTAAAGTGACGGTTATTCCGCTGTTTACGGGGTTTTCCCTGAGAGGCGTCGACATTGGTGGCGGTGTCGCCTTTCGCTATCATGAGGTTTTTGTGGAAACGATTTCAGCATGACGGTTCGGATCAAGGACGTGGCAGCGGCGGCGGGTGTGTCGGTGGCGACCGTGTCGCGTGCGCTGGCCGGCGGCCCGGTGAGCGTGGAACTGCGCAAGCGCGTCGATGCGGCCGTGGCGGCGTCGGGGTATCGGCCGAACCTGTCGGCGCGGCGGTTGCGCTCCCAGCAGGCGCAGACCGTCGGGCTGATCGTGTCGGACATCCGCAACCCGTTCTTCACCAGCGTCAGCCGCGCGGTGGAGGACGCCGCCTACGCCGCTGGCCTACGTGTGATCCTCTGCAACTCCGATGAAGACCCCGAGAAGGAAGCGATGTACCTGCGCCTGATGGCGGAGGAGCGTGTGACCGGGGTGATCCTTTCCCCAACGCGCAGCATTGCCGAAGCGCAGCAACCGGTGGACCTGGGCTATCCGGTGGTGCTGATCGACCGCGCCGGTCCGGCGTGTGGCGTGGATGCCGTGGTGCTCGACAACCAGCAGGCCGCGCAGGGGCTGGCTGAGCACTTGGCATCGCAGGGCTATCGCCGCATCGGCGGGCTGTTCGGGCGCACCAGTAGCACCGGCGCCGAGCGCCAGGCTGGGTTTGCCGCCGCACTGGCGCGCAATGGGCTGACGGCCGAGGCGCGCTTCATCCTGCCCACCGCCGAGGCCGCCGAGGCCGAGACGCTGGCGTGGCTATCGGCGAGTGAACAGTCGGGCGAACGCCCCGACGCGCTGGTCGCCAGTAACGCGCAATCGCTGCTGGGCATGCTGCGGGCGCTGCGCCGCCTGTCGCTGGAGGTGCCACGCGACATCGCCGTGGCGGGCTTTGATAACGAGCCGTGGACGGAACTGGCTGGCCCCGGCATCACCGTGATCGAGCAGCCGGTGTACGACATCGGCCGCATGGCGATGGCGATGTTGCAAGACCGCCTCGCGCAACCTGATTTGCCCACGCGTCGCGTCTTGCTGACGGGGCGCTTGGTGACGCGGGGTTCTACACCGCTGCGTGGCATGTAGCAGGCGATTACAATTTCCGGATCATCGCGGTCACGCACGTTATGCGGCCGCCACCCCACTCCGGAGCCCCCGATGTCCACCCAAGTCATCCGTGCCGCCTGCCCGCACGACTGCCCCGACACCTGCGCCTTGCTCGTCACCGTGGAAGACGGCCGCGCCACCCGCGTGCAGGGCGACCCGGACCACCCGACCACGGCCGGCGTGCTCTGCACCAAGGTCAACCGCTACACCGAACGCACCTACCACCCGAACCGCCTGCTGACGCCGATGAAGCGCGTGGGTGCCAAGGGCGAGGGCAAGTTCGAACCCATCACCTGGGACGAGGCGCTCGACACCATCGCCGCACGTCTGGGCGACATCGCGGCACGCAACCCCGAAGGCATCCTCCCGTACAGCTACGCCGGCACCATGGGGCTGGTGCAGGGCGAGAGCATGGCCGCGCGCTTCTTCCACAAGCTGGGCGCGTCGTTGCTGGATCGCACCATCTGCGCCTCGGCTGGGGCGACGGCGCTGCGGTACACGTATGGCGCGAGCCTGGGCATGGACATCGAGCACGTGCAGGACGCCAAGCTGATCCTGATCTGGGGCGCCAACCCGATCGCCTCGAACCTGCATTTCTGGACGCGCGCGCAGGAAGCCAAGCGGCGCGGCGCCACGCTGGTGGCGATTGACCCATACCGCTCGCTGACGGCCGAGAAGTGCCACCGCCATCTGGCCGTGCGCCCCGGCACCGATGCGGCGCTGGCGCTGGCGATGATCCACGTGCTGATCCGCGATGGCTTGCTCGACCACGATTACATCGCCAACCACACGCTCGGTTTCGAAGCACTGCGCGAGCGTGCTCAGCAATACACGCCGGAATACGCAGCCACGCTGTGCGGCGTCGATGCGGCGGACATCGAATGGCTCGCCAAGCTGTACGGTACGACGGTCGTGCGCGACAAGCAGCCGGCAGCCATCCGCCTGAACTACGGCATGCAGCGCGCCCACGGCGGCGGGCAGGGCGTGCGTGCGGTGGCGTGCTTGCCGTCGCTGGTGGGCGCGTGGCGCGATGCGGCGGGCGGGCTGCAACTCTCGACGTCGGGCTTCTTCCCGGTCGACACCGCCAAGCTGCAGCGCCCAGACCTGCTGCCCCATGGGCTGCCGCGCACCATCAACATGAGCACCATCGGCGACGCGTTGCTGCACACGGGCGACGCGGCATTCGGCCCGAAGGTGGAGGCGGTGGTCGTCTACAACAGCAACCCGGTGGCCGTGGCGCCGGACTCGCGCAAGGTGGCGGCTGGCTTCGCACGCGAAGACCTCTTCACCGTGGTGCTGGAACACTTCCAGACCGACACCGCCGATTACGCCGACATCCTCTTGCCCGCCACCACGCAGCTCGAACACGTGGACGTGCACAAGGCCTACGGCCACACCTACGTGCTGGCCAACAACGCCGCCATCGCACCGATGGGCCAGTCGCTGCCGAACACGGAGATCTTCCGCCGCATCGCGCAACGCATGGGCTTTACCGACGCGTGTTTCGCTGATTCCGACGACGAGATTGCCGCGCAGGCCATCCGCCGTGATGATCCGGCCGCCGCGCACATCGACTGGGCCACGCTCAAGCGCGAGGGCTGGCAGAAGCTGGCGCACCCCGCCGCGCCGCTCGCGCGTGGCGGCTATCGCACGCCGTCCGGCCGCTGCGAGTTCTATTCCGAACAGATGGCCAAGGACGGCCTCGACCCGTTGCCCGGCTACGTGCCGCCGTACGAATCGGTCATCAGCACGCCGGAGCTGGCCAAACGCTATCCGCTGTCGATGATCTCGCCGCCGGCGCGCAATTTCCTGAACTCGACCTTCGTCAACGTCGACAGCCTGCGCAGCACCGAGGGCGAGCCGCACCTGGATATCCACCCCGACGATGCACAGGCACGCGGCGTAGTCGATGGTGAACTCGTCTGCATCTTCAATGACCGCGGCACCATGCAGGCGCGCGCCCGCGTGACCGACCGCGCGCGGCGCGGCGTGGTCGTCGGCCTGTCGATCTGGTGGAAGAAGCTCGCGCCCGACGGCACCAACGCCAACGAGCTGACCAGCCAGCGCCTGACCGACATGGGCAGGGCGCCCACCTTCTACGACTGCCTGGTCGAGGTCGCGCCCGTCGCGCAGGCCGCCTGACGAGGCCGCGATGCGTGGCGTTCGCGCGCTGTGCGTGGTGCTGTCGCTGGCGGGTTCGGCATTGCTGACCGGTTGCGACACCCTTGGCTACTACTACCAGTCGGTGACCGGGCACCTTTCGTTGATGGCGCAGCGCGAGCCGATCGACCAGGCCATCGAAGACGCCCGCACCGCGCATAACGACAAGCTCGCCAAGCGGCTGGAGGATGCCCGCAGCATCCGCATCTACGCCTCACGCGAGCTGGCGCTGCCAGATAACGGCAGCTATCGCGTCTACGCCAACCTGAAGCGCCCATTCGCAGTGTGGAACGTGTTTGCCGCGCCGGAGCTGTCGGTCAAGCTCAAGGAGTGGTGTTTCCTCGTCGTCGGCTGCGTGACCTATCGCGGCTACTACGACCGCAATGCGGCAGAGGCCTATGCCGACACGCTGCGCGCCCAGGGTTTGGACGTGGACGTGGCCGGGATTCCTGCGTATTCCACACTGGGTTATTTCGATGACCCGCTGCTCAACACCTTCGTCGGCCTGCCCGAGGGCGAACTGGCACGCCTGATCTTCCATGAGCTGGCGCACCAGGTGGTCTATGCCAAGGGCGACACGGCCTTCAATGAATCCTTCGCCACCGCAGTCGAGACGATTGGCGTTGAACGTTGGCTGGCTGACGCAGCAACGCCCGAAGTCCGCGCGGAATACGCCACATACGATGCCCGCCGCGTACAATTCCGCGCCCTGTTGCTGGACTATCGCAACCGGCTTGAGACGCTGTACGCCAGCCCCGTGTCGAACGATGAGAAGCGCGCCGGCAAACGCGCCATCTTCGCGAGCCTGCAAGCGGATTACGCCAAGCTCAAGGCAAGCTGGGGCGGCTATACCGGCTACGACCGCTGGTTCGCGCAGCCGCTGTCGAATGCGCATCTGGGCGCCGTGGCGAGTTACCTGGAGTGGGTGCCGGCGTTCACGGCGCTGTATCACCGTGACGGTGGTGACTGGGCGCGCTTCTACGCTGACGTCAAAACCATGGCGCACGAGCCTAAGCCCAAGCGTGAGGCTACGCTGCGGGCATTGGCTCCGCCGGCGCTGCTTGGGGCAGATGGCGCGGTCACGCAAAAGTGATGCCAGCGGCGGTTTCTGCGCCGGTTTCAAGCATGCACGATGGGCTGAGGGAACCGTCTAAGTTATTGTTTTGACACAAACATCCGCGTACGATGCGGAAAAAATCGAACGACCATTCGAAAAAATCGACAATCGCCAGGAGACACGCCCATGGATAAACCGTGGCTGAAGCAGTACCCCGCCGGGGTGCCCGCCGACATCGATGCGTCGCAGTATCGATCGCTGGCGCATCTGCTTGAAGATTCCTTTCAGAAGAACCGCAATCGCCGCGCTTTCGAGTGCATGGGCAAGGTCCTGACCTACGGCGAGATCGATACGCTGTCGCGCCAACTGGCGGCCTGGCTGCAATCGCGTGGCCTGGCGCCCGGCGCCCGCGTCGCGCTGATGATGCCGAACGTGCTGCAGTACCCGGTGGCGCTGGCCGCTGTGCTGCGCGCCGGCTACGTGGTCGTCAACGTCAACCCGCTCTACACCCCGCGCGAGCTGGAACACCAGCTCAAGGACAGCGGCGCCGAAGCCATCATCATCCTGGAGAACTTCGCGACGACGCTGCAGCAGGTGCTGCCCAACACGCCGGTCAAGCACATCGTGGTGGCCAGCATGGGCGACATGCTGGGCGGCCTCAAGGGCATGCTGGTCAACTTTGTCGTGCGCAGTGTCAAGAAGATGGTGCCGGCGTGGGAGCTGCCCAGCTGCATCCGCTTCAACACCGCGCTGGAAGAGGGCGCCAAGCTGGCGCTCAAGCCGACCTCCGTCGGCCCGGACGATGTGGCCTTCCTGCAATACACCGGCGGCACCACCGGCGTGTCGAAGGGCGCGACGCTGCTGCACCGGAACATCGTCGCCAACGTGCTGCAGTCTGAGGCGTGGATGAACCCGGCGCTCACCAAGCCCGGCCGCGACGGCCGCATGCTGGGTGCCGACGAAGAGATCGTCACGATCACCGCGCTGCCGCTGTATCACATCTTCGCGCTGACGGTGTGCTGCCTGCTGTCGATGCGCAAGGGTGGGTTGGCGGTGCTGATCCCGAACCCGCGTGACATTCCGGGCTTCATCAAGGTGCTCAAGCAGTACCGCTTCCACATGTTCCCGGCCGTGAACACGCTGTACAACGCGCTGCTGAACAACCCCGAGTTCAAGGATGTCGACTGCTCCAACCTGCGCGTGGCCAACGGCGGCGGCATGGCGGTGCAGGAAGCCGTGGCCAAGAAGTGGCTCGAGGTGACCGGCTGCCCGATCATCGAAGGCTATGGCTTGTCGGAAACCTCGCCGTCGGCCATCTGCAACCCGACCAACACGGACACCTTCTCGGGCACCGTTGGCCTGCCGATTCCGGGCACCGAAATCGCCATCCGTGACGATGAAGGCCGCGATCTGCCGATCGGTCAGGCGGGCGAAATCTGCATCCGCGGTCCTCAGGTCATGGCCGGCTACTGGAAGCGCCCGGACGAGACCGCCAAGGTCATGTACGCCGACGGTTACTTCAAGACCGGCGACGTGGGCGTGATGGACGAGCGCGGCTACACCAAGATCGTCGATCGCAAGAAGGACATGATCCTGGTGTCGGGCTTCAACGTGTACCCGAACGAGGTCGAAGGCGTGGTGGCGATGTGCCCGGGCGTGCTGGAAGTGGCCGCCGTGGGCGTACCGGACGTGCACTCGGGCGAGGTCGTCAAACTGTTCGTGGTGCGCCGTGACCCGACGCTCACCGAAGAGAAGCTGCAGGAGTTCTGCAAGGAGCAGCTCACCGGCTACAAGCGCCCGAAGTTCATCGAGTTCCGCAACGAGCTGCCGAAGACCAACGTCGGCAAGATCCTGCGCCGCGAACTGCGCGACGAGGCGATGAAGAAGCGTGCCTGAGTCTGCGTAATTCTGCGTAGGCGCAAAGAAAAAGCCGCGAGAGATCGCGGCTTTTTTATTGATTGCGGTGATTCAGCCGACGGTCAGCCCACGTACAGCAGGATACTGATGAACTGGCACACACTGCCCGCCAGCACGAACAGGTGCCAGATGCCGTGGAAGTGCCGCACTTTTTCGTCGAAGAGGAAGAACCCGACGCCCGCGGTATAGAGCGCGCCGCCTGCCACCAGCCACCACAGGCCCGGCGCAGGCAATGCAGCCGCCAATGGTCCCATGGCAATCAGCACCAGCCACCCCATCACCACGTAGATCAGCAGCGAGAACAGGCGCGTGCGGCGGCCGATCCAGAGTTCCTGCGCAATGCCGATGGCCGCCAGTGCCCAGTTGATGCCGAACAGTGTCCAGCCCCACGGGCCGCGCAGCGTCACCAGTGCGAACGGCGTATAGCTGCCGGCAATCAGCAGATAGATGGCGCAGTAGTCCAGCCGCTGAAAGATGCCTTTGGCCGGGCCACGCAGGCTGTGATACAGCGTCGAGATCGTGTACAGCAGGACCAGCGTGGTGCCGTAGACCACGGAGCTGACCACCTTCCAGGCATCGTGGTGCAGCGCCGAGGATGTCACCAGCACCGCCATGCCGGCAGCGGCAAGGATGGCCCCGGCCAGGTGGCTGAAGCCATTGAAACGTTCTCCGTGATACATGCGTGGATCTCCGGGAAGCTCGGTTGGCGTGCATTCGCGCGAATGCAAAGGCTGTATTTTTGCACGCGATCGCAGGGTTCTGCTGCGACAGCCCTCAGGCAAGAGGGCCCTTGCCTGATGAAGGGCAAACGCGCGTTGCGTGCCTTGATCGCAAGGCCTCAAGGCGTTTGCACGACCTCAGCGATGGCGCGTCGCAGCCACTGGTGCGCGGGATCGTTCTGTCGGCGCGGGTGCCACAGATGCCCAAACGTGAACGGCTCGATCGGGAAGGGCGCGGCGAATACGCCCAAGCGGGCGTCGCCGCCCAATCGGTCGAGGTTTCGGCGCGCCACCGTCAGCACCAGGTCCGTTCCGGCGATCAGGTCATTGGCCACGCCCCAGTGCGGCAGGGTGATCGCGATGCGCCGCGTGTGTCCAAGGCGAGCCAAGGCACGGTCGATCTCGTTGTCGACGCCGCCGCGCATGGCGACCAGCGCGTGCGGGCGCGTCAGCCAGCTTTTCAGCGTGAGCGCGCCCGAGGTGGGCAGGGTGGTCGCATCGGCCGCGCAGGCAAAGGTGTCGGTGAACAGTGCCTCGGCCAGCAGCTCCGGCGGTGGCGAGGGGAATACGCCCAGCGCGAGATCCACCTCGCCGTCGAGTACCTGCTGCGGCATCAGCTCGCGCGTGGATTGTGTGACCACGAGGTCGATGCCCGGCGCTTCGGCCCGCAGCCGCCGGATCAGTTCAGGCAGAACAGTGCGTGCGCCGTAGTCCGACATCACCAGGCGGAACACGCGCTGCGCAGCCGCGGCATCAAAGGCCGGCGGTGCCAGCAGCGCGCCGAGTTGATCAAGCACATCTTCCAGCGGCTGCGACAGTTCGCGCGCACGCGCTGTTAGCGCTAGCTTGCCGCCACGCCGCACCAGCAGCGGATCGCCAAACAGCTCGCGCAGATGCGCCAGGGCGTGGCTCACCGCCGGCTGGCTCTTGTGCAACCGCACGGCCGCACGCGAGATGTGCTGCTCGTTCAGCAGCGCATGCAGGGTCACGAGCAGGTTCAGGTCGATGCGCTGAAGTGGATTCGCCATGCGAATAGCCTGGATGCGTAGTTCGAATTTCCATTCATATTATCGATAACGGAAAATGATCGGCAATACCTATGCAGGAGCCGATCTCATGTCGAATTCGCTTTCTCTATCTACCGCCGGGCTGGCGTTGATGGCGCTCATTGCCGGCGCGCTGGTGCCGTTTCAGGCCGGCAGCAACGCGACGCTTGGGCGTGCGCTTGGACACCCGTTGTGGGCGACGGTGGCGTCGCTGCTGGTCAGCCTGTTGATGGTGGTGCCGGTGCTGATTGCGCTGCGCGTGCCGCTGCCGATGGTCGGGCAGGCCATGCGGTTGCCCATGTGGGCGTGGTTTGGCGGCATCGCCGGTGTGATCTACCTCACCGCCGCGCTGACGATGACGCCGCGCCTGGGGGCCACCACCTTCATCGTCTGCGTGATCGCGGGGCAAATGCTGGCCTCGCTGCTGATCGACCACTTCGGGTTAATGGGGTTGGCAGTCAAGCCGATCAATGCGGGGCGCATTGCCGGGGTGGCGCTGATCTGCGTGGGGATGCTGCTGGTGCAGTGGTCTACGCAGCCACCCCAGCGAGCGCCACAGCCTGTGCCGGCCGAAGATGCGGCAACGGTGGCACAAGCGGTTCAGGCAGCGCCCCGGCCATAAGCAGCCGAGGCGGGGGTTGGCTTACATCAGGCTGGCGTCGCGCGTCTCACGCATGCACAGCACGCCAATCAGGCTGACGGCCGCAGCCGTCGACACATACATGCCCACCCAGCCCAGGCCGCCTTGCGAGGCCAGCACCTGCGCGATGTAAGGCGCAATCGAAGCACCGAGAATGCCGCCCAGGTTGTACGACACGCCCGCACCGGTGTAGCGCACGTGGGTCGGGAACAGCTCCGGCAGCAGCGCCCCCATGGGTGCGAAGGTCACGCCCATCAGGAACAGCTCGATGATGAGGAACAGCGCCACCAGCGGCGTCGACCCACTACCCAGCAGCGGCGCCATCGTGAAGCCCGACAGGATGGCCGCGATGATGCCGACGATCAGCACCGGCTTGCGCCCGAAGCGGTCGGATGCCAGGGCCGAGAGCGGCGTCGCCAGACCCATGAACACCACTGCCAGGCACAGCAGCCCAAGGAATTCGGGGCGCGAGAAGTGCAGCGTGCTCACGCCGTACGACAGCGAGAACACCGTCGAGATATAGAACAGCGTGTAGCAGACCACCATGGCCAGCGCGCCCAGCAGCGTCGGCCACCAATGGCGCGACAGCAGTTCGGCAACGGGTACCTTCACGCGTTCTTGGCGGTCGATGGCGGCTTGGAAGGCCGGCGTTTCCGCAATCTTCAAGCGCACATACAAGCCCAGCGCCACCAGCACCGCGCTCACCAGGAACGGCACGCGCCAGCCCCAACTGCGGAACTGCTCGTCCGACAGGGCGATGGCCAATCCGAAGAACAACCCGTTCGAAGCCAGGAAGCCCACCGACGGCCCCAACTGCGGGAACATGCCGAACCACCCACGCTTGCCAGCCGGCGCGTTCTCGGTCGCCAGCAACGCCGCGCCGCCCCATTCGCCACCCAGGCCGATACCCTGGCCAAAGCGCAAGATGCACAGCAGGACCGGCGCCAACGTGCCGATGCTGTCGTATCCCGGCACCAGCCCGATCAGCGTGGTCGAGATACCCATCACCAGCAGCGATGCGACCAGCGTCGATTTGCGCCCGATCCGGTCACCAAAGTGGCCGAACAGGAACGAGCCGATCGGCCGTGCGATAAAGGCAATGCCGAACGTGACGAAGGCCGAGAGCGCTTGCGCCGTGGCCGAGCCGTGCGGGAAGAACACGGGCCCGATCACCAGCGCTGCAGCCGTGGCGTAGACGTAGAAGTCGTAGAACTCGATGGCCGTGCCGATGAAGCTCGCAAAGATGATGCGCGAACGACTTGTTTCGGTGGTTGTGTCGGCAGTGGGTGTCGCCAAGGTAGAAGGCGTCGAAGAGGACATGCAGGTCTCCCGTGGGGTTCGCGTTGTTGTCGTTATGTGGGCCGCCCATCGTGCATCGGGCGGCCCGCCAGAGCATAGCGCGCGGCCATGCAAAAAGGCACCCGAAGGTGCCTTCCTGCGCCCGCCAAGGAGAGGGGCGGCGGGCAAAAACAGTCTGTGCTGCGCGTTAGAACTTGTGGCGCACACCAACCGCCACGCCCAACTGGCTGTTCGAGTCCGGCGTGATGAAGTACGTCTGCGATGCGGCCGGCAGGTAGCCAACGGACATCCCCGTGGGCGTGTAGCCGATCGAATCCCAGTTCAGCGAGCCGTTGCGCGAATACGCTGCGGTCAGGTACACGTCGGTGCGCTTCGAGAAGTTGTAATCGGCGATGAAGTTCCACTGCTGCGGGTTGCGCGGGTTGATCGACACGCCGCCAATGGTCGCTTCCTTGATCTTGTCGTAGTAGTACGACAGCGTCAGGCCCAGCGCCGTGGTTGCCTGGTAGTTCACGCCCAGCCAGTAGAGATCGTCGCGGTGCGGAATCAGGGCCGGCGTGCCGGTGCTCGGAGCCTGGGTGTTGCCGTAGCGGTAGCCGCCCATCACCTTGATCGGGCCCGTCGTGTAGCTGGCGGCCACGGCAGCGCGCTTGTCGCGGCCGTAGTCGTTGCCCGGGCCGCCGGCGAGTTCCTGCACCGACGGCACCTTCACTTCGTCATACGCCACGCCCAAGCCGAACGGGCCAGCAAAGTAGTTCGCGCCCACGCCATAGGCCGAGTTGGCCGTGTTGCTGCCCGCGCGCTCGCCGAAGGACCAGTGGCCCACGACCGTCAGCGGACCGAACGCGCCGGTGTACTTGATCACGTTGTCTTCGCGGAAGTTCGCGCCCAGCAGGCCGACCACCGGCTCCCACTGCGTGGCGTAACCGCTCGGCGAGAAGTTCGCCATCATGTCGAAGATCGTGGTGTATTGACGGCCCAGCGTGACCTTGCCCCAGTTGCCCTGCAGGCCCACAAAGGCTTGGCGGCCGAACAGGCGGCCACCTTGCTGCAGCTTGCCGTCATCCATCGAGAAGCCGGATTCCAGCACGAACAGGCTCTTGAGCCCGCCACCGATGTCTTCGACGCCGCGCAGGCCCCAACGGTTGGAAGACAGGCCGCCTGCCTGCATCGCAAGGCGCGAACCGCTGCTGCCCGGAATGGCGACGCCTGCCGCCGTTACGTTCTGCTCGTGGTTGACGTATTCGACGTTAGCGTCGACCACGCCGTACAGCGTCACACTTGACTGAGCCTGCGCAACACCCGCAAACGTGCCCAGCACTGCCAATGCCAGCAGCGATTTCTTCATCGGTCGGTCTCCAGATCCTTATTTATTGAACTTGGTGGCGGGCAGACCCTCCGTTCCCGTCTTCCCGCCCCACGACTTTCAAGTGAAGTCGCTGATTAATGTAGCAACGCGTTACAAGTCTCGGTCGAAATTTGCGAACGAATGTTCGCAAACGCCCGTTTGCTGTCTGATCCGGGCAACAGGCTGTTTCGAATTCAGAAATAGAAATGCGATGTGCGCTGGCGATTCCTTGCAATTTTGGATGCGATCCCAGTGCCAACAGGGTTATCCCGTACAGTTGTGTTTGGTAGTTCCGATTCTGATTGGGAGCAAGGTCGTGCCAGGCCGCGGCCTTACAATGGCGCACGCGCCGCACGTCAGTGCTGGCGGCGCCTGATCTCAGGATCGACCTGCATGCTCGACAATTTCCTTCCCGAATTCGACCGCGCCCTGCGCGCTGTGACCGGCGTTACCCGCGCCAGCCGACCGAACCCTGCCGATGCCGTCATCGCCTCCGGTGCCTCTGCCACTGGCCCCGGTGACGCGGCCAAGCTCTCCGAGGCAGAGCGTCGTCATGCCGCTGGCCTGATGCGCGTCAATCACGTGGGTGAGGTGTGCGCCCAGGCGCTGTACCAGGGGCAAGCGCTGTTTGCGCGTGACCCCGCCATCCGCGCGCAACTCGACGAAGCCGCCCGCGAAGAAGAGGACCACCTTGCCTGGTGCGCCCAGCGCTTGCAGGAATTGAACGACCGCCCAAGCCTGCTCAACCCGCTGTGGTACGCCGGTGCCTTCGCCATCGGTGCGCTGGCCGGCCGCCTGGGCGACAAGATCAGCCTCGGCTTCGTCGCCGAGACCGAGCGCCAGGTCGAGCATCATCTCGACGGCCATCTCGACAAACTGCCCGAACAGGACACCCGCTCGCGCGCCATCGTCGCCCAGATGCGCGACGACGAAATCCGCCACGGCGACAATGCCCGCGAGGCCGGCGGCATCGATCTCCCTGAACCTGTCCGCCAAGCTATGCGTGCTGCGTCGCGCGTCATGACGACCGCCGCCTACCGCATCTGAACCGCGTGCCGCCACCCGGCGGCAACCCGCTCTCCACCATTCGCCCGACTTGCGCCGCAGTGGCCCTTTGCCTGCCGCTGCGGGCTTTGTCGCGTGCCATTCTTTCACGTGGTTTCTACATAAATCACGCTATCTCCTTCATTTGATTGAGAAAAGTGGCTCGGATGCCCTGCCGGGACTCGCTAAGTCATTGTTCTGATTGCAAATTTTCCCTCTCGCAGCCTCTGACAAGCCTTGACCGCCTAAAATGGTTCCTCTAAAGTGGGAAACAGTGTCAGAAAGTGTAGTTTTGTGGTTTGAAGAGGCTGTTTTGTGGCCCAGTTGACGGCGCGATCGTGAACGTCGCCGCTGTCCGGAGAGAGAATCCAACGTGTTCCAGGGTGCGTCGGCGCTGACGCTGGATGCCAAGGGGCGGATGTCCATTCCGTCGCGGCACCGCGAAGCGCTTCAGCTGCAGGCCGAGGGCCGGGTGACTGTGACCAAGCACCCGGACGGCTGCCTCATGCTGTTTCCGCGCCCGGAGTGGGAACGCTTTCGCGAGCGCATTGCCGCGCTGCCGATGGAAGCCCACTGGTGGAAGCGGATCTTCCTGGGCAGCGCCGCTGACGTGGAGCTCGATACCGCCGGCCGCGTCCTCATTACCCCGGAACTACGCACCGCGGCTTCCCTTGAACGCGACGTGATGCTGCTCGGCATGGGCAGCCACTTCGAAGTCTGGGACGCCGCCACGTACACCGCGAAGGAGCAAGCCGCCATGGCGCAAGGCATGCCCGACGCCCTCAAGAATTTCTCCTTTTGATGACGCGAGATGACAACCCAAGCCAGTACGGGACTGCGCCATCAAACGGTGCTCTTAGACGAAGCGGTCGACGCGCTGATCTGGCGCGACGACGGCATCTATATAGACGGAACCTTCGGGAGAGGCGGGCACAGCCGACTCATCCTGGAACGGCTGGGGCCCGGCGGCAGACTTGTCGCCTTCGACAAGGACCCGGCAGCAATCTCCGAAGCGGGCACCATCCAGGATGCCCGCTTCGCTATTGAGCATGACAGCTTCGCGCAGATGGCCCAGTGCCTGGATGCGCGCGGCGTGGAGCGGGTGGCTGGCGTGCTGCTCGATCTGGGCATCAGCTCGCCGCAGATCGACGAAGGCGCACGTGGCTTCTCGTTCCGGATGGATGGCCCGCTCGACATGCGGATGGACACCACGCGCGGCATCACCGCAGCCCAATGGCTGGCCGAGGCTGATGAGCGCGACATTGCGAGGGTGATACGGGACTATGGGGAAGAACGGTTTGCTGTACAGATTGCAAAGGCGATTGTTGCTCGCCGGGGCCAATCCGGGGATCGAGGTCCTCTCGATCGCACATCCGAGCTTGCCGCGCTCGTGGCGCAAGCCGTCAAGACACGCGAGAAGGGTCAAGACCCTGCGACCCGCACCTTTCAAGCTTTACGGATTCACGTCAATCAAGAGCTTGCGGACCTCGAAACCGGTCTGAAGGCTGCCTTTGATCGCCTGGAACAAGGGGGACGTCTCGTCGTGATCAGCTTCCATTCGCTGGAAGACCGCATCGTCAAGCGCTTCATGCAGGCCCTGGCGCGCCCGGAGCAATCCGCCGCGCCGGAAATGCGTCGGATGCCGCTGCGTGCGCATGAGCTGCCGGCGCCGCAGTTGCGCTTGCTGGGCCGTGTGAAGCCGTCGGAGGCCGAGGTGTCGGCCAATCCGCGTGCGCGCTCGGCCATCATGCGCGTGGCCGAGCGCTGCTGAGCCGACGGAGACGCACGCCATGAACCGCCTGAACATGTTCCTGCTGACTGCGCTGGTGCTGTGTGCACTGTCGCTGGTCAGTTCGCAGCATCAGGCGCGGCAACTGTTTGTCGCGCTGGATCGCGCGCAGGCGGAAGAAAAGCAACTCAACACCGACTGGTCGCGCTTGCAATATGAGCAGAGCGCGCTGGGCAAGAGCGCTCGCATTGCTGACATTGCGAGCAAGCAATTGAAGATGTCGCCCGCGCAGGCGGGTCGTACGCAGTATCTGCAGGGGTTTGCCGATGTGCCAGTGGCGCCTGCCACGCCGGCCAGCGCGCCCACGGCTTCAGGAGTACAGCCATGAGCGGCGCACGCAAATCCAACGGCACCACGGCGCGCGCGCGCCTGGGCCAGTTCTCCGCCAGCCCAGTGCTGGGCCTGCGCCTGCCGATGTGGCGCTCGAAGCTGGTCGTCTTCCTGATGTTCGCGGCGTTCATAGCGCTGATCGGTCGTGCGTTGTGGATTCAGGGCCCGGGCAACCGCTTCTACGAGGCCGAAGGCAAGAAGCGCTTCCAACGCACGTTGGAGTTGCCGGCCACGCGCGGCAAGATCCTTGACCGTAACGGTTTGGTGCTCGCTACCAGCCTGCCGGTGAAGGCCGTCTGGGCCGTGCCGGAAGACGTTCCGAACGACGTGCCCGGCACCGACATGCAGAAGCTCGCCAAGCTGCTCGGCATGAACAATAAGGAACTGGCCACCAAGCTGGGCGAAGACAAGGGCTTCGTCTACCTCAAGCGCCAAGTGCTGCCCGAGGTGGCCGACCAGATTGCCGCGCTCAAAATCGACGGTATCTATCAGACACGTGAGTACAAGCGCTTCTACCCGGAAGGGGAGGCGATGGCACACATCGTCGGCTTTACCAACGTTGAGGACAAGGGCCAGGAAGGCATGGAACTGGCGCGCGAGGTGGACCTCGCGGGTGCGGCCGGCCAGCGTCAGGTGATCAAGGACCGCCTCGGCCGCGTGGTAGAAGACGTGGGTGTGCTCAAGGCGCCGCGCGACGGCCACGATCAGACGCTATCGATCGACGCCAAGATCCAGTATCTGACCTTCAATGAACTGAAGGCCGCCATCGAGCGCACCCATGCCAAGGCAGCCAGCGCCATCGTGCTGGACGCCCAGACCGGTGAAGTGCTGGCACTGGCGAACTATCCGACCTACAACCCGAACGATCGCACCCGTCTGTCGGGCGAGCAGTTGCGCAACCGCGTGCTGACCGACACCTTCGAGCCTGGCTCGATGATGAAGCCGATCACCATCAGCCTGGCGCTGCAGCTCAAGCGCGTGACGCCCACCACGCTGGTGCAGACCAACGGCAAATTCAACTTTGAAGGCGCGACCATTTCCGACACCAGCAACTACGGCACGCTGACGGTCGCGCAGGTCATCCAGCACTCGAGCAACATCGGCACGACCAAGATCGCGATGACGCTCAAGCCACAGGAAATGTGGGACATGTTCACCAGCGTTGGCCTGGGTCAGGCGCCCAAGATCGGCTTTCCGGGCGCGGTGGCCGGGCGCCTGCGGCCGGCCAACAAATGGCGCCGCATCGAGCAGGCGACCATGTCGTATGGCTACGGCCTGTCGGTGTCGCTGTTCCAGATTGCCCATGCGTACACGATCTTCGCGCACGATGGCGAGCTGATCCCGATCACCATGTACCGCACCAATGGTCAGCCGCCGCAGGGCGAGCGCGTGATCTCGCCGGAGGTGGCGCGGCAAGTCCGTCAGATGCTGGAAACGGTGACGGCGCCTGGCGGTACCGCACCCCAAGCGCAGGTGATGGGTTACCGCGTGGGCGGCAAGACCGGCACGGCCTGGAAGCACACCGGCCGCGGCTATGACCGCTCCAAGTATCGCGCCTCGTTTATTGGCCTGGCGCCGATGTCGAACCCGCGCATCATCGTGGCGGTGAGCGTGGACGAGCCCACGGTGGGTAACCGCTACGGCGGCGGGGCGGCCGGCCCAGTGTTCTCTCAGATCGTGGGCGGCACCCTGCGCGCCTTGAACGTGCCGCCGGATTCGCCCGTGCGTCAGCTCGTGATGTCTCCGGAAGTGCCGGAAGAACCTGTGGGGGGGCTGCAATGACAGCCTTACCGAACTCGGATCGCCCATCCATTGCCGCGCGCCTCACGCCGGTGCTGGACTGGCTGCGTGCGCAGGTGCCGGCCGGGGCCGACATCACCAGCGACACGCGCAAGCTCAAGACAGGCGATGTGTTTGTCGCCTACGTGCTGGGCAACGTGCGTCAGCATGGCGACGGGCGCCCGCATATTCCGCAGGCCATCGCGGCCGGCGCATCCGCCGTGCTGGCCGAAGCGCACGGCTACGCGATGCCGGCCGATGCACCGGTGCGCATCCTGCCGGTGGACGGCTTGGCTGAGCTGGCTGGGCCGCTGGCTGCGCAGTGGTATAGCGTGCCCGGGCCGGATACGCTGCGTGTGATTGGCGTGACGGGCACCAACGGCAAGACGTCGTGCTCGCAGTGGATCGCGCAGGCGCTCACCAAGCAGGGCGAGCGTTGCGCAGTGGTGGGTACGCTCGGCACCGGGTTTGTCGATGCGCTGGTGGCCACCGGCTTCACCACGCCGGATGCCATCCAGCTTCAGCACAGCCTGGCCGATCTGCACCATGCCGGCGCGCGCGCCATCGCGATGGAGGTGTCATCGCACGGCCTGGAGCAAGGCCGCGTGGACGGTACGCGTTTCGATATCGCGGTGTTCACCAACCTCACGCAAGACCACCTCGACTACCACGGCACCATGGCCGAGTACGAGCTCGCCAAGGCGCGTCTGTTCAACTGGCAGGGTTTGCGTGCCGCCGTCATCAACCGCGACGACGCGGCCGGCGTGCGGTTGCTGCAAAACGCCCGCGCCGGTATCGAGACCATCGAATACGGTATCGATGGCGACGCGGCCTCGCAGCACGGCGCCAAGCACTGGCTGCGTGCCACCAACGTGCGTGCACATCGCACCGGCACGACCTTCGATGTGGACGGTTCGTTTGGCCACGCGACGGTGCATGCGCCGACGGTCGGCCTGTTCAACGTCTCGAATCTGCTGGGTGTGCTGGGCGCCTTGCTGGCGGCCGGCGTGCCGTGGCAGGACGCCATCGCGCGCCTGGAAAAGCTGCAGCCGGTGAGCGGCCGCATGGAGCGCTTCGGCGGCGAAGACGGCCCGCTGGTGGTAGTCGATTACGCCCACACGCCCGACGCGCTGGAGCAGACGCTGCGTGCACTCGCGCCGATTACCGAGGCACGCGGCGGCAAGCTGTGGGCCGTGTTCGGCTGCGGCGGTGATCGTGACCCCGGCAAGCGCCCGCAGATGGGCGGTATCGCCGAGCGGCTGGCGCAGCACGTGGTGCTGACTTCCGACAACCCGCGCAGCGAAGACCCGCAACACATCCTCGACGAGATTTCTGACGGCATGGACAACCCGCGCGCCGCGGCGCAGATCGAAGACCGCGCTGCGGCCATCCTGCACGCGGTGCGCCACGCCGATGCCCACGACGTGATCGTCGTGGCCGGCAAGGGACATGAATCGACGCAGGAGATTGCGGGCCGCAAGCGTCCGTTCTCCGATCAGGAACACGTGCGCCTGGCACTGGCCGCCCGCGGGGTGAACGCATGAGCGCCGCCCAAACCGTGATGATGCAAGCCACTGACGCCGCTGCCTGGATGGCCGGCGCACACCTCGTCGGCCCGGACGCTGCCATCCGTCGCGTGACGACCGATAGCCGTGCTGTCGAGCCCGGCGACCTGTTCGTCGCGCTGATCGGCGAACGTTTCGATGCGCACGACTTCCTGCCGGATGTGATTGCGCGTGGCGCCGCCGCGGTGCTGGTGTCGCGCGCGCTGCCGGGCACGCTGGATGTGAGCAACGTCGCCGTGCTGACGGTGGCCGACACGCGTATTGCGCTGGGGCAGCTTGCCGCTGGCTGGCGCCGTCAGTTCCCGATTCCGGTGGTGGCCGTCACGGGCAGTAACGGTAAAACGACGGTCAAGGAGATGATCTCTGCGATCTTCGCGCAGGCCGTGGGCGAAGACGCCCGCCTGGCGACCGCCGGCAACTTCAACAACGACATCGGCTTGCCGCTCACGCTGTTCCGCCTGAACGCGCAGCACAAGCTCGCTGTGCTTGAGCTCGGCATGAACCACCCAGGCGAGACGGCGGTGCTGGCCGCCATTGCACAGCCGACCGTGGCGATGATCAACAACGCGCAGCGCGAGCACCAGGAGTTCATGGTCAGCGTGGAAGCGGTGGCCGAAGAGCATGCCGCCGTGCTGGCCGCGTTGCCGGCCGATGGCGTGGCGGTGTTTCCGCGTGATGCGGCCAACGGTGGTGAATACGCACCCGTGTGGCAAGCGGCGGCCGGATCGCGCCGCGTGCTGGATTTCGGTATCGAAGCGGGCGCGGTGACCAGTGTGGTGACGGACACCGCCAACGGTCAGCACATGGATGTGCAAGCGCCGGGGCAACACTTCGCCTTCACGCTGCCGCTGCTTGGCGTGCACAACGCGCGCAATGCGCTGGCGGCCACCGCGTGTGCGCTGGCGGCGGGTGTTGCGCCCCAGGTGATCGCGCAGGCGCTGAGCAACTTCGCACCGGTCAAGGGCCGGCTGCAGCGCAAGCCGGGCGCCCGCGGCGGTCTCGTCATCGACGACACGTACAACGCGAATCCGGATTCCGTGCGTGCGGCCATTGACGCGCTGATGACGCTGCCGGCACCGCGCTGGTTGGTGCTGGGCGACATGGGCGAGGTTGGTTCGCAAGGCCCGGCATTCCACGAAGAGATTGGCGCGTATGCGCGCGAGCACGGCATCGATGCGGTGCTCGCAACGGGCGAACTGGCAAAACACACGGTGGATGCGTTTGGCGCCGGCGCACGGCATTTCGCATCAGCCGAAGCATTGATAGAACAAGGCGTGCCGGACATTGCACCGGGCGCAACGGTATTGGTGAAGGGCTCGCGCTTCATGCGGATGGAACGCATTGTCGAAGCGCTGGTCTTGAAAGACCCGGCTGCAGCATCGCCGGCAGATTCCACCACGCAACAGAAGCATTAAGGGAAGCAAGAACCCATGTTATTGGCATTGGCGCAATGGCTGCAGAACGACTACGGCTTCCTGCGCGTCTTCAACTATCTGACGTTCCGGGCCGTGATGGCGTCCCTCACGGCGCTGGTGATCGGCCTCGGGTTCGGGCCGTGGGTGATCCGTCGCCTGACGGAAATGAAGGTCGGCCAGGCCGTGCGCAGCTACGGTCCGCAGACCCACCTGGTCAAGGCCGGCACGCCCACCATGGGCGGTGTGCTGGTGCTCATCGGCATTGCCGTGTCCACGCTGCTGTGGGCCGACTGGGGCAACCGCTTCATCTGGATCGTGCTGCTCGTCACGCTCGGCTACGGCGCCATCGGCTGGGTGGATGATTACCGCAAGGTCGTGCACCGCGACCCGAAGGGCATGTCCTCGCGCGAGAAGTTCTTCTGGCAGACCGTGATCGGCCTGTTTGCTGCCGCGTACCTGGCGTTCTCGGTGTCCGAGACCAGCAACATGCGCGTGCTCGAACTGTTCCTGGACTGGGTGCGCAGCGGCCTGTCGATCAACCTGCCGGCCAAGTCGCACCTGATCGTGCCGTTCTTCAAGGAAGTCAGCTACCCGCTGGGCGTGTTCGGCTTCATCATCCTCACGTACCTCGTCATCGTTGGTTCCAGTAACGCCGTGAATTTGACGGATGGCCTGGACGGCCTCGTCATCATGCCCGTGGTGCTGGTGGGCAGCGCGCTCGGCATCTTCGCTTACGTGATGGGCAGCGCGGTCTACAGCAAGTACCTGCTGTTCCCGCACATTCCGGGCGCAGGCGAGCTGCTGATCTTCTGCTCGGCGATGGCCGGGGCAGGGCTTGCCTTCCTGTGGTTTAACGCGCATCCGGCGCAGGTGTTCATGGGTGACGTCGGCGCGCTGGCACTGGGCGGGGCGCTCGGCACCATCGCCGTGATCGTGCGCCAGGAGATCGTGCTGTTCATCATGGGCGGCATCTTTGTGGTCGAGACCCTCTCGGTGATGCTGCAGGTGACGTGGTTCAAGTTCACCAAGAAGCGTTACGGCGAGGGCCGACGCCTCTTCCGCATGGCGCCGCTGCACCACCACTTCGAGCTCTCCGGCTGGAAGGAGACGCAGGTGGTCGTGCGCTTCTGGGTCATCACCATGATGCTGGTGCTGATCGGCCTGTCGACCCTGAAGCTGCGATGAGCACGGACATGACTGAAACCATCGCCCATCCCGACGACGACATGGAGCCGACGCTGACGGAAGTGGCGGCTGAGTCCGTCGTGGGTGCGGACGTGGAGGCCGTGGCCGTCACGTTCGACTCTACTGAGCCGATGCCTGCCGCCGAGACAGCGCAAGAACCGCGCATGTTCGGCGAGTTCGATGCACCTTTCGTGCTGGTGCTCGGCCTGGGCGAATCCGGCCTGGCGATGGCGCGCTGGTGCGCACGCCACGGTGCACGGGTGCGCGTGGCCGACACGCGCGAGGCGCCCGCCAATCTGCCGACGCTGCGTGCGCATGTGCCGGATGCGGAATTCGTGAGCGGCCCGTTTGCCGTGTCGTTGTTGGAAGGCGTGACGCTGGTGGCGATCAGCCCGGGGCTGTCGCCGCTGGACGCCAACGTCGCTGCGCTGCTGGCCGCCGCTAAAGAGCGCGCCGTGCCGGTGTGGGGCGAGATCGAACTGTTTGCACGTGCACTCGCCGGCCTCAAGTCCGCGCAGGGCTACGCACCGCGCGTGCTGGCCATCACCGGTACCAACGGCAAGACGACGACCACTGCGCTCACCGGCGCTTTGGCTGAGCGCGCCGGCAAGACCGTTGGCGTGGCGGGCAATATCAGCCCGTCGGCGCTGGACAAGCTCACCGAGTGTGTTGACGCCGGCACGCTGCCGGACGTGTGGGTGCTGGAGCTTTCCAGCTTCCAGCTGGAAACCACGCACACGCTGGATGCCGACGCCGCGACCATCCTGAACATCACGCAGGATCACCTCGATTGGCACGGCACGATGGAAGCCTACGCGGCTGCCAAGGGCCGCATCTTCGGCGCCAACACCGTGCGTGTGCTGAACCGTCAGGACGCCGGTGTGATGGCGTTCGCGAGCAAGGGCGGCGACATCACGTTCGGCACGGACGAGCCGACTACCCCCGATGCACTCGGCCTGCTGCGCGAAGGCGGTATGCCGTGGATCGTGCTGGCAGAAGCCGATGAGGATGATCTGCCGACAAAGCCGGTCCGCCGAAAGAAGGGCGATACCACGCCCGCCGCGCCGGTGCCAGTGCGTCTGAAGCGCCTGATGCCTGCCGACGCGCTACGCATTCGCGGCTTGCACAACGCCACCAACGCGATGGCCGCGCTGGCACTGTGCCGCGCCATCGGTCTGCCGGTGAGCGCGCTGCTGCACGGCCTGCGCGATTACGCCGGCGAGCCACACCGCGTGGAGCTGATCGCCGCGTTTGATGACATCGAATTCTTTGACGACAGCAAGGGCACCAACGTCGGCGCGACGGTGGCGGCGCTCTCAGGCCTGTCCAAGCACGTGGTGCTGATCGCTGGCGGCGATGGCAAGGGGCAGGACTTCTCGCCGCTGGCCGCGCCGGTCGCGCAGTACGCGCGCGCCGTCGTCCTGATCGGGCGCGATGCACCGCTGATCCGCGAGGCACTGGCCAATACCGGTGTCACGCTGGTTGACGCACCGACGCTGGAAGCCGCTGTACAGGAAGCTGCCGCACGCGCGCAGCCGGGCGATGCGGTGCTGCTGTCGCCGGCGTGTGCGAGCTTCGACATGTTCCGCAACTACGAACACCGCGCGCAGGTATTCCATGAAGCCGTGGTGGCGCTCGCCGCCGACCGAGGAGTCCTCCTATGAGCGACACCCAGATCAAACGCAGCGGCTTCATCGGCGCGACCATCGGCAATGCGTGGGGCGGCTTGCGCGACGCCGTCTCGGGCGTCAAGCCGACGCGCTCCAAGATGATGGAGTACGACCAGCCGCTGATGTGGGTGGCGATCGTGCTGCTGGGTCTTGGCTTGGTGATGGTGTATTCGGCGTCGATTGCGCTGCCGGATTCGCCCAAATATGCGAACTACAGCAACGGTCACTTTCTGACGCGCCACATGTTCTCGCTGCTGATCGGCGTGATCGGCGCGGTCGTGGCATTTCAGATTCCGATCAAGTTCTGGGACAAGTACGCGCCCAAGCTGTTCATCATCGCGCTGGTGTTGCTGATCATTGTGCTGGTCCCGCATGTGGGCAAGGGCGTGAACGGCGCGCGACGCTGGTTGCCGCTGGGCATCATGAACTTCCAGCCGTCGGAGTTGATGAAGCTGGCGGTGGTGCTGTACGCCGCCAACTACACGGTGCGCAAGCAGGACTGGATGCAGAGCGTGCGCAAAGGCTTCCTGCCGATGGGCGTGGCGGTGGCCTTCGTGGGTGCGCTGCTGCTGCTGGAGCCCGACATGGGCGCGTTCCTGGTGATCGCGGCGGTGGCCATGGGCATCCTGTTCCTGGGCGGCGTGAACGGCAAGCTGTTCGGCGGGCTGGTGCTGACGGCGGTGTCGACGTTCTCGCTGCTGGTGCTGCTGTCGCCGTGGCGGCGTGAGCGGATTTTCGCGTACCTGAATCCGTGGCAAGAGGAATACGCGCAGGGCAAGGCGTACCAACTCACGCACTCGCTTATCGCCTTCGGCCGCGGCGAGTGGACCGGCGTCGGCCTGGGCGGCAGCATCGAGAAGCTGCACTACCTGCCCGAAGCGCACACCGACTTCATCCTCGCGGTGATCGGCGAGGAGCTCGGCTTCATCGGCGTGCTGATCGTGATCCTGCTGTTCTACTGGATGGTGCGCCGCGCATTCGAGATCGGCCGTACCGCGCTGCAGCTCGACCGCACGTTCGCTGGCCTGGTCGCCAAGGGCTTGGGGATCTGGATCGGCTGGCAGGCGTTCATCAACATGGGTGTGAACCTGGGCTTGTTGCCGACCAAGGGGCTGACGCTGCCGCTGGTGAGCTACGGCGGCTCGGGCATTTTGATGAACTGCGTGGCGGTCGCGCTGTTGCTGCGTATCGACTACGAGAATCGCGTGTTGATGCGTGGGGGCAAGGTATGACGGCCAACGCGCCGCGCACCCTTCTCGTCATGGCCGGCGGTACGGGCGGCCACATCTTCCCCGCGTTGTCGGTGGCCAAGCTGCTGGCCGCGCGTGGCTGGAAGGTGGTGTGGCTCGGCAATGCAAACGGCATGGAAGGCCAACTCGTGCCCAAGCACGGTTTTCCGCTGGAATCGGTGCAGTTTGGTGGCTTGCGCGGCAAGGGCCTCGTCACCAAGTTCCTGCTGCCGCTGAATCTGCTGCGGGCGTTCTGGCAAAGCCTGGGCGTCGTGCGCCGTGTACGTCCGAACGTCGTGCTGGGCATGGGCGGCTACATCACCTTCCCGGGCGGCATGATGAGTGTGCTGCTGGGCCGCCCGCTGGTGCTGCACGAACAGAATTCGATTGCCGGCCTCGCCAATCGCGTGCTCGCGCGCGTGGCAGATCGTGTGCTGTGTGCATTCCCGAATGCGCTGGCCGGCGCCGAGTGGGTCGGCAACCCGATCCGCGCGGATCTGGCGACGCTGCCGTCGCCGCAAGCGCGCTATGCGGAGCGCACCGGCCCGCTGCGCGTGCTGGTGGTGGGCGGCAGCCTGGGTGCGGCCGCACTCAACGACGTGGTGCCCAAGGCGTTGGCGCTGTTGCCCGCCGACACGCGCCCGATCGTCATTCACCAAGCCGGCGCCAAGCAGATCGACATGCTGCGCGCCAACTACACCGCCGCCGGCATTGATGACACGCACGCGCAGGCCGTGCCCTTCATCGACGACATGGCTGCTGCCTATGCGCGTGCCGATCTCGTGATCTGCCGCGCCGGTGCAATGACTGTTTCTGAAGTGGCTGCGGCGGGTGTCGCGGCGTTGTTCGTGCCGTTCCCGCATGCGGTGGACGACCACCAGACCACCAACGCGCGCTTTCTGTCCGAACGCGGCGCGGCCTTGTTGGTGCCTCAGCCGGAACTGGGTCCGGCCTCGCTGGCAGATACACTCGCGTCCCTGACGCGTGCGCAATTGGCCGATATGGCGGCTAAAGCACGTGAACAGGCAAGGCCGGAAGCGGCCGAGCGTGTCGCCGACGTGTGTGTTGCGGTGGCACGGGCATAGGGAAGGAATCGACTGATGAAGCACATCGTTAAGAACATCCATTTCGTGGGCATCGGCGGCGCCGGCATGAGCGGCATCGCCGAGGTGCTGCTGAATCTGGGCTACCGCGTGACGGGCTCGGACTTGGGAACGAGCGCGGCGACGCAGCGCCTCGCCTCGCTGGGCGCGACCGTCATGCAGGGCCATGCGCCGGAACATGTGATCGGCGCCAACGCGGTGGTGGTCTCCACCGCCGTGCGCGGTGACAACCCGGAAGTGCTGGCCGCGCGCGCCAAGCGCATCCCCATCGTGCCGCGCGCGGTGATGCTGGCCGAGCTGATGCGCCTCAAGCAGGGCATCGCCATTGCCGGCACGCACGGCAAGACGACGACCACCAGCCTGGTCGCCTCTGTACTGGCCGAAGGCGGCCTGGACCCGACCTTCGTGATCGGTGGTCGCCTGAACTCCGCTGGCGCCAACGCGCGGCTGGGCACGGGCGACTTCATCGTCGCCGAGGCGGACGAGTCCGACGCGTCGTTCCTTAACCTGTTCCCCGTGATCGAAGTCATCACCAACATCGATGCCGATCACATGGAGACCTACGGGCACGATTTCTCGCGCCTGAAGCAGGCCTTCATCGAGTTCACGCAGCGCCTGCCGTTCTACGGCATTGCCGTGTTGTGCGTGGATGACCCGAACGTGCGCGAGATCCTGCCGTTCGTGTCCAAGCCAGTGGTGCGCTATGGCTTTGCCGAAGATGCGCAGGTGCGCGCCGTCAATACTCGCGCCGTGGATGGCCGCATGGAATTCACCGTCATCCGTCAGCTCAACGGCCACGCCGAGCCGCCGCTGTCGATCACGTTGAACCTGCCGGGCCTGCACAACGTGCAGAACGCGCTGGCCGCCATCGCCATCGCCACCGAGCTGGAAGTGCCGGACGAGGCCATCGTCAAGGCGCTGGCCGAATTCAACGGCGTGGGCCGCCGCTTCCAGCGCTACGGTGAAGTGCCGACCGCCGACGGCAAGGGCCGCTTCACGCTCATCGACGACTACGGCCACCACCCGGTCGAGATGGCCGCCACGCTGGCTGCCGCCCGTGGTGCATTCCCGGATCGCCGCCTCGTGCTGGCCTTCCAGCCGCACCGCTACACCCGCACGCGCGATTGCTTTGAAGATTTCGTGAAGGTGCTCGGCACCGTCGACGCACTGCTGCTGGCCGAGGTGTACGCCGCAGGCGAACCGCCCATCGTGGCGGCCGACGGTCGTGCGCTCACCCGCGCGCTGCGCGTGGCCAACAAGATCGAGCCGGTGTTCGTGGAACAGATTGAAGACATGCCGCAAGCCATTCTGGATGCGGCGCAGGACAACGACGTGGTCATCACCATGGGTGCAGGGACGATCGGGCAAGTGCCGGGCCAGGTGGTTGCGCGGCAGGCCGAGGTACGTGCCTCGAATGTGGTCGATCTGAATGGAGGCGCGGCAGCATGAGCACCGGTCCGTTCGTTCCGCATCCGACGATTGATCCGAAGTCCCTCGGCAAGGTTGGCGTGCTGCTGGGGGGGCGCTCGGCTGAGCGGGAGATTTCCTTGTTGTCGGGCAACGGCGTGCTGGCTGCGCTGCGTTCGCGCGGCGTGGATGCGCATCCGTTTGACCCGGGTGTGCAGCCGGTAGCCGATTTGGCCACGCAAGGTTTTGATCGCGTGGTGATCTCCCTGCATGGCCGCTTTGGCGAAGACGGCACGATCCAGGGGCTGCTCGAGCAGTTCGGCATTCCGTACACCGGTAGTGGCGTACTCGCGTCTGCGCTGGCAATGGACAAGGAAGCCACCAAGCGTCAATGGCAAACGCATGGCCTGCCCACGCCCGACTTCGTGATGCTGCACGCCGGTGCCGACTGGCAAGCCGTGGCCGACCGCCTGGGCCTGCCGCTGATCGTCAAGCCGGCGCGTGAAGGTTCGTCGATTGGCCTGACCAAAGTGACGAGCGCTGCCGAGTTGCCCGCCGCCTACGAAAAGGCCGCGCGCCTGGACCGCGACGTGATGGCCGAACAGTTCATCGACGGCGACGAACTGACCTGCCCCGTGATCGGCGAAGGCGAGAGCGCGACTGCGTTGCCGCTCATCCGCATCGTCGCGCCGCAGGCCAACTACGACTACCAGAACAAGTACTTCACCGACGACACGCGCTACGAGTGCCCGGCACCGATTCCGGCTGACGTGGCCGCCAAGGTGCAGTCGCTGGTGGTGCAGGCGTATCGCGGGCTGGGCTGCCGTGGCTGGGGCCGCGCCGACATCATGCTGCGCAAGTCTGACAACGCGCCGTTCCTGCTGGAGATGAATACGTCGCCGGGCATGACCGGCCATTCGCTGGTGCCGATGGGCGCGCGCGCTGCGGGCATCAGCTACGAAGATTTCGTGTTGCAACTGGCGGCGAGCGCGTCGCTGGAGCTGCACGCAAGCACCGATTGGAAACCTGAGTAAGCCGAACCGGCCAGCACAACGTTATGTGGCACAACACCCGTCTCCTCAACGCCGTCGCGAGTGCGCTGTATGCACTGCTCGCGCTTGGCGGCTTGGGTGTGGGGGCGGTCTGGCTGATGCAGCGTCCGATGTTCCAGTTGCAGCAGGTCCGCGTGATGCCGATGGCGGGTAGCGAAATGCGCCACGTGAACGCGCCGAGCCTTCGCGCCAACGCGTTGGTCAAGCTGCGCGGCAACTTCTTCACGCTGAACCTGGACGACGCGCGTCAGGCCTTCGAATCCGTGCCCTGGGTGCGCCACGCCAGCGTGCGCCGCGTGTGGCCCAACGGGCTACTGGTAGAAGTGCAGGAGCATGAGGCGCTGGGCACGTGGGGCGGCAACGACTCCGGCAAGCTGGTCAACACGTACGGCGAGGTCTTCGTTGCCAACCTGGCCGAGGCGGAAGACGACGCTGATCTGGTGGCCCTGGCCGGCCCCGACGGTACCGAGCAGGAAGTGGTCGACAAGCTGGAAACCATGACCGAGTGGTTCAAGCCGATGAACACCGAGCCCGTGAGCGTGACGCTCACCGACCGCTACGCGTGGCGCGCGCGGTTGTCCAACGGCACGGTCGTCGAGTTTGGCCGCGAGTTGAATGATGACGATCGCACCGCGCTGGCCGCGCGTGCCCGCCGCTTTGTGCGTGCGTGGCCGCAGGTAACGCAGCGCTGGGGCGGTCAGATTGAATACGCCGATCTGCGTTACCCCAACGGGTTCGCGGTTCGGGCGGCGGGTGTGCGCTTCCTGACCGATGCGCAGGCTGCGGTGCTGGCCAAGGGGGGCAAGTTGCCCGGCACCACGAATGGCACCAGCAGTGCCGCAAAGCCGAAAGCCACGCTGGGGGGTAAGCCGGTGGCCAACAACAAAGCAACGCGAAGCACAGAGAAAACGCGATGAGCAAGGAATACAAGGATCTTCTGGTCGGGCTGGACATCGGCACCTCCAAGGTAGTGGCGGTGGTGGCCGAACTGCGCCCCGACGGCGCCTACGAGGTCATCGGCATGGGCCAGACCGAATCGAAGGGGCTGAAGAAGGGCGTGGTCGTCAATATCGAGGCGACCGTCCAGTCGATCCAGAAAGCGCTCGAAGAAGCGGAGCTGATGGCTGACTGCAAGATCGGCGAGGTGTTCACGGGCATCGCCGGCAGCCACATCCGCAGCTTCAATTCGAGCGGCATGGTGGCGATCAAGGACAAGGAAGTCACCTCCACCGATGTGGCCCGCGTGATCGAGACCGCCAAGGCCGTCAACATCCCGACCGATCAGCAGATCCTGCACATCCTCACGCAGGAATTCATCATCGACGGTCAGGAAGACGTGCGCGAGCCGATCGGCATGAGCGGCATCCGCCTCGAGGTGAAGGTGCACATCGTGACCGGCGCGGTGAGCGCGGCGCAGAACATCGTCAAGTGTGTGCGCCGCTGCGGGCTTGAGGTGCACGACCTGATCCTGCAACCGCTGGCGTCGAGCCTGGCTGTGCTGACGGAAGACGAAAAGGAACTCGGCGTGGTGCTGGTCGACATCGGCAGCGGCACGACCGACATCGCCATCTTCAGCGAAGGCGCGATCCGCCATACGGCTGTGATCCCCATCGCCGGCGACCAGATCACCAATGACGTCGCCATGGCTCTGCGCACGCCGACGCCGGACGCCGAGGACATCAAGGTCCAGTACGGCATCGCCAAGCAGGTGCTGGCCGATCCGGACGAGATGATCGACGTGCCGGGCGTGGGCGACCGCGGCCCGCGCACGCTCTCGCGTCAGGCGCTGGCCGCTGTGATCGAGCCGCGCGTGGAAGAGTTGTTCTCGCTCGTGCACCAGGTGGTGCGCGAATCCGGTTACGAGGAACTGCTCTCCAGCGGCGTGGTCCTCACCGGTGGCACCGCCATGATGCCCGGCATGGTTGAACTGGGTGAAGACATGTTCTTGAAGCCCGTGCGGGTAGGTGTGCCCGAGTACCGCGGCAACCTGCACGAGGTGGTGAAGAGCCCGCGTTACGCCACGGTGATGGGCCTGCTGCAGGAAGGCCGGGTGCAACGCATGCGCGGGCGCAAGGTGGTGGTGCAGTCCGGATCGGCCAAGCAGATCTGGACGCGCATGAAGGAATGGTTCATCGGCAATTTCTAAGCACGCGTGTGCTGAGGATTGGCGATGCGCTCCCCGATGTGTTCACACACGGGAGCAAGTTGAGTTTCTTGTTTTGATGTTTTTTGTTCAGGAACCAGGGGTTGCGGCGGGGAGGCTGCATCGTCTGGGACTGATCACTTCTGGAGGCAACGATGGACTTCGACATGATTGAAACGGAAATGCAGGACGGCACCATCATCAAGGTGGTCGGCGTCGGCGGCGCGGGCGGTAACGCCGTGCAGCACATGATCAGCCGCGGCGTGCAAGGCGTGGAATTCATCTGCATGAACACCGATGCGCAAGCGCTCAAGCGCTCGACCGCCTCGCGCGTGCTGCAACTGGGCAGCACGGGTCTGGGCGCGGGCGCCAAGCCGGAAGTCGGCAAGCACTGCGCAGAAGAAGCCCGTGAGCAGATCGCCGACGCACTGCGCGGCGCGCACATGGTCTTCATCACCGCCGGTATGGGCGGTGGCACGGGCACGGGCGCCGCTCCGGTGGTCGCACAGATCGCCAAGGAAATGGGCATCCTGACCGTGGGCGTGGTCTCCAAGCCGTTCGACTTCGAAGGCGCACGCCGCGCCAAGATGGGCGAAGCCGGCGCGAATGATCTGGAAGGCAACGTCGATTCGCTGATCGTCGTGCTCAACGAAAAGCTCTTCGAAGTCATGGGCGACGACGCCGAGATGGACAAGTGCTTCCAGTGCGCCGACGACGTGCTGCACAACGCTGTGGCCGGTATTGCAGAAATCATCAACGTCGATGGTCTGGTGAACGTCGACTTTGAAGACGTGAAGACCGTGATGGGCGAACAAGGCAAGGCGATGATGGGCACGGCCACCGTGTCCGGCGTCG
Organism: Ralstonia sp. RRA; assembly: GCF_037023145.1. NCBI lineage: Bacteria > Pseudomonadati > Pseudomonadota > Betaproteobacteria > Burkholderiales > Burkholderiaceae > Ralstonia > Ralstonia sp. RRA. Next base: position 2,991,183 of record NZ_CP146091.1, on the reverse strand, counting down.
ACCGTGCACGCCTGGCCGCCGAGCAAGCTGTGGCAAGCCCGCTGCTGGAAGGCGTGGACCTGTCGGGCGCACGCGGCGTGCTGGTCAACATCACGGCCAGCCGCTCGCTCAAGCTGTCTGAGACCAAGGAAGTGATGAACACCATCCGCAGCTATGCCGCGGAAGACGCTACCGTCATCTTCGGTACGGTCTACGACGATGCCATGGGCGACGCACTGCGCGTGACCGTGGTGGCCACGGGCCTGGGCCGCGCTGCACGCAACAAGCAACAACAGCAACAGACGATGACGCTGCTGAAGACCGGTACCGACAACCAGCCGGTGGCCTTTGGCGGTGGCGCCATGGGTCATTCGGTGGCGGCCGCGCCGGACTACAGCAGCTTCGACACCCCGGCCGTGTGGCGCAGCTCGCGTGAGTCGGCATCGGCGCACGTGGCAGCACTGCAGGAAAAGGGCGTCGACACGTACGACATTCCGGCATTCCTGCGCAAGCAGGCGGACTGAGTCAGGCAAAGCGCCCGCGCACGTCCGGCTGCCGGTGGCACCCCACGCCGCGTGCGGCTCACGGCTCCCCTCCCGTGACCGCCGTTGTGTGATGGTCTGCCGCTGAACAGTCGACAGCGCGCGACAGCAGTAGACGAATAGGACGCAGTCGTTGCCGCCGGGCGGGCTGGCCTCTGGCCGCCTCCCCGGAAGGGTTCAGCCCGCCCGGCGGGTGTGCCCGTTCGTCGTGTCGCATGTGGTGCCGTGTTCCTGATGTGGTTGTCTCCCAAGACCGCCCGCGTGATTCCCTCACGCGGGCGGTCTCGTTCTATGATCGCGGTATCGGTGCGCAACGATTCATCACCATCATGATCCAGCCTGGTCAACCACTTCCCGACGCAACGCTGTACGAGTTCTTTGAAGTGGAAAAGGACGGCTGCACGCTCGGACCCAACGCCTTCTCGGTCGAGCACCTGGCAGAAGGCAAGACGGTCGTTATCTTTGGCCTGCCCGGCGCCTTTACGCCGACCTGTTCGGCGCGGCATGTTCCCGGCTATGTGGCGAACTACGACGCGCTGCGTGCCAAGGGCGTTGACGAGATCTGGTGTGTGTCCGTCAACGATGCGTTCGTGATGGGCGCATGGGCACGCACGCAGGGCAGCGAAGGCAAGGTCCGCATGTTGGGTGACGGCAGCGCCGAGTTCACGAGCAAGCTCGGCCTCGACCAGGATCTCTCCAAGCGCGGCATGGGCGTGCGTTCGCAGCGCTACGCGATGGTCGTGAAAGACGGTGTGGTAACAGCGCTACAGGTGGAGGCGCCCGGGCAGTTCGTCGTTAGCAGCGCCGAATCGATCCTGGCGATACTCTGACGCCACGCCGGAACTTCCCCCAAATGGCGGAGTACCGCCCGCCATCCCGCCCCGTCTCAAGGCTGACGAGACAGTGGCGCCAAATCTGCGTGCGCTAAGGTTGAGCAGAGTGTGTGCACCCCTAACATCCCGATACAAAAGTCGTTTTGAAGGCAGGGGTGTGAAAATGGTATGCTTAGGGTTATCACCTATGCGGACCGCATAGATAAAAACAATCGCAAAGCATTTCGTGAGTTGAGGGCGGCCATGTTGAAACAACGCACCATCAAGTCCGTCGTCAAGACCGTCGGCATCGGGTTGCACTCGGGCCGCAAGGTAACGTTGACGTTGCGCCCGGCTGCTGCAGGCACGGGCATCGTGTTCACGCGTGTCGACCTCGACCCGGCTGTTGAGATTCCCGCCAGCGCCAGCGCCATTGGTGATACCCGCCTGGCTTCCGTGCTGCAGAAGGACGGCGCCCGCGTGTCGACCGTCGAGCACCTGATGTCGGCGTGCGCCGGCCTGGGTATCGATAACCTGTATATCGACGTCGATGAGGAAGAGATTCCCATCATGGACGGCAGCGCGGCCTCGTTCGTGTTCCTGCTGCAATCGGCAGGCATCGAAGAGCAGGGCGCTGCCAAGCGCTTCATCCGCGTGACCAAGCCGGTGGAAATCCGCGAGGGCGACAAGCTCGCCCGCCTGGATCCGTACTTCGGTTTCAAGCTCGCATTCACGATCGAGTTTCGCCATCCGGCCATCGACAAGACCGGCCGGACCTTCGAAATCGACTTTGCTGACACCAGCTACACGCGCGAGATCGCCCGTGCGCGCACCTTCGGTTTTGCGCATGAGTTCGAGATGCTGCGCGAAGTGGGCCTGGCGCGCGGCGGCAGTCTCGACAACGCCATCGTGCTCGACGAGCACCGCATGCTGAACAATGATGAACTGCGCTACGGCGATGAGTTTGTCCGCCACAAGATCCTCGACGCCATTGGGGATTTGTACGTGGTGGGCCATCCGCTGATCGCCGCCTACACGGCGCACAAGTCGGGCCACGGCCTGAACAATGCGCTGCTGCGCGCGCTGCTGGCAGACGAAACGGCTTACGAGATTGTCACGTTCGACAAGGTAGAAGAAGCGCCGCGCGCCTTCCTGCCGCAGTTGCAACCAGCGTTTTCCTGATCGGTTGTCGCAGTTGCAAGGATGAAAAAAGCGCCCTACGGGGCGCTTTTCATTTGGGTGCCGCGCGCGGCGGGACATGCCTCGCAACCATCTCCGCCAAGGCCTGGCGCAGCGGCGAATCAGGCAATTCGTTGGCCAGCGCCGCCAGGCTGTTGATCCCAACTGTTGTCATCTTGGCGCGTTTAGGCGGCTTTTCGGTCTCTTGTGGCCATAAGCTGTCATTTCCGCCCTGCGGTTGTACCCGTACACGAATTGCGGTAATCTGCGATCCCCGGCGCTGCAGACGCTCCAGCAAGGTGGGTACCACCTGCCGTAAGCGCGCCGCAGCCGCGCTATGTGCGGCGAGCAACACCAAGGTCGCTTCCCGGCTATCGCGCGCATCGTTCTTGATGCCGCCGATCGCCACGCCGCCGCCTAAGCCGGGCGGCAAGAGCGACAACACCTCCGCTTCCAACGACGCCAATTGCTTGGCCGCCTGCATCAGCGGGCCGACCGAGCCGGCACCCGAGAGCCAGTCCTGGACCGGTTTTGCCACGGGCGTCTTGAGAGCGGGATGAACAAAGATTCGCATGCCGGCATTGTAGGGCGCTTCATTGCGCTTTCGTGCCGTTGGGCGGCTTTTTTGTCCCTTCTTGGGGCCATGGGCGAGCGATGCAGATCATCCTGATTCATCCGCGCAAGACTGGCGCGGTGCACCTGTCGCGGCGCAGTGTCGTCGCGGCCATCGGTGTGGCGCTGCTGGCCGTTGCGGCGTTGTCAGGCGGGGCGATGTGGCTGGCGGTCAAGCAGGGCCTGGTGCCTGGCGCCGTCCTGTCCGGTACCTCCGGTGCCGACACCAGCGTGACCCGCGAAAACCTCAACCTGATGGCTGCACGCATCGGTGAAATGCAGGCGCAGATGGTGCGCCTGGATGCACTGGGTGCCCGCGTGTCGGGCCTGGCTGGCGTGCCGCCGCGCGAGTTCGACTTCAAGTCGCAGCCCGGACGCGGCGGCCCCCAGGGCGCGTTCTCGCGTTCAATGTCGATGCCCGAGATTCAATCCGAACTCGACCGCCTGACGCGCTCCGCAGACCAGCGTAACGATTACCTCAGCGTGCTCGAGAGTACCCTGATGGACCGCCAGATCCACGCCAAGATGATGCCGACGGTGCGCCCGGTGGCGGTTGGCTACGACTCGTCGGGTTTTGGCACGCGTATTGATCCATTCACCGGCCGGCGCACACAGCACGACGGCGTGGATTTCGTCGCGCCCGTGGGCACGCCCATCGTGGCGGCGGCCGGCGGCGTGGTGGTGGCCAGCGAATACCGCAGTGATTACGGCAACATGGTCGACATCGACCACGGCAACGGTCTGAAGACGCGCTATGCCCACGCATCCAAGGTATTCGTGAAGATTGGTGACATCGTTAAGGCGGGTGAGCGCATCGCGCTGGTGGGTCGCACCGGACGTGCCACCGGGTCGCACCTGCACTTCGAGGTGCACGTCAACGACGTCCCGCAGAATCCGGTGGCCTTCCTGGAGAATGCAGGTCAGCCCAAAATGGCTGCCACCAAGGCGCCGGCCCAGCGGGTCGCGGCGGCTGATATCGGCAAGAGCATGGCCGCCGCCGGCCACTGACTGCGCCGGGTTGCAATCGGGGTGCCCGTCCCCAAATCAGCGTGATTGCGCGGCGACCCGGGTCGGTTCCGGTGCGCCGCGAAAGTGCGGCGTTCCTGCCACATCCGGCCGGTTTGCTGCCATCAAACGGGGGTTTTGCGCATGCTAAACTCCCGCCTTTGCGCCAACCCTATTCGGGCCGTTGCGTCGCCTGTGTTTCGCCGTCTCTCGCGAAGCGTTTTTTCGGGTGGTTCGCCGGCCCTAGCCATCGATGATCACGGGCCTTCTCAAGAAGATTTTCGGCAGCCGCAATGAGCGGCTGATCAAACAGTACCGCCGCAAGGTGGCGCAGATCAATGCGCTCGAGCCCAAGTTCGAGGCGCTCTCCGATACCGAGCTTCAGGCCAAGACCGAGGAGTTCCGCCAGCGCTTCGCCAAGGGCGAGACGCTGGACGCGCTGCTGCCCGAAGCGTTTGCCGTGTGCCGCGAGGCCAGCAAGCGCGTGATGAAGATGCGCCACTTCGATGTGCAGATGATCGGCGGCATGGTCCTTCATGACGGCAAGATCGCCGAAATGCGTACGGGTGAAGGCAAGACGCTGACGGCGACGCTGGCGGTGTACCTGAATGCCATCTCCGGCCAGGGCGTGCACGTCATTACGGTCAACGACTATCTCGCGCAGCGTGATGCGGAGTGGATGGGGCAGCTCTACAACTGGCTGGGCCTGTCGGTGGGGGTCAACCTGACCACCATGGACCACGACCAGAAGCAAGCCGCTTACGCGTCGGACATCACCTACGGCACCAACAATGAGTTCGGCTTCGACTACCTGCGCGACAACATGGTGTACGACGCCGGCCAGCGCGTGCAGCGTCCGTTGAACTACGCCATCGTCGATGAGGTCGACTCGATCCTGATCGATGAGGCGCGCACGCCGCTGATCATCTCGGGCCAGGCCGAAGACCATACCGACCTGTACCGTCGCATGAACGGCATCCCGGCACAACTCACGCGCCAGATCGGCGAAGAGAAGGCTGACGGCACGGGCGTTGAGAAGCCGGGCGACTATTACGTCGACGAGAAGTCGCACCAGGTCTACCTGACCGAATCGGGCCACGAAAAGGCTGAGCAGATCCTGCTGCAGGCCGGCCTGATCGGCGAGGGCGAATCGCTCTACGCGCCGCAGAACATCACGCTGATGCACCACCTGTACGCTGCTCTGCGCGCGCACAGCCTGTTCTTCCGCGATCAGCACTACGTGGTGCAGAACGGCGAAGTGGTGATCGTTGATGAATTCACCGGCCGCCTGATGACGGGCCGCCGCTGGTCTGATGGCTTGCACCAGGCGGTGGAAGCCAAGGAAGGCGTGCAGATCCAGCAGGAAAACCAGACGCTGGCGACCATTACGTTCCAGAACTACTTCCGCATGTACACCAAGCTGGCGGGCATGACCGGCACGGCGGATACGGAAGCGTACGAATTCCAGGAGATCTACGGCCTGGAAACCGTGGTGATCCCGACCAACCGCACGCCGCAGCGCAAGGACTTGCAGGATCAGATTTACAAGACCGGGAAGGAGCGCTACGACGCCGTCATCCGCGATATTCAAGATTGCTACGAGCGCGGTCAGCCGGTGCTGGTGGGCACCACGTCCATTGAAAACTCCGAGCTGCTGTCGAACCTGCTGAACCAGGTCAAGCTGCCGCACCAGGTGCTCAATGCCAAGCAGCACGAGCGCGAGGCTGCCATCATCGCGGAAGCGGGCCGCCCCAAGGCGATCACCATTGCGACCAACATGGCCGGTCGCGGTACCGACATCGTGCTGGGCGGCAACGTGGAGAAGCAATCCGGCTTCGTGATGGCCGATGCATCGCTCTCCGATGAAGAGAAGGCCAAGCGCGTGAAGACGCTGCAGGACGAATGGCAATCGCTGCACGAGCAGGTGAAGGCGGCTGGCGGTCTGCATATCGTCGGCACCGAGCGCCATGAATCGCGCCGCATCGACAACCAGTTGCGCGGCCGTGCTGGCCGTCAGGGTGACCCGGGTTCGTCGCGTTTCTACCTGTCGCTGGACGACCAGCTGCTGCGCATTTTCGCGGGCGACCGCGTGCGCGCCATCATGGACCGCCTGAAGATGCCCGAAGGCGAGCCGATCGAAGCCGGCATTGTCACGCGCTCGATCGAATCGGCGCAGCGCAAGGTGGAAGGCCGCAACTTCGACATCCGCAAGCAACTGCTGCAGTACGACGACGTTGCCAACGACCAGCGCCGGGAAATCTACAAGCTGCGTAACGAGATCCTCGAGGCCGGTGATATTGGCGATGTCGTCAAGAACCTGCGCGAATCCGTGTTCACCGAGCTGTTCCGCACCTACGTGCCGGCCGAGACCATGGAAGAGCAGTGGGACGTCGCCGGTTTGGAGAAGACGCTGCGCGAAGACTGGGGCGTCGACCAGCCGCTGGTGAAGACGCTGGAAGCGGCCCAGTCGATCGAAGATGAAGAGCTGCTGACGATGGTGCTGGAAGCCGCCGAAGCGGTGTACGACGGCAAGGTGGCGCAGGTTGGTCGCGAGTCCTTCGCCGGCTTCGAGCGTTCGGTGATGCTGCAGAGCCTCGATACACACTGGCGCGAGCACCTGGCTGCGCTGGACATGCTGCGCCAGGGTATCCACCTGCGCGGCTATGCGCAGAAGGACCCGAAGCAGGAATACAAGCGCGAGTCGTTCGAACTGTTCGGCCGCTTGCTTGACACCATCCGCAACGAAGTCACGCGTATCGTCTTCACGGTGCGCATCCAGTCGCAGGAGCAACTGGAACAGGCTTCGGAGCAGATCGAAGAAGACCTGTCGGCGCTCTCCAACGTGCAGTACAAGCACGACGAGTTCAGCGAGTTGGCCGAAGTGGCCGCGGGCGATGCCGAGGTTCACGGCGCTGCTCCGGGTATGGCGGCGCCCCGTTCGGCGGCATCCGCTGCTGCGGCGGCACTGGCGGGCGAAGTGCCCAAGGTTGGCCGCAACGATCCGTGCCCGTGCGGTTCGGGCAAGAAGTACAAGCAGTGCCACGGCAAGCTGGCCTGACGCTGCTCACACGCGCCGCCTGTGCGGCGCCGCATTTCCTTGCCGTTTTCTGTTGATTCACGATGCCCGCAATGCGGGCATCCTCATTTGAAAGGTGTGCTCCATGGCTGTGAATCTCGTTGCGCCTGCCGCTGACTCCCTGTTGTCGATCGACGGCGTAGACCTTGGCTGGGCCGAGGCCGGTGTCCGCAAGGCCAATCGCAAGGACGTGCTGCTGGTACGTATTGCCGAGGGTTCGAGCGTGGCCGGCGTGTTCACGCAGAACCGTTTCTGTGCAGCACCCGTGCAGGTGTGCCGCGAACATCTGGCCAGTGGCAAGGGCGCACGCGCCATCGTTGTGAATACGGGCAATGCCAACGCTGGTACAGGCGCCCCCGGCCTCGCGCATGCACGCCAGACGTGCGATGCGGTGGCCAAGCTGCTAGGCGTATCGGCGGAGCAGGTGCTGCCGTTCTCGACGGGCGTGATTCTGGAGCCGCTGCCGGTTGATCGTATCGTTGCCGGTCTGCCGACTGCGCAGGCCAATGCCAAGCCGGACAACTGGCTGGCGGCCGCAGAAGCCATCATGACGACCGACACGGTGCCCAAGGCTGCGTCTGCCACGTGCACGCTGTCGGGCACGACGGTGCGCATGTCGGGCATCAGCAAGGGTGCGGGCATGATCCGCCCGAACATGGCGACGATGCTCGGCTTCATTGCCACCGATGCCAACGTGGACGAAGCCGTGCTGCAAGGCCTCGTGCGCTACGCCGCCGACCACTCGTTCAACAGCGTGACGGTGGACGGCGATACGTCGACCAATGACTCGTTCGTCGTCATCGCCACGGGCCGCGCCGGCACGCCGCGCATCGACTCCGAATCGCATCCCGACTATGCCGCGCTGCGCGATGCGCTGACCGGCCTTGCACAAGACCTCGCGCAGAAGATCGTGCGCGACGGCGAGGGTGCGACCAAGTTCATGGCCATCCAGGTGGAAGGCGGCCGCACTGTTGAGGAGTGCCGCCAGATCGCCTACGCGGTCGCGCACTCGCCGCTGGTCAAGACCGCGTTCTACGCATCGGACCCCAACCTGGGCCGCATCCTGGCCGCCGTCGGCTATGCCGGCGTGAACGACCTGGACGTGAACGGCGTCAACCTGTGGCTCGACGATGTGTGGGTCGCGCGCGATGGCGGCCGCAACCCCGACTACCGCGAAGAAGACGGCCAGCGCGTGATGAAGCAGGCCGAGATCACCGTGCGCATCGCACTCGGCCGTGGCGATGCCACCGCCACCGTGTGGACGTGCGATTTCTCGCACGACTACGTGTCGATCAACGCGGACTACCGTTCGTAATCCGGAGCGCGCCGCGATGTCGTCCGACCTTTCCGCACGGCTTGACCGCTTCCTGGGGCGGCTCGAGCAATGGCTGCCGCCCGAGTTGACCGAAGCCGACTGGAACGAGGCGGTCGCTTTCCGCTGGCGCAAGCGCCAGAGCCTGTTTGGCAACATCGGTTATCTCTCGCCGATCCGCCAACTGCCGCCGATTCATCTGAGCGATCTGCACAACATCGAGCGCCAGAAAGACGCCATCGTCGCCAACACGCGCCAGTTCGTAAGCAAGCTGCCGGCCAACAACGTGCTGCTCACGGGCGCGCGCGGCACCGGCAAGTCGTCGCTCATCAAGGCGTGCCTGAACGCGTTCGTGAAGGAAGGCCTGCGCCTGGTCGAAGTCGACAAGGATGACCTGGCCGACCTGGGCGATATCGTCGAGCAACTCGCGCAGCGCCCCGAGCGCTTCGCGATCTTCTGCGACGACCTCTCGTTCGAAGAAGGAGAATCGGGCTACAAGGCGCTGAAGTCCGCGCTGGATGGCTCGGTGGCCACACAGTCGGACAACGTGCTGATCTACGCCACGTCCAACCGGCGCCATCTACTGCCCGAGTACATGAAGGACAACGAGACTTACCAGCACACATCGGACGGCGAGATCCATCCGGGTGAAGTGGTGGAAGAGAAGATCTCGTTGTCGGAACGCTTCGGGCTGTGGCTGTCGTTCTATCCGCCCAAGCAGGACGAATACCTGACCATCGTCGGCCACTGGCTCAAACACTTCGGCTGCAGCGATGAGGACATCGCCGCTGCCCGTGGCGATGCGCTGGTGTGGGCGCTGGAGCGCGGCTCGCGTTCGGGCCGTGTGGCATGGCAGTTTGCCCGCGACTGGGGTGGCAAGCATGGGCGGCAGCATGTCGACTGACAACCTGACGCAAGTGCCGCCGAAGGGTGTGCCAACCCACACGCCCGACGGTCGCAAGATCACCGAAGTCGCCGTCGGCGTGCTCGTGCAACCGGACGGCCAGTTCCTGCTGGCGCAGCGCCCCGAGGGCAAGCCGTATGCGGGCTACTGGGAGTTTCCTGGCGGCAAGCTGGAAGCGGGCGAATCCGTGGAGGCTGCGCTCACACGCGAGCTGAAGGAAGAGCTGGATGTCACGCTGCGCACCTGCGTGCCGTGGCACACCATCGAGCACGATTACCCACACGCCTACGTGCGGCTGCACTTCTGCAAGGTCACGGCGTGGGAAGGCACGCTGCGTGCGCTGGAAGGCCAGGATTTCGCCTGGCAGACGCTGCCGATCAGCGTCGATCCGGTGTTGCCGGCGACGCTGCCCGTGTTCGAATGGATGCGCGAAGAAGCGACGGCTAGTTGAGCTTGCCGCTCGGATCACCGCCCGGAGTTTCGGGCGGTAGGTCGTCATCTTCTACCACAGGAATCGTGTACTGCTCGGCAGCCCAGGCGCCGAGGTCGATCTGTTTGCAGCGCTCGGAGCAGAAGGGGCGATAGCGGCTCTCCGGCACCCAAGGCACCGGCTTGCCGCAGGTTGGGCATTTGACGGTCTTCACATTCATGGCGCGGCTCAGAAATTGCAGAGCTTCAGCTGGAACGGGATATCCGCGTCGACCGGCTTGGGGCGCAGGTCACCATCCTGCTGTGTGAAGCGCACCCAGAGCATGTACTTGTTGGCGCTGATCTCGGGAATGAAGCCCAGCGCCGACTCATCCAGGCGCACCTGCATGAGCTGGTACACGCGGCCCGACAGCATCTGCTGATAACTACCGGCGTTAGCAATCACCTTGCCACTCTGGCCAGATTCGCGCAGCAGGCGCAGCACGATCATCGTGGCATCGCGCAGCGGTACCAGGGGCTGGGCCCATTTGATGATGTCGGCGCGACGGCGCTCGGCGGGGTGATGCTGCCATGCAAAATACGCCGGCAGATCAAATTCGCACGTACCGCCCGGGATGATGGCGCGGCTGCGGATGCTCGTCAGCCACTCGTTGTCGGCGATGAGCTGCCCGGCCTTGCCGTGTGTGGCGGTGAGGTTGCCCGAGGCGGTTTCCAACTCGCTGATAACGGCGTCGAGCGCGTCCTGGTCGATCTGCGGATTGGCGCGCAGCGCGGTGAGCGTCTGGCGCTGGCGATCGAGTTCTTTGAGCAGGTCGGATTTGAGGTCGGCGCGACCGGCCACGTCGACCACCTCGAACAGCGTGGTCAGCGCCACATGGTGCTGCAGCGGGTGTTCCTGCACGAGAAAGAAATCCAGCCGCTCGAACAGATCTTCGAGCCGCAGCAGCGTTCGAATGCGTTCGTTGAAGGGATATTCGTACAGGATCAAAACTTGGGTGCCCGATTTGGCTGGCACGAAGCCCGTTTGGCTTCGATCTGCCCGCATTCTATGCGAGACCCTCGCGCATCACAATGCAAAGGGGTGTGAAGCCGCCTTTCAGATGGTTTCAACTCGTCCGCCAGGCTTGGTCCAGTCGGTCGATCTGCGGGAGCAGGTCGGCCAGTGTTCCGCTGTTGTCGATCACGTCGTCGGCGGCAGCCAGGCGAGCTTCGCGCGAGGCCTGGCGGGCAATGATCGCCTCCACTTGCGTACGTGGCAGGCCATTGCGGGCGATCACACGGGCGATCTGGGTTTCGACGGGGCAGTCGACCACCAGAATGCGGTCGACCAGCGCGCGCCAGCTTTGATGACCGGCTAGCGATTCCACCAGCAACGGAACGACGTAGACAAGGTACGGATGTGCCTCCGATGCCTGCGCGGCTGCGCCACGTGACAGGGCGATCTCCCGGATCAGCGGATGCGTGATCTGCTCGAGCCGCGCCCTGGCTGTTGCATCGGAGAAAGCGAGGGCGCGCATGGCGTCGCGGTCCATGGCACCGTCGGCACGCAGGATGCCGGGGCCGAAGGCTTCGACCAGCTTGGGAATGGCGGCGCCGCCCGGCGCGCTGATCTCGTGGGCGATGGCGTCGGTGTCGACGATGGCGGCACCGCGCTCAGCCAGGCGGTCCGCCACATAACTCTTGCCGCTGCCAATGCCGCCGGTCAGGCCGATTACGCGCATGCTGGCGGCGTCCCTAGGGCGCGAGCAGGGGAGAGAGCCCTGTCAGCACGATCAACTGCGGGCCAGCCAGCAGGGCAATCACGCCCGCGCCGGCAATGAACGGCCCAAACGAGAAAGGCGATTCGCTGCTGATGCCGCGTGCCATGCGGAACAGCCCGAAGACCAACCCCACCACCGAAGACAGCAGCACGAGCAGCGGCAACGCCTGCCAGCCGAACCACGCGCCGAGTGCGGCCATGAGCTTGAAGTCTCCATAGCCCATGCCTTCACGGCCGCGCAGCAGCTTGTAGGCCCAGTAGATCGACCACAGGAAGAGGTAGCCCGCCATCGCGCCGATCACTGCGTCGTGCAGGTGCGCGAACATGCTGAACAGGTTCACGCCCAGCCCGAGCCAGAGCAACGGCTGGGTGATGGCGTCGGGCAGCAGTTGGGTGTCGGCGTCGATCATCGTGCCGGCGACCAGGAACCACAGCAGCACGGCCGAAGCCACCGCCACCCAGGTTGGCCCAAAGTGCCAGAAGCAGGCTCCCGTAAGCAGGCCGGTGACCAGTTCGACCGCGGGATAGCGCCACGAGATGGACGTCTTGCAGGCGCTGCAACGACCGCGCAGGGCCAGCCAGCTCACCACGGGGATGTTTTCGACGGCCTTGATCTGGTGCCCGCACGAAGGGCAGGCCGAGCGCGGCACGACCAGGTTGTACGCGTCAGGATGCGGGAGCGGTTCCTCGCGCAACTCGGCGATGTAGTTGGCCTCCTCGCGCTCGATCATGCGGGGCAGGCGGTGGATCACCACGTTGAGGAAGCTGCCGACGAGCAGGCCAACCAGCCCGCCCATCCCGATGACAAACCACGCCGGCAGTTGTGCCAGCGTGGGGATGACAAAGACATCAGGCATTGCGTCAGACCACCGTACCAAGCTTGAAGATGGGCAGGTACATCGCCACCACCATACCGCCGATCATCACACCCAGGAAGACGATGATGATCGGCTCGATCAAGGTAGAGATGTTGGCGACAGCATCATCCACTTCGCGTTCATAGAACTCAGCCACCTTGAGCAGCATATTGTCCAGCGCGCCGGATTCTTCGCCGATCTGCGTCATCTGCAGGACCATGTTGTCGAACACGTGGGTGGCCTGCATGGCATTGGTCAGGCTGGTACCAATGCGCACCGCCTGTTGGATCTCCAGGGTGGCATCGTGATAGATCCAGTTGCCGGCAGCGCCAGCCACGGAGTCCATCGATTCCACCAACGGTGTGCCTGCGGCAAACATGGTAGCCAGCGTGCGCGTCCACCGTGCGATCGTTGCCTTGCGGATGATGTTGCCGAAGATGGGTATTCTCAGAATGAAGCGATGCGTGGAGCGCTGAACGTTCTCAGACCTCTTGAACGCGCGTGTGAATAGTGCAATGCCGATGACTGGGCCCAGCACAATGGGAATCCACCACTTCACGAAGAAGTCCGAGATTGCGATCACGAAAAGTGTCGGGGCCGGCAGATCCGCGCCAAAGCTGGAAAACACGCCCTTGAACGACGGCACCACGAAGATCATCAGCACCACCGTCACCGCAAACGCCACCGTCAGCACCGAGATCGGGTAGATCAAGGCCGACTTGATCTGCGCTTTCAGTGCGAGCGACTTTTCCATATACATCGACAGGCGCTCGAGCAGGGCGTCGAGAATACCGCCCTGTTCACCCGCGTCGATCAGGTTGCAGTACAGCGTGTCGAAGTACTTCGGATGGCGCCGGAAGGCGGCGGCCATGCTGCTGCCAGACTCGATATCGGCACGGATTTCCGTCAGCAGTTGCGTGAAGTTCGGGTTGGCGTGGCCCTTCGCAATGATGTCGACGGATTGCAGCAGCGGCACGCCGGCCTTGAGCATGGTCGAGAGTTGGCGGGTGAAGTACGCCACGTCCTTCGGCGTGATCTTTTTGCCTCGGGCAGCGCGGCGGCGCTTGGACTTCGTGATCGACAGGCCCTGCTTGCGCAGGACGGCATTGACTTCGGTGATGCTCTCCGCGCGCATCTCGCCCTTGAAGATCTTGCCTTTGCGGTCTTTGCCTTCCCACTCGAAGATGTACTGCGTGGGCGCCTTCGTGGTGGCGGTCTTGCCGGCCGTGCGTTTGGGCGCGGCGGCCGCGCGGTTGGCGGCAGGTGCTCGTGTGGCCATGGTTGGTTCCTACCCCCCGGTATGGGAACGATTGATCGAGAAGGTTATTGGTTCGTCGTGGCCAGCACTTCCTCGAGGGAAGTCTGCCCCGCCTTGACTTTTCTCAGGCCCGATTCGCGCAGCGACAGCACGCCTTCCTTGCGCGCCTGCTCAGCGATCTGCAGCGCTGTGCCGTGCGTGAGAATGATTTCCTGGATCGCCTCGGTAATCGGCATGACCTGATAGATGCCGACCCGGCCCTTGTAGCCGCTGCCGTTGCAGGTCTCGCAGCCGACCGGGTGATACGGTTGCCACGAGCCGTCGAGATCGGCCTCTGTAAAGCCGGCGTCGAGTAGCGTTTCCTTAGGCAGTGGCCCCGGTTTCTTGCATTCCTTGCACAGCCGGCGCGCCAGACGTTGCGCCGTGATCATCAGCACCGACGATGCGATATTGAACGGCGCCACGCCCATGTTCATCAGGCGGGTCAGCGTGGTCGGGGCATCGTTGGTGTGCAGCGTGGAGAACACCAAGTGACCGGTCTGTGCGGCCTTAATTGAGATGTCCGCCGTTTCCAGATCCCGGATTTCGCCGACCATGATGATGTCCGGATCCTGACGCAGGAACGACTTGAGCGCCGCCGCGAAGGTCAGCCCCGCCTTGTCGTTCACATTGACCTGGTTGATACCGGGCAACTGGATTTCCGCCGGGTCTTCGGCCGTGGAAATATTGATGTCGCCCTGGTTCAGCTTGTTCAGGAAGGTGTACAGCGACACCGTCTTGCCCGAACCCGTCGGACCCGTCACCAGCACCATGCCGTACGGGCGCTTGATCACGTCGAGCAGCAACTGCTTCTGCTCGGGCTCATAGCCGAGCTGATCGATGTCGAGCCGCTCGGTGGACGACTCCAGAATCCGGATCACGATCTTTTCGCCAAACAGCGTCGGCAGCGTCGACACCCGGAAGTCGATGGCGCGCTCGATCGTTTCCTTGTTGTCCTTGTCCTTCTTGTCTTTCGGGACGGTGATGAGCAGCTTCATGCGGCCGTCTTGCGGCACACGCTTCTCGGAGATGTCCAGGCGCGAGAGCACCTTGATGCGGGTGGCAATCTTGTCGCGGATATCCAGCGGCGGCTGCGCGACCTGCGCAAGGATGCCGTCGATGCGGAAGCGCACGCGGTAAAACGTTTCAAACGGCTCGAAGTGCAAGTCCGATGCGCCGCGCAGCAGGGCTTCGGTAAAGAGCTTCTGCAGGAAGCGCACCACGGGGGCATCGTCGATGCCGTCGGCGGTGGTGCGGCGCGTGGCGGCAGCGGCGCCCGCGTCGTACTCGATCTGCTTGGCTTCCTGCATGGGGAAGAGCGACTTGATCTCGGCCGGCGCCTCGTTGGCAAGGCTCAGCTGGCGTACCAGCTTGTCGTGCTCGACGATGACCGTTTCGATCGCCACGTTCATCTTCTGGCGCAGCTCTTCGATCGGTTTCGGGTCGCTCGGGTCGGACGTGGCCAGGATTAGGCGGTTGTCGCGGCGGCCCAGCGGCAACAGGCGCATCTGGGCGAAGTGCTTGTTGGCCGTCAGTACGGCCGGCACGGTGTCGAGCTTGTACTGGGCCAAGTCCAGCAGCGGCATCTGGTACTTGCCGGCCACGAACACGGCCAGATCGTGCGCGCTCATGATCCCGCTGCCCACCAGTTCGTCGATCAGCTGCGTGCGCTTTTCGCGCGCGCTCTGCTCCAACTGGGTGAGTAGCGTCGGCGCGATTCGCCGGCTCTGTGCTAGAGCGAGTCCGAGTGTCATGAGTCCAGTCCGTCAGGCTGCCGCTGACCATTTCAGCGCACACCCAGCCCCACTGCCTTGCGTGTGCGCCCGCCCCCCAAGGCGAGTTTGTTCTATGTTTGCAGCCGGTACCCCACCCATTCGTGGGGGGTGGTGCCCGGAACCGGGGCAGTTTGCCGACCGCCCCTGGATTTGTAAAGCGCACATCAAAGCGCAGCTTGCATTTGTGCCACATCGGCAAAAAACCGCCCGGACTGAAGTTTTTGGCCCCGTTTCTGTCTTGCGGGTGGCCTCAGCTACGCTTGCTCGCCGCCGGCCGGTGCAGCCGCACCGTGCGGATCGATTGGTTGTCCATCTGTACGATGTCCATCACGCACCCGGCAATCTTGACGCTGACCGTCGCCTCGGGAATCTCTTCCAGCACTTCGAGTACCAGCCCGTTGAGCGTCTTCGGGCCATCGATCGGCAGGGCCAGGCCCAGGCGCCGGTTCAGGTCGCGCAGCGACATCCCCGCATCAGCAAGATAGGCGCCCTCGGCATCCCAGGCGAGCTTGCCGGCGTTCGGCAGCGTGGTGGTGAACTCACCAATCATCTCTTCGATGATGTCTTCCAGCGTCACGAGCCCCAGCATGTCGCCGTACTCGTTGACGATCAGGCCAATGCGGCGGCGGTTTTCCTGAAAGTACTGTAGTTGCCGAAACACAGGCGTGCCGCTCGGCACGAAGTACGGCTGCACCAGCAGTGCACGGAAGTCGTCATGTGTGAGCTCGGTGTCGCCCAGCAGCGACAGCACCTTGCGCACGTGCAGAATGCCAATGACCTGGTCGCTGTCCTGCTCGAACACGGGCAACTTGTTGTGATAGCAGGTCTCCAGTTGCTGGATCACCTCGTGAATCGGGCGCGACAGGTCGAGTGACTCGACACGGGCGCGCGGCGTCATCACGTCGTCGACGGTGATGGCGTCAAGGTCGAACAGGTTGAGCAGGATGCTGCGGTGCTTATGCGGGATGAAGTTGCCCGATTCCAGCACCAGGGTGCGCAGCTCCTCTGTGGACATGCGTTGCTCCGGCGCGGCTTTCGTGTTGATGCGTGCCAGGCGCAGCACCCCCATGGCGAAGGCGTTGACCACAGCCACCAGCGGCATCGTGATCTTCAGCAGTGGTGCAATGACGAAGCTTGCCGGAAACGCAATGCGCTCCGGGTAGGTTGCCCCGACGATCTTGGGTGCGATCTCGCAGAAAATGATGATGAGGAAAGCGACCACTGCCGTGGCGATGGACAGTGTCGTCCCGCTATTGCCAAAGTAGTGGATGGCAAGGGTGGTGATCAGCACCGGCACGGCCGTGTTGATCAGACTGTTGCCGATCAGGATGAACGAGAGCAGCTTGTCGGTCTTCCCCAACAACTGCTGGGTATTGCGCGCGCCCGAGACGTTGGACTTGGCGAGATGGCGCAGGCGATGGCGGTTGAGCGCCATCATCGCGGTTTCGGAAATCGAGAAGAAGGCGGAGCAGCACAACAGCAGCACGACGGCGCCGATTTGTGCCCAGAGCGGCCAAGAGTCCAAGGTGGGAGCGGAAGAAAAGCAAGGCGCCCACTATAACAGAGGGGTTTGTCGCGCTAATGCGGGCGGCGGCTGCGCGTGCCGTTGCCGCAGGCGGACGTCCAGAAACAAAAAAGCCCAGCAGTTGCTGGGCTTGATGTCCTTGATCGACAAGGGAATTTCTGGTCGGGGTGAGAGGATTCGAACCTCCGGCCTCTACGTCCCGAACGTAGCGCTCTACCAGGCTAAGCTACACCCCGATGCTTCTTCGTAGTTCTCGTGCTGGTCAGGACTGACGTTGCAGCGAGAAAGCACACAAGTCTATCAGCGTCTGGCGGAAAAGGGAAGGGGGTAATGCATTTGCTGCAGTTTCTGCGGCTGCGGCTTCGCGTTCAGCGGCTTGGCGCGTGTATTCCAGCGCGCCCGAGGCTTGAATCGCAGCGAAGATCGCGTCGAAATGTTCGGTGCCGCCTTGCTCGATGGCCTGGCGCACCAGAGCACGTTGCTCTTCCGTGCCGTTGCGTAGCAGATAGATAAGCGGCAGCGTCGGCTTGCCTTCGCGCAAATCGTCTCCGGCGTTCTTGCCCATCTGGTCGGCGGTGGCGGTGTAGTCGAGCAGGTCATCGACGATCTGGAACGCGGTGCCAATGCGGCGGCCGTATTCTGCGGCGGCCTCTTCGGTGGCGGCATCCGCGCCCGAGAGCACCGCGCCGATCTGCGCGGCGGCCTCGAACAGCTTGGCGGTCTTGTAGCGGATCACCTGCAGGTAGCGCTCCTCCGTCACGTCGGGGTCGTGCATGTTCAGCAGCTGCAGGACCTCGCCCTCGGAAATGATGTTGGTGGCATCGGCCAGGATTTGCATGATGCGCATGCTGTTGGCCTGCACCATCATCTGGAAGGCGCGCGAGTACAGGAAGTCGCCCACCAGCACGCTGGCTGCATTGCCGAACACAGCGTTGGCGGTCTTGCGGCCGCGGCGCAGGTCGGACTCGTCGACCACGTCGTCGTGCAGCAGCGTGGCGGTGTGGATGAACTCGACCACCGCGGCCAGCTCATGGTGATACTCGCCCTTGTAACCCAGCGCATTGGCCACCAGCAGCAGGATCACCGGACGCAGGCGCTTGCCGCCGGCGCTGATGATGTATTCGCCAATCTGGTTGATCAGCACCACCTCGGAGCCCAAGCGGCGGCGGATCACGGCATCGACGGCGCGCATGTCTTCAGCGACAGGGGCGAGCAGGACGGAGGCGGAGGTCTGGGTCAAGGCGAATTCCGGCGGAAGGCGGTGTGACGGATGATTGGCTTGCGCGCGTTCGATGCGGCGCAAAAACCGCGAGATTATAGAGCAAGCAGGTGACTTGCCCCGGCAGTGCGGCGACAGCCAAGTGGCGTGGCAGGCCGTTGCGCGGGCAATACGCGATTAGCCTTTGATTTGCTTGGGTTTTTCTTGTATAGTTGCGAGTTCTCTGTGTCCGCTTTCCGTGCAGACGGGTTGCAGGCGGCGCAAGAGTCACGTTTAGTTCAAGAATTAACGTTCTTTTATCGAGGTCCGACAATGTACGCGGTCGTAAAAACCGGCGGTAAGCAATACAAGGTTGCTGCTGGCGAAAAACTTAAAGTAGAACAGATACCGGCGGACGTTGGCGCAGAAATCACGCTTGACCAGGTGCTCGCAGTGGGCGCTGGCGACCAACTCAAGGTTGGTGCGCCTCTGGTGAGCGGTGCTGCCGTCAAAGCCACCGTCATCTCCCACGGTCGTCACGACAAAGTGCACATCTTCAAGATGCGCCGTCGTAAGCACTACCAAAAGCGCCAAGGGCATCGTCAAAATTACACCGAGTTGCGTATCGACTCGATCGTGGCCTAAGGCTGCATCGTCTACGTAACCGGATAGGAGTTCAGTCATGGCACAGAAAAAAGGCGGCGGTTCCACACGGAACGGCCGCGATTCCGAGTCGAAGCGCCTGGGCGTTAAGGTGTACGGTGGCCAAGCCATCAACGCTGGCGGCATCATCGTTCGCCAACGCGGCACCCGCACGCACGCTGGCGTGAACGTGGGTATGGGCAAGGACCACACCCTCTTCGCGCTGGTCGATGGCCACGTGAAGTTCGCCAACCGCGGCGAAGGCAAGAAGCAGTTCGTCGACGTTGTTCCGGCGGCCTGATTCAGCCTTGTAGTCAAAAGGCCCCGCACCCCGTGCGGGGCTTTTTCGTTTCTGACGCTAACAAAACGCGATGCCTGATCCTGGGCAGTACGATGTTCCAGGCGCGTTCTGTTAGCGATGGCGCAGCAGCGCCGATTCTTTTACCTGCCGTGCGCACGCCGCACGGGCGGAGACCTCCATGAAGTTCATCGACGAAGCCCGGATTGAAGTGATCGCTGGTGACGGCGGCAACGGCAGCGCCTCGATGCGCCGCGAGAAATTCGTCCCGTTCGGCGGGCCGGATGGCGGCGACGGCGGGCGCGGTGGCAGCGTGTGGGCGGTGGCTGACCGCAACATCAACACCCTGATCGACTACCGCTTCGCCAAGAAGCACCTTGCGCGCAACGGCGAAAACGGCCGCGGTGCGGATTGCTATGGCGCTGCTGGTGAAGACATCACGCTGCGCATGCCGGTCGGCACTGCCATCTACGACGCCGACACGGAAGAGCTGATCGCCGACCTGACGCTCGACGGCCAGCGCCTGTGCCTGGCGCAGGGCGGCGAGGGCGGCTGGGGCAACATCCACTTCAAGTCGAGTACCAACCGCGCACCGCGCCAGAAGACCGACGGCAAGGCCGGCGAGCGCCGCAACCTGCGCCTCGAGCTGAAGGTGCTAGCCGATGTGGGTCTGCTCGGCATGCCGAACGCCGGCAAGTCGACACTGATCACCGCTATTTCCAACGCGCGCCCGAAGATCGCCGACTACCCGTTCACGACGCTGCACCCGAACCTCGGTGTGGTGCGCACGGGCCCGTCGAAGTCGTTCGTGGTGGCCGACATTCCCGGCCTGATCGAAGGCGCTGCCGAAGGTGCGGGCCTGGGTCACCAGTTCCTGCGACACCTGCAGCGCACGCGCGTGCTGCTGCACGTGGTGGACCTTGCCCCGTTCGACGAGGCAGTCGACCCGGTAGCTGAAGCCAAGGCCATCGTCGGCGAGCTGAAGAAATACGATGCTGAGCTGTACGACAAGCCGCGCTGGCTGGTGCTCAACAAGCTCGACATGGTGCCCGAGGACGAACGCGAAGCCCGCGTGAAGGACTTCGTCAAGCGCTTCAAGTGGAAGGGCCCAGTGCACCGCATTTCTGCGCTGACGCACGATGGCACGCAGGCACTGGTGCACGCCATTCAGGAGTATCTCGACGAGCTGCGCGCCGAAGAGGACGCCGCAGCGGCTGCACCTGACCAACGTCTGGACCCGTCGCTGCACAACGTCAGTCATGACAGCGGCGACGACAGCGCCAACGCATAAAACACACAACACCAACATCCTTCGGAGACACGCCCACCATGGCCCTGCGTTCGCTGATTGCCGATGCGCGCCGCCTTGTCGTCAAGGTTGGTTCCAGCCTGGTCACCAACGATGGTCGCGGTCTGGACCAGGCGGCCATCGCCCGCTGGGCGGCGCAGATCGCTGCGCTGCGTGCGGCTGGTAAAGAGGTCGTGCTGGTGAGCTCTGGCGCCATCGCCGAGGGCATGCAGCGGCTGGGTTGGACCAAGCGCCCGAAGGAAATCCATGAGCTGCAGGCCGCCGCTGCCGTCGGACAGATGGGGCTGGCGCAGGTGTATGAATCCGAGTTCGCGCGGCACGGCATCCGTACGGCGCAGGTGCTGCTCACGCATGGCGATCTGGCGGATCGCGAGCGCTACCTCAATGCGCGTTCCACGCTGCTCACGCTGCTGAGCCTGGGCGTGGTGCCGATCATCAACGAGAACGACACCGTCGTCACCGATGAAATCAAATTCGGCGACAACGACACGCTGGGCGCGCTCGTCACCAACTTGATCGAAGGCGACGCGCTGATCATCCTGACCGACCAGCGTGGCCTGTACACGGCCGACCCACGCAAGGACCCGGACGCGCGCTTCGTCGATGAGGCACAAGCCGGCATGCCTGACCTGGAACAGATGGCCGGTGGCGCAGGCTCCAGCATCGGCAAGGGCGGCATGCTGACCAAGATTCTGGCGGCCAAGCGTGCGGCCAAATCTGGGGCGCACACCATCATCGCCTCGGGGCGTGAGGCCGACGTGCTCGCGCGGCTGGCCAACGGCGAGGCTATCGGCACGCAACTGCGCGCGCAGACCGGGCGCATGGCGGCTCGCAAACAGTGGATGATCGACCATCTGCAATTGCGTGGTCGCGTGGTGCTGGACGCCGGTGCAGTGGACAAGCTCACCGCGGGCGGCAAGTCGTTGCTGCCGATCGGCGTGACCGAAGTGCAGGGCGAGTTTGCGCGCGGGGAGGTGATCTCCTGCGTGGATGCGGCCGGTCGTGAGGTGGCGCGGGGGCTGACGAACTACTCGTCGGCCGAGGCCCGGCTGATTGCGCGTAAGGCATCGTCGGAGATTGAAGCGGTGCTGGGCTACGTCAGCGCTGCTGAGCTGGTGCACCGGGACAACCTGGTACTGCTCTGATCGCCGATGTGAGCTACCAGGGCTCAACGCGCAACAGCAAAAAATAAGGGGATGAACCCAACGGTCATCCCCTCAGATCAAGCCGTTATCTCTTACGGCCCGGTAATCCCTCTTCCCGAATCCTTCAGCCGGCGCACCAGCGTCGCGGGTTTTCCGTCCCCGGCTACCGACCGTACGTCACAGAAGTACGCGCGCATCAGCGCTGAGGCATAGTTCGTCGGGCCGCCGTTGCCGACGCGCTGCCAGTCGGTGGCAGGCTTGTAGGCGTTCATGCTGGCGGATTCCGCATTCGCGGTTTCGTTCATGTCGATGGCGCGGTTGCCGATCCACTGGTTGGTGTCGTTGCGCAGCGTGGCGTAGATGCGGCGCTCTGCCGTGTCGCAGCGCATGCCCTCGTAGTTGACGTTGCGCGCGCCGGTCTTGCTGGTGATCAGCACGGTGTAGCGCACCACATTGTCGGTACCGATCGACACCGACTTCGGGTCGATGGCAAAGCGCAGCGGCGAATCATTGCGACCACCCACATCGAACGGCACGGCATCACGATCGACCGGCGGGGCGGGGAAGGTGACGGCATCTTCCTTGAAGGGCTTGTCGTTGAACGGGTCCATCAACAGCTTGTCTTCGATGTTGCCGGTGGGGGCGTGGCCGCATGCCGTCAGCGCCAGCGCAGTCGCCAGCGCGAACGGCACGAGAGCGCGGCGCGCTCCCCGTGTCGTCGTCTTCACATTCACGAGTTGTCCTTGGGACGTGTGTCTTCGGGGTTGGAGGATGAGGCTGGCTCGGTCGTCGTCACCGTCTCGACGATGACCGTCGTGGTGGTGACCGTCATCACCGATTGGGGGCGAGGGTCGCGCGCATTTTGCCCGCCAGGGCGGTTGTCGCGGCCTTCGTTGCCGCCGCGATTGTCTGCCCGGTGGTCGCGGTGCTGCCCGCCGCGTCCATACGGAGACAGCGGCGCGCGATTCTGCCGCTGCACGAAGCGTGAAAGCTCCGACAGCGCCAGTTGATACACCTCGCGCTTGAACTCGATCACGGCTTCCAGAGGCACCCAGTACTGGCTCCACCGCCAGGCATCGAATTCCGGATGCTCGGTGGCGCGCAGCTGGATGTCGCAATCGCGACCGACCATGCGCAGCAGGAACCAGATCTGTTTCTGGCCCCGGTAATGACCGCGAATCTCGCGGCGGATGAACTTGTCCGGCACCTCATACCGCAGCCAGTCGCGTGTGCGACCGACGATCCGGACGTGTTCTGGCAACAGGCCGACTTCTTCGTGCAGTTCGCGGAACATCGCTTGTTCGGGTGTCTCACCGTACTTGATGCCGCCTTGTGGAAACTGCCAGGAGTGCTCGCCAATGCGCTTGCCCCAGAACACCTCGTTTCTTGCGTTGATGAGGATGATGCCGACGTTCGGGCGGAAGCCTTCACGATCGAGCATGACTGCACCTCGAATACTTTAGAATTACGCCGATTATAGAGCGGTGCATCGTCCTTCTGTGTCCTGATGGCCGGATGCCGCAATGTTGCCGCTCACTCGCGCCTCCTGGGGGAGGAGCGCCTCGCGTTCAGATGTGCGCCTGGCGTCTCGCCGTATCCCTTGATTCCGGTGGCTTTTGCCCTTGTCCTCGCGGCTTTGCATGGCCGCGCCATCCCTTATTGTCAGTCGCATGAAAGCGTCCCAGTTCTTCATTTCCACGCTCAAGGAAGCGCCCGCCGACGCGGAGATCGTGTCGCACAAGTTGATGATGCGTGCCGGCATGATCAAGAAGCTCGGCGCGGGCCTCTATACGTATATGCCCGTGGGTCTGCGCGTGATCCGCAAGGTCGAGCAGATCGTCCGCGAGGAAATGAACGCCGCCGGCGCGGTGGAAGTGCTGATGCCAGTGGTGCAGCCGGGTGAGCTGTGGCAGGAGACCGGCCGCTGGGACAAGATGGGCGACGAACTGCTGCGCTTCAAGGATCGCCACGAGCGTGACTTTGTCGTCCAGCCGACGTCGGAAGAGGTGGTGACCGACATCGCCCGTACCGAGATCCGCTCGTACAAGCAGCTGCCGATCAACTTCTACCAGATCCAGACCAAGTTCCGCGACGAGCGCCGTCCGCGCTTCGGCATCATGCGCGGCCGCGAATTCACCATGAAGGACGCGTACTCCTTCGACCGCGATGCGGAAGCCCTGAAGGTGTCGTACCAGAAGATGTACGACGCCTACACGCGCATCTTCCAGCGCTTCGGCCTGCAGTTCCGCGCGGTGGCGGCCGACAACGGCGCCATCGGCGGGTCGGGCTCGCATGAATTCCACGTGATCGCCGAGACGGGCGAAGACGCCATCGTCTACTGCCCGAATTCGGACTACGCCGCCAACATCGAGGCCGCAGAGGCCGTCGCGCCCGCCACGCCGCGCGCCGCTGCCGCCGAGGCGCTCACCAAGACGCACACGCCGGGCCGTGCCAAGTGCGAGGCCGTGGCCGAGCAACTGGGTATTCCGCTGCAACGTACGATCAAGTCGATCGTGCTGGCCACCGACGTCGAGGGCGGCGAGCCCCAGATCTGGCTGCTGCTGCTGCGCGGCGATCATGAACTCAACGAGGTCAAGGCATCGAAGGTGCCGGGCCTGGCCGATTTCCGCTTTGCGACCGAAGGCGAAATCCTGCGTGCGTTTGGCACGCGCCCCGGCTACCTCGGCCCGATCGGCACCAAGCTGCCGGTCAAGGTGGTGGCTGACCGCACGGCGGCAGCCATGAGCGACTTTGTCGTCGGCGCCAACGAAGAGGACTACCACTTCACCGGCGCCAACTGGGGCCGCGATCTGCCCGAGCCCGAAGTCCATGACCTGCGCAACGTGGTGGAAGGCGACGCCTCGCCGGACGGCAAGGGTACGCTGGCGATCTGCCGCGGCATCGAAGTCGGCCACGTCTTCATGCTGGGCACGCGCTACTCTGAAGCGATGAACGCCACTTTCCTCGACGAAAACGGCAAGACCCAGCCGATGGTGATGGGCTGCTACGGCATCGGCATCACGCGGATTCTGGGTGCGGCCATCGAGCAGAACTACGATGCGCGCGGGATCATCTGGCCGGCGTCGATTGCACCGTTCCAGGTGGTGATCTGCCCGGTCGGCTACGACCGCTCCGATGCCGTGCGCGAGGAAGCCGATCGCCTGCACGCCGAGCTGGTAGCCGCAGGCATCGACGTGATGCTGGACGACCGTGGCGAGCGCCCAGGCGCGATGTTCGCCGACTGGGAACTGATCGGCGTGCCGTTCCGCGTGGTGGTGGGCGACCGCGGCCTGAAGGAAGGCAAGCTGGAATTCCAGGGCCGCCGCGACGAAGCCGCCACCGCAGTAGCGCCGGCCGATGTGCTGGCGATACTGAAGGCGCGTCTCGCGCAGTAATGGAGCTGACCCGCATGCGCCGCTTCCTGTCTGCCCGCTCGATCGCCGCCGCGCTGTGCGCAGGGGCATTGCTTACGGGCACGCAGGCGGCGTGGGCGGGGGCCCAGAAAGAGGAATACCTGGCGGACTCCGTGCGCAGCGCGCTGTCTGCCGCCGTGGCCGACAGCCGTCCGCTGCGCCCGGTGTTCGCCAACAATGACGAGCAACTCGGCTACCTGCGCTGGCTGGCCGAGATGTCGGTGCGTATGTCGGGCAAGATCCCGCAGGCGTCGGTACGCGTTGAGCTGATCGAAACCGCGTATTACGAGGCCAAGCGTGCAGGGCTGGACCCGGCGCTGGTGCTGGGGCTGATGCAAGTGGAAAGTGGCTTCCGCAAGTACGCCATGAGCAGCGCGGGCGCCATGGGCCTGATGCAGGTGATGCCGTTCTGGACGCGCAGCATTGGCGACAAGGACACGCGCAAGCTCTTCCACCTGCAGAGCAACCTGCGCTACGGCTGCACGATCCTGCGACATTACCTCGACATCGAAGGCGGCAATCTTTATCTGGCACTGGGCCGCTACAACGGCAGTCGCGGTCAGCCGCAGTATCCGAATGCGGTGCTGGCGGCGTGGAAGCGCTGGCAGTATCAGGAGTCGAGTGCGCTGACCGTATCGGCACCTGTGCCGGCTGAGGCGCCGCCGCCGCGTGCCAAGGCGCTGCCGGATGTGCCGGCGCGCAATCCGTTCTCGCCGATGCGTATTGCAGCAGGTTCGGCGGGCGGTTCCTGATCGGTCTTCGTATTGTGGTCGGCCTACAATAAGGCCATCTTTTTCGTTCGCCGCATCCGCGTCACTCTGCATGACCACCACCCAACCTTACGCGACGATGTCCGACGCGCTGCACGACTGGCTGCAGCGTCACGTGGCAGAAGGCTTCGAGGCTGATCCGCTGGTCGCCTCGATGGTGCAGTCCGGCTACGACCGCGCTTTTGCGCGCCGCGTGGTGGACGAGGCGCTTGCCAAACGCCCGCCCGCGCCCGCCGTAGCACCCGTGCCGGCGCCCGCTGCCCAATCTGCGCAAGCTGCCGACGGGGCCGTCGAGAACAGCAACGCCGTGCGCACCGCCGATGGCGACATCCCCATCCTGTTTGCGCTGGAGACGCCGCGCATCGTGCTGTTCCAGCATTTCCTGTCGGACGAGGAGTGCGACCAGCTCATCGCGCTGGGACATCACCGCCTGAAGCGTTCGCCCGTGGTGAACCCGGAAACGGGCGAGGAGAACCTGATTTCCGCGCGCACCAGCGAGGGCGCGATGTTCCAGGTGGGCGAGCATGCGCTCATCGCCAAGATCGAGGCGCGCATCGCTCAGGCCACCGGTGTGCCGGTCGAACACGGCGAAGGTTTTCAGGTGCTGCACTACCAGCCCGGCGGCGAGTACCAGCCGCACTTCGATTTCTTCAACCCCGGCCGCAGCGGCGAGGCGCGGCAGCTCGAAGTGGGCGGCCAACGCGTGGCAACGCTCGTCATCTACCTGAACAGCGTGCAAGCGGGCGGTGCGACGGGCTTTCCGAAGCTGGGCCTGGAGGTGGCGCCGGTCAAGGGCAATGCGGTCTTCTTCGTCTACAAGCGCCCCGATGGCACGTTGGACGAGGACACACTGCACGCCGGCCTGCCAGTCGAGCGCGGCGAGAAGTGGATCGCCACCAAGTGGCTGCGCGAGCGGCCGTATCGTCGCGGCGCGTGAGTGGTGCGAATTCCCCGGGGACGTGGGGTGCCACCATCCCGGGAAACAAAAAAGGGCGACACATTGGTCGCCCTTTTTGTTTGCCCTGTGCGCCGCGTCAGGTGTTCTTCAGCGCGCGGATCGTCGGCAGGTTGCGCCAGTAGCCCTTGGCATCCATGCCACAGCCGAACACATAGCGATCCGGCACGTTGAAGCCGCAGAAATCCGGGTACAGCGGCTTGTCCTTGGCGAGCGTCTTCTCGCACAGCACGGCGGAGTAGAACTCGGCGGCGCCCATGTCGATGATGCGCGAGCGGATGGCGGCCATCGTTTCGCCTTCGTCGAGGATGTCGTCGAGCACCAGCACCGTGCGGCCCTTGACCGACTCGCGCGGCGCCACGCGCCACTGCATCTCTTTGCTGCCCACGGTCTGGTTGTTGTAGCGCGACAGGTGGATGTAGTCGAACTCCAGCGGGAACGCCAGCTTGGGCAACAGCATCCCGGTGAAGACGGCAGCACCGCCCATCACGGACAACACCATCGGAAAGGTATCGCCGATCTTCTCGGTGATCTCGGTGGCCATGCGGTCCAGCGAGCCGCGCACGGCGTCTTCGCTGACGATTTCTTCGGAGTTGGCCCAGAGTTCGCGGGCCTGTTCTGCGCTCAGCATCGTGTCAGTCAGTGAAACAAATTAAGTCGATTGGATCGGGGCAGGGTGGTCGGCTTACCGGCCGAGCAGGCCCTTCATGCCACCTTTCATGCCACCCATGGCGCGCATCATCTTCATCATGCCGCCGCCCTTGAGCTTCTTCATCATGCCTTGCATCTGGTCGAACTGGTTGAGCAGGCGGTTGACTTCCTGCACCTGTACGCCCGCGCCCGCAGCAATGCGGCGCTTGCGGCTAGCCTTGATGAGTTCGGGCTTGGCGCGCTCGGCCGGCGTCATGGCGTTGATGATGCCTTCCATGCGGCGGACCTGCTTTTCGGCCTGGTCCATGTTCGCGCCCTGAGCCTGCTGTGCAAACTGCGCAGGCAGCTTGTCCATCAGGCTGCCCAGACCGCCCATCTTCTTCATCTGGCCGATCTGGGCCTTGAAGTCTTCGAGGTCGAAGCCGCCGGTCTTCTTGATCTTGGCGGCAAGCTTCTGCGCCTCTTCCATGTCGACACCGCGCTGGGCTTCTTCCACCAGCGCGAGGATGTCGCCCATGCCCAGGATGCGCTGGGCCATGCGGTCGGGGTAGAACGGCTCCAGCCCGTCGAGCTTTTCGGCCACACCGACAAACTTGATCGGCTTGCCCGTGATGTGACGCACCGACAGCGCCGCGCCGCCGCGCGCATCACCGTCAAGCTTGGTCAGCACCACGCCGGTCAGCGGCAGCGTGTCGTTGAAGGCCTTGGCGGTGTTGACGGCATCCTGGCCGAGCATCGCGTCGACCACGAACAGCGTTTCGGCCGGCTTGAGCGTGGCGTGCAGCGCGGCAATCTCTTGCATCATCGCCTCGTCGATGCCGAGGCGGCCGGCCGTATCGACGATCAGCACGTCGTGATAGTGCTTCTTGGCCCAGTCCAGCGCGGCGGCGGCAATGTCCACCGGCTTCTGGTCGGGCTGCGAGGGGAAGAAGTCCGCGCCGACCTGCTCGGACACGGTCTTCAGCTGCGCGATAGCGGCGGGGCGATACACGTCGCACGACACCGTCAGCACTTTCTTCTTCTTGTTCTCTTTGAGCCACTTGGCCAGCTTGCCGACGGTGGTGGTCTTACCCGCGCCCTGCAGACCGGCCATCAGGATGATCGCGGGCGGCGTGACGTTCAGGTTCAGCTCTGCGGCGCGCCCACCCATGATGGTGGTGCCGGCGCCGTCGAGCGCTTCCTGGCCGCCGATGATGGCCGTCAGCTCGCGCTGCACGATGCCCACCAGCGCCTGGCCTGGCGAGAGGCTGGTGATGACGTCTTCGCCGAGCGCCTTTTCCTTGACGCGGGCAATGAACTCGCGCACGACCGGCAGCGCCACGTCGGCTTCGAGCAGCGCCAGGCGAACCTCGCGCAGCATCTCGGCGGTGTTGGCTTCGGTCAGGCGCGCTTCGCCGCGCATGGTCTTGACCACGCGCGCGAGCCGTTGGGTCAGGTTATCCAGCATGACAGTGTGAGGGATCCGGAATTGGGGACAGAAGAAGCCGGCGCATGCATCGCTCGCACCAGCTAGGAATGTGCGTTCCGCGTGGCCGCCCGACGAGGCTTTCGGCGGGGGCGGGCCCCAGCCAAAACCAGGGTGCGCTGCGGTAAACTGTGCAAATGGCAATTGTACTGTATGCGCTGACGGCGCTTCTCTATGGTGCCCTCGCTTCGGTAGCGTGGGCACGGCATGGCGAACTGCGGGGCGGGCTTGGAGCCCGGGCCCCTGCCGGTGCCATGGCGACGGGCGGGCAATCGCCGGGCGCCGCGGTGCTCGTTCCACCGCCGCCTGCCGCCGCTGATGCCGTCCCAGCCTGGTGGCGCTGGGCCTTGCTGGCGGCGCTGACCGCGCATGGCTTCCTGTTGCACGAGACCATCTTCCCAGCCAGTTCGATGGTGTTCGGTTTTGCCTATGCGCTGTCGGCCATGCTGTGGCTGGGCGTGGGCATCTTCTGGATCGAGAGCCTGTTCTTCTCGCTGGCGGGGCTGGGCGTGCTGGTGATTCCGGTGGCGCTGGTCGGTAGCCTGCTGCCGCTGGCCTTTCCCGGCACGCAGATCCTCGGCTATGCGGCCAGCCCGCTGTTCAAGCTGCACTTTGCCATCGCCAATGTCGCCTACGGGCTGTTCACCCTGGCCGCGTTCCACGCGATCCTGATGTTGGCCGCCGAGCGCCGCCTGCACACCATCAACCGCCCCGCAGAGGCGAGCTGGTTCAGCCGCTGGCTGGATCTGCTGCCGCCGCTGCTGACGCTTGAGAAGCTGCTGTTCCGCCTGATCGGCGCGGGCTTTGTGCTGCTCACGCTGACCATCGCTTCAGGCGCGCTGTTCTCCGAGCAGCTGTTCCACCGCGCCTTCCAGTTCGATCACAAGAACGTGTTCGCCGTGCTGTCGTGGCTCATGTTCGGCGGCATCCTGGTGGGTCGCCGTTTCCGTGGCTGGCGCGGACGCGTGGCGCTGCGCTGGGTGATGGCGGCATTCTCGATCCTGTTGCTGGCCTATGTGGGCAGCCGCTTCGTGCTCGAAGTCATCCTGCACCGCGTGTAGCGCGTTCTTGGCTCCTCCTGTTTCTCTTTCGCAGTCGTTTTCACTTCCATGGCCCGTCCTGTCCTGCTGATCCTGATGCTGCTCGCCGGTTTATGGTGGCTGAGCCGCTTGGGGACGCGTCCGTCGCGTTCATCGGAGGCGCCTGGGCAGGCGTCATCGCAGGGCGGCGCCAAGCGTGCCGCTGAACGCGCTGCTTCCCAGCCGATCGAGCAGTGCGCTGTGTGCGGCGTGCATGCCCCGCGCACCAGCATGGTGGCACTGCCCGGTGGCCGCTATCGCTGCCCGGAACACGCCGACCGGGGCGGCGCGTGATGCCCGAGGTGTCTGGTTCGCGGCCTGAGGTGCGGCCTGACATGCAGTCCAAGCCCGTTGCTCCGGACGCGGCACCCAACGTTTCCACCCGGTCTGGCTTCCGCACGCTGCTCTCACGCCTGAATGCGTGGCGTGCATTGCGCTCGGTCTGGCTCGAGCCGGATCCCCCTGAATTCCAGTGGCGTCTGCTGCGCTATTTCGCCTTCAGCCGTGCGGCCGTGGCGCTGGTGCTGCTGCTGTTCGTGATGGTGCCGCGCGAGCACAACGAAACGGCGGGGTTGCCCAACAGCGAAGCGTTGCTCAGCCTGGTGCTGCCGTACTTGGCCGTGGCCCTGTTCATTCTGGCTGCGGCCGGATGGTGGCGCTCGCGTTTCCAGTTCCGCGTACGGCTGGACGTGGTGCTCGACCTACTGTTCCTGGGGCTGGCGTATGCCGCGCTGTCGCGTCTGTCGGCGAGTGTGGCGATGGTGTTCCTGATGCCGGTGCTGGCTGCTGGTGCGCTGACCAGCCTGCTGTTCGCGCTGTTCACGGCGGCGGTGGCGTCGATGGTGGTGCTGGCCGATCCGTTCCTGCAGATGCTGGGCGATGGGGTGATCGCGCCTGGGTTGGCTTCGGCGGGGCTGTACGGCCTCGTCTACAT
Organism: Ralstonia sp. RRA; assembly: GCF_037023145.1. NCBI lineage: Bacteria > Pseudomonadati > Pseudomonadota > Betaproteobacteria > Burkholderiales > Burkholderiaceae > Ralstonia > Ralstonia sp. RRA. Next base: position 2,960,261 of record NZ_CP146091.1, on the reverse strand, counting down.
GATGGCCGCGTCGATGATGTACGGCCTGTCGCACCGGCAGATTGCGCAGGAGCGCCTGACCATGGCGCGCGAGCGCGAGCTGCGCCTGCAGCAGTTGGTCAACCGCCTGATGGTCTATGACATGCAGGACGGCGTGATGCTCGTACGCGCCGATGGCCGTGTGGTGGCCGCCAACCCGGCGGCAGCCATGCTGCTGGGCGTGCCGCAGAACGCCTTCGTGAATAGCGGCGCGATGCTGTTCGACCTGAAGGACGTGCCGCACCTGCGTCCGTTGCTTGAAACGCTGCGTCAATGGCTGCGCCGCAAGAGCCGCCATCCTGGTGCCGGTGACGTCTCGGGCGACGACGATGCGCCGCGCATCCTCGATCTGCTGCCGGTTGCTCCGGGCGGTCGGCGGACGCTGCATGCCCGCTTGCGCCTGCGCTTCATTCTGCCGAGCCTCGCCAATCTGCGTAGTGTCTATATGGATAGCCTCGTCAGCTCCATCGGCCTGGGGCTGCCTGGGGAGGTTGGCGAGATGATGCGCCTGCGCAACCAGCCGGCCGAAGCGGCAACGCAAGGCTGGTCGGCCGACGACGAAGCCTTCCTGCGGCACGAGCTGCACGACACCGTGCTGGTCCACGTGGAAAGCTGGGAGCGCGTGGCTGAGCAGGCGCAGCAGGAAAAGCTCGCCTCGATGGGCCGGCTGGTGGCGAGCGTCGCGCACCAGATCCGCAATCCGCTGGCGGCGATCAGCCAGGCCGCTGAACTGCTGGACGATCCGGGCGAGGGGGAGCATGCGCGCTCGGTAGGCACCCACCCAGGCTCCGGCGTGGAAACGCGCCTGCTGCGTATCATCCGTGACAACGTGCGCCGGCTCGATCAGGTGGTCGCCGACGTGCTGATGCTGTCGCGCCGGCCGCGCGGCGAGCGTGTGCGCGTACAGCTCGCGCAGGTGTTGCCCGAAGTGGTGGAGCGTTGGCGCGCGGAAGCCTTGCGTCGCGCGGGCGAAGCGACCGAGATCAACCCCAATCTCGTGCGCGTGGCGGTGGATCTGGACAAGCCTGTGATGTTTGACCCGGCGCAGCTGCAGCAGGTGGTCGGCAACATGCTCGACAACGCGCTGCGCTATTGCCGGCACGTGCCGGGCTCGATCCTGCTGGCCGCCTATGCACTGGATGAGACCCACGCCGAACTCGTGATCTGGAATGACGGCCCCGAAGTGCCCACCGAGCAGCAGCGCAGCCTGTTCGAGCCGTTCTTCACGAATGACGCGCAAGGCACAGGCCTGGGCCTCTACATGGCGCGCGAGTTGTGCAGCGCCAACGATGCACAGATCCGATACGGCGCCATCGCGCTGGAATCCTTGCTCGATCGCACCGGAGCGTTGACCATGGAGGCGCGCGACACATTGCCGCGTCGCGCCTTCGTCATCACCCTGATGTTTGACCAACCTGCCGTGCTGACTGCGGAATGATCCGCCGGCCGACTTCTCCGCTGATCCATGTCCAAAGTCGCCATCGTTCGCGAACCCATTCTCGTCGTTGATGACGAAGCCGACCTGCGCGAGCTGTTGGAAATCTCCTTGCGCCGCATGGGGCACGACGTGGTGCTCGCCAGCGGATTGGCCGAAGCGCGCGAGGCCTTGTCCCGCCAGCGCTTTGCACTGGTGCTGACCGACATGCGCCTGGGTGATGGCCTGGGCATCGAACTTGTGCGCCAGCTCTCGGCCACGGCGGATCGCACGCCGGTGGCCGTCATCACCGCCTACGGCAGCGCCGAGAACGCCGTGGAAGCGCTCAAGGCTGGCGCGTTCGACTACATTGCCAAGCCGCTCTCGCTCGATCAGCTGCGCAGCCTCGTGCTCAACGCGCTGGGTCGCCAGCAGCGCGATCCCGACCCGGGCAGCTCCGATTTGGCCGAGCGCACCAACGACTTGCTGCCTGGGCACTCCGCCGCCATGCAGGAGGTGCGCCGCTCGCTGATGCGGCTGGCGCGCAGCATGGCGCCGGTGGTCATCAGCGGGGAGTCGGGCAGCGGCAAGGAGCGTGCGGCACGCGCCATCCATGCGCTGTCGGCGCGTGCGTCGCGGCCGTTCGTGGCCGTGAACTGCGGGGCGATTCCCGAGAACCTGATGGAAGCCGAGTTCTTCGGCTACGTGAAGGGCGCCTTCACCGGTGCCGACAGCGACCGCCAGGGCTTCTTCCAGGCGGCCAACGGCGGCACCCTCATGCTGGATGAAGTGGCCGACCTTCCGTTGACCATGCAGGTGAAATTGCTGCGCGCGCTGCAGGAACGCCGCGTGCGCAAAATCGGCGAGAGCCGTGAAGACCCGGTCGATGTGCGTGTGGTGTGCGCGAGCCACCAGAATCTGGCGCGCTTGGTGGCCGCCGGCCGCTTCCGCGAAGACTTGTTCTACCGCCTGAACGTGCTGGAACTGCGCATGCCCACGCTGCGCGAGCGCGGTGAAGACGTGCCCGTGCTGGCCGGCGTGTTGCTGGAGCAGCTTGCCAACCGCTACGGCGATCCGCGCCCCAAGCGCCTGACGCGTCCGGCGCTGCAGCAACTGTGCGCGTATCCGTTTCCGGGCAACGTGCGTGAGCTGGAGAACCTGCTCGAGCGCGCGTATGCGTTTGCCGAAGGCGAATCGATCGACGTGGATGATCTGGGCGCGCTCGGCGCCGAGATCGAGCGCTCGCCGCTGTTCCACCGTACGCGTGAGGCACAGGCCGCCGCGCAAGGTCTGCAGAGTGGTCACACGATGGCGCCGCCGCCCGTGACGGGCTGGCCCGATGCCGTCTATATGCCGGCGCCCGTGCCGAGTCCGATCGGCATGCCGCAGCCGATGGCACAGCCCGCTGAGCCCGCGCCTGCTTCCGCAGCAACGGAACCGTCGCTGCCGAACGTCGCCCTGCCGATCGACTTGCCGGCGTATCTGGAGTCGGTCGAGCGCAGCGTGATCCTGGCCGCGCTGGACCAGACCGGCTTCAACCGCACGGCGGCGGCCAAGCTGCTTGGCCTGTCGTTCCGTCAGTTGCGCTATCGCATGCAGCAACTCGGCATCCGTGACCCGCGTGACATCGAAGCGGCTGGCAGCTTGGGTGAAGTCGCTGGCAACGGCCTGAACGGCGATGCCTGATCACAACGCCTTGCGCGTCGATGCCGCTGGCTGGGTGGAAGGCGTCCGCCGCCATCCGTCACCCAATATCGACGAGCGGCCGGAAGGCATGCCGATCGACTTGATCGTGCTGCACAACATCAGCCTGCCGCCCGCGCAGTCCGCGACCGATTTCGGCACGGACGACGTGCTCGACTTCTTCACCAACACGCTCGACTGCGACGCGCACCCGTACTTCGATCAGTTGCGCGGCGTGCGCGTGTCGGCGCATTTCTTCGTGCGCCGTACGGGCGAGTGTGTGCAGTTCGCGCCGTGTGGTGCGCGCGCATGGCATGCCGGCGCGTCGGATTTTTTCGGCCGTACGCGCTGCAACGATTTCTCCGTCGGCATCGAGATCGAGGGCACGGATGATCTGCCCTTCACGCCCGAGCAGTACGCCACCACGGCGTCACTCGTGCGGGCGATCTGCGCGGCGTATCCGATTGCGGCGATTGCCGGGCATTCGGACATCGCACCGGGCCGCAAGACCGATCCAGGACCGTGCTTCGACTGGGCGCATCTGCGTGCGCTTGGTGGCTTCAACGCGGCGCTGTTTCCGTATCAACACGCGCTTTGAAATAGAAACGGGCGGCCCCTTGCGAAGGCCGCCCGCGTTCTCTTCCCTGCGGATATTTCTAGCGTTTAGTTCACCGTCTTAGGTGCCCATGGCCGGGTCGGACACGCTGTCCTTGCCGGTTTCCATGCGGCCGGCAAAGCGCCGCGTGAAGCCGCCCTGCGGCACCGTCACCGTGAAGTCGTACCAGTTGCCCTGGCGCGCGATCGGCCAATGCTGGTCGAGCTGCTTGCCGGCGGGGATGTCGTACGTCCACGGGCCGTCGGTGCGGTACGCGTTGGGCTTGACGGTGAAGGTGCAGCCGGTAGTGCCGGTGTTCATCATCGTCACGTAGACCTCGGCGTTGGCCAGGTCGTAGCACACGCGGATTTCCGGTGCGCTCGAACCTGCGGCCGAGACGGCACTCACGTCGCCCGAGAACGCGCGGTGGAAACCGTTGGGGCCGAGCACCCACAGGTCGTACTTGCCCTTGTCAGCGGTGTAGACATCCCATGCGTCGTCGAGCATCTTGCCGGGTTCGACGGCGTAGCGGCGTGGCACGCGGTCCAGATGCAGGCGGTCGTACACGTGGAACACGGCGGCGGCCGTGCCGGTGTTGCTGAAGATCAGGCGCAGGGCGCGGTTGGTGGCGTCTTCACGCGCGCTGACGTGCAGCTCGTACGGCAGGGCGCGCGAGGGGCGCGTGCCGGTGGCTTGCACGGGCAGTTGCTGTGCGGCCACGGAGGGCACCGGCACCTGCGGCTTCAACCCTTGCGCGGTGCGGATCGAATCGGCCGTCGCCTTGTCGCGGCTAGGCAGCGTCGGCAGCGTTTCGTTGTTCGGGTTGACGAAGTTGAAGGCGCTGGTCAGGTCGCCCAGTACGGCGCGGCGGTACGCGCTGATGTTCGGTTCCTTGACGTTGAAGCGCAGTTCTAGGAAGCGCAGCACCGAAGTGTGGTCGAACGCTTGCGAGTTGACCCAGCCACCACGGCTCCACGGCGAGATGATGTACATCGGTACGCGCGGACCGGGGCCGTACGGATTCTTGTCGGTGTGGTACTCGCCGGTGGTGCTCACAGTCGATTTGCCAGCCAGCACGCCGTTGTCATAGGCCGGAGCGGCAGGCGGCGGCACATGGTCGAAGAAGCCGTCGTTTTCGTCAAAGTTGACGATGAGTACGGTCTTGCTCCACACGGCCGGGTTGGCGGTCAGCGCGTTGAGCACTTCCTGCGTGTACCACGCGCCCTGCACGGGGCTCGACGGTCCGGGGTGTTCGGAGTAGGTGGCCGGCGCGACGATCCACGACACCTGCGGCAGAAGACCTGCGGCGATGTCGTCCTTGAGCGATTGCAGGAAACCGCCGTCGGGCATGGTGTTGCCGACGCCCTTGATCAGCGGGCTGATCGTCTCATCGGCCGGGGTGTACGGCGGGAACGGGCTGCCGTCCTTCAGGTTGCCGCGCGCGGCGTTGGCGTCGCGGTAGGCTTTGAAGCCGGCGAGCGGGTTGTCGGTGAAGTTGTCCGGCATGTTCTGGTAGACCTTCCACGACACGCCGGCGGTTTGCAGGCGTTCGGGGTAGGTCGTCCAGTTGTAGGTGACGCCGGCGTCGAGGTGGTCGCCGCTGTTGTCGATGACGGGGCCACCGGCTGCACCGGTCGGGTCATTGGTGCCCGTCCAGTGGAACAGGCGGTTGGTGTTGGTGCCGCCGTGGAAGCCGCAGTGGTATGCGTCGCACAGCGTGAAGGCGTTGGCCAGTGCGAACTGGAAGTCCAGCTCGGCCTGCTTGTAATAGCCCATCGACTGCGTCTGCTTGTAGGTCGGCCACTTGCTCATGCGGCCGAGGTCCCACGCGTTTTGCGCATCGGGGTAGCTGTGCGGTGTGCCTGAGACGCGCTGCGCGTTGCCGGCGCTGCTGTCCAGGTAGTACGGCAGTACCACGCGGCTCGGGCCACTGCTTGGCACGTAGGTCTGCTGCCAGACGTTCAGGCCGCCGGCCAGCGGAATCGGGAAGCGATCGCCAAAACCGCGTACGCCTTGCAGCGTGCCGAAGTAGTTGTCGAACGAGCGGTTCTCCTGCATCAGGATCACCACGTGTTCAATGTCGCGCATCGTGCCGGTCGCGTTGTTGGCGGGAATGGCCAGCGCGCGGCGGATCGACGGCGGGAAGGCAGCCAGCGCGGCGGCGGAAATCGCGCCCGTGCTGGCCAGTTTGAGGAAGTTGCGGCGGCTGCCGTTGTTGGTGTTGGAGGTCATGTCGGTCTCAAACGCAAGTCGATGGAGAGGCAGTGCGGCTTACGGAGCGCAGTGCAGGTTCGGCTTGTTGGCCGGCGGTTGGCCGGGCTGATCCGGCTGGGCCGTGCCGGGGGTGCCGGTGCCCGGCGTGCCGTCGTTCGAATCGCCGCCGCAGGCCGACAGCGACAAGGTGGCGGCGCACAGCAGCATGGCGGCCAGCCAGTGCGGCCGCGCAAGATGGTGGGTGAAAGGCTTCATGAGCGGTCTCGTTCGGGGTGAGGGTGGGGGGATCAGGGGCATCAAGGATTGAGCGACGACAGCGGCTGGTGCGAGCCGTTGATTGACTTGAGTTCGTCCAGCGTCAGGCGGCGCGTCCACATGGCCAGGTCGTCGTAGGCCATCACGCCCTTGAGCGCGCCTGGGTTGTTGGGCACGTAGTTGTGCGTGGCGTCGTCGTTCACGCCCCAGACCTTGGTGGCCAGGCCGTTGAGTTTGGTGACGTCGGTGTTGGCGATGGCACGGTCTTCGGTCTTCTGCACACCCAGTACCGGGTCGAGGATGTAGGCGCTGAACAGCTTGGCCTGCGTGTCCACCGACAGGGCCAGGTAGGCCCACTGGTTGGCGCTGAACTTCATGCCCTGGATGTCGTCGCGCTTGCCGCCGCTGCCCAGGTTGAAGCGCACCTCGCAGCCACCCCACAGGGCGATGGCAATGCCCGGGTTGGCGCCGGAGTAATAGTTCTTGTTGGAGAGGATCGGCTCACCCGTGCCGTTGCCCTGCGTGCAGTCCGACTTGAACCAGAAGCCGATGGTGAATTGCGGGCTTTGCGCGATGTCGGCGCCAGTCTGCGTGAGCTTGTAGGCATCGATGCGCGAATCGACCGACAGTGCCTTGCCGCCAAACGGGTCGGTCACGGCCGAGCCGCCGTCGGTGCCGGCCACCCACGGGCCCAGCGTCGAACTGTTCTTGCGATCCGTCGGCGGCAGCGGGTCGAAGCTGTAGTACGTCGCCAGGCTGTTGGTCAGCGTCGTCGCCAGCGGTATCGGCGCCACGTAGTTGATCTGCGCCAGCATCGACACCGGCACGTTGTTGCGCACCAGTGTGTAGTTGATGCGGTAGAGGCCGTTTGCGGTGGCGATGGTGCTGTCGGTGTACTGCGTGGCCGTGGCGGGCAGCGTGGCGACTTGCGTGCCGTCGCGCAGCACGGTGATCGGGCCGCTGGCGGTGGTCGGGTTTTGCCAGTTCAGCACCAGCGAGGCGTTGTAGGTGCCCACCGTGCTCTGGAGGTTGCGCACGCCCACCGTGCTGGCCGTGAGCGCGGCGCCGTCGAGCTTGTGTGCCGTAGTCGGCACCGCAGCGTTCAGTTGCGCCAACACGGTCGGCACGATGTCGGCCTCGCTCGGCAGGGCGGCCAGCGCAGCTTCGGTCGTGGGGGCCGCCGTGCCGTTCTTGCCCAGCACTGGGTTGACGGTCTTGTTGAGCGCGATGAATGCGGTGCGGTTTTCCAGCGTGGGCGCCGAGGTGGTGGCGCCGGTGGCATCCAGCCCGTGGCTGGTCGTGACGACCACGAGCCAGTCCTCGTTCGGGTTGGCGGTGCGGCGTTGGGCGATGGCGGCCTGCAGCGTGCCGAGTGCCTGGTCGACGTTGCTCAGGGCAGCGGCATACGCATCGCTTTGCAGGCCCGAGGCGAGTGCGGCCGCGGCCGGTGCGGTGTACTGCGCAAAGACGACGTCATAGCCGGATTGCACGAGGCGCACGCTGTTTTGCGTGACGCAGCTGTCCACCTGGGCGCAGTCGACCAGCGTATCGAGGATACCGGCCTGTTGATCGGCCTTGAGCAGCGCAGGCAGGACCGCTGAGCTGACGGCCGCGCCCAGGCGTTGCGTGGTGCCAGCGGCCTTGGCGGCGGTGCGCGCGTAGCTGAAGACGCTCGGGGTGGCCAGGGTGGTGACAGTGTCGTCGGTGACGCCGTGGCGGTTCTGCCAGGTGCCCGACAGCACGGTGGCCCAGCTCGGCGTATCCAGCGGCGGTTGTGCGGTGGTCGTACCCAGCGTGCCGCCGGTCGAGGCGGGCAGTACGGACAGCGCGCCCAGGTTCGGCAGGCTGCGTTGCAGCAGCGCGCTCTGCACCTGCGCGTAGGTGGCGCCGTCCACGCCCACCACCAGCACCTTCTTGCTGGCGCTGGTGGCCGGCGCGGTCGTGCCGCCGGGGTTGGCGACGGGTGCACTGTCGCTGCCCCCGCCGCAGGCCGTCAGCGTGGCGGCCACGGTTGCGCCCAGCGCGGCCGTGAGCAGGCGGCGGGCAGGTTGGTTCGATGCCATGTTGGTTTCCTCGGTCGTGTGGTGCGCGGCATGTGCGCCGCGGTGATTGCGCTCCCCCGCAATGCGACCGAAGAGTAGGGACGGGGCCTGTCGCTCAGGTGACAGGCGCGGCAAGAATGCTGATGCCGCTATTTGGATTTCTTGAACGCACTAGGAATCGTCGGAAGCCGACGGCGGTGCATCGGCGCACCAGTGCAGTGCACGCCACACATACCCCTACCGCAGATGAGGTGACGTCTATCGAACTTGCGTAGGTGATAGAAAGAATTATTCTGGGAGAGTGCGCATTGCGACGCCGCACGCGAGCCCCGACGACCCGTTGTGCCGCCTGCGATGGCGGGCTTGCGGCACTGCATTTCGATTGCAAAAAAGCCCCTGAAACCCCATCTGTCAAGACTAGGCAAATTCGATTGGCCCACTATACTTAGCGCCAATCCCGGGGTGACACACTAGATGTAGTGGTGAATTTCCGGGATTCTCATTTCGGCGCCCGCGCGGGGGCGAGCGTACGGCAGGTCGAGCCGACGCTTGGGGGCCGAGGAAGGGCAAGGGCCTTTTCCGTCTCTTTTTCTCTGCGCGGCGCAAGGGTTTGCCAAGGGTTCATCACCCCGGGCGAGCCGCCAATCGAACGGTTCAACAGGAGTCCTTATGCAAACGGCCCAATCCGAAATCCACTCCGGCACCGCCAATCCTTCCCAATTTGCGCAAAGCGCCGGCGGCACGGCCGTGGCCTCCGGCACCGCCCTCGGCGTCAACCTGGCCGACTACAAGATCATCCGCCGCAACGGCGCCGTGGTCAGCTTCGAGCCCTCCAAGATCGCTGTGGCGATGACCAAGGCCTTCCTCGCCGTGAATGGCGGGCAGGGCGCTGCTTCCGCGCGTGTGCGCGAGCTGGTCGACCAACAGACGCAGAACGTGGTGCGCGCCCTGCTGCGCAGCCGCCCGAATGGCGGCACGTTCCACATTGAAGACGTGCAGGATCAGGTCGAACTGGCCCTGATGCGCTCGGGCGAGCATGACGTGGCCCGCGCCTACGTGCTGTACCGCGAGCGTCGCGCCCAGGAGCGCGCGCAAGCCGGCGAAACGCAGCAGCAACCGGCCTTCATTGGCCTGAATGTGACCGACGGCGGTATCACCCGTCCGCTGGACATGGCTGCGCTGCGCAACGTGATCGTCTCGGCCTGCGAAGGCCTGGGCGAAGCGGTGGATCCGGAGCCGATCCTCAAGGAAACGGTCAAGAACCTGTATGAAGGCGTGCCGATGACGCAGGTGTACGACTCGGCCATCCTGGCCTCGCGTACCCTGATCGAAAAGGACCCGGCGTACAGCCAGGTCACCGCGCGCATCCTGATGCACACGATCCGCCGCGAGATCCTCGGTGAAGAAGTCACGCAAGCCGAAATGAGCGCGCGTTACGTCGACTACTTCCCGCAGTTCATCAAGCGCGGCATCAACGCCGAGCTGCTCGACGACAAGCTGGCCCAGTTCGACCTGGCCCGCCTGGGTGCGGCGCTGGACGCCTCGCGTGACTTCCAGTTCAACTACCTCGGCCTGCAGACGCTGTACGACCGCTACTTCCTGCACATCAACGAAACCCGCATCGAGATGCCGCAGGCATTCTTCATGCGCGTCGCGATGGGCCTGGCGCTGAACGAAATCGACCGCGAAGCCCGCGCTATCGAGTTCTACCAACTGCTGTCGTCGTTCGACTTCATGTCGTCGACGCCGACGCTGTTCAACTCGGGCACGCGCCGTTCGCAACTGTCGTCGTGCTACCTGACCACCGTGTCGGATGATCTGGACGGCATTTACGAAGCGCTGAAGGAAAACGCGCTGCTCTCCAAGTTCGCCGGCGGCCTGGGCAACGACTGGACCAATGTGCGTGCCCTGGGCTCGCACATCAAGGGCACGAACGGCAAGTCGCAAGGCGTGGTGCCGTTCCTGAAGGTCGTCAACGACACGGCTGTGGCCGTGAACCAAGGCGGCAAGCGCAAGGGCGCCGTCTGCGCGTACCTGGAAACGTGGCACCTGGATATCGAAGAATTCCTGGAGCTGCGCAAGAACACCGGCGACGACCGCCGCCGCACGCACGACATGAACACGGCCAACTGGATTCCGGACCTGTTCATGAAGCGCGTGATGGAAGGTGGCGAGTGGACGCTGTTCTCGCCGTCCACCTGCCCGGACCTGCATGACAAGGTCGGCAAGGCATTCGAGCAAGCCTATCTGGCCTATGAAGACAAGGTCGCGCGCGGCGAGATCAAGCTCTTCAAGAAGATGCCGGCGCTGCAACTGTGGCGCAAGATGCTGGGCATGCTGTTCGAAACCGGCCACCCGTGGATCACGTTCAAGGACCCGTGCAACATCCGCAGCCCGCAGCAGCACGTGGGCGTGGTGCACAGCTCCAACCTGTGCACGGAAATCACGCTGAACACCAACGACAGCGAAATCGCCGTGTGCAACCTGGGTTCGGTGAACCTGGTCGCTCACCTGGTCAAGCAGGCCGACGGCAGCGTCGTGCTGGATCACGAGAAGCTGAAGAAGACCGTGCGCACCGCGATGCGCATGCTCGACAACGTGATCGACATCAACTACTACGCCGTCAAGAAGGCGCGTGATTCCAACCTGCGCCACCGTCCGGTCGGCATGGGCATCATGGGCTTCCAGGACGCGCTGCACGTGCTGCGTGTGCCGTACGCCAGCGATGCAGCGGTGCAGTTTGCTGACACCTCGATGGAAGCCGTCTGCTACTACGCCTACTGGGCGTCGACCGAGCTGGCCGAAGAGCGTGGCCGCTACAGCAGCTACAAGGGCTCCCTGTGGGATCGCGGCATCCTGCCGCAAGACTCGCTCAAGCTGCTGGCCGAAGAGCGCGGCGGCTATCTGGAAACGGATATGTCGTCGACGATGGACTGGGACAGCCTGCGCGCCCGCATCAAGCAACACGGCATGCGCAACTCGAACTGCGTGGCGATCGCCCCGACGGCAACGATCTCCAACATCATCGGCGTGTCGGCCTGTATCGAGCCGACGTACCAGAACCTGTACGTCAAGTCGAACCTGTCGGGCGAGTTCACGGTGGTCAACGACTACCTGGTGCGCGACCTGAAGGCACGCGGCCTGTGGGACGAAGTGATGGTCGCCGACCTGAAGTACTTCGACGGCTCGCTGGCCCGCATCGACCGCATTCCGCAAGACCTGCGCGACCTGTACGCAACGGCCTTCGAAGTGGAGCCGACGTGGCTGGTGGAAGCGGCCTCGCGTCGCCAGAAGTGGATCGACCAGGCACAGTCGCTGAACATCTACATGGCCGGCGCCTCGGGCAAGAAGCTGGACGACACCTACAAGCTGGCCTGGCTGCGTGGCCTGAAGACCACGTACTACCTGCGCACGATCGGCGCCACGCACGTCGAGAAGTCGACCGTGTCGCGCGGCACGCTGAATGCGGTGTCGTCGGGTAGCGATGTGGGTGGTGTGTCGGCTGCAGGTGCAGCCCCGGCCGCTCCGGCCAGCGCGCTGGATGCCGCGGCTGCCACCGCCCAGGCGATGCCGGAAGCTGAAGGCGCCGTGTGCACGATGCGCCCCGGCGACCCCGGTTTCGAAGAATGCGAAGCCTGCCAATAAGGCACTGAGCGGGCTGTTACCAAAGCGCCCCAGGGGCCGCATGGCATCAACAATGCGGCCCATTCACTGACATCGGCGACCGGGCCGGTGTTGCGTGTGTATCGAAACATGCGCTCCACTGGTCGGTCCAACAGAAATACAACGGAGAAACTCCATGCTGAGCTGGGACGACGACGTCAAACCTGCCGCACATCCGCAAGCTGCGCCGCAGCCCGCGTACCAACCGCAGCCGCAACTGCAACCTGTCTCTGCTGACCAGGGTGGCGTGCTGCCGCCGTCGGCCACGCAAGCTGTCGGCACGGGCATCCTGGGCAACAACCCGAACGCTGCCGCCGCACAGAGCAACCGCCGCGTGAACGCCGCCGACAAGCGCGTCATCAACGGTGCCACCGACGTCAACCAGCTGGTGCCGTTCAAGTACAAGTGGGCGTGGGAAAAGTACCTGGCCGGCTGCGCGAACCACTGGATGCCGCAAGAAATCAACATGTCGCGCGACATCGCCACGTGGAAGGACCCGAACGGTCTGACCGAAGACGAGCGCCGCATCATCAAGCGCAACCTGGGCTTTTTCGTGACGGCTGATTCGCTGGCCGCCAACAACATCGTGCTGGGCACGTACCGCCAGATCACTGCGCCGGAATGCCGCCAGTACCTGCTGCGCCAGGCGTTTGAAGAGGCGATCCACACGCACGCCTACCAGTACATCGTCGAATCGCTGGGCCTGAACGAGGCCGAGATCTTCAACGCGTACCACGAGGTGCAGTCGATCCGCGACAAGGACGAGTTCCTGATCCCGTTCATCGACACGCTGACGGACCCGTCCTTCAAGACTGGCACGCCCGAGAACGACCAGAAGCTGCTGAAGTCGCTCATCGTCTTCGCCTGCATCATGGAAGGCCTGTTCTTCTACGTCGGCTTCACGCAGATCCTGGCGATGGGCCGTCAGAACAAGATGACCGGTGCGGCCGAGCAGTACCAGTACATCCTGCGCGACGAGTCGCTGCACTGCAATTTCGGTATCGACCTGATCAACCAGATCAAGCTCGAGAACCCGCACCTGTGGACGGCCGAGTTCAAGGCCGAGATCACGGAGCTGTTCAAGAAGGCCGTCGACCTGGAATACCGCTACGCAGAAGACACCATGCCGCGCGGCGTGCTGGGCCTGAACGCCCCGATGTTCAAGGGCTATCTGCGCTTCATCTGCAACCGTCGCTGCCAGCAGATCGGCCTCGACGCGCTGTTCCCGAACGAGGAGAACCCGTTCCCGTGGATGAGCGAGATGATCGACCTGAAGAAGGAACGCAACTTCTTCGAGACGCGCGTGATCGAGTACCAGACCGGTGGTGCGCTGTCGTGGGAATAATCGAGTCCCGCTCCCAAGCTTGAAAAAAAGGCCCGTTCGGGCCTTTTTTCATTTGTCACGGCCTGTTGAAAATCAGTTGAATCTGATGGGGTGTGGTCACAAGCCGCCCTATCGTGGCGATTCGATGGACTGAATATAAGGACGCTCCTATGAAGAAGACCCTCCTCGTCGCCCTCACGCCATTTGCCTTGCTGGGCACGTCTGCGGCGTTTGCCGACACCACGAACTGCGCCACCAAGATCCGCGCGATTGAAACGCAGATCGAGATGGCCAAGCAATACGGCAACACGTTCCGGGTTGCCGGCCTGCAAGATGCGCTGGCGAGCACCAAAGCCAACTGCACCAACGCCGGACAGGCCGAACACGCTGAGCGCAAGGTGCGTGAAGCCGAGCGGGACGTGCAAAAAGCGCAATTGGAGGTGACCGAAGCCGAGGACAAGCTGAAGGAATCCCGCAGCAAGGGTGAGGTCAAACGCATCGCCAAGGCGCAGAAACGACTGGCCGAGAAGCAGGACAAACTGCGCGAGAAGCAGGAAGACCTACGCAGTGCGCAAGCGGATCTGACCGCGCTGAAGGGCTGAGTTTTTCAGCGGGTGTCATGACTGGACAGACAGGGGTTTCGGCCCCTGTTTTTTATGGACTCGCTGGAATTGCCTGCATTTGGTCGGGCCCTGATAATCCGAAACGTACGACCGTTGTCTTCCCACCATCCCTGGGCCCCAAATGACCGTCGAATCCTTCTTCTCCCAGACCTACGATGAAGCGCGCGCCAAGTTCCTGACGGCCGCCCAGGCCCGGGGGATGGGCGTCGAGCGGCATCTCCACCCGGATGCGCTCGGGCCTTCCGGAGAGCCGCTTTCCATTGACACCGCGCTGTTCTCGCCGGCACAGGCCGACGCGCTGCTGGTCGTCACCTCCGGTGTGCATGGCGTGGAAGGATTCTGTGGCTCGGGTTGCCAGATCGGTTTGCTGCACGACGCCGAACTCTTCGCACGGCTGGCGGCGTCCAGGCTGGCGCTGCTGCTGGTGCACGCCGTCAACCCATATGGCTTTGCCCATTTGCGGCGTGTGAACGAAGACAACGTCGACCTCAACCGCAACAGCGTCGATTTTGCCGAGGCGGCGTCGGCCAATCCGGCCTATATCGAAGTCGATCCGCTGCTGCTGCCGTCAACGTGGCCGCCCAGCCAGGCGGATCAGGCGGCGTTGCAGCACTACATGGTCACGCGCGGCGAGAAAGCTCTGCAGGACGCAGCAACCAGCGGGCAGTACCGCGTGCCAGACGGCATGTTCTACGGTGGCACTGCCCCCTGCTGGAGCACCATGCAGATGCGCGGACTGGTGTCACGGCACGCGGCGGCCGTTTCCCGTTTGATATGGATCGACCTGCATACCGGGCTCGGCCACTACGGCCACGGCGAGAAGATTTTCAACAGCCCCGACCCGGCTGAACTTGATCGCGCCATCCGCACGTGGGGTGCCGATGTCCGGCCGATTGCTGCGCCCGGGTCGGTGTCATCCGTGGTCAAGGGCGATCTGGTGGGCGTGGCATACGAGCTGCTGCCCGAGATCGAGAAAACCTGCATCACGCTGGAGTTCGGCACGCTTGCCCCACTCGCGGTGCTGCAGGCCCTGCGGGCCGACCACTGGCTGCATCGACACCCTGAGCAGGGCGCTGCGCAGGCAGATGGCATCCGCCGCACGCTGCGTGACGCGTTCTATTGCGATGTGCCGGAGTGGAAAGGCATGGTCTACGCGCAGACGCGCATGGCCGTGCTGCAAGCCGTGGCGCGGGTTTCCGGCTAGGTCACTCGCTGTGCGCTGACTTGGGTGCACGCACCGTCAGTGCGCACCCTGCAGAAGCGGCGATGATGGCCAGAATTGCCGTCCACTGCCGTCCGGTCAGTTGCTCGTGCAGCACGATGGCCCCGGCCAGCGCACCGATGGCGGGCTCCAGGCTCAGCAATACGGAGAACGTCTTACCCGGCAGGTGCTTGAGCGCCACCATTTCCAGCGAATACGGAATCGCGCTCGACAGCAGCCCGATGCCCAGCCCCGCCAGAATGAGCGACGGTGTCAGCAGTGCGGACCCCGCCTGCGCCACGCCAAACGGAATCGCGAACAATGCCCCCACGGTCATCCCCAGCGACGTTGCCTGGCCCGCATGCAGGCCACCGAGGTTCTTGCCGGTCAGGATATAGAGCGCCCAGCACACACCGGCCGCCAGCGCATACGCTGCACCCAGGTGATCGACCTGGCCCACCGCCTTGTCGCCCACTGACAGCATCAGCAGGCCCACCACCGCCAGCCCGATCCACACGAAATCGAGCGCCCGGCGCGACAGCACCACCGCCAGCACCAGCGGCCCGGTGAACTCGATGGCGATCGCAATGCCGATCGGCAATCGCTGCAGCGACAGATAGAACAGCAGGTTCATGCTCGCCAGCGTGACGCCGTACATGGCGATGCGACCGGCGTCGGCTCGGGTCAGGTGCAGGCGCCACGGCCGCCAGAACGCCAGCAGGATCGCCGCCCCAATGGTGACGCGGTACGTGACAGTGCCCGCTGCCCCCAACACCGGAAACAGCGTCTTGGCAAACGAGTTGCCCAGGCACACGGAGGCCATCGAACCCATCAGGGCAAGAATGGGCATCCAGGGGGACGACGTGAGGGAGGTGGAAGAGGCGGGGGCAGCGGAAGACATGGGCGGTGCAGCAAATGCAACGCTACAGCATAGCCGCACACCGCCGAGAAAACGTTGCGTTCTCGGAAGTGTGCGTGCGGGTTTTTCTCGAAACGCGGGGGGAGCGCTTACAGGGCAGCGGCGCTGGGGCGGATCACGTCGATCAGCAGCACGCGCTGACCTTCTCGTTCGCCGTCGGGGCGTGGAGTGACGCCGCGCTGCGGGCGTGGGGCGGCCAGTGGTGCCGGGTCTTCTGCGCTCATGCCGAACACGGCCAGCTTGGACGCTGCGATCCGCTGCAGTGTGCTGCGCACGCCGGGCACATCCAGGTCTTCGGGGTCGAAGCCGGTGGTGGCCGTCCAGTCGTCGCGGACAATGTCCTGCAGGCCGTTGGCCATCTCGAATTGCAGCGATGCGCCGAACCCCTTCTGCAGCGAATGCGTGCCGAGCAGGTATTCCGCCGTCAGGAAGCCGCGCAGCCGCGTCCAGAATGCCATCGAGGAGATATTGCCGCTCTTGAGCGCGTGGCTTGGGGCGACTTCCCAGCTATGGTCGAGCAGCTTGTTGATCAGGCGCCCCCAGGTCGGCACTTCGGTGCCGGCGGAGCAGTCTTCACCCGCGCCTTCGGGGCGGGCAAGCTGGCGCAGCAGGCCGGTGAACGAGCCGGTTGCCGGACGCACGCCACCTGCCTGCGGGCCGGAGGGCCAGCGCCATTGCAGCGGCGAGAGCGGCCGGGCGCCGGGCCATTGCGAATGGGCCTGCAGGCCGGTGCACGGTGTCAGGTAACGCCACTGACGCTGGTCGCGGCCGATGCGGCGCAGCGGCTCCAGCTCGGCCGACAGATCAAACTTGCCGAGGAAGGCGGCATTGCGCGACTTGATCGGCGAGCGTGCGTAGACGTTGAAGTCAGGCCAGCCTTCGTACAGGTTGATCTGCGGTAGCGTGTGGTGCTTGTCCAGCGCATCGTCGGGTTGATCGATGCGGCGGGCGGTGAGGAACAGTGCGCGGCAATCGAGCGTGGGCACGGCACCGCGCAGGCGGAACAGTACGAGCAAGTCGCCGAACTCAGCGGGGCGTGCTTCGGCGCGGGCCGGATAGGCGTGCGGTTGCTCTTCGGGCCAGAACGTCGTCAGGCGCAGGGCAGCGCCCGGAAATGCGCTGCGCAGTCCTTGCCGGAGCAGGCGCAGGCCATCGGCACCACGCAGGATACGCAGAATGGAAAGATCGTCACGCAGTGCGGCGTCGGGATGCGGGCCACGGCCGCCGTTCTCTGCTGCCAGGGCAAACCGCCACAGGGCGGTATCGCTGGCCAGATCCTGCGCGGCGGCATCGCGCGCGGTGTTGGGGCGACCGCCAGACATCGGCTCACGGGCGCCGCCGGGCGTGTCTTCAGGGTTGTCTCCTGTTACGGCCTGGGCGCTGGTAGTCGACCCGGCAATCGCGCCAGTAAGGCCCCTGAATGGCGGCCGGTTGCGCTCGGGCATGGCTATTCCAACGTGTTGTTTGTATTGATTCCTCTGCCGCGCAGCATAACACCATGCGGCAACCCCGAAAACGGACCGCCGTCCCTCCACTCGTTGGGGATTTGGGCGGCATTCGGCCCGCTGTCGGGCACTGGATCAGACCGTGCGGAACGACGCCACCGCGTCGCGCAGCACCTGCGCCTGCTCTTCCAGCGATAGCGCTGCCGCCGCGGCCTGTTCGACCAGTGCAGCGTTCTGCTGCGTCACCTCATCCATCTGGTTGACGGCCTGGTTGACCTGCTCGATCCCCGAGCTTTGCTCGTCCGACGCCGAGCTGATCTCGCCCATGATGTCGGTCACGCGCTTGACCGCCACGACGACGTCATTGATCACGCTGCCGGCTTCGGCCACGAGCGTGGTGCCGTTTTCAACGCGGCCCACCGAGTCGCTGATCAGTTCCTTGATCTCCTTGGCTGCCGTGGCACTGCGCTGCGCCAGGCTGCGGACCTCGCCGGCCACGACCGCAAAGCCGCGTCCTTGCTCGCCCGCCCGTGCCGCTTCCACAGCGGCATTGAGCGCGAGGATGTTGGTCTGGAACGCAATCCCTTCGATCACGCCGATGATGTCGGCGATCTTCTTACTGCTGTCGTTGATGCCGGCCATGGTGTCCACCACCCGGCCAACCACTTCGCCGCCCTTGATGGCGATGGACGATGCGTTGCCTGCAAGCTGGCTGGCCTGGCGCGCGTTGTCGGCGTTCTGTTTCACGATGCTGGTGAGTTCTTCCATGCTGGACGCCGTTTCTTCCAGCGAGCTGGCCTGCTCTTCTGTGCGCTGCGACAGATCCGCATTGCCGGCGGCGATCTGCTTGGTGGCGCTGGCAATCGAATCTGCCGACGTCTTGATATGGCCGATGGTGCCGGTCAGTTGCTGCTGCATCTGCGCCATGGCGACCAGCATGCTGTCGCCGTCGTCCGGGCGGGTTTGCACGCGCACGGCCAGGTCACCGGCGGCAATGCGGCGGGCCACCTCGGTGGCGTAGCTGGGTTCACCGCCCAACCCGCGCTGTACGTTGCGGATGATGAGCGACATGGCCACCGACACCACGCCACCCACCAGCAGGATGACGATCAGGTTGGCGATGAGCGAGTGGTGGTAGGCCGCATCCACCTCTTGCAGGAACACCGCACTCGACAGGTTCCAGTCCCACGGCGCAAAGCGCTTCACGTAGCCGATCTTGGGCAGCGCGGTTTCGCTGCCGGGCAGGCGGCCCTGGTATTCGGCAAAGCCAAAGCCCTTGTCCTTGGCCGCATTGACGATGGTCGGGTAGACGGGTTTGCCGGTCGGGTCTTTGAAGCCGGCGGTGCTCTTGCCGACCATGTCGGCCAGTGTCGGATGCATCAGCAGGATGAGCTGCGAATCGACAACGAACAGGTAGCCGGTAGTGCCATAGCGCATCGAGGCGAGGGTGGCCAGTGCGGTCTTCTTGGCGTCGTCTTCGCTCATGGCACCGGATTGCGCTTTGGCGTGATACAGCTTGGCAATGCCCTCGGCCGCATCAACCAGGTTCTGCAGGCCGACCTTGCGCTCATCGAGCATCGTCGAGCGGGTTTCCATGGCACTCCACACGCCGACGCCAATCAGGCCCAACCACATCAGGGCCAGCGCCAGGCGCAGTTTTGCTTTGAGTGTCCACTGTCGCATGTCGCGTTTTCTCCACTTTGTTGTGCCCCTAGCGGGCCGTTCCCTCCGGGTGTAACGGCGGTCGGCGGCTGGTTCTTTAGTGAAGGCTTAATTCAGGTGGAGCGTAGAGCGGCGCTGCGTATGCGCAAAAAAGAAGGCGCCGGCTTGCACCGGCGCCCGAAGAGACGGCGCCCCGCTTACAAGGCGGGGCACCGCCGCGCGTTGGGAGGCTTCTTTATTAGCGGGGGATCACTGCTCGCGAATCCACGTTTGCGAGCGGCCAATCAGGCTGATGCCGATGAAGCCGCGCACGGTGAGTTTCTGGCCCGATTCATCGAGCGACATCTTGGCGCTGTAGACCTTGCCGTTTTCCGGGTCGAGGATGTTGCCGCCATCCCAGTTGTTGTTTCCGTTCGCCTTCAGATCCTTCAGGATGGTCAGGCCCTGGATCGGCTGATCCTTGCGGTCGTCCGTGCACTTGGTGCAGGTCTTGTTCTCGTCGCCCGGCAC
Source organism: Ralstonia sp. RRA (assembly GCF_037023145.1). NCBI lineage: Bacteria > Pseudomonadati > Pseudomonadota > Betaproteobacteria > Burkholderiales > Burkholderiaceae > Ralstonia > Ralstonia sp. RRA. The sequence continues at coordinate 2,940,693 of NZ_CP146091.1, read as the reverse complement.
CAGGATCTTGGTGACCTTGCCCGTGAACACGCCGCCGTTATCGACGATCGTCACCTGGCCTTTCTGCTTGCCCGTGTTGTCGTCGATAGTCTTCCAGGTGCCTGCGGGCGTGGCCTGTGCGAAAGCGCCGCCAGCCGCCAGTGCAAGAGCCAGCGCGCCGGCCAGACGTGCGAGAGAGTGAGGGGTGCGTTGCATCGTGGTGTCTCCTTATCAGGGTAAAAAAAATCGGTGAGGGTGATCGGCCGCGCAGATCGTCTTGATCAATGCGCGCTCAGCGCGCCGGTCAGGGGGGACAGCGGATTGCTGCCGGAGCCGCCGGCGGCGTTCGTGACGCCACCCAGCGCATTCGTGATCGGGGCGAGCGGGTTGCTACCGCCGGCTGCACCACCCAGGGCACCCGTGACCGGCGCCAGCGGATTGCTGCCGCCGGCTGCACCACCGAGGCCGCCGCCCAGCGCATTTGTGATGGGTGCGAGCGGATTGGTGGAGCCGCCGCCACCGCCGTTGACCAGGCCACCGGCGCTGGCCACCGTGCTGCCCACCGCGCCAACGAGGCCACCCACGTCACGCGTGAGTGCATTGCCGCCGGCTGCGCCGACTTGCGCGCCGCCGCTCTGCAGCGCACCGCCCACAGTGTTCAGCGCACCAGCCAGCGGGGCGCCCAGCATGGTTGCCGCGCCCACCTGCTGACCCGCCCCCGCAACCTGTGCAGACAGCGGCACGATCGCATTGCTCAACTGCTGCGTGACCTGCTGCACCGGTCCGCTGGAGGTGCCAATGGTCACCAACCCACCGGCGCCTTGTGCCACCTGGCCGAGTGCCGACACACCGCTGCCCACCGGCGACGTGATCGGATTCAGCGGCGCCAGCGGGCTGCCAGCGGCGCCCAGATCGCTCACGGTTTGCCCAGCATTCACCAGCGTGACGCCTGTCGAGCGCACCACGTCGCCCGAGCTCTGCACCGTCGTGCCGACCGGGTCGGGCGTCGAGCCGATCTTGCCCAGCCCGTTGCTGATGCCACCGCCCAGCGTTTGGACCGTGTTGCCGGCGGAGGTGACTGTTGCACCCAGATCCTTCTGTGCTGCCGTGCCGCCCACGATGGGCACCGATGCGGTGCCGATGGTCGTGCCGAGGTCGCTCACCGTCTTGCCGGTCTGCGTGACGACGTTGCCGCCGTTGCTCGCAACGTTGCCGACCGGCACCGCGCCCGGGCTGTTGTTGGCGTTCGACGACGGGGTGGTATCGCCGTTCGGATTGCCACCCGAGGCGCAACCGGCCAGCGCGAGCACGGCCAGTGCGGCCGCCGCCAGCAGCGTGCGCGATGACGCGGATGACGAAGCAGAAGAGGTTTGGAGCGGGGTTTGAATCTTCATGGTGAGTCTCCTTGTAAGCGCGGCCCGTACCGCGTAATCACCACCGGGTGTCAGAAGAACGCGCATCTGGCGTCCAGTGGGCAGCATCCGCCTGCGTTTGCCGTCGAATGCAAAGAAAGTTTTCCTAAGCGCTGAGGCCCTCAGCGATGTGCACCGGGTGACGTGCCCGACAGCAGCCCGCCAACCAGTCCGCCGACCGTCGAGCCGATGCTGCCCAGCCCGCCGATTCCACTCGCAGGCGAACTCGTGGTTGCGCCGCCACCGAGCGTGCCGACACCGGGAATCGCCGCCGTCAACGACCCGACAGCGGTCGTCACCGGTGCCAGCGCGCCGCCGAGCCCACCAGGCAGCGCACCAGCGAGTGCGTTGCCCGGCGCAGTAGCGCCGCCGCCGGCAGAAGGCGCAGTCGGCGTGATCACCGCCGACAGCCCGCCGGTGATCGCGCCGAGCGCAGTCACCGCATTGCCCAGCGTCGACACCAACGCATCGCCCTTGCCAGCCGTGGTGATCGTCTTGCCTTCGCTGCCGAGTGCGCTGCCCAGTGTCGTCAGCACACCGCCGACCGGCGTGCCCAGACCTGTTGCCGCGCCCAGTGTTTGCGTAGCGGAAGTCAGCGTGGTCGTGAGCGGTACGATGGCTGCCACGGTGGTCGTCGTCACCTGCTCGACCGGACCGGTCAGCGTCGCGATCGGCGTGCTACCGCTCGACGTGCTGCCGGTGCTGCCCGATGTGGTGCCGCTGCCGTTGCTGTTCGACCACGTGGGCGAACTCGACGCCGTAATCGTCGGCTTCGATCGCGCATCGCTGCCGCCGCCTAGCGACGTTCCCATGTCACCACTGCCCGAATTCGCACACCCGGCCAGCAATGCCAGCGACGCAGTTGCCAGAGCGCAAGGCATCCGGCGCAACGCATGACGCTGGAGCCGCGGGAAAACCCCACACTCCGGTGGGTTCGAACTGAACAAGAACGCTGGATCGCGCATCTTGTGCCTCCACTGCTTAGAACGCTTCTGTTGGACCCCTTCTGTCTTGCGCTCTTTCTTCGTCGGGTAGCTTGCTCACCGCGTGTCTGACACGTGGGGTTGGCAACGACTTCCCTGTCTCATCGCGGACCACGCGCCGGTCCGCACCACGCCGCGCGATCGATGCCGTGCTGACGTGGTGATCGGATCGTGAAGTGAAACTGAATGGCATGACAATCAGCGCCAACCTGACACGCCGATATGCGATTGCAGCATTCCAACTAGGTCGATCCGTGTAAAACGCCAGCTGAAGCTGGTCTCGGAGTATCGACGCTGCAGCAAAGTTGGCGCCCGGATTGCCGTAGAACAATCCTTCTATCGTCGCAAAACCGCCTCGTTTCAAACGCGATCGCGCGCGGTTTTCAGTCGCTGCTGAACAGGGTTTTCCCGCGATGAGCGACATGTCGGCGCGTGCGTGCGTCGCTGTGATCGCGCGTTTGTGCCCACGATGCATGTGCATATGTTCGTTTGCGCGTTCACCGACATGCACGACGACGTTGGTGCGTCCTCTCGCATCGACATCGATGCGAATGCGCCGACGCGGTTCACCTCGACACGCATCCCGCCCTCGGCGATCACGCATCCGATGCGCGGCACGCGAATTGCGGCACGAGCATGCGTTGCGTCGGCCGTGTTGGTCATCGCGATTGCATCGTGCTCGCACATCGCGCGTTGCACGCGAGCGAGGCGTGAGTGAGAAGCGCGTCATCGATGTCGATGAACACGCTCAACGTGTCGATGTGCATGCGTGTCGCGCGTCGATTGCGTGCCATCGCGCGAAAAAATCGCGCGCGTTGTCGTATCCGCGCATCGTTTTTTTAGACACGCATCGCGCTGCTCGCGCAACCGACACACACGACATCGCAGAGTGCACGCGTTGCGCGCGTGCATGCTTGCGAGCGAGACGGTCGCAACATTGCGTGTTGCTGTAAACCGGCATGAACATTGGGTTCGCGGGAAGCGAGTGTCTGCGCGAAGCAACGCGTTGACGTGATGTCACGACGCAAGAAAATGCGCATTCGAGAGGTCGACATGCATGCGTGCGCGATCCAAATCGCGACGACGCACAGACGCGGCGCAATCCTTCACCAAAACTCGCCGCGCTTTTTGCATAAATCTCTTAACATCACCGCGCAAACGAATTATGATTCGCCTTGACAAGACGTTGACTTCGATGCAAGGACGGTTCGCGCGATCAACGACGATGAACTTCCAAGCAAGCGGCAAGTGAAAGGTAGTCGAGGAGCGTAACCACTTTGATGCACGCCACGCCGACAGGGCTGTTTGAACTCGGTGCCGTCTCTGCGATCCCTTCGTTGGGATGGGCGTACTACCCCCAAAAGAAAACGCGCGCTCTCCAGATTTCCGCTGTCCGCAAAGTCACGCTGCAAGCGGCTTTGCACTCTACACAGCGACTCGCGCAAGATCAGGTTTCAACCGGTGTGGCCACGATGCCCCGGTTCTCTCAATTGATGAAGACTCGCCGGATGCAGTTTGTCCGGCCGGCTGCGGCTGCGCGTGTGTGCCCGGCCGAGGTGTGCAACTTGCTGCGTGCGTCCACCGCGCGGGTTGCGGGTCTTCCTACCGAATTCATTAGCGTGCGACTGCAGTTTGGTGGCGCGCCGATGAATCGCTCGCTCGGTTGGTCTGGCGATGCCAATGCATCGTGGGATCGGGCCGGTCGGGTTGCTCAATCTCGATAGTTCGATACCCAATCTCGAAGGAGTTTCCCATGGCAACTGCTGCTAAGAAGAAACCGGCCGCCAAGGCCCCGGCCAAGAAGGCCGCTGCGAAGAAGGCTCCGGCCGCTAAGAAGGTCGCTGCAAAGAAGGCTGCTCCGGCCGCCAAGAAGGCACCGGCAAAGAAGGTTGCTGCCAAGAAGGTTGCAGCTAAGAAGGTCGTTGCCAAGAAGGCACCGGCAGCCAAGAAGGCCGCAGTGAAGAAGGTTGCTGCCAAGAAGGCACCGGCAGCTAAGAAGGCCGCAGTGAAGAAGGTTGCCGCCAAGAAGGCACCGGCAGCTAAGAAGGCTGCAGTGAAGAAGGTTGCTGCCAAGAAGGCACCGGCTGCCAAGAAGGCTGCAGTGAAGAAGGTTGCTGCCAAGAAGGCACCGGCTGCCAAGAAGGCTGCTGCTAAGCCTGCTGCGAAGAAGGCTCCGGCTGCCAAGAAGGCTCCGGCTGCTAAGAAGGCTGCTGCCAAGCCTGCTGCGAAGAAGGCTCCGGCGAAGAAGGCTGTCGCTAAGCCCGCTGCTGCTCCGGCCGTTGCACCTGCTGCTGCACCCGCTGCCAAGACCGCGCTGAACCCGGCTGCTGCATGGCCGTTCCCGACTGGCAACCGTCCGTAAGTCATTCTTGCGACGGTGATCCTCCGGGACCACAGCGGCGCGCTGGTCGCGCCCACCTGATCGGATACAGCGTATCCGGTCCGCAAGACCTGGTGTCTTGCACCGCCCGCCGATCGGCTCACGCCCCGGCGGGCTTTTTGTTGTCCGTGCGATGGGCTGAGCGTCTTTCGCATGCAAAAAAAACCGCACCGGCGCGATGCCGATGCGGTCTTGCTGATGCGTCATGTCGCCAGCCCAATCGGCCAGCGATCGATCAGTGCGTCACGCGAGTCACGCCGCCCGACGACAGCAGGCGTACACGCTCGCCGGGGCGGAAGGCCTCGTCGGCGTCTTGCGTGATAGCGCGGTACTCGCCGTTGTCCAGCTTGACGGTGATTTCCAGGCCGGGGCGCTTGTTCATCTGACCTTCGATCGCGCTGCCTGCAACGCCACCCAGAATCGCACCCAGCACACCCGCTGCCACCGAACCGTTGCCGCGGCCAATGGCAGCTGCGGAACCGATGCCGCCGATGGCGCCGCCGGCAATCGTGCCCACGCCGGTCTGCTCGCGATCGATCACGACGTTGCGGACCGAATCCACCGTGCCGAAGCGCACGGTCTGCTCGCGCTGCGCCTGCCCCGAGGTATAGGCGCTGTTGGAGTTGGTGCCCATGGCGCAGCCTTGCAGGCCAAGGGCGGCGACCAGCATGGTCGCAGCGCCGATGCGATAGATGGGTTTCATGTTCATTCCTTATTGATACCGGTACCCGAAAGCAGATTCGAAGCGTCGGGCAATCTCGTCGACGGGCAGGCCGTGATTCTGCGGGCCTTGGCAAGCGATCTTGAGGGAGCCCATCAGGCTGGCGAGCCGGCCGGTGGTTTCCCAATCCAGACCGTTCTCGATGCTGTAGAGCAGGCCGCCGCGGAAGGCGTCGCCGCAACCGGTCGGGTCGACCACACGTTCGGCCGGCACGACCGGAATAGTGTACTGCTTGCCGCCGGCGTGAATTTCCGCCCCTTCTTCCCCGCGCGTGACGATGAAAGCCTCGACGCGTTGCGCAAGCTCCGTCGCACTGTAGCCCGTGCGTGACAGCATGACCTGCGCTTCGTAGTCATTGACCACCACGTACGTGGCGAGTTCAACGAAGCGACGGAGGTCGGCGCCGTCAAACAGCGGCATCGCCTGGCCCAGGTCGAAGATGAACGGCACGCCGGATTCGGCAAATTGTGTGGCGTGGTGCAGCATGCCGTCGCGGCTGTCGGGGCCGACCAGACCCAGCTTGGCCGGCAGCGCATCCTTGACCGAATTCACGCTCGACTGGCTCATCGCGCCCGGGTGGAACGCGGTGATCTGGTTGTTGTCGCGGTCGGTCGTGATCATGGCCTGTGCCGTGAACGTGTCCGGAATTTCCGTGACATGCGCGGTCGAGATGCCGAGCTTCTTCAGGTAATCCAGGTACGGCCCCGCATCCTGGCCGACCGTGCCCATGATGATGGGCTCGCCGCCGAGCAGCTTGAGCGTATAGGCGATGTTGCCTGCGCAGCCGCCGAACTCCCGGCGCATGGTCGGCACCAGAAAGGAGACGTTAAGAATGTGGATTTTGTCCGGCAGGATGTGTTCACGGAAGTGCCCGTCGAACGTCATGATGGTGTCGTAGGCAACCGAGCCGCAGATCACGCTGGCCATATTGGAAGGCTCCAGATGTGAACGCGGCCGTCCAAGCGGACGGCCGTGTGATAAATGCGAGACCGGAGGCCGGTCTCACGGCAATACGAGTGAGCTTACTTCAGCGCGGCCAGGGCGGCGTCGTAGTTCGGCTCTTCCTTGATCTCGGGCACGAGCTGCGAGTACAGGACGTTGTCGTTGGCATCGAGCACGACCACGGCGCGGGCGGTCACACCGGCCAGCGGGCCCGACGTGATGTCGACGCCGTAGGCTTGCTTGAAGCCCTTGTCACGGAAGGTCGACAGCGGCACGACGTTCTCGATGCCTTCAGTCGCGCAGAAGCGGCCGGCCGCGAACGGCAGGTCAGCCGAGATCGAGAACACCACCGTGTTGTCCAGCTTGGCAGCGGCTTCGTTGAACTTGCGCGTGGAGGTGGCGCACACCGGGGTGTCCAGGCTCGGCACGATGTTCAGGACTTTGCGCTTGCCGGCAAAGTCAGCCAGCGACACGTCCTTCAGGTCTTTGCCAACCAGCGTGAATGCCGGGGCCTTCGCGCCAGCCGACGGGAATTGGCCGCCGACTTCGATCGGGTTGCCGCCAAGGGTCACGTTTGCCATGGTGTTACTCCTTCCTTTGATGCGTGTTGGGGGTCAGAGCCGCTAACAAAACCCGCCTGGCGTCGTTGCGCCTCCTTGCCGTACTCCAGTACTGTCTGCGTCGGCACGCCTAGCCAGGTGGGTCTTGTTAGCGGCTCTAGGCCAGGGGTGAAAATTCAGGGGTAAAAAATCAGGACCCGGTAGTTGGCCGTCGGGCGCTGGGACTGGAATCGTACCCGAATCGGCAGTTCGGCGCGGGCGGGCAGACCTGACGTGCCGTATGCACTGTCGGTCGGGTTCAGGTAGTCGTTGGGCAGCAGCGCGCGTCGCGAGAGCAGCTGGTCCTGTAGATCGGTCGTCACCAGCTCGATGGCCGGCAAGGCGACCGGGTTGCCCGCACGGTTGCGAAGCGTAGCGGTCAGCACGTACTGGTCGGACGCATCACCTTCCTGGCGCTGCAGTTGCGACGATTCGATCTGCAGTGCGTCGAGGTCGCGCGGCGGGGCGATCTTGCAATGCAGCGGCTGGCACAGCACTTCCCACAACGGGCGTGTGGACGGCACGCGGCGGGCGATTTCCGAACGGCCAAGGAAGAGCACCTGTGCCGCGGCCAACACGATCAGGAATCCGAGCGCAATACGCGCCATCGCACGGCGCCCGGTCGACTTGCGCACCTGCTCACGCGCCTGCGCGGCACGCAGGAAATCGAGTGTGGCGGCCGAGACACCGTGGTTCGGCCCGCGCGCCTTGCGCGGACGTGGTGCGCCGGTCAGCGTACGCTGCGGCGTCGGGCCGTCGTGTTCATCATGCGCGCGGCGCGCGTGCTGGTTCCGGCGCGGCACCGGCGCAAACATCGTGTGCGGATCGGTCTCGTGACGCATCCAGACCGAATCGTGCTTGTCCTGGTTCTCTGCGGCGGCGGGTGCTGGTGCGGGTGCGGGCGTTTCGGGCTTCGTTACCGCAGGCGCGGGTACGCGTGTGACGGCCGGCGCGGGCGGCAAATCTGCCGACGGTTGCTTGGGCAGGGCCGCCGCGAACGCATCTTCGTCGTCCTCGAATTCACGGATCGGCGGTAGGCCGTGGAACGGATCTGCCGGTGCTGCGGGCGGTTCCGGCTCGGCGGGAGCAGCGGTAGGTACGTCGGCAGCGGGTTCAATGGCTGCCGGTGCGGGTTCCTCTGCGGCTTCTGCTTCTGCTTCGGCCGGAGCTTCATCCGCCAGCGGACGCGTATCGGGAGCGGTGGGATGCGCGTCGGGAATTGGCGTCGCACCTTCGACTTCGCCCAGATGCACTTCGGCGACGCCGTCTTCGGCAACGTCTTCTTCCCAGATCAGCGTCATGCCGAAGCCGTGGTCGTCTTCGGCCGTGGGCGTTGCCGGAGAAGCTTCGGCTGGTGCCTCAGTCGGCGGAGTGGAAGGCTCTGCGGGTACGGGTGCAGGCGTGGTTCCGACGGCCGGTACACGTGGATCCGCTTGCTGCGGTGCTGGGGTGGCGGGTGTTGCTGTCGGCGGCGTGGGCGTAGCGCCCAGCTCGATCAGATGCGCGCGTCCGTCAAAGACGTGATTGCAGCGCCCGCAACGGACGAGTCCGCCCCGTAGCCGAAGCTGGTCGGCGACGACGCGGAATGCGGTTTGGCAATTGGGACAGCGGGCGGCGAGACGTGGCGCGGATGCCATGCAGAACAAGGAGAAAAAAGCCGACCGCGCGAGTATTGCAGACAGTGACGCCAGCGTCGACCTTTGCAGGTGACGCCGGCGCCGAATGTTGCGAACAACGCCGTGAAATTACGCGGGTTTCACACCGTGCAGGCAGACCCAGCCGTCACGTGCGCGCCACACCGTGAGCGGAATGGCGGAAGCGTACGCCGCGGCAACTTCCTCCGCCTGGCGCTCCAGCACGCCCGACAGAATCAGCCGGCCGCCCGGGCGCACGCGTGCGCACAGCATGGCCGCCATCAGCTTGAGCGGGTTCGACAGAATGTTGGCGACGACCAGATCGAACGTACCTTCCGGCGCATCGTCGGGCAGGGCGAACGTGGCTTCGACGTGGTTGCGCTCAGCGTTGTAGCGCGACGCTTCCACGGCGTTCGGGTCGATGTCGACGCCGACGGTTTCACCGGCACCGAGCTTCTTGGCGACGATGGCCAGAATGCCCGAGCCGCAGCCGTAATCGAGCGTGCGCTCGCCGGGCTGGACGTGCTGCTCCAGCCATTCCATGCACAGGCGCGTTGTCGGGTGGCTGCCGGTGCCGAAGGCGAGGCCCGGGTCCAGTTCCAGCACCACGGCGTCGGGCTCCGGTGCGTCATGCCACGAGGGCACGACCCAGATGTGCTCGCCGATGTGGATCGGCTCGAACTGCGATTGCGTGACGCGCACCCAGTCCTGCTCTTCGACCTCGCGCACGGTGTACGCAGGGATAGGCGAGAGCTTGATCTCGTTGGCTGCGGCTGCCACCAGCAGTGCCGGATCGGCGTCGTCGGCCAGCAGCGCGACCACGCGCGAGCGGTTCCACGCCAGGCGGGTCGGCTCGTGACCGGGCTCGCCGAAGAGCGGTTGTTCTTCCGGCGTGTCGGCATCGGCGTCTTCCACCGACACCGACAGGGCGCCCAGGTCGAACAGCGCCTCGGACAACGCTTCCGCGTCGTCACGAGACACCTCAAGTACGCATTCGCGGTACGTCACTTGCCGCCACCCTTGGCCACTTCCTGTTGCGCCAGACGGTGCTCCAGGTAGTGGATGTCGGTGCCGCCTTCAACGAAGTTGGCGTCGAGCATCAGGTCGCGGTGCAGCGGCACGTTGGTCGAGATGCCTTCCACCACCATTTCCGACAGGGCGATGCGCATGCGGGCAATCGCCTGCTCGCGCGTGGCGCCGTACGTGATGACCTTGCCGATCATCGAGTCGTAGTTGGGCGGCACGAAGTAGCCGTTGTAGGCGTGCGAATCGACGCGAACGCCCGGGCCACCCGGCACGTGCCACGACGTGATGCGGCCCGGCGACGGCGTGAACTTGAACGGATCTTCCGCGTTGATGCGGCACTCGATGGCGTGGCCCTTGAGCGTGATGTCCTTCTGGCGGAAGCGCAGCTTCTCGCCGGCGGCCACGCGGATCTGCTCCTGCACGATGTCGACGCCGGTGATCATTTCCGTGACCGGGTGCTCAACCTGCACGCGCGTGTTCATTTCGATGAAGTAGAACTCGCCGTTCTCGTACAGGAACTCGAACGTGCCGGCGCCACGGTAGCCGATCTTCTTGCAGGCGTCGGCGCAGCGGTCACCAATGCGTTCGATCAGGCGGCGCGCGATGTGCGGTGCCGGCGCTTCCTCAATGACCTTCTGGTGGCGGCGCTGCATCGAGCAATCGCGCTCGCCCAGCCAGATCGCATTGCGGTGCTGGTCGGCCAGGACCTGGATCTCCACGTGGCGCGGATGCTCCAGGAACTTCTCCATGTACACCTCGGGGTTGCCGAAGGCACGGCCCGCTTCTTCACGTGTCATGTTGACGGCGTTGATCAGCGCGGCCTCGGTGTGCACCACGCGCATGCCGCGGCCACCGCCGCCACCGGCGGCCTTGATGATGACCGGATAGCCGACCTTCTTGGCCGTTGCCAGGATTTCCTTCGGGTCTTCGGGCAGGGCGCCTTCCGAGCCCGGCACGCACGGCACGCCGGACTTGATCATGGCCTGCTTGGCCGACACCTTGTCGCCCATCAGGCGGATCGACTCGGGCGTCGGGCCGATGAAGGTGAAGCCGGATTGCTCCACGCGCTCGGCAAAGTCGGCGTTTTCCGACAGGAAGCCGTAGCCGGGGTGGATCGCCTGGGCGTCGGTCACTTCAGCCGCCGAAATGATCGCCGGCATGTTCAGGTACGACAGCGGCGACGGTGCCGGGCCGATACACACGGCTTCGTCGGCCAGCTTGACGTATTTGGCTTCCTTGTCCGCCTCGGAATAGACCACCACGGTCTTGATGCCGAGTTCGCGGCAGGCGCGCTGGATGCGAAGCGCGATCTCGCCGCGGTTCGCAATCAGGATCTTGTCGAACATCGTGTTCTCGCTACAAAAAGGGGAGGCGAGGGCGCTGTGGCTAGGCCGTTTTCAACGGACCTGTGCACTCGGTTGCGTCAACTCGCGCTCGGATGCGGCAGGGGAGCCCGCCGCACGATGAGGGTCAGATGCCGGAAGATCAGCCGATCACGAACAGCGGTTGGCCGTATTCCACAGCCTGGCCGTTGTCGATCAGGATTTCCTTGATCACGCCAGCCTTGTCCGCTTCGATCTCGTTGAGCAGCTTCATCGCTTCGATGATGCAGATGGTCTGGCCTTCCTTGACGGTGTCGCCCACCTTGACGAACTCGGCGGCGCCCGGCGACGGCGAACGGTAGAACGTACCGACCATCGGCGACGTCACGATATGGCCGGCCGGCAGGGCCGGGGCAGTGGCTTCAGCGCTGACCGCAGCCGGAGCGGCAGCGGCGGGCACGCCCACAGCGGGTGCAGCCTGCATCGGCATCGGCGCGTATTGCATCGGGGCCACCACTTGCGGCGCCGACTTGACGATGCGGACCTTGCCTTCGCCTTCGGTCACTTCGAGTTCCGAAATGCCCGATTCGGCCACCAGGTCGATCAGCGTTTTCAGCTTGCGCAAATCCATGAACGTTCTCCTGCAGCGTCGGCGGTCTGGGGCAAAGAAGGGTCGCACGCGAATGGCTCTTCAGCGTACGTGCTCCAGGCGCTGGCGTCGTTGCGTTGGTTAAGTGGTTGAAATGAAGGGGAAGAAGACGGCTGATCAGCCGCCGTGTTGATCGATTGCGTAGTCGAGCGCGGCGACGTAGCCGCGCCAGCCCAGCCCACAGATCACGCCCACCGCTTGGTCCGCCAGGTACGAATGATGGCGGAACGGCTCGCGGCGATGCACGTTGGACAGATGGACTTCGATGTACGGAATCACCACTCCGGCCAGCGCGTCGCGCAGGGCCACGCTGGTATGCGTGTAGGCCGCCGGGTTGATGATGATGAATTCGACGCCTTCGCTCTTGGCCGCGTGGATACGATCGACCAGCGCGCCTTCGTGGTTCGACTGGAAATGCGCCAGCGTGACGCCGCGCGCCTTGGCACGTTCGGCCAGGGCGGCGTTGATGTCGGCCAGCGTGGTTGCGCCATAGACTTCCGGTTCGCGCGTCCCCAGCAGATTGAGGTTCGGGCCGTGCAGTACGAGCACGTTACGAAGCGCTTTTGCGGTCGGTTTTTCAGCCACGATTTGACTGGTTGAGCGAAGTTGGGCGCAATTTACAGCAACTTAGAATGCTTTGTCTAGTTTTTGCTGAAAAGAGTTCGAGAAACTGGTGTTTTCACCGATCTTGCCAACTGCACAACCAACTTTGCGTAGAAAGAAGGGTAGTTGCGCGCACATGACCGTCGTATGACGATTTTGCATATTCACGTGCGTTGCAGTGCCTGACGCAGTTCGTCAGCGTGCACGCGGCCCATCTTTCGGAATGTGATGTCGCCTTGTGCGTTAAGAATCACAGTAAATGGCAGGCCGCCCATCTCATTGCCAAACTGCCGGCCCAGTTCCGTGCCGCCGAAACCGGCCACCGCAATCGGATAAGTGACAGGCACTTTACCCAGGAAAGCCTGGATATTGGCCGCCGTATCGATACCGATGCCGACAAACTTTGCGCGGGCCTTCTGCTCCTGGGCGAGCGCGGACAGCTCCGGCATCTCTTCCACACAGGGGCCGCACCACGGCGCCCAGAAATTGATCACCACCTGCTGCCCCCGGAATGCCGCCAGATCGATCGGCGTGCCATTGGCGTCCGGCAGCTTGCTGCTGTAGAACGTGGCGACGACATTGTCGGCCGGCGTCTTGGGTTCGGTGGCCTTGTGTCCGGTGTAGATGCCCAGGGCTGCGGCAATCGCGCCGGCAATCAACAGGGCAATCAGAGCGGTACGGCGGGACATGGTTCGGGCGGTCTCTCTATATAGACAGAGGCGAAGCGTGCCGGATTGTACTCCTCTTGACGGATTACCCCTTCGATAGGAGGGCGCGCACGGCTGCGGCATCGCCGCGTGCAGCCTTGCCGCTGGCGTCGGTGCGCCGGGCGCCGCGCACATCGTTCATGTCATAGAGGGCAATGTGCACACCGACTGGCGTACCGGTTTCGGTGCGCAGTTCCTGAGCGAGTTCGCGGGCTTCGCGGCTCGCGGGCCACTGGCCACGCCACAGGAAGCTGAGCGTTTCCACTTCGTCGCGGCCAGCGAAGTGAGCGCTCTCTGTTGTGTCGAAGTCCACGCCGGCGTTGAGCAGGAAGATCGCCACGTCCTTCGGGCTATCGCAGAAGACCTGCAGGTGGATGTCGGAGTGCTCGCTGGCGGTGCCATTGAAGACCGCGCCGGCCAGGTACGGGTTGTGCACCTGCAATCCCTCCATCAGCACCAGCGCGATGCGACGCAGCAGCGCCAGCACGCGCGGCTGGGAATCCGCCTGGAACAGCGCTTGGTATTCGCGGACTTCGGTTTCGACCTGTTCGTTGTCGGGCAGCCATTCGCCAGCAGCGCGCGATTCCGTGCCGAGCACCTGGCGCGCGGCCTTGCGCTTGGCTGTAGCGTAATCGGCACCGTCCTCCGCAATCATGCGGGCGGCAACGGCGGCAATTTCTTCCCGAACTCGGGTCGGATCGAGGAGGGGGCGTTTGGATGACATGATTTCTATTTTACTGAACCGCGCGCGTCTGCCCGTGAGCATGCCCGGTACAATGCCGCGCAACGTAGTTGAGATGGCTCCCATGCATATCCACATCCTTGGAATCTGCGGCACCTTCATGGGCGGCATTGCCCTGATCGCCCGCCAGGCCGGTCACCGTGTTACCGGCTGCGACGCCAACGTCTATCCGCCGATGAGCACCCAGCTCGAAGCCCAGGGCATCGAGCTGATTGAAGGCTTCGACCCCGAACAGCTGTCGATCGGGGCGGATTTGTACGTGATCGGCAACGTGATCTCGCGCGGCAACCCGCTGATGGAAGCCATCCTGGATCGCAACCTGCCGTACGTTTCCGGCCCGCAATGGCTTGGCGATAACGTGCTGCGGCAGAAGTGGGTGCTCGCCGTGGCCGGCACGCACGGCAAGACGACCACCACCTCGATGCTCGCCTGGATCCTGCAAGACGCCGGCTACAACCCGGGTTTCCTGGTGGGCGGTGTGCCGCGCAACTTCGGGTTGTCGGCGCGGCTGACCGAATCTGACTTCTTCGTCATCGAGGCCGATGAGTACGACACGGCCTTCTTCGACAAGCGCAGCAAGTTTGTCCACTATCGCCCCCGCACGGCCATTCTGAACAACCTGGAGTTCGATCACGCTGACATCTTCCCGGATCTCGCTGCAATCGAAACGCAATTCCATCACCTCGTTCGCACTGTGCCTGGCCAGGGGCGTTTACTTGTCAACGGCCGCGAAGACAGCATGAAGCGCGTGCTTGCGCGTGGATGCTGGTCAGAAGTCGAGTATTTCGGCGCAGAAGAGGGTGATGGCTGGAAGATCGCCAATTTAGGCGCCGACGACAGCTTCGACGTGCTTTTCAATGGCCAGACCCAGGGCCGGGTGCACTGGGCTCTGCAGGGCGACCACAATCGCATGAACGCGCTGGCCGCCATTGCCGCCGCGCGCCACGTGGGCGTGCCGGCGCCTCAAGCCATTGAAAGCCTGGCCCGTTTCGAAAATGTGAAACGTCGTATGGAAGTGCGCGGCACCGTTGACGGCGTGACCGTCTACGACGATTTCGCCCATCACCCGACCGCCATCCGCACGACCATCGACGGCCTGCGCCGTCGCGTCGGTAGCGCGCGCATCCTGGCGGTGCTGGAACCGCGCTCGAACACCATGAAGCTGGGTGTGATGAAGCAGGCGCTTCCCGATAGCCTGACCGGCGCCGACCAGGTATTCGCTTACGGTGCTGCCAGCGGCAAAGATGCCATCGGCTGGGACCTGGCCGGTGCGCTGGCGCCGCTGGGCGAGCGTGCGAGGGCCTTCTCCGACCTGACCACGCTGGTTGAAGCCGTGACCGCTGCAGCCCGCCCGGGGGACCACGTATTGGTGATGAGCAACGGCGGCTTCGGCGGCGTGCACCAGAAGCTGTTGGATGCGCTGGCAGAGCGCGTCGGCGCCGCCAACTGATCCAGATATGCCGGCTTCCATTGTCTATCTGCACGGATTCCGCTCGTCGCCGCGCTCGTTCAAGGCGCAAATGCTGGGCAAGCGGATGGCTTCGGTCGGACGGGCGGACCAGTATGTCTGCCCGATGCTGCCCGTCTCGCCGCGCGAGGCGATGGCAGAAGTTGAGGCGTTGATCGCTGACTTGAGTACGCGCGACGGTGCCAAACCGGTGTTGATCGGCTCGTCGCTGGGCGGCTATTACGCCACCTGGCTGGCTGAGCGCCACGGCTTGCGTGCCGCGATGCTGAATCCGGCCACACGCCCGGAACGGGATCTGGCCAAGTACGTGGGTGAACAGCCGCTCTGGCATGGCGGCGGCACGATCCGCGTCGAGCCGCATCACCTGGATGAGTTGCGCGCGCTGGCCGTGCCTGCCATTACGCAGCCCGAGCGGTACTACCTTCTGGCCTCGACCGGTGATGAGGTGCTCGACTACCGCGAGATGCTCGCCCACTTCCCGGGCGCCGCCACCCGCGTGATCGACGGCAGCGACCACGGCATCAGCGATTTCGCGCAATACATGGACGAAGTGCTCACCTTCTGCGGCGTTCCTGCCGACTTGTTGGCCGCGCCCCCATTTGACGACGACGCGTCCGCATGACCGAATCCCCGTCGTACCCGCGCAGCCTGTGGCGTAGCGCGTTGCCGCCGGCCGTCGTGTACGACCGCCATTGGGCGCTCTGGGCCGTTGGCGCAAATTCACTGACGGCGCGCCTGCGTGCGGCATCGTCCACGTTTCGGGTGCAACTCCTTGGCCAGAAACGGGCGATGCCGTTGCGTGACGAATGGCGCTGCCTTGGCATGGCACGCCCCGCGGAGACGCTGGCGCGCGAGGTTTTGCTGATCTGCGACGACATCCCCGTTGTCTACGCGCACACCATCGTGCATCCGCGCAGCGTGGCGCTGGACTGGCCATTCCTGAAGGCACTGGGCACGCAGCCGCTCGGGCATTCGCTGTTTGCGGACCCGCGTGTCGCCCGGGGCGATTTTGAGTTCGCGCTGCTCGACACGCATCACCCGCTGGTACGCCGCGCGCACCACGCGTTGAGTGATGCACCCATCACTGGCGTCGAGCGCCTGCCGGCGCGGCGTTCCGTGTTCCGGCGCGGGGCGAGCGCGATGCTGGTGACGGAGGTGTTCTTGCCGGCACTGGCCGGGTTCAAGCCGCCAAGGTAGGCGCGAAGTTGGCGTATTTTCGGCGGTTCGGACGTCGTCCCAGTGCGGTATCATCGCCCCCAACTTTTTGTCGCCGTGCACCGGGTTTCTGACGTTCGGGCGCACGGTCAGTCCATCTCATTCAAAGCGGCGTTCGCTTATGCGAGTGCGGCAATCCAGACATATCCATGCAGTTGCTGTTTGAAGAAGGCGGCGAGATCCGCGCAGGCACCGTTTTGTCCCAACAGGGCGAGGCCTACCAGGTCGAGCTGCCCAGCGCCAAGCGCACCAAGGTCAAGTCGCGCGATGTGTTGCTGCAGTTTGCCCAGCCGTCGGCCGGTGAACTGTCGAAGGCCGCGCACGCGCTGTCGACGGACATCGATCTGGATTTCCTCTGGGAATGCGCACCGGCTGACGAGTTCGGCTTTACCGACTTGGCCGGCGAGTACTTCGGCGCGGGCGCAGATGCCACGCAGCAGGCCGCGCTTGCGATTGCACTGCACGGTTCGCCCATCTACTTCCGCCGCAAAGGCCGTGGCCGCTACCAGCGCGCGCCCGAAGACCAGCTAAAGGCCGCTCTTGCCGCCGTGGAGCGCAAGAAGCAGCAGGCCGCCCTGCAGGCCGAGTACGAAGCCGAGCTGAAGGCGATGTGCCTGCCCGAGTCCTTCCGTGGCAAGACGCTGCAACTGCTGTTCAAGCCGGATAAGAACAGCCTTGAGTTCAAGGCGCTCGACGCGGCGTGCACGGCGCTGGGTCTTTCGCCGATGCGACTCATGGTTGCTGTGGGCGGCATCGCCAACGCACGGGCGCTGCACGAGGCGCGTTTCCTGTCGGAGTGCTTCCCGAAGGGCACCAGCTTCCCGGACGTGATCGTGCCGGAGCCCACGCTTGAATTGCCGAACGCTGACGTGCGCGCCTTCTCGATCGACGACGTGACCACCACGGAAATCGACGACGCCATCTCCGTCACCCCGATTGACGATGCCACCGTGCGCATCGGCATCCACATCGCGGCGCCGGGTTTTGGCATCCAGCGCGGCGATGCGCTGGACGCGATTGCGCGTCAGCGTCTGTCGACCGTGTACTTCCCGGGCGACAAGATCACGATGCTGCCGGAATCGGTGGTCGATCGTTACACGTTGCAGGAAGGACGCGCGTGTCCGGCGCTGTCGCTGTATGCAACGGTCGACCGCGCCACGTGGACGGTCACCGCCAGCGAGACGCGCTGCGAATCCGTGACGGTGGCCGCCAACCTGCGCCACAACCTGCTCGACGACGTGATTACCGCCGAAGCGCTGGCCGATGGTTCGGGCGACTACCCGTTCAAGGCTGAGTTGGCCGTGCTGTGGCCGTTTGCATGCGCGCTATACGACGGCCGTCAACAGGCGCGTATTGCCAGTGGCCTAAAGCCGGAAGGCGCGCAGAAGGGCGACTACTCGTTCTATATCGACCCGATTCCCGAGGCCGAAGGCGGCGGCGAGCGCGTGCGCATTGAACAGCGCAAGCGCGGCTCGCCGCTGGACAAGATCGTCGCCGAGATGATGATCCTGGCCAACAGCACCTGGGGCCGCATGCTGGCCGACGCCGGCGTGCCCGGCATCTACCGCACGCAGAAGGCGTGGGGCATGCACCGCACGCGCATGCAGACGTATCCGGCGCCGCACGAAGGGCTGGGCGTGGCGCAGTATGCGTGGAGCACCTCGCCGCTGCGCCGCTATGTCGATCTGGTCAACCAATGGCAGATTGCGGCGGTGGCGCAGCACGGCGTGACCGCCAAGCTGATCGCCCCATTCAAGCCGAAAGACGCCGACCTGCTGGCCGCCGTGGCCGACTTTGAAGGCACCTACGCTGCCTATGCCGACCACCAGTCGACCATGGAGCGCTACTGGTGCCTGCGCTGGCTCAAGCAGGAAAACCGCACGCGCATGCAGGCCGTGGTGCTCAAGGAAGGCGCGGTGCGCTTTGCCGACATTCCGCTGGTGACGAAGGTGCCGGAGCTGGCACAGACCGCGCGTGGTACGCATGTGGTGCTCGACATTCTCGACACCGACGAGATCAGCCTGGAAGTATCGTGCCGCGTGGTGGAAGTGCTTGCCCCGGCTGCCGATGCGGAGGCCGAAGCCGCGGCAATCGAAGAGGAACTGGCCGAAGCGGAAGCCGCGGCTGCCGAGGTGGATGCGCCGGCTGAACCACAACCGGCCGCTGATGAGGAAGAGGCCCGTGCGGAAGCTGATCCCGCTGTGGCGTCGCCGCCGCAGGACGGTGAGAGCGGTGGAACGCCTGCCGCTGCCTAACTACAATCGCAGTCTGACTGTCTTCTCGCGCTTCTCTTCCTCCGCCCCAGGAATCGACCCTCATGGCCGCCCTCGCATACCGTCCGGATTGGTCCGGCAGCAGCACGCTCACCAAGGCATTGGTGGTGTCGCTTGCCGTGCACGTCCTGCTGCTGTTCGTGCGCGTGGTGGCGCCCGAGGCCTTCGACATCAAGCGCGATGATCCGGGGCTGGACGTGGTGCTGGTCAACGCCAAGTCATCCACCGCGCCGGCCAAGGCAACGGCGGTGGCGCAGGTCAATCTGAACGGTGGCGGCGAGTTCGATCAGCAGCGCGCCACCACGCCGCTACCTGCCGATACCAACGAGCAGACCGGCGATGCCATCAAGCTCACGCAGCGCCGTGTCGAATTCCTGGAGCAGGAACAGCGCCGCCTGCTGACGCAGGCGAAAGACCGCGCGCCGATGGTGAACGATCGTCAGGTCAAACCGGGTGAGCGCCCGGTACCGTCGCCCACCAACGGCACGGATGACCGCACCACGCAGGACGAAATCGCCCGCCTGCAGGCCGAGATCGATCGCAACCTCGAGAACTACGCCAAGCGCCCACGCCGCAACGTGCTGACCGCCGCCAGCGCACGCCAAGTGGATTACGCCCGCTACTACGATGCCGTGCGCCGCAAGATCGAAGTGCGCGGCACGGCCAACTTCCCGAGCCAGAATGGCCGCCCGCTATATGGTGAGCTGATCCTCGTGATCAGCATCAACCGCGAGGGCCAGCTCGGCTACAACCAGGACGGCTACAAGATCGAAGGCATCGAGATCGCCAAGAGCTCGGGCAACCCGGCGCTGGATCGCCAGGCGGTGGCCATCGTGCGGTCGTCCGCGCCGTTTGGCGGCTTCCCGGCGGAGATGCGCAAGCGCGTCGACATCCAGGATGTGGTCGCCACCTTCAAGTTCACCCGCGCGGGCCTGGAAACTCACCTGCAGACCCGCTGAGGTCGTTGTTTATGCCGTCGTCGTTTCAAGAGGCCATCCTCGCAGCCGTCAATGCGCCGCCCACAGACCGCTATGGCGTGATCGGCAATCCGATTTCGCACAGCAAGTCGCCCACCATCCACGCCGCGTTTGCGCAGCAGACCGGTGAACTCATCCGCTACGACCGCATCTATGCCGAGCTGATCGCGTTTGAAGAAACCGTGCTGACCTTCGTGCGAGAAGGCGGCAAGGGGCTCAACGTGACGGTGCCATTCAAGCTCGATGCGTATTCGATGTGCACGTCGTTGTCGCTGCGGGCCGAATCGGCCGGTGCGGTCAACACGCTCACGTTCGACGGCGACGAGGTCTTCGGTGACAACACCGATGGCGTTGGCCTGATGCGCGACATCACGCACAACATCGGTAATTCGCTCGAAGGCGAGCGTGTGCTGCTGCTGGGCGCGGGCGGCGCGGCGCGTGGCGTGCTGCTGCCGCTGCTGGAACACAAGCCGTCGCGTGTGTTCATCGCCAACCGCACGGCGGATCGCGCCAACATGCTGGTCGATCGTTTTGAAATCTCGGCCAAGCTGCATGACGCGGAACTGGTAGGGGGTGGCTATGACGAGCTTGCCGTCGACGACGTGTTCGACGTCATCATCAACGCCACGGCCAGCAGTCTGCAGGGCGGGGTGCCGCCGATTCCGGGCACCGTGTTTGGCCCGAACGCGCTGGCCTACGACATGATGTACGCCGCACAGCCAACGCTGTTCATGCAGTTTGCCAAGCGCTACGACGCCCGCACCTGGGACGGCCTGGGCATGCTGGTCGAGCAGGCGGCGGAGTCGTTCTTCGTCTGGCGCGGTGTGCGCCCGGACACCGCGCCCGTGTTGCTCGGTATGCGTGAAGCGCTGCAGGGCGAGGCCGTCGTGGCCGCCCGCGCGCGTCGTTGAACGCCCGCCCAGGATACGCACGATGATGCGCTGGCTCGGCTACGTGATCGGTTGCTTTGTGGCAGGCGTGGTCGCACTCAATCTCTATTTTTTTGCTGCGATTGCGAGCTGGCAGACGCTTGATCCGTCTTCCACTGCCTTCATGCGTGCGGAGCGCATGCGCCTGTGCGGTGCCAATGTCTTCACCTGCAAGGTCGATCATCGTTGGGTCGACTACGACCAGATCTCGCGCAACCTCAAGCGTGCCGTTATCGCCAGCGAAGACGCCGATTTCGTCTCGCACAGCGGCTGGGAAGTCGACGCCATGCTCGACGCGTGGGAGAAGAACAAGCGGCGCGGTCACGTGGTCGCCGGCGGTTCGACCATCACGCAGCAGCTTGCCAAGAATCTGTTTCTCTCCGGTGAGCGTCACTACCTGCGCAAGGGCGAAGAACTGGCCATCACCTGGATGCTCGAGTTCTGGCTCGACAAGGAGCGCATCCTGGAAATCTACCTGAACTCGGTGGAGTGGGGCGAAGGCGTGTTCGGCGCAGAAGCCGCTGCGCAGCACTACTTCAAGCGCCCGGCCTCACAACTGACGGTGGGTCAGGCAGCGCGTCTGGCCGCGGCATTGCCTGCGCCCAAGTGCTTCGACAAGAAGAGCTACTGCGCCAACGTGCACGTGAACTTCACGCGCAAGGCCACCATCATCGCCAACCGGATGGGCTCGGCAACGCTGCCGGATTGAGTGTGACTGGCCGGCTTACTTGAGCCAGCCCTTGCGCCGGAAGTACACCAGCGGAATCGCCGCCGACACGATCATCATCACGATCGCATACGGATACCCTTCGGCCCAGTCCAACTCCGGCATCACCTTGAAGTTCATGCCGTAGATCGAGGCGATCAGCGTGGGCGGCATCAGCGCCACCGACACCACCGAGAACAGTTTGATGATCTTGTTCTGGTTGATGTTGATGAAGCCGACCGTGGCATCCATCAAGAAGTTGACCTTGTCCGACAGGAACGCCGTGTGGTTCTCGATCGAGTCGATGTCGCGCAGCACCTGGCGCGCTTCGTCCTGCTGATCGGTTGAGAGCAACTGGCTGCGCAACAGGAACGACACCGCGCGGCGCGTATCCATCACGTTGCGGCGGATGCGGCCGTTCAGGTCTTCCACGCGAGCGATGATCTCCAGCACATCGGCGGCGGCAGCGTCCGTCACCTCGTCGGCCAGCACACGTTTGCTGGCGTCCTCCAGGCGTTCATACACTTCTTCGATGGAGTCCGCCGAGTATTCCGCGTCGGTGGCGTACAGGTCCATCAGCACGTCCTTCGCGTTGCGTACCGAACCCGGGCGCAACCGCGCACGCATGCGCACGAGGCGGAAGGCGGGCAGATCTTCGTCGTGAATGGAGAAGAGCACATCCTTGGTCATCACGAAGGCCACGCGCACGTTGCGCGAGGTGGTTTCTTCGTCGAGCAGGAAATCGGTACGGATGTGGATATGGCCGTCTTCGCCCTCAAAGTAACGCGCCGACGCTTCCAGGTCCCCTAATTGCTCCAGTTCGGGCAGGACCACGCCATAGGCTTCCTTGATCCAGGCCAGCTCTTCGTCGTCCGGGTCGATCACATCGATCCAGATCGGCTTGTGCTGCAGCAATTCGCTGCGTTCTTCGACCTGTTCTTGCGCGAGACGGCCTTTTTGCACGACGAACAGGTTGATCATGGAGGTTCCTTGAAGCGGGTATTGAGCGGGCGAGGCGAAAAATCGCGCCGAGTGTAGCGTAAAGATGCAGCGGGTTCAGCCACAAACAGTGGCTTGGCGCGCACGCGTCGGATCAATGCCACGCCCGGAAGATCGGGCCGCCGGATCGCCCGACGGGTAAAATGCGGTGAAGTCATGCGGCAGTCCGGCCGCGCCCTCACATTCCCGACATCATGCGATTTACCGAACAACTGGCTGCCGCCTGGCAGCGCAACAACTCCCTGCTGTGCGTCGGGCTCGACCCCGATCCGGCACGCCTGCCGGCGTCGCTCACCGGCACGGGCGGGGCGATCTTCTCGTTCTGTCGCGCCATTGTCGATGCCACGGCGGATCTGGTTTGCGCGTTCAAGCCGCAGATCGCCTATTTCGCCTCGCAGCGCGCCGAAGACCAGCTCGAGCAGCTCATCAACTACATCCACGAGGCGTATCCGGGCATTCCGGTCATCCTCGACGCCAAGCGCGGTGATATCGGCTCTACCGCCGAGCACTACGCCAAGGAGGCCTTCGAGCGCTATCAGGCCGACGCCATCACCGTCAGCCCGTACATGGGCTTCGATTCGATGCAGCCGTACCTCGCGCACGCCGACAAGGGCGTGATCGTGCTGTGCCGCACTTCCAATGCCGGCGGCAGCGACGTGCAGTTCCTGGAAACCGGCAGCCGCCCCGTCTACCAAGTCGTGGCTGAGCGCGCGCGCAATGTCTGGAACACAAGCGGCCAGATGGGCCTGGTAGTGGGCGCGACTTTCCCGCAAGAGATTGCCAAGGTGCGCGAGATCGTCGGTGACATGCCGCTGCTGATTCCGGGCATTGGCGCCCAGGGCGGTGACGTTGAGGCCACCGTGCGTGCGGGGCGCACTGCAGATGGCACCGGCATGATGATCAACTCGTCGCGCGCCATTTTGTACGCCAGCAGCGACAGCGATTTCGCCGATGCTGCCCGCAAGGTTGCAGAGGCAACGCGCGCCCGGATCAACCAGTACCGCAACTGACCTGCCTCACGACACGGTGGCGGTCCGGTTGCCCGGTTTAGGCGAGGACACCATGACCACGCATTCCCAGCACCCCGTCACCGGCCTGCGCCGCGAGGAAGAGGGCAAGGACCCGGACCGCAAGTTTGAGAAGGAACGTGACGACGGCCACGAACACGATCGTGACCGCCGTCGTGAACATGACCATGAGCACCAGCCGGAGCACGAGCACGAAGAGCGCCACCGGCCGGATCACCCGAGCGAAGCCCGGGTGTAGGGCCTGTCAACCAATCAAACGTACGCGCGTTGATCCGAGCCGGGGCCAGCTACGCGAAGGGTGTCGCCGCAAAGGGCTATTCCCTTTGCAAGGCGCCCGACAAAGTAGATGGCCCCGGATCGGACCAACCCGAAGGGCAAGGGGAAATTGGGCCACACGGCGTCGTTGCGGCCGGCTTGCTTAGCCGGCTAAGCGGCACCGCCCGCGCCTAGCCCTGTGCCCCAATTTCCCCTTGCGCGCGCACGTTTGATTGGATGACAGGCCCTAGGTCCAGGGCTTAGGACTCCGCCGAGTCCAGAAAGTCGAGCAGGCCCCGCAACGCGTGCTCGGCGGCCTGCAGGCGTACCTGCTTGCGGTCGCCCTTGAGGTGGCGCGTTTCCACACGTGTCTCCAGGCGGTTGCTCCAGCCAAAGCAGACCATGCCAACGGGCTTATCGGGTGTGCCGCCGGTTGGGCCAGCCACACCAGTAATCGCTACGGCCACCTGTGCGCGACTGTTGAGTACCGCACCTTCCGCCATCGCGTGCGCCACCGGCTCGCTCACCGCACCGTGTTCGCGGATCAGCGCGGCCGGCACGCCCAACATCTGCGATTTCGCCTCGTTCGAATACGTCACGAAGCCGCGCTCGAACCACGCGGACGAACCCGACACATCGGTAATGGCGGCGGACACCAGCCCGCCCGTGCACGATTCGGCGGTCGCCACCATCAAGCTGCGCTTGTTCAGCGTATCGGCAACCAGTTCGGCCAGTTGGGCCAGGGCGCGGGATTCAGCCATCGCAACACCTTCGGGACTTCAAGACTTCGGGTTCAGAACGAGCGCCACAGCGCAAACACGAGCAGCGTGTAGAACGCCGCGAGAATGTCGTCGACCATCACGCCGTAGCCGCCGCGCACGCCAAAGCCTTTGAGCGTGCGGTCGTAGTAGCGGATGGGCGCGGGTTTGACCATATCGAAGAAGCGGAACAGCAGGAACGCCCCGAACTGCCCGCCCAACGTGGTCGGTGTGACGAACGCCAGCACCAGCCAGAAGGCGACCATCTCATCCCACACCATCGCACCGTGGTCAGCCACGCCCAGGTCACGCGCCGTGCGGGCGCATGCCCAGATGCCGATCACGAAACCGAGGGCGGCGATCAGCAGCCAGGTCGGTCCGGCAATCCAGCGGGCCAGGACAACGTAGATCAGCCACGCGTACAGCGTCCCCATCGTGCCCGGCAGGATGGGCGACAGACCCGAGCCGAACCCCAGCGCCAGGATGCGCGCCGGATGGCCGAACATGAAGCGTGCGGTCGGGCGGCGGACTTGAGCGGTCTGCCCGGCTTCGAGCGTCACGGCCTCAGGTTGGCCCGGCGGGTTGGAGGGCGGAAAGGGGGCAGAAGACATCATGATGCGGATGAGAAATGATCGAAGCTGCCGTGCGTAAAGGTGACCGGCGCACCCTGTGCATCAACAAGTCGTAGGCCGGATTCGGCATCGATGCGGCCGATGCGTGTAACGGCAACCCCCGCGCGCTGGCCAGCTGCGAGCACGGCGTCGCACGCCTCGGCGGGCGCGGTAAAGCAGAGTTCGTAGTCATCGCCCCCGGCCAGTGTGCATTGCAACTGGCGTGCGGCCGGTTGCGCTGCGAGCGTGGCGGAGCGCGGCACGCGATCGACCTCGATGGTTGCACCAACGCGCGATTGCGTCAGGATATGGCCCAGATCACCGAGCAAACCGTCGGACACGTCGAGCGCCGCACGCGCGATGCCGCGCAATGCCAACCCGAGTGCGATGCGTGGTGTCGGCATGTCCATGCGCGGCTGCACTTGGGCGAGAGCCTCGGGTGTGAGCGGCCATTCGGCACGCAATGCCCCCAGCGCGAGTCGCGCATCGCCAACGGTGCCGGACACCCACAGGTCGTCGCCCGCGCGGGCAGCGTCACGGCGTAACGCCGCAGCGGCAGGTACATCGCCGAAAACGGTCAAACTGAGCGTGAGTGGTCCGCGTGTGGTGTCACCGCCGATCAGCTCGCAATGAAAGGCGTCGGCCAGCGCCAGCAGGCCTTCGGAAAACGGCTTGAGCCAGGCGGCATTGGCTTCCGGCAACGCCAGGGCTAGCGTAAACGCGCGCGGCTCGGCGCCCATGGCAGCCAGATCGGATAGGTTGACAGCCAACGCTTTGTGTCCGAGTGCTTTTGGCTCCGCATCGGCAAAGAAGTGACGACCGGCGACCAACATGTCGGTGGAAATCGCCAACTCATGGCCGGGCCGGGTGCCGAGCAGGGCGCAGTCGTCGCCGACGCCTAAGATTGCTTGCCGGGCTGGTCGCGTGAAATAACGTCGGATCAGTCCGAATTCGGACAGTTCGGCGGCGTGATCAGCGGAGTTGGCGGAAGCGGCGGGCTTGGACACGGCAGCGGCAATGGTAGAAAGAGGGCAAGCCCGATGGTGCCGTGATAGGACGGTGAAATATTGTAGCGGTTGCGCACAGCACTCCCACCCAAAATCCCGTTGTGAGATCGCTTTTCACTATATAAAATGACGGGCCCAAGGAGGCGGACCGCAGTACCGTGACCCTCATGTGGTTTCTCGGTGGCCCGCTAGATGCGACGGCCGGCGCGCGCGCTGGCCACCCATGACGAGAGACACCCCATGACCACGGTGGATACCCAGCCTCAGCAGCCCGCCCGCACGGATGAAGAACTCAAGGCGCAGCAACGCGCCGCCTTGCGCAAGGCCGCGCTGGAGTATCACGAGTTTCCGACCCCGGGCAAGATTTCCGTTACGCCGACCAAGCCGCTGTCGAACCAACGCGATCTGGCCCTGGCGTACTCCCCTGGTGTGGCCGCGGCGTGCGAAGAGATCGTCGAAGACGTCGCCAACTCGTTCCGCTACACCGCCCGCGGCAACCTCGTCGGCGTGGTGACCAACGGCACCGCCGTGCTCGGCCTGGGCGACATCGGCCCGGAAGCCTCGAAGCCCGTCATGGAAGGCAAGGCCGGCCTGTTCAAGAAGTTTGCCGGTATCGATGTGTTTGACATCGAGATCAACGAAAAAGACCCGCAGAAGCTGGTCGATATCATCGCCTCGCTGGAGCCGACCTTCGGCGGCATCAACCTGGAAGACATCAAGGCACCGGAGTGCTTCTTCGTCGAGCGCGAACTGCGCAAGCGCATGAAGATCCCCGTCTTCCACGATGATCAGCACGGCACCGCCATCGTGGTGGGCGCGGGCATCACCAACGCGCTCAAGGTGGTCGGCAAGGACATCAAGAAGGTCAAGCTGGTGGCATCGGGCGCGGGCGCTGCGGCGCTGGCCTGCCTGGACCTGCTGGTCGACCTGGGCCTGCCGCGCGAGAACATCTGGGTGACGGACTTGGCCGGCGTCGTGTACGAAGGCCGTACCGAGCTGATGGACCCGGACAAGGCGCACTTCGCACAGAAGACCGACCTGCGCACGCTGGCCGAAGTCATCGATGGCGCTGATATCTTCCTGGGGCTGTCCGCGGCGGGCGTGCTCAAGCAGGACATGGTCAAGAAGATGGCCGACAAGCCGATCATCTTCGCGCTGGCCAACCCGAACCCGGAAATCCTGCCGGAGCTGGCCAAGGAAGTGCGCCCGGACGTCATCATGGGCACCGGCCGCACCGATTACCCCAACCAGGTCAACAACGTCCTGTGCTTCCCGTTCATCTTCCGCGGCGCGCTGGACGTGGGCGCGACCACCATCACGCGTGAGATGGAAGTCGCCGCCGTGCACGCCGTGGCGGAACTGGCTCGCCAGGAGCAGAGCGACATCGTCGCCTCGGCCTACGGCATCCAGGACCTCTCGTTCGGCCCCGAATACCTGATCCCGAAGCCCTTCGACCCACGCCTGATCGTCAAGATCGCGCCGGCCGTAGCGCAGGCCGCCATGGATTCCGGCGTAGCGAAGCGCCCGATCGAAGACATGGACGCGTACCGCCAGCACCTGCAGCAGTTCGTCTACCACTCGGGCACGCTGATGAAGCCGATCTTCTCGGCTGCTCGCAAGGTGCCGATGGAGAACAAGCGCATCATCTTTGCCGAGGGCGAAGAAGAGCGCGTGCTGCGTGCCGTGCAGATCGTTGTGGATGAAAAGCTCGCCAGCCCGATCCTGATCGGCCGCCCGGCGGTGATTGCCCATCGCATCGAACGCTTCGGCCTGCGCCTGCGTGAGGGCGTGGACTTTACCGTGGTGAACCCCGAGCACGACGAGCGCTTCCGCGACTATTGGGAGACGTACTACAAGCTGATGGCGCGCAAGGGCGTGACGCCGCAGTACGCGAAGCTGGAAGTGCGCCGTCGTTCGACGCTGATCGGCGCCGTTATGATCCACAAGGGCGAAGCCGACGGCATGATTTGCGGCACGGTCAGCACCACCGCAGCGCACCTGCGCTACATCGATCAGGTCATCGGGGGCACGAACTGCGTGTACGCCGCCATGAACGGTCTGGTCCTGCCGGGCCGTCAGATCTTCTTGACGGATACGCACGTCAACGTCGATCCGACTGCCGAACAATTGGCTGAGATCACCATCATGGCCGCTGAAGAGCTGTGCCGTTTTGGTATCAAGCCGAAGGTTGCGCTGATGTCGCACTCGAACTTCGGTTCGTCGGAGGCGCCTTCCGCCGTCAAGATGCGTGAAACGCTCGCCATCCTTCGCGAACGCGCTCCGAACTTGGAAGTGGATGGCGAGATGCACGGCGACGCCGCGCTCGACGAGAAGCTGCGCGATTCGCTGGTGCCGGACTCGACGCTCAAGGGTGAGGCCAACCTGTTGGTCATGCCCAACATCGACGCCGCCAACATCGCGTACAACCTGCTGAAGGCCGCTGCCGGCAACAACATCGCCATCGGCCCGATCCTGCTGGGCGCCAAGAAGCCGGTGCACATCCTGACGCCGTCTGCCACGGTGCGACGCATCCTCAACATGACGGCGCTGACCGTTGTGGATGCGGCGGCACAAGCGCAGCGCTGATCGACACTGCACCAAAAAGGGAGCGCACGATGCTGCGCTCCCTTTTTTGGTTTGCTAAGTGTGCGTGCGCTTACATTTATTCTATCTCAGTCGTGGCTTCATAAACCCCTTCGAGTCTGTGTCGCCGGTTGATTGTTGTCATCGATGAGCGTACCCTTACGGGCTGAAGGGGTGCTTCTGAGCACATGAGGTCCGTACCGGGACAGACGGGGTTTAAGGAAGCGATTTTCCATGCACACGTCTGACCAAGTCGCCTCGTTTGGTGCGCGCAATTTGCTGGCGGAAGGATTCCCCAAGTCTTCGGCAGTCGCCCGACTTGTCATGTTCCCGCAAGCTTTTACGCATTGAGCCGCTTCGCTTTTCAGCTGCAAATCGGCCGTCCGTTTTCTATTGGATGGTCACCTGCGCTTGTGACCTGCGCCGGTCTGTCCGGCTGGCGCGATTCTCCCGTTAGGGCCTGCTGATGACAAAGCGACTTGGAGCGTGGATCGGCCGCTCCGTATCTCAGGCAGTGGCGCGCGGCGCGCTGGCGGCAACGCTTGCGTTGGCCGTGGTCGGCTTGCCTACCCACGCGGTTGCCCGGGACACCACCGGCATGTCTGCCGTCGTGGGAACCATTCGCTCAGCAGACTTGCCAAATGAGGCGCAGCGCACGCTGGCATTGATTGAGCAAGGCGGCCCGTTCCCATATGGGAAAGATGGCACCACGTTCGGCAACTATGAACGACGTTTGCCGGCACAGCGGCGCGGGTACTACCACGAGTACACCGTCAAGACGCGTGGGGCGCGCAACCGGGGTGCCAAGCGCATCATTTGCGGCGGCGATCAGCAGGCAGCCAACGACTGCTACTACACGGACGATCACTACAACAGTTTTCAACGGATACAGCGATGACGACCAACATGTTTGGGCTGGACGACTCGCTCACCGCACGCGATGAGCGCGTGGCCCGCGAGGTGTGGCACAAGGCGCAGAATCTGTACGATGGCGTGGTGGGGATGCAATCCCTGGGCGCACGCATCGGCGGCGCGGCCAAGTTGCCCCAGAACGCGCCGCACAATGCACCGCACAACATCATGACGCAGGACATCACCAAGACGGACGACGACGGAGCGCGTGAAGACGCCATGAACCTGTTCAAGACGGTGCGTCCGAATATCGTGCAATCGATCCGCGCGTTCCGGGTGGCGGATCTGGCGGAATCGGCGGCGAGCCTCGGTCAGCATTTCCTGTATGCGAACTGCGCGGCGGCAACCACCAAGAGCGAAGTGCTCGACGTGATCGCGCGCGAATTCCTGTTCCCCAAGCACTTTGGCAAGAACTTCGACGCCCTGGCAGACTGCCTGACCGACATGATCTACAAGGCCGGCCCGCAGCCGGGTTTCGTGATCGTGCTTGAAGGCCTGCCGTGCCAGCCGAAGTTCGACAAGGAAGCGCGCGAAGTGCTGCTGGATGTGTTCCGCGATGCCGCTGAGTTCTGGGGCGAGCGCAAGGTGCAGTTCCGCGTGTTCTACTCGTTCGCGTGAAGTTGAGTTGACTCAGCGCTGATTGATCGGCGTTGCACCAAAAAAGCCCGCAGATGCGGGCTTTTTGCTTTCTTGCGGCGATGCTCAGGCTGCTGGCAGCGCACCTTGCGGCGTGAGATGGTTCACCGCTTCCGGCAGACCTTCGGCGAGCTGGTTGGCGAGATCGCTTTCATTGATGCCGAAGGTGGAGGCCAGTTTCGACACTTCCTCCAGCGCACCGGTGCCGCTCAGCGCTTGCGTGATCTGCTCGCCCGACACTGGCAGGTTCTGGCCGTTGCCGATCCACGATTTGACCTGTTCGCCCAGGCCGGCTTGTTCCAGGATCTGCTGCAGCGGGCCGAGGCCGCCTGCCGCAGCCTGATCTGCGTTGCCGCTGCCGCCACCCAGCAAGCCGCCAAGCAGACCGCCCAGGCCACCTGCGCCGCCGGCACCGCCCAGCAGGCTGCCCAACGCACCGGCACCGCCTGCCGCGCCCAGCAGGCTACCTAGCGAACCCAACAGGCCGCCGTCTTGTTCTTGCTGCGGTTGGGCGCCGTTGCCGGCGTCTGGCGTTTTGCCGTGCTTCATTGCCAGATAGGCCAGCACGCCCACGGCAAGCAGCACTTTCTTGTTGGGTTGGCCTCCGCCGAGGAGTGAATCGAGTAGACCCATGATGAAGCTCCTATGGTCAATGGCGGGACAGGGATAGGCGCCCGCCGGGGGATCAAACGGTCAGTGTTGCGTTGTTAGAACACGAAACTTAAAACTCGCCGAGCACGGCGTGCAGCGCGGACACGGCAACCAGCGCCGCCGACTCCGTTCTCAGAATACGTCGCCCGAGTGTCAGCGGTAAGAAACCTGCACTTTCGGCCAATGCCTCTTCGTCGGGGGAAAGGCCGCCTTCGGGGCCGATCAGCAATTCGACGCCAGCGCTCTCGATACGCTCGCGCGATTGCACGGCCCATTGCGTGAGCGATTGTGTTCCGCGCGGCGACAGCAAGAC
Source organism: Ralstonia sp. RRA (assembly GCF_037023145.1). Taxonomy (NCBI): domain Bacteria; kingdom Pseudomonadati; phylum Pseudomonadota; class Betaproteobacteria; order Burkholderiales; family Burkholderiaceae; genus Ralstonia; species Ralstonia sp. RRA. The sequence goes on along the minus strand of NZ_CP146091.1, from coordinate 2,909,673 downwards.
GCGCGGCGTGTCCGTCGACTTGGCCGTCGCCAGCCACTCGCGCAGCGTGGCGACCGGCGCGACAGCCGGCACGCGTGCGCGACCGCATTGTTCGCAGGCGGCCTGCACGAGGGCTTGCCAGTGCTGCACGCGCTTGGTGGCGCGTTCACCGGAGAGCCGCACCACGCCGCGCTCGGTTTGCAGCGGGGCGATGGCGTGTACGCCCAATTCGACCGCCTTCTCGATTAGCCAATCCATCTTGTCGCCGCCGGCAATGCCTTGGGCGAGCGTGATGTTGTAGCGCGCTTCGGTGTCAGGGCGCGTGGACTCAGCGAGGCTGGCGGTGGCATCGCGCTTGTTGATGGCATCGAGCCGCGCGTGGAATTCGTGGCCGGAGCCATCGAACAGGCAGACCTCGTCGCCGATGGCCAGGCGCAGCACGTGGATGTGGCGCGTGACGGCTTCAGACAGGGTGACGGCGGTGTGCGGGGCGAGCGGTGTGTCGACGTAAAAACGGGGAAGCCCCATTGAAGCAATCCTTGTGATGATTCGGGTCAGGCGAAGCCATCAGCCTTCGGTGGCCGGGCGGCAGGCGAGGCCCCAGCGATAGCCGTCGGGGTCGCGCACGGCGGCATAGCGTTCGCACCAGAAGGCGTCGTGCGGTGCCATGATGGACGTGGCGCCCTGGTCCAACGCACGCTGGTAGGCGGCGTCCACGTCTTCGCAGTACAGGTGAAAACTCTGCGGACATTCGAAGCCGGCGGCTGCCGGGGCTTTGGCGGTGGTGCCGAATGCGCCTTCGGGTGCGAACATCAGCATCAGTTCGCCCTGGTAGGTCATCTCGACGTGGATGGGGCGCCCATGGTCGTGCACCTCATCCTGCACCTCAAAGCCAAAGGCATTGCGATAGAAAGCGATGGCGGCCGATGCGTCATGCACGGTCAGGTACGGGACGAGCCACGGAGTATTGGCGGGGCGGGGGAAGCTCATGGTGTTGCTCCTGCAGCCGGTGCAAGATGACCTCGGACGACTAGTGTAGAGCGCCTGCAACGCCACAATCAAAAAGAAATCAAAACACCTCGCCCGGCATCTGCTGGTTGCGCGCGCGGCCACCGCTGCGTGCGACTTCATCGGCAAGCCATTGGCGGAACAGCGCGAAGCCCGGATGTTCCACCGCCTCGTGCGGATGGATCAGGTAGTACGACAGGCGCAATGACGCCTCCGTCGCCAGCGGCCGCACGAGGCGCCCGGCCGCGATGTCGTATTCAACAAGGATGCCCTGGCCGAGCGCCACACCCTGACCATCAATGGCCGCCTGCAGCGCCATCAGCGCTTCAGAGAAGGCCGGCCCGCGCGTGGCATTGATCTGGCGCACGCCCACTTCATCAAGCCATTGCTGCCACGTCGGGTGGTGTGCGAGATGGCGCCCGCCGCGCTCGTGCAGCAGCGTGTGCGCGGCCAAATCCTGCGGCATGCGGATTGCCTGCTGCAGCGCGGCGTTGCACACGGGGAAGAAGTCGGTGGAGGTGAACCACTCGACGCGCAGGTTGGGCGCGTTGACCTGGCGGTCGTCGATGCAGAGGTCGAACTGGCCGTGATCCTGCACGTCGGCGGTGGAGACCTCGACGCGCACATGCGGATGCTGGTTGAAGAAGCGGTACAGACGTGGCACCAGCCACTTGGCGCCGAAGGTTGGAGGCACCGCCACGCGCAGCGGGGCGTCGGCGGTGTCCATCAGCAGGTCGGTGGCTTGCTCGATCGCGCGCAGGGCATCACGCACGCGGGGGAGGTAGTTGTCGCCGGCATCCGTCAGCGCGAGCTGGTTGTTGCGGCGGAGGAACAGCTTTTTACCCAGATGGTCTTCGAGCTGCTTGATCTGGTGGCTGACCGCGGCATTGGTCACGCACAGCTCATCAGCGGCCCGGCTGAAGCTCAGGTTGCGGCCCGCGACTTCAAAGACGCGCAATGCATTGAGGGGAGGAAGGCGCCGTGCCATGCGTTCTCGTTAAGAAAAATTTAACGTCTCGCGAAGAATTTGTAGTTTGCCACGTTAAGGCCCGGGCGACTACAAATGCGCCTGGGGACGGCGCGAGCTACGACTCGGTTTGCACAAGCGATCTCAATCACGCGAACCAGCCGGACCCCACCTAAAAAAACATCACAGGAGACGTCATGAATCGAACCACCGCTGTTCGCGGGATGCTGGCGTGCGGGCTTGCGCTGGCGGGCTGGACCGCCGCTCCCGCCCTCGCACAAACCAACGTCACGTTGTACGGCCGCGTCGCTGCCGGCATCGACTACCAGAACAACGTCGCGCCCACCGCGACATCGTCCGGCGGCAGCCTCTGGCGTGGTGCTGACAACCAGTGGGGCACCAGCATGTTCGGTCTGATGGGCAAGGAAGACCTGGGCGGTGGCCTGAAGGCCGTGTTCCGCCTGGAGTCGGGCTTCCACTCCACCGATGGCACCACCAATGGCAACGCGCTGTTCAACCGCCGTTCGTACGTCGGTCTGTCGAGCCCGACCTGGGGCACGTTGACCGCCGGTAAGAACCTGTTCATCAGCAATGACGTCTGGTTCCTGGACCCGACGGGCCAGCAGTTCATCGGCTCGGCCACGCTGGTGCGTGGGCGTAACTGGCCCGGCGCCAACAACATCGTCGAATACCAGAGCCCGACCTGGGGCGGCTTCCAGATTGGCCTGCAGACCGGGCTGGGCGAGCAGCCGGGTTCGTTCAAGAACAGCCGCCGGGATGGCGTGTCTGCCGTCTACACCGCAGGGCCGGTGGAAGTGCGCGCGATCTACGACGTCATCCGCGATGCGAACGGCAAGTTCAGCGACCTCTTTAACTTCTCAAAGGAAGCGACGATCGGCGGCACGTACACCCTCGGCAAGGCGAAGCTGTTTGCCGTGTACGAAAACCTCTCTGCGCCGGATGCCCCGGTCGGTGCGCCCACCAAGGCCAACCACTACTGGCTGGGCGTGAACTACGAGCTCACACCGGCGTTGACGCTGATCGGTGCCGCCTACCGCATCAACGTGAACAACGGCGGCGGCAACGCCAACCTGTTCATGCTGGGCGCGAACTACAACCTCTCGAAGCGCACGATGCTGTACGCCAGCGTCGGCACCGTGCAGAACAGCGCCACCGCCAACTTCTCGGTGGAGGCGACCAACAACAACCCGGCGCCGGGTAAGAACCAACTGGGTGCCTATACGGGTGTCGTCCACTCGTTCTGAAAAACCTGCACATGATCCTACTGCGCGTCCCGATCTTGCCCCTGCGATGCTCACCGTACCCATGTACGGTTGCGCTTCTCGGGTCAACCTCGGGCCGCTCGCTACGGATCCTGAGCCGGCTTCACCCCTGGGCCATGTCCTTCGTAACACCCAAGCAATGCCACGCATGAACATCCTCACCATCGACACCGGTACCACCAACACGCGCGTCACGGTGTGGCGTGATGACGTTGCACTCTGCCAGGCCGCGCGCCAGGTCGGGGTGCGCGACACCGCCATCACCGGCAACAAGACGACGCTGCAGCGCGGCGTGCAGGACACTGTCGAAGCCGCGCTGCAGAAGGCCGGCCTCGTCATCAACCAGGTCGACCTCGTGCTGGCGTCCGGCATGATCACCTCCAATGTCGGCCTGCACGAAGTGCCGCACCTGGTGGCGCCGGCCGGCCTGCGCGATCTGGCTGCCGGCATGGTGCAGGCGAGCATCCCCGAGGTGTGCGCCCAGCCGATCTGGTTTGTGCCGGGCGTGCGCAATCCGGTGGATAACCTCGGCCTGCACAACATCGAGTCGATGGACATGATGCGTGGCGAAGAGGTCGAGACGATGGGCCTGGTCTCGCGTCTCTCCATCACCGAACCGGCGGTAATCGTGCTGCCGGGCTCGCACTCGAAGTTCGTGCATCTGGATGCCGACCAGCGCATCACCGGTTGCGTGACGACGCTGGCCGGTGAGTTGCTGCACGTGATCACGCACAACACCATCCTGGCCGATTCGGTGGATTCCGACTTCGCCAGTGAGGTCGATCCGGAGATGTTGCTGGCCGGCGCGCGCAGCGCCAGCAGCATCGGGCTGGGGCGCGCCTGTTTCATGGTGCGCACGCTGGGCCAGTTCACGATCTACGAGCGCAATGCGCGGGCCAACTTCCTGCTGGGCGCGGTGCTGGGCGCGGATTTGCTCACGCTCAAGAACAGCAGCGCGATCCGCATGAACCCGGGTACGCAGTTCGTCATCACCGGCAAGCCGCTGCTGCGCGAGGCGCTGGCCGTGCTGGTGTCGGACGACGATTTCTTCTCGGGCAAGGTCACAGTGACCAGCAGTGAACAGCAGGAACACCTGGCCGGCAGCGGCGCGATTGCCATCGCCCGCGAGCGGGGTCTGGTGAAGACGTTGAAGGTGGCGCAAGCCTAGCGCTGGCGCGGCCTGGCCGATTTATCCACAACGGTTATCCACAGCAGTTGTCCACAGTGGTTATCCACAGCAAAACAGGTGCCGCCAAGACGGCGCCGAAAGGAGACAAGATGAACCAACAACGACGTGTTACCTTCAAGGCCATCGCGGCCGCCACGCTGTTTGCCATCGCTGGTGGGTTTGCCCACGCGGCAGACGACGTGAAGATCGGCTTCCTGGTCAAGCAGCCGGAAGAGCCCTGGTTCCAGGACGAATGGAAGTTCGCCGACCAGGCCGCCAAGGAGAAGGGGTTCAAGCTGGTGAAGATTGGCGTGCCCAGCGGTGGTGAGGTGCTGACCGCCATCGACAACCTAGGCGCGCAGCATGCGCAGGGTTTCGTGATCTGCGTGCCGGACGTGAAGCTCGGGCCGGCTGTGGTGGCCAAGGCCAAGCAGAACAACCTCAAGCTGATGACGGTGGATGACCGTCTGGTCGACGGCGCCGGTAAGCCGATCGAATCGGTGCCGCACATGGGCATCTTGGCCACGAAGATCGGCGAGCAGGTGGGCGACGCGATTGCGCAGGAGATGAAGAAGCGCGGCTGGAACCTCGCTGACGTTGGCGCCATCCGCATCGCCTATGACCAGTTGCCGACCGCCAAGGAACGCACCGACGGCGCCGTGGCCGCGCTCACCAAGGCGGGCTTTCCTGCTGCCAACGTGTTGACCAGCCCGCAGGCCAAGACGGACACGGAAGCCGCCTTCAACGCCGCCAACATCACGCTCACCAAGAACCCGAAGTTCAAGCACTGGATCGCGTTCGGCCTGAATGACGAGGCGGTACTCGGTGCGGTGCGTGCGGCGGAAGGTCATGGCGTGAAGCCGGCCGACATCATCGGCGTGGGCATCGGCGGCAGCCAGTCGGCACTCAACGAATTCTCCAAGCCTGAGAAGACCGGCTTCTTCGGCACCGTGCTCATCAGCCCGAAGCGCCACGGCTACGAGACCTCGCTGAACATGTATGAGTGGATCAAGGCCAACAAGGCGCCGGACCCGCTCATCCTCACCAGCGGCCGTCTGATGACGCGCGACAACGAGAAGGCCGTCCGCCAGGAAATGGGCCTTTGAGCACCGGCGGGTGACGGTAGTACGCCAGGAGCCAGCGGCGGGACAGAAAGCCCCAACGTTGGCTCTCCAGCGTGCCAACGTTGGGACAAAAAGAGCCGGTAGTGGCTCTCAGAGCGTCAGCTTCGGGACAAAAAGGCCCAGTAGTGGCTCTCTGAGAGTCAACTTCGAGACAAAAAGACCCGGGTAGTGACACTCAAAGTGTCAGCTTCAAGCCAAAAAGACCCGGTGATGGGACGCAAGGCACCAGCGGTGGGACAAATGAAGACGGTAGCGAAGGAGACTCGCCATGTCGGCGTTTCTTGAGTTTCGTGGCATCAGCAAGGTGTTTCCGGGTGTGCGGGCGCTGTCCGATGTGTCGTTCGGCATCGAATGTGGCCGCGTGCACGGCTTGCTGGGCGAGAACGGCGCGGGTAAGTCGACGCTGTTGAAGATCCTCGGCGGCGACTACCAGCCGGATGGCGGCCAGATCGTCGTCGAGGGCAAACCGACCGCGTTCCCGACCACGCGGGCGGCGCTCGATGCCGGCATTGCTGTCATCCATCAGGAGCTGCAGACGGTGCCCGAGCTGACGGTGATGGACAACCTGCTGCTTGGCCACTTGCCGGCCAGCGGCGGGTTCATCCGCCAGCGCGAGGCGATGGCCTGGACGCGCGAACAGCTCGGCCGCATCGGCGTCGATCTGGACCCGCGTGCCAAGCTGAAGCACCTGTCGATCGGCCAGCGCCAGATGGTGGAAATCTGCAAGGCGATCCTGCGCGATGCGCGGGTGATTGCGCTGGATGAACCGACGAGTTCGCTGTCGATCCGCGAGACCGACATCCTGTTCCGGCTGGTCAAAGACCTGCGCGCGCAGGGCCGGGCGCTGATCTACATCTCGCACCGGCTGGATGAGATTTTCGAGCTGTGCGACGGCTGCACGATCTTCCGCGATGGCCGCAAGGTGGCGGATTTCCCGTCGATGGCGAACGTCACACGCGACGAACTGGTCGCGCAGATGGTCGGGCGCCAGATCGACGACATCTTTGATTACCGCGCGCGCCCGCTCGGTGAAGTGCGCTTGCAAGTGGAGGGCCTGATGGGCCCGAAGCTGGCGGAGCCGGCGAACCTGTCCGTACGGCGTTGCGAGATCGTCGGCCTGTTCGGGCTGGTAGGCGCGGGGCGCTCGGAGTTGGCACGGTTGATCTACGGTGCCGATCGCAAAACGGCCGGCAGCATCGCGCTGGACGGCGCGCCCATCCGCATCCGCGATGTGGCCGACGCCATCCGCCAGGGCATCGTGCTGTGCCCGGAAGACCGCAAGGAAGAGGGCATCATCGGCTGCCGCTCGGTGTCGGAGAACATCAACATCAGTTGCCGGCGCAACCAGCGGCGCTTTGGTTTGTTCGTCAACGACAAGCAGGAAGCGAAGACCGCCGACCACTACATCAACCGCTTGCGCATCAAGACGCCCAACCGCGAACAGCAGATTCGGCTGCTGTCCGGCGGCAACCAGCAGAAGGCCATTCTGGCGCGCTGGCTGGCGGAAGACGACATGCGCGTGCTGATCATCGACGAGCCTACGCGCGGTATCGACGTCGGTGCCAAGAACGAGATCTACCAGGTGCTGTACGAGCTGGCCGAGCGCGGCGTGGCGGTGCTGATGATCTCCAGCGAGTTGCCGGAGATCCTCGGCGTGGCCGACCGTGTGCTGGTGATGAGCGAAGGTCGCATCGCCGGCGAACTGCCGCGCGAACAGGCCAATGAGCAAGCGGTCCTCAAGCTAGCCCTGCGTCCTGAATCCGCGCCGCTGCCGTCCGCACCTTTGCCGCCGCTGGCGGCATGAGAACCCCGGAGTCCAAGATGTCCCAGTCTCAACGTTTGCAACATGCCGACGCCCTGGCTGCGTCGGCCCGTTCCTCTATGAACAAGACGCGCCTGCTTCGCCTGCTGGACGATTTCAGCCTGCCGCTGATCTTCGCCATCCTGTTTGCCGCGCTGTCGTTCTCGGTTGAGTACTTCTTCTCGTGGCAGAACATGGTGGGTTTGGCGCTGTCCGTGTCGCAGATCGGCATGGTGGCCTGCACCATGATGTTCTGCCTGGCCTCGCGCGACTTTGACCTGTCGATCGGCTCGACGGTGGCGTTTGCCGGCGTGCTGTGCGCCATGATCATCAACGCGACCGGCAGCATCGCGCTCGGTATCGGGGCCAGTCTGGTGGCGGGCGCGGTGATCGGCGGCATCAACGGTTTCGTGATCGCCAAGCTGAAGATCAACGCGCTGATCACCACGCTGGCCACGATGGAAATCGTGCGTGGCCTGGCCTTCATCGCCTCCCACGGGCAGGCGGTGGGCGTGTCGGACATGGCCTTCTTCGATCTGGGCAACACCATCATCCTGGGCGTGCCGACGCCGGTGTGGGTGGCGGCGCTGTGCTTCGTGGTGTTTGGCGTGCTGCTCAACAAGACGATCTACGGGCGCAATACGCTGGCTATTGGCGGCAACCCGGAAGCGGCGCGTCTGGCGGGCGTGAACGTCAACATGACGCGTATCGTCATCTTCCTGATCCAGGGCGTGATTGCGGCGCTGGCGGGCGTGATTCTGGCGGCGCGCATCACCAGCGGTCAGCCGAACGCGGCGCAGGGCTTCGAGCTGAACGTGATCTCAGCTTGCGTGCTGGGGGGCGTGTCGTTGATGGGCGGCCGCGCGAGCATCAGCGGGGTGCTGGTCGGCGTGCTCATCATGGGCACCGTGCAGAACGCGATGAACCTGCTGAACATCGACGCGTTCTATCAGTACCTCGTGCGCGGCGGCATTCTGTTGGCAGCGGTGCTGGTCGATCAGTTGAAGAATCGCGGAGGGGCGGAACGATGAACGCGACCACGCTTTCCGATCTGCGCTGCACGCTGGGCGAAGGCATCGTCTGGGACGACGCCCTGCGTGTGCTGTGGTGGACCGACATCCAGGAATTCCTGCTGTGGCAGCACGATCCGGCGACAGGGCAGGAGCGCCAGTGGCCGCTGCCGCAGCGGGTGGGCTCGTTCGTGTTGACGGACGAACCCGGTGTGCTGATCCTCGGGCTTGCCAAGCAGGTTGCACGCTTCGATACACGAACCAACGTGCTGGAGTTGCTTGCTCCGGTGGAACCTGATGTCGCGGGCACGCGGGTCAACGACGGGCGCGCGGACCGTTACGGCAACTACGTTTTCGGCACCATGCACGAAGGCGGCCCAGAGCCTACCGGCAGCTTCTACCGTTTTACGCCGCTGGGCGTGCTGCAACGCCTGGCCTTGCCCAACATCACGGTCGCCAACAGCATCGCCTTCAGCCCCGACGGCACGACGATGTACTGGTGCGACACGCACAGCCGCCGTATCCATGCCTGTGACTACGACGGCCAGACCGGCGCAGTTGGCCACGTCCGTGTCTTTGCCGACTTGCGTGACGCGGATGACGGCGTGGGCCACAAAGGCTCACCCGACGGCTCCACCGTCGATGCCGAGGGCTGCCTGTGGAATGCAGAGTGGGGCGGCAACCGCCTTACGCGCTATGCGCCGGATGGGCGGGTGCTGGTGCATGTGGCGGTACCGGCGTCGCAGCCTTCGTGTCCGGCATTCGGTGGCGCCGCATTGGACACGCTGTATGTCACCAGCGCCCGCGAGGGTTTGTCGGCGCGCCGCCTGGCTGAAGATGTGAACGCGGGCGCGGTGTTCCGACTGCCTATTTCGAATGTGCGCGGATTGCCGGAGGCCCGGTTCGGTCATGCCTACGCTCCGGCTTGAGAACGGTGTGCTGCGCGCTGACGTGCTGCCCCAGTCGGGCGGCGGGCTGCTGCGCTTTGATCTGCTGCGTGGGAGTGAGGTCGTGCCCGTTTTCCGCCCGGCCCAGCTTGACGAGGCATTGCACGAGCCGAAGGCGCTGGCGTGTTACCCGCTGGTGCCGTGGTCCAACCGCATCGGCGGAGGGCGTTTCCTCTTTGAGGGCCGGACCATCGAGGTGCCCCTCACGCGCGACGACGAAACCTATCCACTGCACGGCCACGGCTGGCTGATGCCGTGGCATCAGGTGGCGAAGGGTGAGACGTTTGTCGAGTTGGCGGCCATGGTCGACCACGGCCAGCCGTTTCGTTATCTGGCGTTGCAGCGTTATACGCTGGCGGGCAACACGCTGCAGATGGCACTGACGGTGCGCAACGAGGGCGCGCCGTTACCGTTCGGGCTGGGTGTGCATCCGTTCTTCCCGCGTACGTCGGACGTGCGCCTGCAGGCGCGCGCCACCGGTATGTGGCAAGCCGCGCCTGACCATTTGCCAACGGTGTTGCAGGCACCGCCGCCGCATGCGGACTTCCGCAAGCCCCGACAACTGGAGCCCGGCCGCACCATCGACCACAGCTTCGAGGGCTGGGACGGCGCTGCCGACATCGTTTGGCCAAGTCGCCGCTTGTCGGTGCGAGTGAGCGCCACCACCTCGCGCTATGTGCTGTACACCCCGGCCCAGTACGACTTCTTCTGCTTTGAACCCGTCGACCACACCATCAACGCGCACAACCTGCCCGGCTTGCCGCAAGACCACGGCCTGACCATTCTCGGTACCGGCCAGAGCTTGCAGCGCGGCTACCAATTCACCGTCACATCGATCTGACGCATGACTGTTTGTCCGACGTCTTTCCCGCCGCGCCTCGCTGGCAAGGTCGCCCTGGTGACCGGCGCCACGCAGGGCATTGGTGGTGCCATCGCCAAGCTGTTTGCGCAGCACGGCGCCCGCGTGATCGTCAACGCGCTGGTGCGCGACGAACGCGCCGAAGCCTTTGCCGCATCCATCGGCAGCGACGACAACATCCTGCTCGTCCAAGCCGACGTGCGTGACCGCAGCCAGATCGGCGCGATGGTCGCGGCGGGCGTCGAGCGCTTCGGCGGTATAGACGTGCTGGTCAACAACGCGGGCATCAACGTGTTCTCCGATCCGCTCAAGCTGAGCGAGGAGGATTGGGCGCGCTGTCTTTCCGTCGACCTCGAAGGCGCCTGGCACTGTGCTCGCGCCGTGCTGCCGCACATGCTGGCGCGTGGGGCGGGCAGCATCGTCAACATCGCGTCGGTGCACGGGCACAAGATCATTCCGGGCGCATTTCCGTATCCGGTGGCCAAGCACGGGTTGATTGGACTCACGCGGGCACTCGGCATTGAATATGCGGCGCGTGGAATTCGCGTGAACTCGATCTCGCCGGGGCTGATCCTCACGCCGATTGCCGAAGCGGGCTTTGCCGCCGCGCCAGACCCAGAAGCCGAGCGCCGTCGCCAGGCCGAACTGTTGCCCTGCAAGCGCATTGGCGAGCCCGAAGAGGTGGCCTACACCGCGCTGTTCCTCGCCTCCGACGAGGCGCGCTTCATCAACGCGACCGACATCCTGATCGATGGCGGCCGGTCGCAGCTTTATCACGAGTAACGCATGACCTGGACCGCTCATCTTCCCTTGATCGCCATCCTGCGCGGCATCCGGCCTGACGAGGTATTGGCGCACACGCAAGCACTTGTCGACGTCGGCTTTGATGCCATCGAAATCCCGCTGAACTCGCCCGATTGGGCGCAGAGCGTGCGACTGGTCGCCCGTGCCTTTGGCGATCGCGCGTTGATCGGCGCCGGCACCGTGCTGAAGCCCGACGACGTTGAACTGATGGTCGCCGCAGGCGGCAAGCTGGTTGTCACGCCCAATACGAACGCGGACGTTATCCGCGCTGCCGCCGCGCGCAAGCTCGTCACCTGCATCGGCTGCATGACCGCCACGGAAGCCTTTGCTGCGCTTGATGCGGGCGCCGAGGCGCTGAAGATCTTCCCCGCCGGCAATCTCGGCCCTGGTTACGTGCGCGCGCTCAAGGCCGTGCTGCCGGCCGAGGTGCCGGTCTTCGCCGTCGGCGGCATCACACCGGAGAATCTCGCCGATTACCTGGCCGCCGGCTGCATCGGCGCGGGTCTCGGCAGTGATCTGTATCGCCCAAATCAGCCCGTCGAACGCACCGCCGAGCGCGCACGCGCCTTCGTCACTGCATATCGCACTGTTCAACCCGATCGCACCATCCACCCATGAAAATCACCCGCCTGACCACCTACCGCCTGCCGCCGCGCTGGATGTTCCTGAAAGTCGAAACCGACGAAGGCGTCACCGGCTGGGGCGAGCCCGTCATCGAAGGCCGCGCGCGCACGGTGGAAGCGGCGGTGCATGAGCTGTCCGACTACCTCATCGGCCAGGACCCAAGCCGTATCAACGATCTCTGGCAGACCATGTACCGCGCCGGTTTCTATCGCGGCGGGCCGATCCTGATGAGTGCCATCGCCGGCATCGACCAGGCGCTGTGGGACATCAAGGGCAAGGTGCTGGGCGTGCCAGTGTATGAACTGCTCGGCGGCCTCGTGCGCGACAAGATGCGCACCTATAGCTGGGTCGGCGGCGATCGCCCGGCCGATGTGATTGCCGGCATGAAAGCGCTGCAGGCCGGCGGTTTCGACCACTTCAAGCTCAACGGCTGCGAGGAGATGGGCATCATCGACACCTCCCGCGCGGTGGACGCGGCGGTGGCGAAGGTGGCGGAAATCCGCTCGGCGTTCGGCAACACGGTTGAGTTCGGGCTCGACTTCCACGGCCGCGTGTCTGCGCCGATGGCCAAGGTGCTGATCAAGGAGCTGGAGCCGTATCGCCCGCTCTTTATTGAGGAGCCTGTTCTGGCCGAACAGGCTGAGACCTACGCCCGTCTGGCCGCGCAGACCCATCTGCCGATTGCCGCCGGCGAGCGCATGTTCTCGCGCTTCGACTTCAAGCGCGTGCTGGAGGCAGGCGGGGTGTCGATCCTGCAGCCAGATCTGTCGCACGCGGGCGGCATTACCGAATGCGTGAAGATCGCCGCCATGGCGGAGGCCTACGATGTGGCGTTGGCGCCGCATTGCCCGCTTGGGCCGATCGCGCTCGCCGCCTGCCTGCACGTCGATTTTGTGAGCTGGAATGCCACGTTGCAGGAGCAGAGCATGGGCATCCACTACAACAAGGGTGCCGAATTGCTCGATTACGTGCGCAACAAGGCCGATTTCGCGCTGGAAGGCGGCTATATCCGCCCGCCGCGCCTGCCGGGCCTGGGCGTGGACATTGACGAAGCGCTGGTCATCGAGCGCAGCAAGGAAGCCCCCGACTGGCGCAACCCCGTGTGGCGCCACGCCGACGGTTCCGTGGCGGAGTGGTAAGCCTGGCGGGCGAGGGGGGCCGGGAGGGGGCGCTGTCCCCCGTTTTTCTGACCGCGATCACCCCAGCGGGGGCATGTCCGTCTGGTAAAATCGCGGTTTTCCCGCCTACCGTCTCTCCGCCCGCAGGTTCGCATGACCGCCCCCGCACTCCACTCGAATACCACCCAGCCCACTCAGCTGATGGCCAACGCCATCCGCGTGCTTGCCATGGACGCCGTCCAGCAGGCCAATTCTGGTCACCCCGGCGCGCCGATGGGCATGGCAGACATCGCCGTGGCACTGTGGAGCCGCCACCTGCGCCACAACCCGCTGAACCCGCGCTGGCCGGATCGCGACCGCTTCGTGCTGTCCAACGGCCACGGCTCGATGCTGATCTACGCGCTGCTGCACCTGACCGGCTACGACCTGCCGATGTCGGAACTGAAGAACTTCCGCCAACTGCACAGCAAGACCGCCGGCCACCCGGAATACGGCATCACCCCTGGCGTTGAGACGACGACCGGCCCGCTGGGCCAGGGCATCACCAACGCCGTCGGCATGGCGCTGGCTGAACGCCTGCTGGGCCAGGAGTTCAACCGCCCCGGCTTTGACATCGTCAACCACCACACCTACGTCTTCCTGGGCGATGGCTGCCTGATGGAAGGCATCAGCCACGAAGCCTGCTCGCTGGCCGGCACGCTGGGCCTGAACAAGCTGATCGCGCTGTGGGATGACAACGGCATCTCGATCGACGGCGAGGTCGTGCACTGGTTCAACGACGACACCCCGAAGCGCTTCGAAGCCTACGGCTGGAACGTGATTCGCGCCGTGGACGGCCACAACGTGGACGCTGTGGACGCCGCCATCGCTGAAGCCAAGAAGTCGAACAAGCCGACGCTGATCTGCTGCCGCACCGTGATCGGCAAGGGCGCGCCCAACAAGGAAGGCGGTCACGACGTGCACGGCGCCCCGCTGGGCGGCGTGGAAATCGCTGCCGCGCGCGAAGCGCTGGCTTGGCCGCACGCCCCGTTCGAAGTCCCGCAAGCCGTGTACGACGCATGGGACGCCAAGGGCCAAGGCCAAGCCGTGGAAAAGGCCTGGAACGCACTGTTCGATGCGTACTCCGAGCGCCACCCGGCCGAAGCCGAGCAATTCGAGCGCCGCATGCGCGGTGAACTGCCGGCCAGCTTCGAAAAGGCCGTCGAAGAGTTCATCGAGAAGTGCGAGCTGAAGGCTGAAACCATCGCCACCCGCAAGGCCAGCCAAAACACGCTGGAAGCCTACGGCCCGGTGCTGGGCGAGCTGCTGGGCGGCTCGGCCGACCTGACCGGCTCGAACCTGACCAACTGGAGCGGCAGCAAGGCCGTGCGTGTGGATGCCTGGGGCAACCACATCAACTACGGTGTGCGCGAGTTCGGCATGAGCGCCATCATGAACGGCATCGCGCTGCATGGCGGCTACATTCCGTACGGCGGTACGTTCCTGACGTTCTCCGACTACAGCCGCAACGCCCTGCGCATGGCCGCGCTGATGAAGATCCGCTCGATCTTCGTCTTCACGCACGACTCCATCGGCCTGGGCGAAGACGGCCCGACGCACCAGTCGATCGAGCACGTCGCCAGCCTGCGTCTGATCCCGAACATGGATGTCTGGCGCACCGCCGACACCACCGAAACCGCCGTCGCCTGGGCCGCAGCCATCGAGCGCCAGAACGGCCCGAGCTGCCTGATTTTCAGCCGCCAGAACCTGCCGTTCCAGGCACGCAACCCCGCCACCCGCGAAGCCATTGCCCGCGGCGGCTACGTGCTGCGCGATGCGGCCAACGGCAAGCCGGACGTGGTCATCATCGCCACGGGTTCGGAAGTCGGCCTGGCGGTTGGCGCGGCTGACCAACTGGCTGCCGAGGGCATCCACGCCCGCGTGGTGTCGGTACCGGCGACCACCGTGTTCGACAAGCAGGACTCGGCTTACAAGGCCAGCGTGCTCCCGCATGGCGTGCCGCGCATTGCCGTGGAAGCGGGCGTGACGGACTTCTGGTGGAAGTACCAGGTGCAGGCTGTGGTCGGCATCGACACGTTCGGTGAATCGGCCCCGGCGGGCGTGCTGTTCAAGCACTTCGGCTTCACCGTCGAAAACGTGGTGAACACCGCCAAGAGTGTCATTGCTTAACTGAATTTGCGCATGCGGCACCCACGAGGTGCCGCGTTGCTTTCGATTTCATCTTTGCTATCAGGAGACTGACCATGACCATCAAGATCGGCATCAACGGCTTCGGCCGCATCGGACGCATGGTGTTCCGCGCCGCCATCGCCAACTTCAAGGACGTCGAAGTCGTTGCCATCAACGACCTGCTCGAGCCCGACTACCTGGCGTACATGCTCAAGTACGACTCGGTGCACGGCCGCTTCGACGGCGAAGTCGCGGTCGACGGCAACACGCTCGTCGTCAACGGCAAGAAGATCCGCCTGACCGCCGTGAAGGACCCGTCCGAGCTGAAGTGGGGCGAAGTCGGCGCCGACGTGGTGATCGAGTCGACCGGCATCTTCCTGACCAAGGAAGGCGCACAGAAGCACATCGACGCGGGCGCCAAGAAGGTGATCATGTCGGCCCCGTCCAAGGACGACACCCCGATGTTCGTGTTCGGCGTGAACCATGAGTCGTACAAGGGCGAAGCGATCATCTCGAACGCCTCGTGCACGACCAACTGCCTGGCACCGGTTGCCAAGGTGCTGAACGACAAGTGGGGCATCAAGCGCGGCCTGATGACGACCGTGCACGCTGCCACCGCCACGCAGAAGACCGTCGATGGCCCGTCGAACAAGGACTGGCGCGGCGGCCGCGGCATCCTGGAAAACATCATCCCGTCGAGCACTGGCGCTGCCAAGGCCGTGGGCGTGGTGATCCCGCAGCTCAACAAGAAGCTGACCGGCATGTCGTTCCGCGTGCCGACCTCCGACGTGTCGGTGGTCGACCTGACCGTCGAACTGGAAAGCGCTGCCACGTACGCTGAAATCTGCGCCGAAATGAAGGCACAGAGCCAGGGCGCACTGAAGGGCGTGCTGGGCTACACGGAAGACAAGGTTGTGGCCACCGATTTCCGCGGCGATGCGCGCACTTCGATTTTCGACGCTGAAGCCGGTATCGCGCTGGACGGCACCTTCATCAAGGTCGTGAGCTGGTACGACAACGAGTGGGGTTATTCGAACAAGTGCCTGGAAATGGCGCGCGTGGTGGCCAAGTAATCCGCACTTTGTGGCACAGGAAACGTGCCACAGACGTGTTCATGATGCAGGCCAGTTAATCTGGCTGGTGCTTCATGCAAAGGCGGCATGATGGGCTTTCGAACCTGTCTGCCGCCTTTGTTATAGTGCGAAACGAAAACGTTTGCGCAGAAGCAAATTTAGGGTGCGGGCCACTGGAATTCGCTTTGAAAATTGAGACGTGTTCCGTACACTGAACAAATACTACATTGTGATGTGGCGGCTATTTGCGGCCCATCTGGCCGTTGCTCTTGCAACGTTTGCCATTTCAGCTTTCCAACGTGTCTGAGCCAAGGCATCCCATGGTCAACGTCGATACCAAGCTGTTGGTGATTTTTGTCGAGCTGCTCAGCAAGCGGAACGCCACATACGTGGCTGAAAAGATGCACATGACCGCGCCCGCGGTGTCGCATTCGCTGGGCCGTCTGCGCGAGATCTTCGACGATCCTCTCTTTATTCGCGTCCCGCATGGCCTGACGCCAACGCCCAAGGCGCTCGAACTCGGCCCCAAGGTGCGCGAGATGCTCGACCTGTGGGCGGCCATCAACGAAGGCGATATCGCCACGTTCGATCCGGCAGAGGCCACCGGTGCGTTCAACGTCAGCTTTGCCGGTACGTTGGGTGATGCATTGTTCGATCGCTTCCTGCTGCGCATCAAGCGCCTGGCACCGGGCCTGCAGGTGCGTCTGACCGAATCGTCCTCGTGGGAAGCCGACGTGGCCGCCATGCGTGCCAACGAGCTGGACCTGGCGTTCTCGCCGTTCCCCACGCGGCATCCGGAGATCATGGAAGAGGTCGTGACCTCCTTCAACATGTGGGTCTGCGCACGCAAGGACCACCCGATCCTCGCCGAGCGCTGCACGCTCGAGCAGTACCTCGAGTGCGAGCACATCTTCATCGCACAGGGCAGCCCGGGCAACCGCGTGGCACCGTCGCTTATTCCGCTGGACTACGCACTGCAGCAGCGCGGCCTGAAGCGCAACTCCACCATGACCGTGCACGGCTGGCGCACCCAGGCCGAGGTGGCGAGCCAGACCGACATGATCTTCACGGTCAATTCGCTGATGAAGGATCTGGTGTGCGATGCGTACAACCTGAACGCCTTCCCGCTGCCGTCCGAGCTTGAAACCGTGCTGGGTCTGAACATGCTGTGGCACCGCAGCCGCAACACGCATCCGATGCTGGTGTGGGCGCGTCACCTGTTCAAACAGGTGGTGGCCGAATACACCGGTCAGGCATTGGGCGCGCCGGCGCACTCGCCGCTGCAGGCCGATGAGTCGGGCAAGAGCGGCAAGGGCGATGCAGAAAAGGAGGGCGAGACGCGGCTGTCCGTCTGACGCCTGCTGTGCTCCCGTCCCAATGAAAAACGGCCGCAGACGATGCGGCCGTTCTCTTTTGTGGGTGGCGCTTCAGCGCGATTCAGCGTTTGGGGCGATGTGGGCAGGGCTCTTTCGTGCAGTTGCCGTAGAGCGACAGTGCATGCTCCTGCAGCGCAAAGCCGCGCGCACGGGCGATGCTTTGCTGGCGCTGCTCGATCTCGGCGTCAAAGAATTCTTCCACACGGCCGCAGTCTAGGCACACGAGGTGATCGTGGTGCTTGCCCTCGTTGAGCTCGTAGATGGCCTTGCCGGATTCGAAGTTGTTACGCGACAGCAGCCCGGCCTGCTCGAATTGGGTCAGCACACGGTAGACCGTGGCTAGGCCAATATCCATGTGCTCGGCGAGCAGGATGCGGTACACGTCTTCAGCGCTCATGTGGCGCTCTTCGCTGGTCTGAAAGATCTCGAGGATCTTCAACCGCGGCACCGTGGCTTTCAGACCGATGTTCTTGAGGTCTGCAGGACTCGGCATGCGCCTGGCTCCCTAGAGTACAATGTTCGGATATTTCAATCATAAGGGTTTTGGCGGCAAAAGTCCTATTGGACAGGCTGAACGGGCATATGAGATGTGCCTGGGCCGTCGCCATCCCTCACGTACCGGGCCCGTCCCGGGACCGTTTCAAGGCCGATCGCTCATGACCTTTTCCGTTGCGCGCAGTCCTGTCCGTTTTGCCACCATCGCTGCCCGTCGCGGCGGCCTCGTACTGGGCACCATGCTTGCTGCATCGGCGTTGCTGGCTGGATGCGGTACCTACGACAGCACCACGCGCAAGATCGCCAATGCCATCACGCCGTATCGCATCGATATCGTGCAGGGCAACTTCGTCTCGCGCGAGCAGGCAGCGCAGCTCAAGGAAGGCATGACGCGCGATCAGGTGCGCTTCGTGCTCGGCACGCCGCTGCTGACCGACATGTTTCACGCCAACCGCTGGGACTACGTCTTCTCGTTCAAGCGCGGCAACACGAACGTCGTGCAGGAACGCAAGCTGACGCTGTGGTTTGACGGCGATCGTCTGGCCAAGTGGGTGGGCGCGGATGATCTGCCGTCCGAGACCGAGCTGATTGCCGAGATCGATGGCATCAAACGCCCGAAGAAGGAGGCCGCTGAGGCCGCCGCGGCTGCGGGTGCCGCGCCGGCAGCACGCGCGCCGTCGATTCCGTCGGCTGAAGTGAGCGACCGTGTGCAGTCGACCACCGGTGCCAAAAACACCGTGGACGTGACGCTACCGGAGCGCCGCACCGGTGGTGGTGGCAGTGACGCCGCCGTTCCGCCGCCGGCCACCCAGCCGCAGTGACGCGCCGAGGGGCGGATTAGCCAAACCGGCAACCCATCTTCAAGCGAGCGGCGGACTGGTTCCGCCGCTTGTCCGTTGTACAGACCGTTTTTTTATTCGTACTTTTCCGCGCTGACTGACATGAAAATCGCGATTGCAGGCGCCTCGGGCCGCATGGGCCAGATGCTGATCGACACCGTATTGCGTACCCCGGGTGCGACGCTGGCTGCGGCACTGGACCGTCCCGGCAGCGAAGCCGTAGGCCAGGATGCAGGCGCCAAGCTGGGCAAAACCACGGGCGTGATCGTAACGGATGACGTGCGCGCAGGGCTGTCGCAAGCCGACGTGCTGATCGACTTCACGCGCCCGGACGCGACGCTCAATCACTTGAACATCGCGCGTGAGCTGGGTACGGGCGTGGTGATCGGTACGACGGGTTTCACGGCCGAGCAGAAGGCCAGCTTCAAGACCTACGGCGAATCGATCGGCGTGGTCTGGGCGCCCAACATGAGCGTGGGCGTGAATGCGACCTTCAAGCTGATCGAGTTGGCCGCCAAGATCCTGGCGCAAGGCTATGACGTCGAGATCATTGAAGCGCACCACAAGCACAAGGTCGATGCGCCGTCGGGCACCGCACTCAAGCTGGGCGAGATCGTGGCCGAGGCACAGGGCACAAAGCTGGCGGACCGTGCGGTGTACGCACGTGAAGGTGAAACCGGCCCGCGCGAGCTCGGCACTATCGGCTTTGCCACCGTCCGCGGCGGCGACATCGTGGGTGACCACACGGTGCTGTTTGCCGGCGAAGGCGAGCGCATCGAGATCACGCACCGCTCCAACACGCGCCAGTCGTATGCCGAAGGCGCTGTGCGTGCCGCCGTGTTCCTGGCCGGCAAGAAGGGCCTGTACGACATGAACGACGTGCTCGGCCTGTAAGTCAGGCGGGCAAGAACGGGCGTCGGCAGGCCTGTCTGGCGCCCTTTCCGCAGTGTCGCCATCGCCCGGATAGGGTGGGTGGCGACGGTATAATCGGGCCTTTTCCGTCATTCACTCTGGCCACGCGCGCTGCGCGAGGCTGCAATCGCCCGGGGCTCCCTGGGCGACCCATCGCCATGCAAGACAAATACTCCCCGTCCGACGTTGAACAGCAGGCCCAGCAACACTGGCAGGCCAAAGACGCCTACCGCGTGACCGAACACGCGCGCGCCGCTGACGGCTCGGACAAGCCCAAGTTCTACGCCTGCTCGATGCTGCCGTATCCGTCGGGCAAGCTGCACATGGGCCACGTGCGCAACTACACGATCAATGACGTGATGACGCGTCAGCTGCGCATGAAGGGGTACAACGTGCTGATGCCGATGGGCTGGGACGCCTTCGGCATGCCGGCGGAAAACGCAGCGCTCAACAATGGCGTGGCCCCGGCCGCCTGGACCTACGACAACATCGCTTACATGAAGAAGCAGATGCAGTCGATGGGCCTGGCGATCGATTGGTCGCGCGAGGTTGCTACCTGCAACCCGGACTACTACCGCTGGAACCAGTGGCTGTTCCTGAAGATGCTCGAAAAGGGCATCGCCTACCGCAAGACCGGCACCGTCAACTGGGACCCGGTCGACCAGACCGTGCTCGCCAACGAGCAGGTGATCGACGGGCGCGGCTGGCGCTCGGGCGCGGTGGTGGAAAAGCGCGAGATCCCGATGTACTACCTGCGCATCACCGAGTATGCGGAGGAGCTGCTGTCCGACCTGAACCCGCTGGGCTGGCCCGAGCGCGTCAAGCTGATGCAGCAGAACTGGATCGGCAAGAGCGAAGGCGTACGTTTCGCCTTCCCGCACAGCATCCCGGGCGATGACGGCAAGCTGATCAACGACGGCAAGCTGTACGTCTTCACCACGCACGCCGACACCATCATGGGCGTCACCTTCTGCGCCGTGGCCGCCGAGCACCCGATCGCCACGCACGCCGCGCAGACCAACCCCGCACTCGCCGCGTTCATCGACGAATGCAAGCACGGCAGCGTGATGGAAGCCGACATGGCGACCATGGAAAAGAGGGGCATGCCGACGGGCCTGACGGTCACGCACCCGCTCACGGGCGAATCCGTGCCGGTGTGGGTCGGCAACTATGTGCTGATGACCTACGGCGACGGCGCCGTGATGGGCGTGCCGTCGCACGACGAACGCGACTTCGCTTTCGCCAACAAGTACAACCTGCCGATCAAGCAAGTCGTGGATGTGAAGGGCCAGCCCTACGACACGACCACCTGGGCCGAGTGGTACGGTGACAAGGAACACGGCGTGCTGGTCCACAGCGGCAAGTACGATGGCCTGAACTACAAGCAAGCCGTCGATGCCGTGGCCGCTGACCTGGCCGCCAAGGGCCTCGGCGAGAAGAAAACCACCTGGCGCCTGCGCGACTGGGGTATCAGCCGCCAGCGCTACTGGGGCACGCCGATCCCGCTGATCCACTGCGACAGCTGCGGCGTGGTGCCGGTGCCCGAGCAAGACCTGCCGGTGCGCCTGCCCGAAGACCTCGTGCCGGACGGCACGGGCAACCCGCTCAACAAGGACCCGCGCTTCCTGGAATGCACGTGCCCGTCGTGCGGCAAGCCCGCGCGCCGCGAGACCGACACGATGGATACCTTCATCGATTCGTGCTGGTACTACATGCGCTACACGTGCCCGGACGGCGCCACGATGGTCGACGCCCGCAACGATTACTGGATGCCGATGGACCAGTACATCGGCGGCATCGAACACGCGATCCTGCACCTGCTGTACGCGCGCTTCTGGACCAAGGTCATGCGTGACCTGGGCCTTGTCAAGTTCGACGAGCCGTTCACCAACCTGCTCACGCAGGGCATGGTGCTCAACGAGACGTACTACCGTGAAGACGCGTCCGGCAAGAAGCAGTGGATCAACCCGGCCGATGTGGACGTGCAGACCGACGAACGCGGCCGCCCAGTGGGCGCCACGCTCAAGGCCGACGGCCAGCCGGTGGTGATTGGCGGTGTGGAGAAGATGTCGAAGTCGAAGAACAACGGCATCGACCCGCAAGCGCTGATCGACCAGCACGGCGCCGACACCGCGCGCCTGTTCACGATGTTCGCTGCACCGCCCGAGCAGCAGCTCGAGTGGAACGATGCCGGCGTGGAAGGCGCCTCGCGCTTCCTGCGTCGCCTGTGGAACTTCGGCGTGGCGCATGGTGATGCGATCCGCGCTGGCCACGGCAATGGCGTTGTCGCTGGTGCGACCGATGCCGACCGCGCGCTGCGCCGTGAGCTGTACACCGTGCTCAAACAAGCCAACTACGACTACGAGCGCCTGCAGTACAACACCGTTGTCTCGGCGACGATGAAGATGCTCAACGCGCTGGAAGGCGCCAAGGACGCCGGTGCCGATGCGCGCCGCGAAGGCCTCGGTATCCTGCTGCGCGTGCTGTACCCGGTGGTGCCGCACATCACGCACGTGCTGTGGACGGAGCTCGGCTACGCCGGCGCGTACGGCGACTTGCTCGACGCCCCGTGGCCGCAGGTCGACGAAAGCGCGCTGGTGCAGAGCGAGATCGAACTCGTGCTGCAGGTCAACGGCAAGGTGCGCGGCAGCATCGTGGTGCCGGCCGATGCCGACCGCGCTGCCATCGAGGCGATTGCCGCCAAGGACGAAGCCGTCCAGAAATTTGCTGAAGGCAAGCCGCCCAAGAAGATCATCGTGGTGCCCGGCCGTCTGGTGAACGTGGTGGCCTGACCGGCCATCCCACTCAAGGAACGTATGGTTATGTCGTTGTCCCGTCGTCGCTTTGGTCGCTCGATCGTCGTCCTGGCTGCCGCTTTGCCGGTGCTGTCCGCTTGCGGCTTCCATCTGCGCGGCAACAATGACTTCGCTTTCAAGCGGCTATACATCAACCTGCCGCAAAACTCGCTGATGCGCGCGCAGCTGCGCCGGCTGATCGACAACGGCTCCGACACCGTCATCGTGTCGGACAAGAAAGATGCCGACGCGCTGCTCGACGTGCTGGCCGAAGACCGCGTGAAGACGATTTCGTCGCTCACGCCGCAGGGCGTGGTGCGCGAGTACCGCATCACGTATCGCTTCCGCTTCCAGCTGCGCGATGCGAAAGACAACCTGCTGATCCAGCCGTCGGAGATCACGCAGTTCCGCGACCTGTCGTACAACGAGACGCAGGTGCTGGCCAAAGACTACGAAGAAGCGGCGCTCTACCGCGACATGCAGGGCGATACGATCAACCAGCTCGTGCGGCGTCTGGCTGCCGTGAAGCTGCCGTCGTAAGCACAAGCTGGCCATGCAACTGCGGCTCGACGCGCTCGAAGGGCACCTCAAACAGGCCAGTACCAAGGGCTTGGCGCCGCTGTATGTGGTGCACGGTGACGAGCACTTGCTCGTGCTGGAAGCCGTCGATGCGCTGCGTCAGGCCGCCCGGGCGCAAGGCTTCTCCGAGCGCGAGGTGATGAGCGTCGAGCGCGGCTTTTCCTGGTCGCGCGTGACTGAGGCGCAGCAGTCGATGTCGCTGTTCGGCGATCGCAAGATCGTCGAATTGCGCATTCCGTCCGGCAAGCCCGGCAAGGATGGCGGCGAGGCATTGCGCGCGTTGGCGGCGGGTACACCGTCTGGTCCGGCCACCGACACCATCACGCTGATCACGCTGCCGCGCCTGGACTTTGCGACCGCCAAGTCGGCGTGGTTCGCGGCGCTGGAAGGCGCGGGCGTGTCGATCAAGGTCGACACTGTGGACCGCACCAAGCTGCCCGGCTGGATCGGCGAGCGTCTGGCGCGCCAGCAGCAACGCGTGGAGCCCGGCGAACCCGGTCGACGTGCCCTGCAGTTCATCGCCGACCGCGTGGAAGGCAACCTGCTGGCTGCGCACCAGGAAATCCAGAAGCTCGCTTTGCTGCATCCGCCGGGTGTGCTGACGTTCGACGATGTGCACGATGCGGTGCTCAACGTGGCGCGCTACGACGTGTTCAAGCTGTCCGAAGCGATGCTGGCCGGTGACGTGCCGCGCTTGGTGCGCATGCTCGAAGGCCTGCGCGGCGAGGGCGAGGCCACGGTGCTGGTGCTCTGGACGTTGACCGAAGAAATTCGCGTATTATCAAAAATCGCCTCGGGCGCAGCCCAAGGCAAGCCGGTGGCCTCGATGCTGCGTGAACTGCGGGTCTGGGGCCCGCGGGAACGGTTGGTGCCGCAGGCGGCGCAACGGCTGTCCCAGCGCGAACTCGAGGGCGCGCTTTCCATGGCCGCCAAGCTGGATCGGCAAGTCAAGGGCTTGCGTGAACCGTCGCTGCCGGCCGAGCCGTGGGATGGCCTGCTGCAACTGGCGATGCGCATTGCGCGGCCGGGCAGTCTTCCCGTTCCGGCATAGTCCAGCGCATCACCTTCTTGTCCTCACATTGAATTCGCCGGCACATTGCCGGCCGCGATCATCATGAAGCAGCTCGACGTGAACGAATACATGGCCCTCATTGGCCGTCAGGCGCGCGCCGCCTCGCGTGGCATGGCCCGCGCCGGCACCGCGCAGAAAAATCGCGCGCTGCTGCACATCGCCGCCGCCATCCGCCGTGACGCTGCCAAGCTGAAAGAGATCAACGCCCGCGACGTCGAGCGCGCCCGCGCCAACGGCCAGGACGCCGCCTTCATCGACCGCCTCACGCTCACCGACCGCGCCATCGACACGGTGGCTGCCGGCCTAGAGCAGATCGCCGCGCTGGCGGACCCGATCGGCGAGATCAGCAACATGAAGTTCCGCCCGACCGGCATCCAGGTCGGCCAGATGCGCGTGCCGCTGGGCGTGATTGGCATCATCTATGAGTCGCGTCCGAACGTGACGGTGGATGCGGCGGCGCTGTGCATCAAGTCGGGCAATGCGACCATCCTGCGTGGCGGTTCGGAAGCGATTGAGTCGAACGGCGCACTGGCTGCGCTGATCGAAGAAGGGCTGGCGGATGCCGGTCTGCCGGCCAACGCCGTGCAGGTGGTGGCGACCACGGACCGCGCTGCCGTCGGCAAGCTCATCACCATGACGGAGTACGTCGACGTGATCGTGCCGCGCGGCGGCAAGAGCCTGATCGCGCGCCTGATGGAAGAAGCGCGCGTGCCGATGATCAAGCACCTGGACGGCATCTGCCACGTCTACATCGACGCCGATGCCGACATCGAGAAGGCCGTGCGCGTGTGCGACAACGCCAAGACGCAGCGCTACGCACCGTGCAACACGATGGAAACGCTGCTCGTGTCGCGTGACATCGCCGCGCGCGCGCTGCCGCCGCTGGTGAAGATCTACCAGGATAAGGGGGTTGAGCTGCGCGTCTGCCCGGCCACGCGCGCCACGCTGGAAGCCGCCGGCTTCGGCAATCTGAAAGATGCCGTCGAAGCCGACTGGCATACCGAATACCTCGCGCCGATCCTGTCGATCCGCACCGTCGACGGCCTGGATGCCGCCATCGAGCACATCAACACCTACGGCTCGGCGCACACCGATTCGATCATCACCGAGAACTACTCGACCGGCATGCGCTTCCTGCGCGAGGTCGATTCGGCCAGCGTGATGATCAACGCCTCCACGCGCTTTGCCGACGGCTTCGAGTACGGCCTGGGCGCCGAGATCGGTATCTCCAATGACAAGCTGCATGCGCGTGGGCCGGTCGGGCTGGAGGGACTGACCTCGCTGAAGTACGTCGTGTTCGGACACGGCGAGATTCGTACCTGATCTGACGCGACATGCGCGCCGCCACGAGCGGCGCGCATTGCTTCTAACGAGAACAACACATGCTCTGGGTCAAAGCCTTTCACATCGTCTTTATCGCGTCTTGGTTTGCCGGGCTGTTCTATCTGCCGCGCATCTTCGTCAATCTGGCGATGGAAACCGAACGCGCAGCCATCACGCGACTGCTGATCATGGCGCGCAAGCTGTTCCGCTTCACGACCATGCTGGCGATCGTTGCGATCCTGCTCGGCCTGTGGCTGCTCTTCGGCTACCGCATCGGCCTGACGCCGCCCAATGGCTGGATGCACGCCAAGCTTGCACTCGTGCTGGTGACGATCGGTTACCACCATGGCTGCGGCGTGCTGCTGCGCAAATTCGAGGCGGGTGCCAACAAGCGCTCGCACACCTTCTACCGCTGGTTCAATGAACTGCCGGTGCTGTTGTTGTTGGCGATTACGATCCTGGTGGTCGTGAAGCCGTTCTGATTTTCTTGGTTTTCTGATGGCAACTGCATACTTCGCGCCGTGCCCCCGCGGGCTGGAACAAGCGCTGGCCGATGAACTGGCCGAAATCTCGATCCGCCCCGAGGTGGATGAGCTGGCCGCGTTTGAGGTCGGCCGTACCGTGCCAGGCGGCGTGCATTTCTTTGGCACGCAGGGCGCGGCGTATGCCGTCAACCTGCACAGCCGCATCGCCAGCCGCGTGCTGATGCGATTGGCCTCGCGCGGGTATCGCTCGGAAGACGACATCTACGCGCTGGCTGCCGCGCAGCGCTGGGAAGACTATTTCACGCCGGACGAGATGATTCGCGTGGATGTGACCGCGCACAAATCGCCGCTGCAGAGCCTCAAGTTCGTCGGTCTGCGCGTCAAGGACGGTGTCTGTGATCGCTTCCGCCAGCGCATGGGCGCGCGGCCCAGCGTCGACACCGTCTCACCCGACGTGCGCATCTACGCGTACCTGACCGAGACCGATTGCACGATCTACCTCGACACGACCGGCGAGCCGCTCTTCAAGCGCGGCTGGCGCGAGGAGAAGGGCGAGGCGCCGCTGAAGGAAAACCTCGCGGCGGGCATTCTTCGCCTGACCGGCTGGACGGGCGCGAAGGGAGAACCGTTCTACGACCCGATGTGCGGCAGCGGCACGTTCCTTGTCGAAGCTGCGCAGCGTGCCTTGGGTATTGCACCCGGCAGCAAGCGTGCCTTCGCGTGCGAGTGGTTGATTGACCACGACGCCAAATGCTTCAAGCGCCTGCGCGAGGCGGCTGCCGATGCGGCAGCTGCGTCCATGCGACGGGCGCCGCCGCTGGTGGCCGGTGCTGATATTTCCACCGACATGCTGGCTTATGCCAAGGCCAACTGGCAGCGTGCCGGTCTGCCCGGCGAGCCGCTGCTCAAGCAGGTCGATGCGCGCTTCGGCAAGCCGCCGTTTGAGGCCGCCGGCGTGTTGCTGATGAACCCGCCGTACGGTGAGCGTATCGCCGTGCGTGGTGCCCAAGGTTCGCGCCGCCGCCGACCGGAAGGCGAAGGAGAGGATGACGGCACTGTGTTCGAGCGCGCCAGCCGTGCGATGGGTGCCCCGCGCGACGATGCACGCCGCCCGATGCGCGAGCATCGCCAGCCCGAGCCGCCACCGCCGGTTGATCCGGTGGAAGAGGCCGCCGCCAACGAATTCGCCCAGGCCTTTGCGGGTACGCTCAAGCGTGAGTTCTCCGGTTGGAAGGCGTTCGTCTTTACCGGCGATCTTTCGATGCCGCGCCGCATGCGGCTGAAAGAATCGCAGCGCACGCCGCTCTATAACGGCAACATCGAATGCCGCCTGTTCCGCTTCGATATGGTGAAGGGGGGGATGCGCGATCGCCCGGCCCGCGATACGGCTTCGGGTTCAGAAAACGACAACGCCGACGCATAAGCATCGGCGTTGTGCGAAAGGCCGCCTGGCAGAATCAGGCGGCCTGCTGATTCTCCTGGAAGTGCTCCATCCAACCCGCCAACTGGTCTGGCGTGAGTTGCGTCAGGTGATCAACCAAGCGTAGCTTGACGGTCGCGCCGTCGCGCTCGGCCTTGATCGACCAGCCCTTGCCGTCAAGCCACAGCAGGAAGGCCAGCCACTTGGCATGCGCTTCCGACACCTTGTGCGTTGACGCGGTCTCCAGAAATTCCGTCAGCGTAGTGAGGTCGATCACGGCTGCCGCATCACCGCCAGCCGGCGAGACCTTGCCTTGCAGCATTTCGGTCAACACGTCCAATGCCTGCGTGGCAGGTGTGCTGTCGAATCGTGACGACAGGTCTTGATAAATCTGCCGCACTGCGTGGCTCAGCTCACCGGTGCGCAGGCTTTCTTCGCTGACGAGTTCGGTGTAATCCTTCACTGCCCAATCTGGTTGCTCCATGGCGTGCAGCCCGACGGCCGCCGCTGCGTGCAGGTAATCGTTGACAGCGCTGAACGACGGCAGCCCGGACACTGCCAGATACAGCGTCTGCAGCGCGCCGATGCGATGCGTGAGCGTCTGGCTCTGGCGCACGGTCATCTTCTCGCGCAGCAGGGCATCACGCTCGCGGCGCAGGTCGGAAAATTCCAGCGCCTGCTTCAGTTCCACGCGCAGTGCGGTGATGTCCCACGG
Source organism: Ralstonia sp. RRA (assembly GCF_037023145.1). Taxonomy (NCBI): domain Bacteria; kingdom Pseudomonadati; phylum Pseudomonadota; class Betaproteobacteria; order Burkholderiales; family Burkholderiaceae; genus Ralstonia; species Ralstonia sp. RRA. The sequence goes on along the minus strand of NZ_CP146091.1, from coordinate 2,881,728 downwards.
CTTCTTGATGTAACGATGGATCTGCCCTTGGTTGACGGCTTCCACCGTGTCCTCGATTTCCGAGTACGCCGTGGTCAGGATGCGCACCAGGTGCGGATAGCGCTCGCGCGCATAGCGCAGCAGTTCGTTACCGAGCTCACCGGGCATGCGCTGGTCCGACACGAGCACGCCCAGCGTGGCGGCGTGCTGGTCAAGCATGCGCTTGCCTTCTTCAACCGAGGTGGCGGTGACGACCGGCGCCAGTGAACCGATGGCACGGCCGAAGTAAGTCAGCGCCAATGTCTCGTCGTCCACGTACAGGATCTTGGGCGGGGTTGTGGGCGTGTGGCCCCCGGGATTGGTCATCCATCACTCCTCATAGCAAATGCAGTCAATACGCGGATCAGGTGCAGCGTGGTTCGTCTTGTTGATGGGGTCATGGGAACGTCAGAGTCACGCGCGTGCCTGCGCTGGGTGCGGAGTCAATCGCAATCGCTCCCCCGAACGATTGCATGATCCGCGTACAAAAAATCATGCCCATGCCGTTGCCGCCTTCTTCGGCGCGCGTCGTCACAGGGTCGATGGTCAGCCGCTTGAGGACATCCGGGGCGATGCCGGGGCCGTTGTCTTCAATGCGGATCATGTGGCGGATGCCACTGGCTTCCGGCGCGTTGCTGGCGACGATCTCAAGGCGCGGCAACGGCGTGCGCCGCAGCGCGTGCAGCGCATTGCTCGTCAGCGACGACAGCACCAGCATCACGCAGTTGGGCAGCGTGGCGATCGGGAAATCCTGCTCTACGCGGTACGACACCCATTCACGCTGCGCGCTGGTGAACGGGTATGTGTCAAACAGCGAGCGGATCAACCCGCTGGCGCTGTTGGGTGTGGCCGCCGTGCCGGGCTTGCCGTAGGTGTTGCGCACTGAATTCAGGAACGAGGCGATCACCGACAGGCAATAGCGCGCGTTGTCCTGCACGCGGTCAGCCGCACGGCCGATTTCCGGCAAGGCTTCCGGCACGAACTCGGTCTGGTCCACGCGCATGCGAATGCCACGCGCAAAGTTGGAGATGGCTGCCAGCGGTGTGTTCAGTTCGTGCGCGAGAAAGGCGAGTGTCTCGTCGATTGCCATCAGGCGCTGCGTGCGCAGCAGGCGGTCCTGGCGCAGCGCCAGCGCTTCCTGCAGCGAGCGCCGCACGTCTTCCGGCTTGTAGGGCTTCTCCAGAATCTTGAACACGCGACCTGTGTTGACCGCCTGGATCAGCAGATCCTTGTCGGCATACGCGGTGACGAGGATGGTGGCGATGTCGCCGTACTCCGCATCAATGAAGCGCAGCAGCTCCGTGCCGTTGCCGCCGGGCATGCGGAAGTCCGTCAGCACCACGCTGATGCGCTCGTGCGCGTCGTGCAGCACGGTCTTGGCTTCCTCTACGCTGTTGGCCGTCAGCACCTCGTAGCCGTCGCCGATCGTGCGCGCGAACCACTTGCAGGCCTGCAGCTCGTCGTCGACGTAGAGGATGGTGACGGTGTCCGGCGTGATGTCCATGATGCGTCCTACTCCGAGCGCGGCAGATCGAACGTGAAGCGTGCCCACTCGCCTTCCTGGCTCGTCACGGCAAGCGTGCCGCCATGGCGTTGGATCACGCTGTAGCTGATCGACAGGCCGAGTCCCAGGCCCTTGCCGACATCGCGCGTGGTGAAGAACGGCTCGAACACGCGCGAGAGATTCTTCTCGGAAATGCCCGGGCCGTTGTCGGTCACGACCACGTGCAGCCGACTGTCGATCCACTCGGCGGCGATCTCGATGCGCGGGCTCTCGCGCTGCACCTTCTGCATGGCCAGCGCCGCGTTCGACAGCAGGTTGATGAGCACACCGATGATGGCCGCTTCGTCGCCGCGCACCAGCGTGTCGGGCGGTAGCTTGCGTTCGACGTTCACACCGCGCAGTTCGTGGCTCGTCAGGCGGACGGCCGAATCGATGGCTTTCTCCACCAGGAAGGGGGCATCGGCCTCGCCTTTCTCAGGGCTGCGATAGGCGAAGGTCTTCAGGTCCGACACGATGTGCTGCACGCGCTGCATGCCTTCCTTGGCGTCGGCCAGGCATTCGAGCAGCATGGGGCTGTCTTTGGCAGCCGGGTCTTCCTGCGCCACGGCCACCGCCATCAGGCAGAAGTTGACCGGGTTGTTGATCTCATGCAGCAAGCCCGCCGACAGCGTGCCGATGGCGGCCATCTTCTCCTGCTGCAAAAGCTGGCCCTTGATCTCCACCAGGTTGGTATTGGTGGATTCAAGCTGCAGGTTCTTGTCGGCAACTTCCTCTTTCAGCTTGAAGAGTTGGAATCGGCTGCTTTCGTTGAAGTAGGTGCAGAAGACGCCCAACGTCGACGTGAAGATCAGGAACTGCGAGTTCACGAAGAACGTACTGCCGGTCACGCTGGCCGGATCGTGCGTCAGGCACGCCAGGAAGTACAGCGAATAGGTGATCAGCCCGAAGCCGATGGTCTGCTTGGTATTGAACGGCAGCACGCTGCCCGCCGCAAACACGGCCAGGTGCAGGCCGGTTGCGTAGATCGACTGTGCGCCCTGCGTGGCGGAAATCATCCACGCAATCATGATCTGCGGGAAACACAGCCAGAGCAGGGTCAGATACGACAGCCGCTGCCGGCCCCAGCGCGTTGGCAGGATCAGGTAGACGAAAAAAATCAGCAGCGAAACAAAGACGCGTGCGTAGAAGAACGGCTTGAGCTCGCCGGGGTAGGTGTTGTAGTCCAGGCCGCTTCCCATCAGCACCAGGACGATACCGACAAGTGCCGTGGTCCGGCTGAACGACAGCCGGAAGCCTTCGCGCTCGCTGCGGTAGAACGCACTCTTCAGAGGATCACTTGCGCTCTCGGCCATCTAGATCACCGTTGCCTCGCTGAACACGTTGACGCCGGTGGCGTCGACGTAGGCCTTGATATCGCGGCACGCTTCCTCAGGGAAGGTGGCTGCGAGTTGCTGCTCGTCCCGATAGATCAGATACCACTCGAGCAGATGCTCCATGGTGAAGAGCCGCTCCGGGTTGTTCGAGTGCACGTTGGTGGCCAGGATGCGTCCGCCCGGGCGCGAGCGTGTGGTGAAGTACGTCAGCAATCGATTGCAGACCTTGTCTGAGATGTAGTCGAACAGCCCTGCACAATAGACGGCATCGCAGTCGCGCACTTCTTCAGCCCTGCGCGCGGGGCGCTTGATGAGTTCATGCACCGATTGGTGAACGAATTCCGCCTGCAGCGTGGTGCTTCCCTGCCGGGCCGCTTCGGTCAGTCGGGCCTTTGCGTAGTCCAATGTCTCCTGGCTGAAGTCGATCAACTCGAACTCGAGCAGATGCGGTTCTTCGAACTCACGCAGGAAGCGCTGGATTTCCACCGCCGGGCCACAACCGAGATTCATGACACGGTAGGGTCGTCCTTCAGCCTTGGCCTGAATCGCCAGCTTCTTGAGGAAATCGACCAGGATGTCGATGCGGTTTCTGTGTGCCTGCGCAACCTGCGCTTTCAGGAACGTGACATTGATGATCTGGAAATAGGTGCTCGGGCCATCCTGGGGGTCCCCCAGAATCTGGTTGACCATTTCATAGTCACCGGCGTAGCCCAGCGGCTTGGTGAAGGTACGGTGCACGAACGGCGAGCGCAGCAGCAGCGGATGCAGTGCGGTCTGCGCGAAGGCGCGGTGGGACGGTGCCAGGCTGGCTTCAATGTCGGCGGCCTCCGCCTCCAGAATGTCCAGGTAGTGCTTGACCCGCAGCATGACGGGCTCCGCCAGTTCCATGAAGACATCGGGGCGCAGCTTGCTGTCTTCGCGCGGCAAGGTCTTGGACAAGTCGACCTGCTCGACCCAGCGCGAGACCTCCGCCAGGAAGGCGCGCATTTCATTGATGACGAGCTGGTATTCGCGCCGGATGCGGAAGCGTTCCTGCCAATCCCGCACGAACGTTCGCGCTTCCTCGCCGACGGAGGCGGGCGTGTCGGCCACTTCCGACAGCTCGCGCCATTCGTCGATCAGCGTGAGCGAGACGACAGCGGTCAGGCCGGTGTTGACCAGGCTGATCACCACCGCCTTGCCGAGGTAGACCTGACGCGTACCGATCTTGATCGCCAGGTCGGAGAGGACCTCGCTCACCTGCACGATCGAGTACGGGTTGTAGATCTCCATCACCAGGGCGCGCCGCTGCAGCGTGATGATGGTGCCGCGGACCTGCTGACCCTGGGAGTTGCGGAAGCTGACTGCCGGATCGATTTGGTTGGGTGAGTACACGGTGCGAATTTGCCGGAGACTTCAGGGAAAACGTCTGCCAAGCGGGACGCTCACTCCAACCACCGCGCGTCCGGGCCCGTACTGCAATGTCGGGCACAACGAACACAGCACCACCGCAGCGAGAGACCGCCGGGCATGCCGTCGCATCAGTCGTGAAAGCGTGCTTGAAGCCGTCCGCTGGCCGCGCTTACCGCGCGTCGGCCCGGGGCGTCTCTCGCCCAAACCCGCTTCGAGAAGATCAGAGATGGCGACCTGCCATTGCGAAAGCGATCAGGCTTGCGCAACCTGCAGATCAACAGCGTGGCAACGGGAATCGTGCGACCGCAAACAGACTGGAACGATGCACTCCCCTGACATCCGCGACACGCGCTGGTTTGGCGCGCGGCCCGCTGCTGCATCCCAAATCGTCTCTCAAGGAGAATCCCGCACAGTAATACTTCGGAGCGCCGTACCGTAGATTGCCTGCCGACGCACTGGCATCGCCATGATGCCGCAGCACTGCCATGCATGCATCAGGGAGATTGCACCGGCGCATGCTCTGACGTCATGCATGCCGGATGACTCAAACGATTGTACTTGCCCAATGTAGCCCACACAATGTGGATTCCCGCAGTGCAGCGCAAATCAGAATGTGGCGTTTTCAGCGCGGCTTGCGGCCGGTGAGCGCGTCCGGATCCTGCTTGTAGTTGGCGAGGAACTGGGTATAGCTGTAGACCTGCGCAGGCAGCAGATGGCTGGGCATGTCGAACAGCGCGTAGTAGTACGGCTCGCGACCCTGGCACACCTCGGCCGGCAGGCAGTATTGCTCCCATTCCACGCAGGCTGGCGTGTACATGCCGTCGCCGGGCCAGAAGAACGGGACGATCTGCTTGTTGTGCAAGCCTTTGAGCAGTTCGTCGGGCGCGTTGTAGGCCTCGGCGTTCTCCAGGTGCGTGAGCATGCTCGCGTTGGTTTCGATGACCATGAGCGTGGCACGCCCATCAGCGGTAAGCAGCAGCACGCCGGCCGGATGCGGGTACAGGTAATACTCGATGAAGCGGTAGCGCGCAGACAGTTCGCGCACGAGCTGCATGACCGCCGGGTCCGACAGAAAACTGAACGAGTGGCGCGACAGCAACTCGCGCAGCGTGCTCGATAGTCGGCTGAAGTAGCGCATCTGCAGCGCTTCGATTTCCGCGCCCAGACGCTCGGCCATGGCCGGGTGATCCTTCTTGATGTAGCGATCGATCAGCCCGTCGTTGAAGCCCTGCACGGCGATGTTCTCGTCGGCCATACCGGTGAGTAGGATCGTCATGCACGGCAGCTCTTTGAGCTTGGCGCAGAACTCCAGCCCGTTCATGCGCGGCATGGAGTAGTCCACCACGATCACCGACGGTTGCAGGAAGCGGTTGACCTCGTGGATCTGACGGTAGACGCGATCGACGTCAAGCTGGATGGTGCGGCGCTCGCTGGAGAACGTCAGATCGTCGTGCGTCACGCGCACCGGCAGGAAGCCTGGCATGCGCAGTGAATGCCACTGGCGCAGCCACGCCAGCGCCTCGTCCGGATCGTTGAAGGCCAGCATTGCCCGCGACGGGTCCATCTGGAACCCGAGGCTTTCCACGAACGACTGGCTGTCGTCGACCACGACGGTCAAAGACGGGTGGAAATAGACCGGCAGGGCGCTGTCCTGTTGCATACGTCGGGATGGCTGGAAAGAGGGCCGAAAAAAAGAGGAAGGAAGGGCAAAAGAGGCAGCGCCGGCCGGTGTGGCCTGCGCTGCCCGTTAGCACTAAGTTACTGCCTGCCGCCACCGGGGGCAAGCGGAACGGGGTGAACTGATGCCGCAACCTGAGGGTGGATTGACGGCAGTCAGCGTACCGTCTTAATCCACAGATTTCACCATATCTTCCACGACCTTCTTGGCATCGCCGAACACCATCATCGTTTTGTCCATGTAGAACAGCTCGTTGTCGAGCCCGGCATAGCCGGCGTTCATCGAGCGCTTGTTCACGATGATGGTCTTGGCCTTGTAGGCCTCCAGGATCGGCATGCCGGCAATGGGCGACTTCGGATCGTTCTTGGCCGCCGGGTTGACCACGTCGTTGGCGCCCAGCACCAGCACCACGTCGGCCTGGCCAAACTCGCCGTTGATGTCTTCCATTTCAAACACCTGGTCGTACGGCACCTCGGCTTCGGCCAGCAGCACGTTCATGTGGCCCGGCATGCGGCCGGCGACGGGGTGGATGGCGTACTTGACCGTCACGCCCTTGTCCGACAGTTTTTCGGTCAGTTCCTTCAAGGCGTGCTGCGCGCGCGCCACGGCCAGGCCGTAACCCGGGACGATGATGACCGTCTCGGCATTGCCCATCAGGAAGGCGGCGTCATCCGGCGAGCCCGACTTGACGGGGCGCTGCTGCCCGCCGCCACCGGCTGCTGCGCCGGCAGAGGCCTCCGAACCAAAGCCACCCAGGATCACGTTGAAGAACGACCGGTTCATCGCGCGGCACATGATGTAAGACAGAATTGCACCGGACGAACCCACCAGCGAACCCGCGATGATCAGCATCGGGTTGTTGAGCGAGAAGCCGATGCCTGCCGCTGCCCAACCCGAATACGAGTTCAGCATCGACACCACCACCGGCATGTCGGCGCCGCCGATCGGGATGATGATCAGCACGCCCAGCACGAAGGCGATGGCCGTCATGATGACGAACGGCAGCCAGCTCTGCGTCAGGAAGAACAGGATGCCGAAGCCCAGCATGGCCACGGCCAGCAGCAGGTTCAGCATGTGCTGGCCGGCAAACTGCACCGGTGCCCCCTGGAACAGGCGGAACTTGTATTTGCCCGACAGCTTGCCGAAGGCGATCACCGAACCCGAGAAGGTGATGGCGCCCACGAACGTGCCGATGAACAGCTCCACGCGGTTGCCCAGCGGCAGCACGTTGTCACCGGCCATGGTGATGCCGAAAGCGTCGGGCTCAGCCACCGCGGCGACGGCAATGCACACCGCCGCCAAGCCGATCAGCGAGTGCATGGCAGCCACCAGCTCCGGCATCTTGGTCATCTCGACCGTGCGTGCCACGTAAGCGCCAATGCCGCCGCCGACCACCAGGCCGGTGAAGATCAGGATGAAGCCCGTGGACGTGCCGCTTTCAGTGCCGGCAAACATCTCGGACTTGAGTTTGTAGATGAGCGCGAGGGTCGTGACGGCGGCGATGGCCATGCCCGTCATGCCAAACGCGTTGCCGCGCCGCGCCGTGGTCGGGTGCGAGAGCCCCTTGAGCGCCTGAATGAAGCAGACCGACGCCAGCAGATACAGCAGGGTGACGAGGTTCATGCTCATTACTTGGTCTCCCCGCTTGTGCCATTCGCGCCGGCCTTGGCCTTCGGCTCTTTCTTCTTGAACATCTCCAGCATGCGCTGGGTGACCAAGAAGCCGCCAAACACGTTGACTGCCGCCAGCGCCACCGCCACCACGCCCATGGTGCGGCCCAGGCCCGTCTGGGTCAGGCCCGCCGCCAGCATGGCGCCGACGATGATGATGGCTGAGATGGCATTCGTCACGGCCATCAGCGGCGTATGCAGCGCCGGGGTGACCGTCCAGACCACGTGGTAGCCGACGTAGATCGCCAGCACGAAGATGATCAGGTTGATCACCGTGTGATTGACCAGCTCCATTTGGGTGCTCCTCCTCGCTTCTTGGTCGATGTGCAGTGCAGCCCCGCGTTGGTTGTTCTGCGGGGCCGTTTCCGCGCGTCAGGTTTCCTTGATGGCCTTGATCTTGTTGCCTTCGCCCAGCAGCACGACCTTCGGCTTGTAGCTGGCGACTTCTTCTTCGTTCATCGGCGCGTAGGTGCAGATGATGAGCAGGTCACCCACGTGCGCGCGGCGCGCAGCGGCGCCGTTGAGCGAGATCTCGCCCGAGCCGCGCTTGCCCTTGATGATGTAGGTCGAAAAGCGCTCGCCGTTGTTGACGTTGTACAGCTCGATCTTTTCGTATTCGCGCATGTCGGCGGCGTCGAGGAGATCCTCGTCGATGCCGCACGAGCCTTCGTAGTCCAGATCGGCCTGGGTAACCGTCGCGCGGTGCAGCTTGGCGCGAAGCATGTTGCGTTGCATGAAGCTTTCCTTGAAACAAAGATGAAATCGCCACTGGCGGCTTGGCGACGTTGTGACGCCTGCCGGGCCGCCGTCTCCGTTCTTATTTGGCGGCGCTCGTGGCAGCGGGAGCGCGCACCACCTGGCCGGCCTGACTCAACAGGCAGGCGGCCACGATGTCGTCTTCGAGGTTGATGGCGAGGCCACCATCCTTGTCGATGATCAGCTTGAGGAAATCCAGCACGTTGCGCGCATAGAGGGCCGAGGCATCGGCCGCCACCATCGACGCGAGGTTGGTGTAGCCCACCAGCGTGACGCCATGCTTGACGACCACGCGATCGGCTTCCGTCAGTGGGCAGTTGCCGCCTTGTGCGGCCGCCAGGTCGACCACCACCGAGCCCGGTTTCATGGCCTGCACGGTGGCTTCGGACAGCAGCGTCGGCGCGCGGCGGCCAGGGATCAGCGCAGTGGTGATGACGATGTCGGCCTGGCTTGCGCGTGTATGCACGAGTTCAGCCTGACGGCGCATCCAGTCGGGCGGCATCGGGCGGGCATAGCCGCCGACACCTTGGGCGATCTCGCGTTCTTCGTCCGTCAGGAACGGCACGTCGAGGAATTTGGCGCCCAGCGATTCGATCTGCTCCTTCACGGCGGGGCGCACGTCGGAGGCTTCGATGACCGCGCCCAGGCGCTTGGCCGTGGCAATCGCCTGCAAGCCCGCCACACCGGCGCCGAGGATCAGCACACGCGCCGCTTTGACGGTGCCGGCGGCGGTCATCAGCATCGGCATGAAGCGCTGGTAGTGGTTCGCGGCCACCATCACCGCCTTGTAGCCGGCAATGTTGGCCTGCGAGGAGAGCACGTCCATGCTTTGCGCGCGCGTGGTGCGCGGCGCGGCTTCCAGCGCGAACGCGGTGACGTTGGCCGCAGCCAGGCGCGCGGTGTTCTCGTCATCAAACGGGTTGAGCATGCCGACCAGCACGGCGCCGGCTTGCATCTGCGCAAGCTCCGCAGGTTCCGGTGAGCGCACCTTGAGCACGATCTGTGCGCCCAGTGCCTCGGCAGCGGTGCCGATCTTGGCGCCGACAGCCACGTAGGCCTCGTCGGGCTGTGCGGCCGCCACCCCGGCGCCGGATTGCACCGTCACCTGATGGCCTTGCGCCACGTACTTCTTGATCGTCTCCGGGGTCGCGGCAACGCGCGTCTCGTCCGCCCGCGTCTCCTGCGGGATGCCGATGTGCATCGTGTTCTCCTCGTTGTGGTGCGCGCAAGAGGTGAAGAAGGGCGCGCTTTGATCGGTTTTGTTGAACGATGTGCAGCTTACCCGAAGTTTTTGGCCGGCGGACCAGCCTTAGAACTGACCCTAAAAATGAGAATTTGCTGAGTAACAGGCCGTGCGCCCCGAAAACACTGTTGCAACAGAGTTGCAAATTCGATACGGTGGGCGTTTTTCACGGTTCGATTGTTGCCATGCAGCGTAGACGTTCAACGGTCCGTCCGCATCTGAGGTGGAGTTTGGTTGGAATGGTTTTGTGCGGTGCATCAGAAATGGCCGGCGCCGAGGCCGCCCCAACGTTTGCGCTGGAAGAGGCCGTCGTGCGCGGCCAGGCAGGGGAACGTTTGCGGGTACGCCGCGCCAGCTCCGCCACACTGACGGATACGCCGCTTAAGGACGTACCCCAATCTGTTGGCGTGGTGACACGCACGGCGCTCGACGATTTCGGGGCGAGGCGCCTGGATACCGCGCTCGACTGGGTCAGCGGCATCAGCCGGCAGAACAACCTGGGCGGCATGGCCGACAACTTCGCCATCCGCGGGTTTGCCGGCGACATCAATACGGGCGCCGACTACCTCGTCAACGGCTTTTCGGCCAATCGGGCGAACAACGTGCCGGTGGATGCCATCAATATCGCGCGCATTGACGTGCTCAAGGGGCCGTCGGCGGCGCTGTACGGGCGCAGTGACCCGGGCGGCATCGTCAACATCGTGACGCGTACGCCGCAGTTCAAGCCGTCGCGTGAGATCACGCTGTCGGTGGGCAGCCACGATCAATACCGGCTGGCGACGGAGCTGACCGGGCCGCTGTCCGAGCGATTGGCCTACCGCCTGGGTGTGGCGGCGGAGAGCAACCACAGCTTTCGCGATTTTTCATCGAGCCGGCGCTATGTGATTGCGCCGTCGTTCACGTGGCTGGCGACGGACGATACGGTGGTGACGTATGCGTTTGAAGCGGCGCAACTGAAGGCGCCGTTCGACCGGGGCATCGTCGCCATCAACAAGCAGTTGGGTGCGCTGCCCAATTCGCGCTTTCTGGGTGAGCCGGGGGATGGCGATACGACGGTGCGCACGCAAAGCCATCAGCTGACCGCGGAACATCAACTCAACGAGGGCTGGAAGCTGAACGCGGGGCTGTCGTACCGGACGTCGGCGCTGTTCGGCAAATCGTCGGATGCGTCGCGCTTGCTGGCCGACGGCCGCACGTTGTGGCGCCAGGCGCGTGAGCGCGATTACCACGCCAACGATCTGGCTGGCCGCGTCGACGTGCAAGGCGATGTGCATACCGGTGCGGTCAAGCACACGCTGGTGGCCGGCGCGGATTTCTACAACTTCCGCTACGACCCGGTGATGTACCGCGCCAACCCGAGCGCTGCGGCGCCGTATGCGATCGACATCTTCAATCCGGTCTATGGACAACCGCGACCGGCTCTGCGGCCGAGCATCAGCACGCGCGAAACCCAGCGCGGCTTTGGCGCGTTCGTGCAAGACCAGATCACGCTGACGCCGCAATGGAAGCTGCTGGCCGGCGTGCGCATGGACCGCTTCCTGCAGCATGCCGACAACCGCCTGACGGGCGAGAGCGTCTCGCAACAGCAGACGGCGTACAGCCCGCGCTTGGGGCTGGTCTATCAGCCGACGCAGGCGCTGTCGCTCTACGCCAATACCTCGCGCTCGTTCCGGCCGAATACCGGCACGGGTGCGCAGGGCAATGCGTTTGCGCCCGAGCGCGGGCGTGGCTATGAGGTCGGCGCCAAGCTGGAGACCGCCGACGGCAAGTTCGGCGGCACGCTGGCGCTGTATTCCATCGACAAGACCAATGTGCTGACGGGCGATCCGCGTGACCCGACGTTCCAGCGCACAGCCGGCGCCGTGCGCAGCCGCGGCGTGGAGCTGGATGTGTCGGGCCAGGTGACGGCCAACCTCAAGGTGATGGGCGCGTACGCCTACACCGATGCCACGGTGACGGCTGATACGGTGCTGCCGGCTGGGGCGCCGTTGTCCAACATTCCGCGCCACAGCGCGAGCGTGCTCGGCCTGTATGAGTTCGGTGCCGGAGCGCTCGGCCGGGCAGGTGCGGGCGGTGGCGTGGTCTACGTGGGCGAGCGCGCCGGCAACAGCGTCGACAACGGCTTCAAGCTGCCCGCCTACACCACCGTGCGCCTGCATGGTTACGTGCAGCCGACGCGCGCGCTGCGTCTGTCGCTCACTGTCGACAACCTGTTCGACAAGCGCTATTACGCCAGCTCGTACAACGAACTGTGGGTCGCACCTGGCGCCGAGCGGCAGGTGACGCTGGCCGCGACGTACAAGTTCTGAACATGACGACGCAGCCTGCTCGCGCGTTTTCCCGTGTCGCCGCCATCGATCTGCTGCGCGGGTGGGTGATGGTGCTGATGGTGGTCGACCACCTGCGCGAGTTCTTCTTCCTGCATGCGCAGGTGATGGACCCGGTCGATCTGGCGGTCACCTCGCCAGCCTTGGCGCTGACACGGTTTGCGAGCCATCCGTGCGCACCGGTGTTTGTGTTCCTGGCGGGCATGTCGGCGTGGCTGTCGGGGCAGAAGCAGGGTGGCGACCGGCGCGTGATTGCGGCGCACCTGCTCAAGCGCGGGCTGTTCCTCGTCATGCTGGAGGTGACGGTCGTCAATTTTGCGTGGACGTTCACGTTCCCGCCCACCACGCTGTACCTGCAGGTGATCTGGGCGATCGGCTTGTCGATGATCGCGTTGGCGGGGTTGATCTGGCTGCCGCGCGGCGCGCTGCTGGCGGTGTCGCTGGCGATCATCGCGGGGCACAACCTGCTGACGGGCGTGCATGTCGCGCCTGATTCACCGTGGCATGCGCTATGGGCTGTCCTGCATCAGCGGGATTGGATTGTGTTGGCGGATGGGTTGCGGTTGCGCACGTCGTATCCGGTGCTGGCATGGATTGGCGTGATCGGGCTCGGGTATGTGTTTGCGCCGGTATATGCGCGGCGTTCGCCCGAGGCGCGGCGGACGTTGTGTCTGGCGCTGGGCGTCGCCTGTCTTGCCGGGTTTGCCGTGCTGCGCCTGGTGAATGGCTATGGCGAACCGAAGCCTTGGACCGCTTACCCAGATGCACTGACGACGGCCGTGTCGTTCCTGAACCTGACCAAGTACCCACCGTCGCTGGGTTTTCTGCTGGCAACGCTGGGTCTTGGCCTGTGTGCGCTGGCATGGCTGGACCGATTGCCCGCGCGCGTTGCCACTGTGCTGCAAACGTTGGGTAGCGCACCGATGTTCTTTTACCTGCTGCATCTGTATGTGCTGCACATCGCCTATCTGCTTGCGCTGCAGATGGCGGGCGCCAACCAGGGCGCGCGTTTCGGCTTTGACGCCGTCTGGCAACTGTGGGCGGTCTGGCTGCCCACCATCGCGCTGCTGTACTGGCCAACGCGCTGGTTCGCCAGCCTGCGCCGCACGGGGCGCTACCCCTGGATGCGCTATTTGTGATGCCCCCGCCATTCCAAGCGGACGCGGCCTTGCGCGGCTACAATAACGCCTTGTTTTTGTTGCCTTTTTGCCATGAGCCAAGCCGTTCGTTGGAAACCCAGCGTCACCGTTGCCGCCGTCATTGAACAGGACGGGCGCTTCCTGCTGGTGGAGGAGCACACCGATGCCGGTCTGCGCCTGAATCAGCCCGCCGGCCATCTCGACCCGGACGAAAGCCTGGTCGACGCCGTTGCACGTGAAGCGCTGGAAGAAACCACCTACAGCTTTGTGCCGACCGCCTTGCTCGGCTGCTACATGGCGCAGTTCCAACCGCCGGAAGGCGATCCGGTCACTTATGTGCGGATGGCTTTCACCGGCGAACTCGGGCCGCAAGACGTGCGCCGCACGCTTGATGAGGGCATCGTCCGCACGGTCTGGATGACGCCGGAGGAAATCCGCGCCAGCCGCGAGCGCCATCGCAGCCCGCTGCTGCTGGCCTGCGTGGAAGACTATCTCGCCGGCAAGCGCTATCCGCTCGACGTGATTCACACGCACGCCAGCGTGTACGGCTTGGGGACGGAGCAATGAGCAAGAAGCGCGTCGTCGTCGGTATGTCCGGCGGCGTGGATTCCTCCGTCACGGCGTGGCTGCTCAAGCAGCAGGGCTACGAGGTCATCGGCCTGTTCATGAAGAACTGGGAAGACGATGACGACAGCGAATACTGCTCGACCCGACAAGACTGGATCGACGTCGTCTCCGTCGCCGACCTGGTGGGCGTGGATGTGGAGGCGGTCAACTTTGCCGCCGAGTACAAGGACCGCGTGTTCGCGGACTTCCTGCGCGAGTACTCCGCTGGCCGCACGCCCAACCCCGACGTGCTGTGCAACGCCGAGATCAAGTTCAAGGCCTTCCTCGACCACGCGATGGCGCTGGGCGCGGACACGATTGCCACCGGCCACTACGCCCGCGTGCGCGAGGTGGACGGCCGCTTTGAGCTGCTCAAGGCGTTCGACCACACCAAGGACCAGAGCTACTTCCTGCACCGGCTGAATCAGGCGCAGCTCTCGCGCACGCTGTTCCCGCTGGGCGAGATCCCGAAGACGCGCGTGCGCGAGATTGCCGCCGAAATCGGCCTGCCCAACGCCAAGAAAAAGGATTCCACCGGCATCTGCTTCATCGGCGAGCGGCCGTTCCGTGACTTCCTGAACCGCTACCTGCCGACCAAACCGGGCCCGATCAAGACGCCTGACGGCAAGACCATCGGCGAGCACATCGGTCTGGCGTTCTACACGCTGGGGCAGCGCAAGGGCATCGGTATCGGCGGCAGCCGCGACGGCAATGGCGATGCCTGGTACGTGGCGCGCAAGGACATGGCGGCCAACACGCTGTACGTGGTGCAGGGTCACGACCATCCGTGGCTGCTGGCGCATACCGTGCACGCCGATGATCTGAGTTGGGTCGCCGGTCACGCCCCTGCCGAGGGCAGCCACATTGGTGCCAAGACGCGCTACCGCCAGGCCGATGCGCCGTGCACGGTTGTGCGCGCCACCGATGGCGCACTCACGCTGGCCTTCCCCGAGGCGCAGTGGGCTGTGACGCCCGGTCAATCCGCTGTGCTGTACGACGGCGAGATTTGCCTGGGCGGCGGCATCATTGCTTCGGCCGAAGCGGCTGTACCTGAGAGGGCGGTCGCTTAAGCGGTTTTCGCAACAGTCCGTTGTGACGGCTGCGGCCGTCACGCGGGTCGCGCATGGTCGGTTATGCTGGCGCCCTGATTCGTCTCCACACAGGGTTTGTCATGCTGCCTCGTCGCTATTGGGCCTTCGCGGGTGTTGTGCTGTTGTTTGTCATCACCGCCGGGTTCTGGGCCACAGGACACCTGCATTGGGCGTGCGCACTCATCCCGGGTCTGCTGGTGCTGCTGGGTATCTACGACGTCACGCAGACGCGCCACTCGGTGCTGCGCAACTACCCGCTGTGGGGCCACTTCCGCTTCCTGTTCGAGTTCATCCGCCCGGAAATCCGCCAGTACTTCGTTGAGGACGACACCGACGAGCGTCCGTTCTCGCGTGCCCAGCGCAGCATCGTCTACCAGCGCGCCAAGGGCGAAGTCGACAGCCGCCCGTTCGGCACCGAACTGGATGTGAAGATCGCCGGGCACGAGTGGATTGGCCATTCGCTTGCGCCCACGCGCATTGCTTCGGCGGACTTTCGCGTGATGGTGGGCGAGGGGCGTGCCAAGCCGTATTCGATGTCGGTGTTCAACATCTCGGCGATGAGCTTTGGGGCGTTGTCGGGCAACGCCATCCGCGCGCTCAATCGCGGTGCCAAGCTCGGTAACTTCATCCATGACACGGGCGAGGGTTCGATCTCGCCGTACCACCGCGAAGAGGGCGGCGACCTGATCTGGGAAGTCGCCTCAGGCTACTTCGGCTGCCGCGATGCCAATGGTCGCTTTGATCCGGACAAGTTTGCCGAGCAGGCGCGCAGCCCGCAGGTGAAGATGATCGAGGTGAAGCTTTCACAGGGTGCCAAGCCGGGCCACGGCGGTGTGCTGCCGGCGGCCAAGGTCACGCCGGAGATTGCCGCCACGCGCGGTATTCCGATCGGGCAGGCTTGTGTTTCGCCAGCCGCGCATTCGGAGTTCTCAACGCCGCTGGGTCTGCTGCAGTTTGTGGACCGGCTGCGCACGCTGTCGGGCGGCAAGCCCACGGGCTTCAAGCTGTGCATCGGACACCCGTGGGAGTTCTTTGGCATCGTCAAGGCCATGCTGGAGTCGGGCATCTTGCCGGACTTCATCGTCGTCGATGGCGCAGAGGGCGGCACGGGCGCGGCGCCGCTGGAATTTACCGACCACGTGGGCACGCCGCTGCAGGAAGGGCTGCTGCTGGTGCACAACACGCTGGTGGGCGCCAACCTGCGCGACAAGATCAAGATCGGCGCATCGGGCAAGATCGTCACGGCCTTCGACGTGGCCCGCACGCTGGCGATGGGCGCCGACTGGTGCAACGCCGCGCGCGGTTTCATGTTTGCGCTGGGCTGCATTCAGGCGCAGAAATGCCACACCGATCGCTGCCCGACGGGCGTCGCCACGCAGGACAAATCCCGCCAGAAGGCACTGGTGGTGCCGGACAAGGCCGAGCGCGTGCATCAGTACCACGACCACACGCTGCATGCGTTGTTGGAACTGACGCAGGCGGCGGGCTTGCAACATCCGGCGGACTTCCGCGCGCACCATATCGTGCGTCGTGTGTCGGGCAACGAGGTGCAGTTGCTCTCCACGCTGCTCAAGTATCTCGAACCCGGCGATCTGCTCGCCGGGCGGTATCGCTATCAGCTGTACGAGCGCTATTGGCCGATGGCCCAGGCCGAGCGGTTCGACCCGGTGGCGGTGTAACGCGCATCGGGTCGATCGCGTCGATCAGAACAGGTGCTTGATGCCGGCGCCGTAGGTCGTCACCCGGTTGCCGCGCACGTTGGAGTTCGGGTCTTCGCGGTCGAAGAACACGTAGGGCATGGTGCGCTTGCTGAGGTTGTAGCCGTAGCCGATCTGGAGCTTCTTGAGCCGGCCCGCGCGGTCGGTCTGCACGTCGCGCTCCATGTAGTTGGCGGTGATCTGGTGCGCGGTGCCGAACGGCACCGTGAAACCCGCCAACCAGTAGCGCACCTGTGAGCGCGTGGTCATCGTGCCGGCATAGCGATCACGGCCGATCACGGCATAGGTATTGACCACCGTGAAGTTGTAGCCGACGGCCAACTGCACCTTGTCGTTGAAATCATTGGCGACCAAGCCGCCGCGCTTGTCATCCTTCGAGTAGCCGAGGCCCGCAGAGAACGGGCCATTGTCGTAGTTCAGGCCGACGTCGTAGGCGCGCCAGTCGCTCTCGAAGCGCACAGGAGCGGCCGGATTGGCCGGCGGCGTTTCCGGGCCGGCAAAGTACATCCGCGCGCGCAGCGAGAAACCACCGAAATCCGGCGATTGATACCCGAAGGCGTTCGACACGCGGTTGCGCGCATTGAGCACCTTGGTACCGATGGCCGTGGCGCCCGCGTCGTGGATGACGAAATCCGTGATGTGCGTGATCTGCGAATAGATGGGCGAGCCCACTGCCGTGGCCGAATCCAACCGGCCCAGGGCGAACGCACCGAACGCGCCGGTCAACCCCACATAGGCGTTGCGGAACTGCGGGGTGACGGCGGTCCCGTCGTTCGCGTTGAAACCTTGCTCCAACCCGAACACTGCCTTCATGCCGTTGCCCAGGTCTTCCTGGCCGCGCATGCCCCAGCGTGAGGCGTTGTCGGTCTCCTGCGCGGTGGAGCCCTTCGGGCCCTTCTGGATTTCGGCATCGAGATCGACGCGTCCATACAGGGTGACGTCGGCGGCGGCGCTTGGGGTGGCGACCGACATCAGACAGCCGAGTGCCATCAGGCCGGCCGGGGCAAAGCGTTGCATGGGGGTTTCTCCTCTCTGGTTTTATAGAATAAAACAATGTTTCATAAAATCGTGCGGGTGATGGCAATTCGGTGTCAAGTGTGGGCATATGGGTGATTTCCCGTAAACGGCTGTGGTAGATAAGTGAAGCTCAAGCTAGGCTGTTTACGGGATAACCCGTGTTGTCAGGATGCACCGCGCACTGCCACACTTCGGTTTCATTAAATAAAACGGTGTTTCAAAAACGCTGCGCTTGTTCGATGTCGATGCCGTCTCCCTCCGCCTTCCACCTCACGCTGCCGCAGGTGCCTGCCATGCCTGTCGTTTTCGATTCGCCGCATAGCTCGCGAGCGTTTCCCGAGGGCTTTGCGACCGTGGCGCCCGAAGAGGCGCTGCTGACCACGTGGGATGCGTATGTCGACGAGTTGTGGGCTGGGGTGCCGGAGCAGGGCGGTACGTTGCTGGCGGCAGCGTTTCCGCGGGCGTACATCGATGCCAACCGCTCGATCAACGACATCGACGCGGCGCTGCTGGCCGAGCCGTGGCCCACACCGCTACAGCCGGAGTCGTACACCGCGCGCGGCATGGGGCTGATCCGCCGGTTTGCGCTGCCCGGCGTGCCGATGTATGACACGCCGCTCTCGCTGGCTGAGGTACGTGCGCGCATCGACCACTACTACCTGCCGTATCGCGCGGCACTGGAAGCGGCGCTCGACGGTGCGTGGCAGCAGTTCGGCCATGTCTGGCACGTCGACTGCCATTCGATGAAGTCGCGCGGCAACGCCATGAACGAAGACAACGGCGCGCTGCGCCCGGATGCGGTCGTGAGCGATCGCAGCGGCACCAGCGCTGATCCGGCGTTCACTGCGTGGGTGGCCGACACACTGCGCGCGCTGGGCTTTCGTGTGCAGATCAACGACCCATATCGCGGTGGCGATCTGGTGCGCAGCTATGGCGATCCAGCAGCGCACCGGCACAGCATCCAGATCGAACTGAACCGCGCGCTCTATATGGATGAAGCCACCTGCGAGAAGCACGATGGCTTCGCGGCTTTGCGTGGACAACTGACCCGTTTCGTGGAAGCCTTGCGCGGCTACGTAAACGAACAGATCAAGGGTTAGGTGCCATGAGCTACATCGTCGAATCGGTCGACAGCGCGTTGTCGTTGCTGACGCTGGTGGCGGAACATCCGGGGCTCGGGGTGACCGAGCTGTCCAACCGCCTCGGCATCAACAAGTCGCGCGCGTTCCGCCTGCTGCATACGCTGGAGGCGCACCGCTTCGTCATTCTCGATGCCAAGACGTCGACCTACGCGCTCGGCCCGCAGGCCTTCGTGGTGGGTGTGGCTGCTGCCGCGCAGGATGCCGTGGTGCGCACCGCGCATCGGCACATGCTGCTGCTCAACCAGCAGGTGAACGAGACCGTCATCCTGCGCGTGCGCGAAGGACAGGAGACCGTGTGTGTGGCGCGCTGCGAGACCTCGCACGAGATGCGCATCATCGGCCGCGTTGGCAACCGCCGCCCGCTGTGGTACGGCGCGGCCGGCAAGGTGCTGCTGGCGTTTGCCCCGCAAGAGGTGCGCGCGCAGTACCTCAGCAAGGTCAAGCAGATGGCGGCTGAATCCCTTGGCCCTGAACCGCAGGTCATTGCCGAGCAGATCGCCGCCGTCCAGCAGAAGGGTTACGCCACCAGCTTTGCCGAAGTCACGCCGGGCGCCGCGGCCGTGTCCGTGCCGGTGCGCGACGTGAGCGGCATGGCCGTCGCCGCGCTCAGCATTTCGGGGCCGGACACGCGCATCACCGCGCGCGACGTGCCGCAATTGCTTGAACCACTGCTGGCCTGCGCTGCAAGCATCGGCCGCGAGCTTGGCTACAACCCGCCACCCCCCTGATTCTTCAATAACGATCCGCCGCAGGAGCCAATTGCATGTCCGCCACCCTGGAGACCGAACGCGTAGAAACGCAACGCCCGCACGCCGGGTTCATGCACCCGATTGTGATGATGCTGTGGGTCATGCTCGCAGCCATCTGCATGACCTACCTTGTGGACGCGGGCAAGTTCGAGCGCAAGGGCAAGCTGGTGGTGCCGGGCACGTATCAGCTGGTGCCGAAGGTGGCGGGGTTGCCGGAGCTGACCTCGCCGATGCCGCACAAGAGCACGCCGGCCGAGGCGCATGCGGCCAGCGTGGTCGGTGCGGTGATGGCGATTCCGCAGGGGCTCATCAAGAGCGCGCCGCTGGTGTTCATGGTGATGTTCGTGGGCGGCATGTTCGGCGTGATGCGCCGCACCGGCGTGATCGACGCAGGCATTGATCGCTTGCTGCAGATCACGGGCGGCAACATCTATCGCCTCGCGCCCGCCGTGATGATCGTGCTCGGTCTGGGCAGCAGCTTCCTGGGGCTGATCTCCGAATACCTGGTGGTGATTCCCATCGTGGTGGCCATGGCGCGACGGCTCGGCCTGAACGAGTTGTACGGGCTGGCGCTGGTGACCATTGCCGCCAAGGTTGGCTACATCGCTTCGGTCACCAACCCGCTGGCGCTGCCGATTGCGCAGCCGCTGGCCGGCGTGCCGCTGTTCTCGGGCATCGACATGCGCCTGGCCGTGTTCGTCGTCTTCATGACCATCGGCATCGGCTACTGGCTTTGGCGCGTGCGCCGCTCGGGGCAGGTGACGACCTATGTGCCGACCGAGCACAAGCGCTTGTCGCGCAGCCACGTGGCCGTGCTGCTCGTGCTGCTGGCATCGAGCGTGATGATGATCGTCGGCACCCGCCTGTGGAGCTGGCACAACGTTGAACTCGCCGCGTTCTACATCGTCATGGCCATGGCGATTGCGCTGGCGGGGCGGCTCGAGTCGCGCGTGGCATCGGAGGCGTTTGTCGACGGCATGAAGGGGATGATGCTGGCCGGCCTGCTGATCGGGCTCGCCTCTGCCGTCGAGCTGATTCTGCAGAACAGCCTGGTGCTCGACACCATCATCCACAGCCTCACGCGCCTCACGCAGGACAGCGCGCGCCCAGTGGTGGCCGGCGGCATCATGGTCATGGAGATGATTCTCGACGTGTTCATGCCGTCGCTGTCGGGCAAGGCGGCGGTAAGCATGCCGATCCTGGCACCGATTGCACACCTGTCGGGTGTGAGCGGGCAGACCACCGTGCTGGCGTTCCTGATGGGTGGCGGCCTGATGAATATGATCACGCCCACCTCGGGCATGCTGCTGGCCTACCTGGCAACCGCGCGCGTCAACTACGGCCAGTGGGTGGCCTTCATCTTCCCGCTGTTTGCGGTGCTGTTTGTGCTGTCGCTGCTGGTGCTGGGCGTGGCGGTCGAGATCGGTTACTGAACCTCGTCACCGTCACGGATAGGGGCGGGCTTACTGCGGCTGGGTTTCGATGAAACTCGGCCGCTTTTCCATGCGCGTGTAGAACGCGGCCAGGTTGGCGTGGCGCTCGCGCCAGTCGATCTGCGGCTGGCGGAAATCCAGATAGCCAAGCGCGCAGCCAACACAGATGTCGGCCAGCGTCAGGTGGTTGCCGTTGCACCAGGTCTTGTCGGCCAGACCCTGCGACATGGCCTTGAGCGCGTCGTCGATCTTGTGGTTCTGGCGCGCCAGCCAGGTGTCACTGCGCTGCTCGGGCGTGCGTTGCGTGTGTTCGATGCGCAGCATGAGCGCGGCGTCGAGCAGGCCGTCGGCCAGCGCTTCCCAGCAGCGCACTTCCACGCGCTCGCGGCCCGCCGGCGGGATCAGGCGTGCCACCGGCGACAGCGTGTCGGCATATTCGGCAATCACGCGTGAATCGAACAGGGCGCCGCCGTCGTCCATCACCAGGCAGGGCACCTTGCCCAGCGGGTTGAACTGGTGGATCTGCGTGTCGGCGCTCCAGACGTCTTCCAGCACGAACTGGCAGTCGATTTTCTTTTCGGCCAGCACCACACGCACCTTGCGGGTGTACGGGCTGGCGTGGGATCCGATCAGTTTCATAGGCATGTCATGTTGGAGGCGGAAGTATAGCTGCGCACTTTCCTGCGTGCTCTTGGCGGCGCTTCAACCAAACGGAGGCTTGCCAAGGTCCCGGATTGGCCCTGAGACCGGCGTGCCGGGTGGTAAAATCGCGGGCTCGCTGGGGTGCGCATATGCACCTTGGTTCAACGCTCGATGCAGCGTCCGGGTTGTCCGGATTGAGATTCCCTTCACATTTTTCCCCACCTGCCATGTCGTCGCTTTCTGCACTGACCGCTCTGTCTCCCATCGATGGCCGCTATGCCGCCAAGGCCGATCCGCTGCGCGAGTGGCTGTCGGAAGCCGCTTTCATGCGCAACCGCGTGAAGGTGGAGGTGCACTGGCTGATTGCCCTGTCGCAGGCCGGCCTGGCTGAAATCCCGCGTTTCTCGGCCGAGGCCGAGCAAGCCCTCCTGGCCCTGGTCGAGAACTTTGCCGAGGCAGACGCCGCCCGCATCAAAGAGATTGAGGCCGTCACCAACCATGATGTGAAGGCCGTCGAGTACTGGATGAAGGAGCGCGTGAAGGGCAACGCCGAGTTGGAAGCCGCCAGCGAGTTCATCCACTTCGCCTGCACGTCCGAAGACATCAACAACACCTCGCACGGCATGATGCTCAAGGGCGCGCGCGACGCCGTCGTCGTACCGGCGCTGCGTCGTGTGCAGGCCCGCCTGGTGGAACTGGCTCACGCCAACGCCGATGTGTCGATGCTCTCGCGCACGCACGGCCAGCCGGCCAGCCCGACCACGCTGGGCAAGGAAATGGCCAACGTGGCGGCCCGCCTGGACCGCGCCATCCGCCGCATCGAAGCCGTGGAACTGCTCGGCAAGATGAACGGCGCGGTGGGCAACTACAACGCGCACCTGTCGGCGTATCCGCAACTGGATTGGGAAGCCTTCTCGAAAAATGTGATCGAGAGCCGCCTTGGCTTGACGTTCAACCCGTACACCATCCAGATCGAGCCGCACGACTACATGGCCGAGTTGTTTGATGCCGTGGCGCGCGCGAACACCATCATCCTGGACCTGGACCGCGACGTCTGGGGCTACATCTCGCAGGGCTACTTCAAGCAGAAGACCAAAGCCGGCGAGATCGGCTCGTCGACCATGCCGCACAAGGTCAACCCGATCGACTTTGAAAACTCCGAAGGCAACGTCGGCCTGGCCAACGCGGTGCTGCGCCACCTGTCGGAAAAGCTGCCGGTGTCGCGCTGGCAGCGTGACCTGACGGATTCGACCGTGCTGCGCAACATCGGCGTGGCCTTCGGCTACAGCCTGCTGGCCTACGACGCCTGCCTGCGCGGTCTGGGCAAGCTGGAAACCAACCCGTCGCGCCTGGCGGAAGACCTGGACAACTGCTGGGAAGTGCTGGCCGAGCCGGTGCAGACCGTGATGCGCCGCTACGGCATTGCCAACCCGTACGAGCAGCTCAAGGAGCTGACGCGCGGTAAGGGCATCTCGCGCGAGGCGCTGCGTGAATTCATCGGCACGCTGGCGATTCCCGAAGACGCCCGCCAGCTGCTGCTGGACATGACGCCCGGCAGCTACATCGGCAAGGCAGAAGAACTGGCACGCCGCATCCGCAACGCCTGATCGTTCCGAAAATTTGGTGGCTGCACTGAAAACAGCCTTCTCCGTACAGCTACGGAGGAGGCTGTTTTGCTATGCCGGCTCTGTAGAATATGCCGTCTGGGCGAGTTGATCGGCACATTTGTTTCATCAAAAAATTTGAATTTCTCGGTGAACTTTGGGTTGTCCTGCCCGATCAGATCGCTCCAATAATGCACAAACATTTGGCGCTGTGGTCTTATCCACAGACGCCGCATACCGAGCGTCCTACAACCGAGGGAACCGATGTCGCAAGCCGCCCAACCGAATCTCGCCGCCAGCGCCGCTGTGGATGACGGCGCCTATGGCAAGCCCGCCATCGCGCTGCACTGGATCATCGCGCTGCTGATCTTCGCCGCGTTCGGGCTCGGTCTGTACATGACCGATATCCCCGGCTTTACGCCGACCAAGCTCAAGCTGTACTCGTATCACAAGTGGATCGGCATCACCGTGCTGATCTTTGCCGTACTGCGCGTGCTGTGGCGCCTGACGCATCCGGCGCCGGGCCCGGTGAAAGGCATGCCGGCATGGCAGCACAAGGCAGCGGAAAGCGCGCACATCGTGTTGTATCTGCTGATCCTGGCGGTGCCGCTCACCGGTTACCTGCTAAGCGTGGCGGCGGGCATCAAGGTGGTCTATCTCGGTGTGTGGGAAATGCCCATGCCGTTCGACAAGAGCGACATGCTGAAGGACCTCTTCCACGAAGCCCATGAGTGGCTGAACTGGACCATGGCCACGATTGTCGTGCTGCACATCCTGGCCGCGCTCAAGCACCACATCATTGACCGCGATGGCACGCTGCGCCGCATGCTGCCTTTCCTGCGCTGAATTCGTGCGCTGATCTGATCGTTCTGCTTTCCAGCGCACCGGCGTGTGCCGGTGCCCTTGCTTCCCATCCTGACCAAGACCGCCGGCACGACCGGCCTGACCGAAGGAGTCTGAAGATGAAACGTTTTGTGCGCCCCCGCGCTATCGCCCTGGTTGCCGCCGGCGCGCTGTCGATCGCCGCGGTGTCGGTATCGGTGTCAGCCATGGCCCAGGTGGATGCCGCCAAGAGCAGCGTCACCGCCACCGGCAAACAGCTCGGCGTGCCGATGGACATCAAGTTCGGTAAGTTCGATGCCGCCGTGAACTACAACCCGGCCAACGTGGCAGCGTCCACGGCCAAGGTCGATATCGATATCAACAGCGTCGACGTGGGCAGCAAGGAATACAACGACGAGCTGAAGAAAAAGGATTGGTTTAACGCCGCCCAGTACCCGAAGGCCACCTTCGTGTCGTCGGCGTTCAAGCCGGGCGCCAATGGCAAGGTGGACGTGGTCGGCAAGCTGACCATCAAGGGCGTCACGCAAGACGTGACTGCGCCTTTCACCTTCAAGCAGGAAGGCGCCAACCAGATCTTTGAAGGCGCGCTTCCCGTCAAGCGCAATGCATTCAAGGTCGGCGACGGTGAGTGGAAGGACACCTCCGTCGTTGCCGATGACGTGACGATCAAGTTCCGCGTCGTCATCGCCAAGAAGTAATTCACCCCAACGTTTGTTTTTGCCTTCGTTTCAGCCCCTGTTACCTGCTGGAGTTCACATGAAATTGCGTACCCTCGTTGCTGCCCTGTCCGCTGTTGCCGCCACCGCCGCATTTGCTGCACCGGCCACGTACCAACTGGACCCGACCCACACCTACCCGAGCTTTGAGGCCGATCACATGGGTGGCCTGTCGAAGTGGCGCGGCAAGTTTGACAAGTCCAGCGGCACCTTTACGCTGGATCGCGAAGCCAAGAAGGGCTCCATCGACGTGACCGTGCAGACCGACAGCATCAGCTTCGGCCTGCCCAAGATGGACGAGCACGCCAAGAGCGCAGAGATGTTCGACGTGGCCAAGTTCCCGACGGCCACCTTCAAGAGCACCGACATCAAGTTCAAGGGTGATGTGCCGACGGAAGCCGTGGGCCAACTCACGCTGCATGGCGTGACCAAGCCGGCCACGCTGAAGATCAATGCGTTCAAGTGCATGCCGCACCCGATGATGAAGGTTGAGGTATGCGGCGCCGATGCTGAACTCACGTTCAACCGTGACGAGTTTGGTGTCGACTACGGCAAGAAGTACGGTTTCAACATGGAAACCAAGCTGAAGATTCAAGCAGAAGGCCTGAAGCAGGACACCAGCGTCGCCAAGCAATAAGCGCCACGCGCAGCAATAAAAACGCCCCGGCTTTCAAGGCCGGGGCGTTTTTGTTAGTACGTTCGGTCTGCGTGTTAGGCCTTCAACAGCGCGCGAATCGACTCGGGGTTGAACGGCAGGGTGCGCGGTCGTACGCCCACGGCGTCATACACGGCGCTGGCAATGGCGGAGGGAATGACCGCACAGGTTGGCTCGCCGGCGCCCACGAGGGGCTGGTCCGGCCGGTCGACCAGCACCACGTCCACCTGCGCCGGCAGCTCGGGGAACTTGAGCAAGCGGTACGTGAGCCAATCGAGGCTGGTCACGGCTGACGGCGAGAAGTTGATCTCTTCGAACAGCGTCCGGCTGATGGTCTGAACGACTTCGCCTTCCACCTGGTTGCGCACCCCGTCAGGATTGACGACGAGACCGCAGTCGTGTGCCACCGTGACTTTGCCCACCTGAATGACGCCGGTGGTGCGGTCCACTTCCACTTCAATGACGGCGGCCACGAACGCATTGTTCGGCTCGTAGCGCACACAGGCCATGCCGCGGCCACGGGCGATGTTGCCGCTGGGCTGGGTCGAGAACAACGGGCGGCGCACCCATCCGGAGCGCTTTTCCACCGCATCCACGACCGCCTTGATGCGCGGTTCGGACAGGTGGCGCAACCGGAATTCGATCGGGTCGGCTTTGGCGGCCACCGACAGTTCGTCCATGAACGACTCGTTCGCATACGTGTGCTGGAGCCGGCCGGGGCCACGCAGCCATGCGGGGCGCAGCGGTGCGCGCGCATAGCGGTTGACCACGACGCTGGCGTTGGGCAGCTCGTAGGGCGCGACCATGTTGAATTCCATGCCGCCGGGGTTGTCGGGCGGCTCGGCCAAGGTTGCGGAGCGGGTCAGTTCGCCAGCCAGCAAGGGCACGTCGACACTGCCTGAAGCGCGATGCGGCACCCACGACGTGTACTGCCACGCCTGAATCCGGCCCTGGTCGTCGAGTGTGCCTGCCACATCGGAGATGACCGGCGGGCCCTTCGGGTCCCAGCCGTGCTCGTCGTCACGCATCCACTGCACGCGCACGGGTTGCCCGATGGCCTTGGAGAGCAGGGCGGCTTCCGCAGCGGCGTCTTCGTGGCCATTGCGGCCGTAGCAGCCGGCGCCTTCCACGTAGATCAGGCGCACATCGCCCTTGTCCATCTTCAACATCCTGGCGATCTGGTCGCGCGTCAGATGCGGTGATTGCGTGGCCGACCAGACGGTCAGCTTGCCGTCGCGGTAATCGCCAATCGCGCAGGAGGGGCCGATCGAGCCATGTGTCTGAAACGGCCACGCATACGTGGCGCGAATGGCCTTGCCCTTGCTGATCTCTGCAGCGGCCTGACCGGTTTCCTTCACCTTGCCCTGATCGTGCAGCGGGAGGGCGCGCACGGCGTCGTACAGCTTGGCTTGCTCGGGGAGCCCCTTCCAGTCGGACCACGTGGCCTTCAGTGCGCGGGCGGCGCGGATGGCCGCCCATTCGTCGCTGGCGATCACGGCCAGCAGGTTGCCCACACGCACCGTGCGCAGGAAGCCCGGCACTTTCTTGGCGTGCGTGTCGTCCACGGTTTCCAACTGCGCGCCGTAGGCGTCAGGGTGGATCACGCGTGCGTGCACCATGCCGTCGACCTTCACGTCCTGCATGAAGGTGAAGTCGGCAAAGACCTTCGTGCGCACGTCGTCGCGCTTGATCGGTTTGCCCACGAGCTTGTAGTCGGCTGGCTTCTTGAGCGGTGCCTTGGGGTCGAGGTTGAGTGACAGCGGGTGTGCGGCCAGTAGCTTGTGATACGGCGTGCCCTGCGTGTCCGCCGCGCCACGGAAGGCGAGGCCGTTCTCCAGGCGCACATCGGCCGGCGCCATGCGATACGCACGCCCTGCCACTTCGCGGATGGCCGCTGCCGCCGTGGCGGCAGCCTGGCGCAACTGCGGGCCCGCATTGGACACCGACAGTGAGCCGATGGTGGCCCCCTGATCGACCGTCATGGCCGTATCGCCCTGCACGACGCGCACGCGGTCGATCGGAAACTCCAGCTCTTCGGCCACCATCTGCGCCAGCGCGGTGGTGTTGCCAGTGCCCAGGTTGACCTTGCCCGTATAGAGCGTGAGCGCGCCATCGCCTTCCAGTACGAGGAAGGCATCGACGCGCGTGGCATCGAGGGACTTGGCCTTGGCGAGCGGTGCGGCGCTTTCCTCGGTGATCTCGCCCAGGACGCGGGCCATGGCCAGCCCCGAGAACGAGAAACCAACAGCAAGCGCGGCCCCTTGCTTGAGAAAGTGCCGACGGGAGAACGAAGTGGATTCATTGACGCGCATTTAGGCCTCGCTGGCTTTGAGGATGGCGCGGACGATCCGCATGTGCGTGCCGCAGCGGCACAGGTTGGAGGCGAGCGCTTCCTTGACCTGGGCCTCCGTCGGCTTCGGGTTGGTGTTGAGCAGCGAGCGTGCGGCGATCAGCATGCCGTTGATGCAGTAGCCGCATTGCACCGCTTGTTCGTCAATGAAGGCTTGCTGCAGCGGATCGGGTTTCTCCGGCGTGCCCATGCCTTCGAGCGTGGTGATGGGGCGCCCGGCCGCGGCGGCAACCGGCAGCACGCACGAGCGTTGCACCACGCCGTCGATCAGCACGGAGCAGGCGCCGCATTGGCCGAGTCCGCAGCCGAAGCGCGGTCCCTTGAGCGAGAGAGTATTGCGCAGCGCATACAGCAGCGGCATCTCGGGCGAGACATTGACGTCAACCACCTTTCCGTTGACGTGCAGGGTGATGGGAGTCGAAGTCGAGGTGGTCATTTGTCGTGTCCGGTTTGCTCGCGCAGTGTCTTGACGTCGCGGGCGGCGACGGCGGGCGCCTGGTTGCCCCAACTGTTGCGCGTGAAGGTCAGCGCATCGGCGATCTGGGCGTCGGTGAGCGCGTGGCGATGCGCGGGCATCGGATAGGGCGCGGGAACACCGTCAATCACCAGCGCTTCCGTGCCGTTCAGGGTGACGTTAATAAGGGAGACCGGGTTGCCTTCCAGCACGTTGGGGTTGCCCGCCAGCGGCGACAGCCACGGCGCGGTGCCCTTGCCGTTGGGCAGGTGGCAGGACACGCAGTAGTTCTGATACACCTGCGCGCCGTGCGCCATCACCTTCGGATCGACGGGGCCATGCTGTGGGATTGCCGTGCCCGCGGCGGCCAGGGATTTCAGGTAGACCGCCATCGCGGCCAGATCCTGGTCGGTCATCCACTGCGTGCTGTTGTTGATGACCTCGGTCATCGGCCCGAATGCGGTGGCGTGCGAGTTGGCACCGGTCTTCAGGAAATCCACGATGTCCTGGGCACTCCACTTGCCGATGCCCGTGGTGGGGTTGGACGTCAGGTTGGACGCGAACCAGCCGCCCAGCTGCGCGCCAGACAGGTAGGCACCGCCACGCTGATCGAGCGCTTTTTCCTGCAGGCCGATGCCGCGCGGCGTATGGCAGGTGCCGCAATGGCCCAGGCCCTGCACCAGATAGGCGCCACGGTTCCACTCGACGCTGTTCTCGGGAATGGGCTTGAAGCGCTCGGTATCGAGAAACACCAGGTTCCACAGCTTGAGCGGCCAGCGCATCTGCAGCAGCTTGGGAATCTCGGGCGCGAGATTGGCCTGCTTCACGGGCGCCACGCCGTGCATGAAGTACGCGTACAGGGCCGAGATATCTTCGTCCGAGACCTTGCTGTATGACGGATACGGCATGGCCGGGTAAAGGTTGTGCCCATCCTTGGCGACGCCCTCACGCACGGCGCGTGCGAAATCCTGCTCGGTATAGCGGCCGATGCCAGTTTCCGGGTCGGGCGTGATGTTGGTGGCGAAGATGGAGCCCAGCATGGGCACCGCCATCTTCAAGCCGCCCGCAAAGGGCGCTGCGCCCTTAGCCGGGGAGGTATGGCAGGCAACGCAGTCGCCCGCCTGCGCGAGGTAGCGCCCGCGCTCGATCAGCGTTTGATCGGGCACCGGTTGACTGGCTTTGGCGATGCCGATGGTGCTCAGCAGCACGAGTATTGCGGGGAGTAGGGTTCTCAACGGCCTGTCCTTTGTCGAAATCTGCCGCGACTTTCCCAACTGCGGAGAAAGCCATTGCCGAATGTGACGCGCCGCATTGGCGTGCTATGAAAGCCGGGAGAGGCGACAGGAGCGACAGGCGGGGTTCGGTAGGGTGTTGCGCTTTCGGGAGTCCGATCTGCCATGCGGGAAGGCCGCTCGAATCGGCCGGGGCACGTGGGGAGCGCGTCCACCCGAGACTGTGCGGGATCGCTGCGACTTCCGAAATCGGAAAAGTCCGATATGCAGGTGTGATGTGGCGCCGAGTTGCCAGAGCGGCGTCGGTGGAGCTGCCAAAGAAAAGGTAATGCCTAACCAAACTGGACCAAATCTGAGAGGATTTGGCGATGAAAAGGTGTCCGGAGTGTGGGTACACGAGGGCATACCAGCTGGGTGATGGCAGGCGCAAATGTCAGCGCTGCGGTCACCGATATCGCTGGCGCAGTGCCTGGGATGCGAGCCGTCTGTCTGGGCGGGTCAAGCACGAACTACTGCAGCGGTTTGTGTGGGGCGTACCGGTCTATCGCCAGCGCTTTGGTAGCACCGTCAGCCGCCCAGCGATTGAGCGCTTTTACCGTTTGATCCGCGCCTGCATGGCCGCCCAGGAACAGTTGCGTGAGCCATTCACCGGCGCACTGGAGTGCGACGAAACCACGTTTGGCGGGGCTCGGCACGGCAAACGCGGCTGGGGAGCGGCCGGCAAGGTAGTGGTCTTCGGCATCGTCAAGCGCAATGGCGAAGTGAAGGCGGCACCGATCGCCCAGCACGACCAAGCAGCCATCATGGAGCAGATCCAAGCCCACACGCGTGAAGGCTCGCTGTACTACTACACCGATGCCTGGCAGGCCTATGCCACCTTACGGCTACGAGGCGATCACGTGGTGGTGCGCAAGGAGAAAGGCAGGCCTGTTGGCCGAGACCACATCAACGGCATCGAGGGCTTCTGGAGCTACGCCAAAAACTGGCTCTATCCTTACCGGGGCGTGCCTCGCAAACACTTCCATCTTTACCTAGGGGAAGTTTGCTGGCGTTTCAACCACCGCGATCAGGACTTGAAACCGTTGCTGCTCAAGCTTCTGCAGGCAACGGCTCTGTCTGATATCGAGCCTGTTCTGGTCCAGATTCGTTAGGCATTACCAAAGAAAAAGCCCCGCAATCGCGGGGCTTTTCTTGCTGCCTGAACGGCTGGCGAGGTGCTCAGACCTGCGCGCCGAAGTTTGGATCGTCTTCCTTCGGGCCGCCGGCCTTCTTGTCGGCCTTGACCAGGTCTTCGCGCTTGACGCCCAGCCACATGCACAGCGCGGCCGCCACGAATACCGACGAATAGATACCGAACAAGATACCGATGGTCAGCGCCAGGGCGAAGTAGTGCAGCGTCGGGCCGCCGAACACCAGCATCGACAGCACCATCATTTCGGTCGAGCCGTGGGTGATGATCGTGCGCGAGATGGTGCTGGTAATCGCGTGGTCGATCACCTCGTGCGTGTTCATCTTGCGGTACTTGCGGAACGCCTCGCGAATCCGGTCGAAGATCACGACCGACTCGTTCACCGAGTAGCCCAGCACCGCCAGGATGCCGGCCAGCACCGACAGCGAGAACTCCCACTGGAAGAACGCGAAGAAGCCCAGGATGATGACCACGTCGTGCAGGTTGGCGATGATGCCCGCCACTGCAAACTTCCACTCGAAGCGGATCGACAGGTAGATGACGATGCCGATCACCACGAACAGCAGCGCCAGCAGGCCGTCGGTGGCGAGTTCCTTGCCGACCTGCGGGCCGACAAATTCAACGCGCTGCAGCTTGGCGTCGGGGTTGGTGGCGTTCAGGGCCGTCATGACCTGCTGGCTCTGCACGGCCGACGCGATGGGCTTGCCATCCGGACCATTCTTGAGCGGCAGGCGGATCATCACGTCGCGCGAGGTGCCGAAATTCTGCACCTGGGCATCGGCATAGCCGAGCTTCTCGACGTCGGCGCGGACCTTCGGCAGATCAGCGGCCTGGGTGTAGGCGACTTCCATCACCGTACCGCCGGTGAATTCCACCGACAGGTGCAGCCCTTTGTGGAACAGGAAGAAGACGGCGGCGATAAACGTGATGAACGACACGGCGTTGAGAACCAACGCGTGCTTCATGAACGGAATATCGCGGCGGATGCGGAAAAACTCCATGGTCTGCCCTTTGTGGCAACCGGCCCGAATCGGAACCCGAGGGCGCGGACCGGTGCCGGTTATGCAAGATGTCTGTGGGTGATGTGCCTTACTGCTTTGCCGGCGGCTGGGCGTTGGGGGCGGTATTGCCCGGCTTCCAGATCTGGCCGATTGCCAGGCCTTGCAGCTTCTTGCGGCGGCCGTACCAGAGATTGACCAGGGCGCGGTTGAAGAACACCGCCGAGAACATCGACGTCAGAATGCCCAGGCAGTGCACCACGGCAAAGCCCTTCACCGGACCGGAGCCGAAGGCGATCAGCGCCAGGCCCGCGATCAGCGTGGTGACGTTCGAGTCCACGATGGTGGCCCACGCACGCTCGAAGCCGGCGGCAATCGCCATCTGGGCCGAGGCGCCGTTGCGCAGCTCTTCACGGATACGCTCGTTGATCAGCACGTTCGCGTCGATGGCCATACCCAGTGCCAGCGCAATCGCGGCAATGCCCGGCAGCGTGAGGGTGGCCTGCAGCATCGACAGCACGGCGATCAGCAGGAACACGTTCACGCCCAGCGCCACCACCGAAAACACGCCGAACAGCATGTAGTACAGGACCATGAACACCGACACGGCGAGGAAGCCGTACAGCGCCGAGTCGAAGCCCTTGCGGATGTTGTCGGCACCCAGCGACGGGCCGATGGTGCGTTCTTCGATGATCTCCATCGGCGCCGCCAGCGAGCCTGCACGCAGCAGCAGCGCCAAGTCAGCCGACGCTTCCGTCGAGCCCATGCCGGTGATCTGGAAACGCGAGCCCAGTTCGGACTGGATGGTCGCCACCGTCAGCACTTCGCCCTTGCCCTTTTCGAACAGGACGATGCCCATGCGCTTGCCGATGTTGTCGCGCGAGACATCGCGCAGCATGCGGCCGCCCTGGCCGTCGAGCGTGATGTCGACCGACGCATTGTGGTTCTGGTCAAAGCCGGCCGAGGCGCTGGTGATGCGGTCACCCGTGAAGATCACCTGCTTCTGCAACAGCACCGGGGCGCTGCGGCCTTGCGTGAAGAGCTCGTCGCCCAGCGGCACCGGGTCGCCGGCGCGCGGCACCAGCGGCGCGTTCGGGTCAGCCAGGCGGGCTTCCAGCGTGGCGGTCCGGCCGATGATGTCCTTGGCCTTGGCCGTGTCCTGCACGCCGGGCAGCTGCACGACGATGCGGTCCGGGCCCTGTTGCTGGATCACCGGCTCGGCCACGCCCAGTTCGTTCACGCGGTTGTGCAGCGTCACGACGTTCTGCTTGACGGCGTTGTCCTGCACTTCCTTCATCGCGGCAGCGGTAAAGGTGCCGGTGAGCGTGGCGCCGTCAGCGGTCTTGTCGACGCTGTAGGCCAGTTCACGGGTGGAATCTGCCAGCACGCCACGCGCGCGGTCGGCGTCGTCGGCGTTGCCGAACTTGATGGTGATGGTGTTGCCGCTGCGGTCGATGCCGTTGTGGCGGATGCTCTTGTCGCGCAGTTGCGTGCGGATGTCGCCAGCCAGCGAGTCGAGCTTCTTGGTGACCGCACCGTTCATGTCGACCTGCAGCAGGAAGTGCACCCCGCCACGCAAGTCCAGACCCAGGAACATCGGCAGGGCGTGGATGGAGGTCAGCCAGCGCGGCGAGCCCGACAGCAGGTTCAGCGCGACGATGTAGGTCGGATCGGTCTGGTCGGTGTTCAGGCCGCGGGCCAGGATGTCCTTGGCCTTGAGCTGCGTGTCGGTGTCGGCAAAGCGCACACGCACGCTGGCCGAGGTGCCGTTGTTGTCGAAGAACACGCCGTTGGGCTGGATGTTGGCCGCAGCGAGCAGGCTCTCAACCTGCTTTTGCACGTTCAGGTCGACCTTGACGGTGGCCTTGCCCGAAGACACCTGCACGGCAGGCGCCTCACCGAAGAAATTCGGCAGCGTATAGAGGAACCCGATGGCAAGCGCCACCAGGATCACAAGGTATTTCCAGAGCGGATAACGATTCATCTTGGAGGGCGGTGAAGAACCTGTTCGCGATCCTACTGCGCGACCCGATCTTGGCCCTGTGATGCTCGCCGTACTTGTGTACGGCTGCGCTTCTCGGGCCAACCTCGAGCCGCTCGCTACGGATCGAGAACCGGTTCCACGGCTGCGCCAGGGGGCGCGGGCGCGGATTCTTAGAATAGGCGCTGCCTGGGATTCCGGCACCGGTGCCAAGCAGCACGCGGTGCCGGTCAAACCGGATTACAGCGCTTTGAGCGTGCCCTTGGGCAGCACGGTCGTCACAGCGCTCTTCTGGACGGTGATTTCAGTGTTGGCAGCGATTTCAACCACCACGAACTGCTCGGTCACCTTGGCAACCTTGCCCAGGATGCCGCCGGCAGTGACGACTTCGTCGCCCTTGGCCAGGGCTTCGAGCATGGCCTTGGTTTCTTTCTGGCGCTTCATTTGCGGGCGGATCATGATGAACCACAGCACCACAAACATCAGGATGATGGGCAGGAAGCTCATCAGGCCACTGGCGGCGCCGCCCGCCGGGGCGGTTTGTGCGTAAGCGTCGGAAATGAGGAACACGGTCAAAACTCCGTAAATGGTGCGTCAATCGGTCAAAAACTGGACCGAACATTCTACCATTGCCGTCTTGCGGCAAATGGGCGCATGGCCAGTCCTGTCAAGGGGGTGTCAGAGTGCGCCGCGGGCCCGATCGGCGGCAAAGCGCGCCTGGAATGCAGCAAAGCCGTGCGACTCAATGGCGGCGCGCATCTCGGCCATCAGCTCCAGGTAGTAATAGAGGTTGTGGATGGTGTTCAGGCGCGCACCCAGGATTTCGCCCACGCGCTGCAGATGATGCAGATAGGCGCGCGAGAAGTTGCGGCAGGTATAGCAGCCGCAGGTTTCGTCCAGCGGGCGCGGGTCATTGCGATGCACCGCGTTCTTAATCTTGATGTCGCCAAAGCGGGTGAACAGCCAGCCGTTGCGGGCGTTGCGGGTGGGCATCACGCAGTCGAACATGTCGATGCCGGCGGCGACGCCCGCCACCAGGTCTTCCGGCGTGCCCACGCCCATCAGGTAGTGCGGCTTGTTGGCAGGCAGACGCGGCGCCACGTGCTGCAGCACGCGCATCATGTCTTCCTTCGGCTCGCCGACCGACAGGCCGCCGATGGCATAACCGCCAAAGCCCTGGCCGCCCGCATCGGCGTCAATGGCTTGCAGCCCAGCCAGCGATTCGTCACGCAGGTTCTCGAACATGCCGCCTTGCACGATGCCGAACAGCGCGTTCGGGTTGCCTTCTCGCGCGAACTCGTTGCGCGAGCGCTGTGCCCAGCGCAGGCTCATGCGCATCGAGGCGGCGGCTTCGGCCTCAGTGGCGGGGCGATCCCCGATCTTGTACGGCGTGCATTCGTCGAACTGCATGACGATGTCCGAATTCAGTCGGCGCTGGATCTGCATGGAGATCTCGGGCGACAGGAACAGCTTGTCGCCGTTGATGGGCGAGGCGAATGTCACGCCTTCCTCGGTGATCTTGCGCAGATCGCCCAGCGAAAACACCTGAAAACCGCCGGAATCCGTCAGGATGGGTTTATCCCAGCCATTGAAGCCGTGCAGGCCCTTGTGCGCATCCATCACTTCCAGCCCCGGGCGCAGCCACAGGTGGAAGGTGTTGCCGAGGATGATCTGGGCGCCGATGTCCTTCAGTTCCGCCGGCGACATCGCCTTGACCGCGCCATACGTGCCCACCGGCATGAAGATGGGCGTTTCCACCACGCCGTGGTTCAGGGTCATGCGGCCGCGTCGGGCGAGGCCATCGGTGGTGAGGAGTTCGTACTTGAGCATGTCAGGCGGAAATGGAATCTGGTTCGGCGCGCGTGAGGAGCATGGCGTCGCCGTAACTGAAGAAGCGGTAGCGCTGGGCAATGGCGTGCTGGTAGGCGGCGCGGATGGCCGCCGTGCCCGCAAACGCCGACACCAGCATCAGCAGCGTCGACTTGGGCAGGTGGAAGTTGGTCACCAGCGCGTCGACCAGGCGGAAGCGGTAGCCGGGGGTGATGAAGATGTCGGTGTCGCCGCTGCCTGCGTGGAGCGTGCCGTCCGGCTGTGCGGCCGATTCGAGCGCGCGCATCGAGGTGGTGCCCACCGCGATGATGCGTCCGCCCGCAGCCCGCGTGGCACGGATGGCCTCGGCCAGTTCGGGCGAGATGGCGTACCACTCGCTGTGCATGCGGTGTTCGGCGATGTTTTCCACGCGCACCGGCTGGAACGTGCCCGCGCCCACGTGCAGCGTCAGGAAACCACGTTGAATGCCCATGGCGTCGAGCTTGGCGAACAGCGCGTCGTCGAAATGCAGACCTGCGGTAGGGGCCGCCACGGCGCCCGGGTTGCGTGCGTAGACGGTCTGGTAGCGCGTTTCGTCAAAGCTATCGGGATCGTGCTCGATGTAGGGCGGCAGCGGCAGGCGGCCGTATTGCTCGATCAGGTCCAGCGCCGGCTGCGGGAAGCGCAGCGTGAAGAACGGCTCGGCACGTGGGCCAACCGTCACATCAAAGGCATCGGCCAGGCGCAGCGTGGTGCCCTCGACGGGCGACTTGCTGGAGCGGATCTGCGCCAGCACGGTGTGCTCGTCCAGCAGGCGCTCAACCAGCACCTCAACCTTGCCGCCGCTGGCCTTTTGGCCGAAGAAGCGGGCCTTGATGACACGTGTGTCGTTGAAGACCAGCAGGTCGCCGGGGCGCAGGTAGTCGACCAGATCGGCGAACTGGCGGTCGTCAAAATGCACGCCATCGTCCGCGCGGCGGACAGCCAGCAGGCGGCTCGCGGTGCGGTCGGGCAGGGCGGTTTGCGCGATCAGCTCGGGCGGCAGATCGAAATCGAAATCGGACAGCGTCAGCATGAAAAGTGGCGCAGACGTGGATTGCGCCAAGTGATGGTGGCGGGCGCCGGTACAATCGGGCGACACCGCAAAGTTCGCCATTGTAAACGTCCTGTGCCGCCTCGCGCCCGTTCCGCCGCTGATACCGCTCCACTGCCCGACGCTGATACCGCGGCGGCGCCGAAACCAAAACGGGCGACCCCGGCAGACAAGCCCGCCAAGACGGCCCGTCCGGCCGACAAACTCGCCAAGCTGGGCCTGCACCGCGACGTGGATCTCGTCCTGCATCTGCCGATGCGCTACGAGGACGAAACCACGCTCCTGACCATCGCCGAGGCGGTCGCCCGCGCCAACACCGGCTGGGCCGCGCAGGTGGAGGGCACGGTCACGCGCAACGAAGTGACGCTCCGCGGGCGCCGGCAACTCGTCGTGCATATCACCGATGACTCCGGCGAGCTGGTACTGCGCTTTCTCAATTTCTACGGCAGCCAGGTCAAGCAGATGGCCGAAGGCGTGCAGCTGCGCGTGCGCGGCGAGGTGCGCGGCGGCTTCTTCGGCGCGGAGATGGTGCACCCGACCGTGCGCGCCGTCGCCCCGGACGAACCGCTGCCCGATCGTCTGACGCCGGTGTATTCCACCGTGGCGGGTGTGCCCCAGGCGTATCTGCGCAAGGCGATCCTGAACACGCTGACACGCACGCCGCTGCCGGAAACGGTGCCCAACAGCCTCATCACCGGGCCGCTGGCGCCGCTCAAGCTGATGGCCCCGGCGGAAGCCGTGCGCCTGCTGCACCAGCCCACGCCTGACGTGGACGAGTACAGCCTGGTTGAGCGCACGCATCCGGCGTGGCTGCGCATCAAGTTTGACGAGTTGCTCTCGCAGCAGTTGTCGCTTAAGCGGGCACAGGCGGCACGCCGTACGCGCAACGCGCCGGTATTGCGCACCAGTGGCAACGATGGCCTGCTCGCACGCTTCATGAACGCCTTGCCGTTCAAGCTGACCGGCGCCCAGGCCCGCGTGTGGGAAGAGATCCGCGCTGACCTTGCGCACCCGTACCCGATGCAGCGGCTGCTGCAGGGCGACGTGGGCAGCGGCAAGACCGTCATCGCCGCGTTGGCTGCGTGTCAGGCCATCGACGCCGGCTGGCAGGCCGCGCTCATGGCGCCAACCGAATTACTGGCCGAGCAGCACTACCGCAAGCTCTCTGCGTGGCTTGAGCCGCTGGGTGTGGATATCGTCTGGCTGGCCGGTAGCCTCAAGCGCAAGCAGAAGGACGAGGCGGCCGCGCGCGTGGCAGCGGGCACCGCGCAACTGGTGATCGGCACGCACGCGCTGATTCAGGACGCGGTCACGTTCGCGCGCCTTGGCCTGGCGGTGGTGGATGAGCAGCATCGCTTTGGCGTGGCACAGCGGCTCGCCTTGCGCGGCAAGGCCAGCAATGGCGATGCACCTGTCGTCGCCAATGCGCAGGTGCCGCACCAGTTGATGATGTCCGCCACGCCCATCCCGCGCACGCTGGCGATGACGTACTACGCCGATCTCGATGTCTCCGCCATCGACGAATTGCCGCCGGGGCGCACGCCCATCGTCACGCGGCTGGTGAACGATGCACGCCGCGACGAGGTGATCGAACGCATCCACGCCGCCGCACAAGAGGGACGACAGGTCTACTGGGTCTGTCCGCTGATCGAAGAGAGCGAAGCACTGCAGTTGCAGACTGCTGTGGAGACCTTCGAGACGCTTTCCCAAAGTCTCGCGGGCCTGAAGGTCGGTCTCGTACATGGCCGGCTGCCCTCCGCTGACAAGGCCGCCGTGATGAGCGCCTTCGCCAGCGGTGAGTTGCATGTGCTGGTGGCGACCACCGTCATCGAAGTGGGGGTGGACGTGCCCAATGCCTCATTGATGGTGATCGAACACGCCGAGCGCTTTGGACTCGCGCAGTTGCATCAATTGCGCGGGCGCGTGGGGCGGGGCACGGCGGAGTCGGTGTGCATCCTGCTGTATCAGGCGCCGCTGTCGCCCACGGCCAAGCAGCGCCTGCAGACCATGCGCGAGACCACCGATGGTTTCGAAATCGCCCGGCGCGATCTGGACATTCGCGGCCCCGGTGAATTCCTTGGCGCACGGCAATCGGGCGAGGCCATGCTGCGCTTTGCCGATCTCAATCACGATGCGTGGTTGGTCGAGTTTGCGCAGGGCGCCGCGGAGCAGATGCTCGCGCGCTTTCCCGAAGCCGTGGAGGCGCATCTCAAGCGCTGGCTGGGTGAGCGCGAGCACTATCTGCGGGTCTAGCCGCCCGAGGCTCTAGCGGCGCGAGCTGCCTTCATGACCACCGTTATGTCCGCCGTGGAATCCGCCGTGGAAGCCTCCACCGCCGCGCACAAAGCCACGGCCATCGCGGTGGAAGAACGCCCCGCGCATGTGGTGGATATGGTGGAAGCGGTCCACAAAGACCACGCTGCCGAAGAACACCGGGCCGCCCCAGTACCACGTGTCGTCCAGGTAGTACGGCGGGCCAAGGTAGGTGACGGGGCTGCCGTCGGTGTCCACCATTTGCCACGTCCCGTCCGGTTGCAGGCACGCCGTGCCTTGCACCTCCTGCATGACGCCGTTGATCTCGGTTTGCCCCGTCATCGGCTGGCAGGTGCCGACCGGCACGTCTTGCGCCGTCGCGCATGCGCAGATGCCCAGCGTGATCAGCGCCATCGTCAAGGTTGTCAGACGCTTCATGTTCATCCCCCAACACCAGGAATGCCCGACGTCTCAATACGCGCTGCAGCGGTGGTTCAGTGACCGGTCTGATCGTATTGCCTGGCACATCGGTTTGCCTGCGGGACGGCGCGGGCGTGCTCGCACGACGCATCCTGCACCCACGTAAACCGAATGTGCCCGCGCTTTATTCCGGCGCGGGCACGTTGCAGGTGTAACGGTTTATTGCCAGGTGATGCAATCGATGCGCCGGCCTTCAATGCTCGGTGACTGTCGGCAGCGCCTGCTTGCGCAGGCGCTTGGTGGCGTACATCGCGCGGTTGGCTTGGTCGAGCTGGGTAGCGATGTCGTCTTCCGTCAGGCGCTCGCATTGCGTGTATGCACTGGTCAGAAGTACGTGCACGACTACAGGTGTCACCGAAAACGTTTGGCCTCGAGCGTATCCAAATGCAGGCGTATCTCATGCGGTTGCATGCACAATCAGAGCAAAGAAACTTTCATGCTTGGCTGCCCCGACCATCTCCTAGGCTAGCACTGCCATTGCGCAGTCCCCGCGCAGTGCACGCCGGATCCACACACAACAATCACGGCAACGCACTGCGCAAGCGAGTGCAGTCATCGGTGTATCCCGCCGAGCTGCAGCGTGCGAACCATCGCGCCCCCGACCTGACTGCGCCGTTCATTGCGCTGCCTGCGCTGTGCTTGCGCGTCGCAGGTTTCGCGGCACATGCATGAAGGAGATGAGCGCACCTGATTCCCGATTCAGCACCAAAGGAACAATGACCAATACCTTGGGGGAGGCGCTATGCCACTGCGTTCCGGAGTTCAGCAAGCTTTGCGTGGTGCGGCGTTGCTGGCCGCGTTGGGCGTTGCACAGACGGCTGCGGCGCAAGCCGTGCCGACCGATGCCGCCGGAGGATGTCCGATCTCGCCGGCGACCGTCGCGAGCTTTTTTGAGAGCGGTACGGTCACGCTCAACGGTGTGGTCAAGCCCGCCGACAGCACCGTGGCGCTCGCGCCCAACTGCGGGTTCTTCCAGTGGACCGAGCAGTCCAGTGGACCGAGCAGATGTTCCTGTGGCTGACGTCGCCCGCGCCCGCCACGTACGGCGGTGGCAGCCACGTCATGTTCTCGCCGCAGTTCTACACGGTCAGCCCGGAAGACAGCAGCGGACGCCGCAACTTCATCCCCAATTCGCCGGGGCGGCCGATCAACATGTTCTTGCGTGCAATGGAGCTGGGCCCGCATGGCCTGCCGATCGTGATGGCGCGCACCGGGCAGATCGTGGAAGTGCCGCACGAAATACCGGGGCAGAAGCCGCCGTCGATCCGCCTGGCCAACGGCAGACTGATCCCGGGCACGCAAGTCCAGAGCGTGCGCAAAACTGAGCAGGGCACGCTTGAACTGCTCGATGCGCGCGGCAAGCTGCTGGCGCCGAAGGTGCTCAAACTCGCACCGATCGTGCGCCAGCGCGCGCTGCTGTCGGCTGATCGGCCGGTGCCGGTTGTGCCGATGAGGGCGTTCACCTCTGCCATCCAGGCGCGCAAGCTGGTCATCAAGGGCATTCCGATCTTCCTTGATCCGGCGGGCAATGTGATCGACGTCGAGCCTGGCCAGGCAGATAGCGGCGTGCTGATCTCGCAGAACGGGTCGTTGATCTACTACATCATCGCCGTGAACGATGTGTTTGCCTTCCACCGCACCATGCAGGGTGCGGCGGTGATCCCCCCCAATACCAACATCGCATTCCCAACCTCGATGGCCGATGTGAATGCCGTGGTCAGCTTTGCAGCCAGCAAGGGCCACACGATCCAGGATCCGAAGGCGCTGGCCATCGAGACCAAGTCGAGCTGGATGGATGCCAGCAAGGTGCCCAACCCGAACGACTACATCCAGGTCGAAGCCGTGGTCCCGACGTTCGACAAGAGCAACCCGAACAACTGGGTGCCCAACGGGCAGACGACGTTGAAGCTGGTCATGCTGGGCCTGCACGTGGTGGGTTCAACTAGCGGGCACGGCGAGATGGTGTGGGGCACGTTCGAGCACCAGGGCAATGCACCGAATGCGACCTACGCCTACAACTCGACCAGCGGCCTGAAGACCTTGGCGCAGAACACCTCGGGCAACTGGCTGTTCACGCCCAGCGGGTCGAGCGGTCCGTTCAACGCCACCAACAACAGCTGGACGGGCACCGCCATCACCGGCACGCCAGTTGGTCCGTCGCCTGTGCTGCGCGCCAAGCCGTGGGGCTCGAATGATGGCGGCAACCCAGCCAATGCGGCCGGCCTGAACACGCAGGTGATCTCGGCCAACGCCAGCGTGATCTCGCAGTTGAACGCGGCAGACGTGCGCCGGCAGTACTTCCAGCTGGGGACGAAGTGGACGATTTTCGGCGCACCGCCCAACGGGGGTAACGAGGTCGGCACGAACCATCTTGCCAACGCGACGATGGAAACCTTCGCGCAGGGCACGACGCCCTCCGCCCCGAGCGCCAACTGCTTCTCGTGCCATACGACCAACAAGGTGCCGGTCAGCCATGTCTACCCGAGGCTGACGCCGCTGCCCTGATCGGCAACGCTGTAACGAGGCACGGGGCATCGACGGATGCGAAAGCGTTCGTCGATGCCCCGTGTTGCTGGTGCTGGCGCGTCGTCATGCGATGGCGTTGCCGCAGGCGGGCGAACGCCTTGTGAGCCTCTGCAGCCGACGTCTTCAAAGGAGTGGACGCAGCCTCAGCCCCCAAACATCCACACGACAACCGACGCGACCAGGCAGTAGCAGCCGAACAGATACCACCGCCCTTGCTCCAGCCAACGCGACAGCCAGCGCAGTGCCACCAAACCGGCAATAAAGCTGAACACCATGCCCAGCAGGCTCGGTGCCAGCATGTGCAGCATGCTGTCGGCGGTGCCCGCATAGGCCTTGTAGAAGCGATAGCCTTCCTTGACGATAACGGCCGGCGTCAGCACCACGGCGAGCGCGAAGCTGAACTCCTCGGCACGGCGGCGCTGCACACCCACCAGCATGCCACTGGAAATGGTCGCGCCCGAGCGCGACAGCCCACGAAACGGCAAGCACAGCCCCTGCACGGCCCCGATCCAAAGGGCACGCCAGCCGGTCAGGTCTCCGGTGGCCGTGGTGTTGGCGTACCTGGACGACACGATGATCAGCACGCCGGCCACGGCCAGGCTGACCGCCATCAACTTGGTATTGCCGAAGAGGTGCTCCACCTCAAAGCTGTCGGCGCCGCCCATGAAGACGTGCTTGATCACATACAGCAGGGTCAGCCCGACGATGCCTGTGGCCGCCGTGGCCACGGCCAGCTGGACGCCGTTGTTCCACAGCGCCTTGGTCGACGAGAAATACGTCTGCCGCCACGAGCGCCAGAAATACACGATGACGGCAAACATGGTGCCCGTATGCAGCATGACCAGCATCAGCGTCATGTCGGGGGAAGTCGGGTCCAGCCCCAGCCACTTCTCGGCCAGGATGACGTGGGCCGAACTGGAAACCGGCAGCAGCTCGGCAAGGCCTTGGACGCAGGCCAGGATGATGATGTGAAGCGTGGTCATGCT
Source organism: Ralstonia sp. RRA (assembly GCF_037023145.1). Classification (NCBI taxonomy): domain Bacteria; kingdom Pseudomonadati; phylum Pseudomonadota; class Betaproteobacteria; order Burkholderiales; family Burkholderiaceae; genus Ralstonia; species Ralstonia sp. RRA. Next base: position 2,839,061 of record NZ_CP146091.1, on the reverse strand, counting down.
TGGGTGGGGGCGATGGACTGAACGTTGTGTGGTGACGTGCGCGTGGCATGGCCAAGGCTGTCAGACCGAAACGGTATCAGATCATCAAGACGCGTCGGGCCCAAGGGGGTTTGAAGGGCGTCGGCGTTGTATTTGCGCCGACCGCCCCTGGGCCGGTCAGATCAAAGATGCTGGCCAAACCATTCGGCCGCGACGCGACTGGTCTGCTCGAAGTGTTCGATGTAGGGCGTGAAGTGTCCACCCCTGACCAGCGAGAGTGCCTTGGGCTGCAGCGCGCGCTCGTAGGCCTGCAGGCAGAGATCGACCGGCGTCAGCACGTCTTGGTCCGCCACGATCATCAGCAGTGGGGTGGGCGCGATGCGGTCGACAAAGGTGCCGGGCTCGTTCTCGCGCGACAGCTCTGCGCTGCGCAGCGTGACTTCATTGCGCCAGTTGGGGGCGAACGGCGCGGTGTCGGTAAAAAAGCGGAAGCCGTCGGCACCGGCCATCGCGCAGGGTGCTGTGGGGTCGGCGGATACGGCGGGCACCATCATCGGTGCGGCACCTTCGAAGCGCTGCTGCCGGTCCTGTGCGAAGCGTGCGAGCGCTGCCGGCACGAGATCGGCACGCGTGCGCCGCAAGGCGGATTGATAGCCGCTGATGGTGGGCACCTGCGACACCACGCACTTGACCCGTTTGTCGACGGCGGCCACCTCCAGCACGTGCCCTCCGCTGAAGCTCGTCCCCCAGATGCCGATGCGCTGGTCATCCACCTCTGGCCGCGAGATCAGGTAGCTAATGGCATCGCGATAGCCGCGCTTCTGCAGTACGGGGTCGGCTTCCTGGCGCGGCAGGCCCTCGCTTGCGCCAAAGTTGCAATGGTCATACACCAGCACCGCAAAGCCGCTGCGTGCAAAGACATCGGCATAGCGATCCAGGTACTGCTCTTTGACTGCGGAAAAGCCATGCGCCATCACGATGGCCGCGCTGGCCTGGTCAGGGCGCGCATCAGCGGCCGGATAGAACCAGCCGCGCAGGATCACGCCTTCGGAAAGAAATTCAACGTCTTCACGCACCATGTCGAGTCCTTATTCGTTTTGCTGCACGGGGTGTGCTGGGCAACACGATAGGCGGCGCGCCTCAGCGGCGCATCTGCGTGGCGGACGTTTGCTACGCCGAATCGGACAACATGGCGTACGCGCTGGGTGGCACACCGATAAAGCGCCTGAACAGGGTCGAGAACGCTCCCACGGTCTCATAGCCCAGCTCGGCCGAAACCGCTGTGACGGGCACGCCCGCAGCCAGCAACGGCAGTGCCGCGCAGATGCGGGCCTGCTGCCGCCAATGCACGAACGACAACCCGGTCTGCGCAACGAACAGGCGCGACAGCGTGCGGCTCGACGCGCCCGCCTCGGCGGCCCAGTCTTCCAGCGTGCGCGGGTCGGATGGGGTGGCCAGGATGGCGTCACAGATGCGGGTCAGGCGACGGTCCGAGCCCGATGGCAGGGGGAGGGGCTGGTCTGGCGACCACTCGATTTCCGCCAGCATCAGTTCAGTCATCAAGGCCTCGCGGCCGGCCGGCAGATGCTCGATAGGCAACGCCGCCACGCGCACGATCAACTCGCGCAGCAGTGGCGACACATTGACCATGCGTGGCACCGGCGGCGCGCTCTGCCCGTAAGCCTCGGGGCTGACATACGCCGTGCGCATCTCGACGTCGCCACAGGCGCGCATGGCGTGCGGCATGCCCTGCGGAATCCACAGCGCTTTCTGCGGAGGAATACGCCAGAGCGCATGGTTGGCCGTGACCTCCACAACACCGCTAGTAGCGAAGATCAACTGCGCCCGCACGTGCTCGTGTGCCGCCACCACGAAACCGTTGGGGAACCGCTTGGGCATCACAGCTGCCAGGCCCGGCGTGTTCTGGTAGTCGCGCGGGTTCAGGCTCTTGGTGTGCTCCGCCGGGCCGTGCCGTTGGCGCGGTCGGTGTGCGCTGTCGTCAGGTGTGGGTGGGGGCGGCATAGGGGTTGGTGAAGCGGTGGATTGCGCACAAGTGTAGTAGACGGCGGCAACCGGCTGGCTTCCGGTGGGGTCGCGCTAGACGGGCGCCCACAAGACTTCATGAAGTCCAAGCAATCTCCCGCGTCACAAGTTAAAATCTATCGGACCCCAAAAGCCGATTGATTGCCATGACGCTCACCGAACTCAAATACATCGTCGCTGTTGCACGGGAACGCCACTTTGGCCGTGCCGCCGAGGCCTGCTTTGTCTCGCAGCCGACGTTGTCGGTCGCCATCAAGAAGCTGGAAGACGAACTGGCCGTGCAGATCTTCGAGCGCGGTGCGTCGGAGGTGAGCGTCACGCCGGTGGGCGAGCAGATCGTCACGCAGGCCCAGCGCGTGCTGGAGCAGACCATGGCGATCCGCGAGATCGCCAAGCAGGGCATGGACCCGCTGGCCGGGCCGCTGCGCCTGGGGGTGATCTACACGATCGGGCCGTACCTGCTGCCGGCGTTGGTCAAGCAGATGATCGACACCGTCCCGCAGATGCCGCTGATGCTGCAGGAGAACTTCACCGTGCGGCTGGTGGAGCTGCTCAAGCAGGGCGAGATCGACTGCGCCATCATGGCCGAGCCGTTTCCCGAGGCCGGGCTGATGACGGTGCCGCTGTACGACGAGCCCTTCGTGGTGGCGGTGCCGCGCGGTCATGATCTGGCCAAGGTGCAGGCGGTGGATCCGGAGGCACTCAAGCGGCAGACCATGCTACTGCTGGGCAACGGCCATTGCTTCCGCGATCACGTGCTGGGCGTCTGCCCGGAGCTGTCGCGCTTCTCGCAAAACGCCGACGGCATCCAGAAAACCTTCGAGGGCTCGTCGCTGGAGACGATCCGTCATATGGTGGCCAGCGGCGTCGGTATTACCGTGCTGCCGCGCACCTCGGTGCCGAGCATGCAGCCGGCCGCTACAGATCTGCTGGCTTATGTGCCGTTCCAGGAACCGGTGCCGGACCGCCGCGTCGTGCTGGCCTGGCGCAAGAGCTTTACCCGCATCGCCGCCATCGAGGCAGTGGCCAAGGCGGTCGCGCAATGCAATCTGCCGGGCATCAAGCCACTGCCCGTTACCCCGCTGATCCACTGATTGTCACCCGCCGCCGTCGTTGTCGGCATCGCGAAGAACATTAGAAAAAGACGCCCCGTAGGATTGTGAAATAGCGAAGTGGCGTAGAAAAGATAGCGAAGCAGGTTGTAGTGGAAATGGCGGTTGGATACCGATTGCGGCGGCGAGAGGGTTGGGGTCGGCCGGATTCACAAAGTATCCGCCATGGCTCGGTTACCGAGCACCCTCACTTGGCCAGACCACGTCCGCTTTCCACGATTCCGTTGCAATGAACTGCTTGAGCTTGTCCTGCAACAGGGCTATCCAAGCGATGGCAAAGCGGGAGGGCGGATTTTCGCGCAAGGTCGTGATTGCTACGCTCGAACGAATGCCCGGGCGGCTGATGCGGTGGGCTACGAGCTCGCCGCGCGCGATCTCCTCCTTGATCGCGATGTAGGTCAGGATGGAGTAACCCGCACCGAATTTCACCAATTGCTTGGTCAGCGCCACGCTGTCGACTTCGCGCGTGACGCTATAGCCCCGATCTGGATCTGCAAGCCGAGCACGATGCCGTGGTACCGCGCCGGTTCTCGCAGGTTCTGAAATCGATGTTGGGGGATCGGGTGACCGTCGTTGTGGTGCCGAACGCGGGTCATGCCTTTGCACCGGAGCAGCCCAAGGCGATGGCCGATGCGATCGCGACATTTGCCAAGTGTGTGTATGCAGAACCGGCCAAGCAGAAAGCGTATCGCCTTGTGATGTCGAGGCACGCCCCCCGCCTGGAGCATCGGCGGGTGCGTGCGCTAAGGAGCGGGCGAAGCGACGGGGCCCGCATTCCCCAGTTTTTGGCGATACAACCCGAGGGTCGCGCATAGCCCGCAGAGCGCGGCGAAACTGAGCCAGTAGCCGGGCGCTGCCTTGTCGTGTGTCACTTCGATCAGGTAAGTCGACAGCGCCGGCGTGAACCCGCCGAAGACGGCTGTCGCCAGGCTGAATGCCAGTGAAAAGCCGGCGACCCGTACCTCGACCGGCATGACCTCCGTCAGCGCTGCGACCATGGCGCCGTTATACATGCCAAAGAAGAACGAGAACCACAGGAGCACGGTCAGCATGCGGCCAAAGCTCGGCGCATCCGCAAGCCAGGACAGGGCCGGATACGACGTGCAGATGGCCAGAACGGTAATCGCCATCAGGATCGGCTTGCGCCCGGTGCGGTCTGAAATGGCGCCCCCGATCGGCAGCCAGATGAAGTTCGACAGCGCGACGAGCAGCGTCACCATCAGGCTATCGCTTGTCGACAACTTCAGCACGGTCTTGCCAAAGGTCGGCGTGTAGACGGTGATGAGATAAAACGTGGTGGTCGTCATGGCCGTAAGCAGCATGCCGCCGATGACGACCCGCCAGTTCCGCACCAGCATCGCGAACACTTCGGTCGAACGCGGGTGGTGGCGCCTTGCCTCAAACGCGGCCGTTTCCTTCAACGACCGGCGCAGCACGAACAGGAACGGAACAATGACGCAGCCCAGGAAGAACGGGATGCGCCATCCCCACGCGGCCAACTGTTCGGCCGGCATCCACTGATGGAGCGCATAGCCCAGCGCCGCTGCCACGATGATGGCAACCTGCTGGCTGCCTGATTGCCAACTCGTGTAGAAGCCCTTGTTCCCGGGCGTCGCGATCTCCGCCAGATACACGGAAACACCGCCGAGTTCGGCGCCTGCAGAAAAGCCCTGCAGCAACCGGCCGATCAGCACCAGCACCGATGCTGCAATGCCGATGGAGGCATAACTGGGCACGCAGGCGATCAGGATCGTCCCGCTTGCCATGATCGCCAGCGTAACGATCAGGCCGGTACGCCGCCCAACCTTGTCGATGTACGCACCTAGGAAGATCGCGCCAAGCGGACGCATCAAGAATCCGGCGCCGAACACGGCGAAGGTGAGCATCAGCGAGGCAAACTCATCCGCCAAGGGAAAGAAGATCTTGGAGATAGCCGTGGCGTAGAAGCCGAACAGAAAGAAGTCAAACTGCTCAAGAAAATTGCCGCTGGTTACGCGCAGCACGGCGGCGGCTTTTGAGCCGCGCGAGCTGGGGTGCTCGGCGGCGATCTGGCTGGTGGGGTTCACTGCAGTGTCTCCTGTTGTGTAGTGAGGTGGCGCGGTACGCCCCTCGCTGTTTTTGCGTTAATCCGCGCCGAGCGCGACGTTGTTTCGTTGTCGCTTTTCAATCGAGGATTTCAGTAGCGCCGCTGATCGGTAGATGCCGTGCGCGAACTTTCCGTATGGCAGCGTTGCGAACAGTGCGATGACAATGCCCAGATGGACGGCCAGCAGTGTCGGCATCGCCGCTGTACTGCGGTACGCCAGCAGTGCCAGGCCTGACGCGCTGGTCATGAGCAGCAGGGCAATGAACGCTCTGTCCATCGGGCGTTGCGCGGCGTCGCCTTGTTCGGGGTGGCGGCGCAGGTTGAGCCAAAGCAGGCCCGCGGGCCCGACGATCAGGCCGATACCACCGGCCGTGCCGAGCAGTACCGGCAGGCTGAATAACGGATAGGGCGCGTGCAACCCGAGCAGGTAGTGATACAGCGTGGCAACCGCGGTCGCAGCAAAGCACAGCAGGAAGCCGTAGAAGGTCAGGTGATGGAAGCGCCGCCGTGCCAGGGTGAATGCATCGTCAGACTCGTTGCAGCCGTCGCCGTGCCCGCCGTCCAGATACTTCAACGTGAGGGCATTTTTCGCGGCTTCGGCCACAGCGGGTGCGCTCGCTTTTGCGGTGCCCTCCGACACGTCGCGCCAGAACCGCGTCACACCCATGCCCAGGGCCGTGGCGGCGAAGAGGGAGACCACCCCAAAGATCGCGGCGAGCAGGTTATGTGGGAAGACCGCGTAGAAGTTGCTGCCCACGTTATGCAACAGGTCGCCGGAGATTGCTGCACCGAGCAACAGGAACATCGCCAAACCGAAGGCGAGCGCCACAGATACCGTCACCCCATTGCGCCGATAGAGGCTGCCCAGGGACGCCGGCCACGCGTACTCGGTGTAGGTTTCCAGACGCACCTTGGCCATCGCCTTGGGGACGTTGACACCAAACTCGTGCGGAGGGGCGTACTGGCAGGCGTGATAACACGCGCCACAGTTGTGGCACAGATTGGCCAGGTAGTTGACGTCAGCCTTGTCGAATGCAAGGCGCCGCGTCATCGCTGGGAAAACGGCGCAGAACCCTTCGCAGTAGCGACAGGCGTTGCAGATCTGCATCTGCCGTGCCACTTCGCTTTCGCTTGGGGTCATCGCCACGATGGGAATCACGCGTGATGCAGAACGATGCGATGTGCGTGTGGAAGGCACCGCATCGTGGGAAGGGACGCCCGTCCGTGCGGTGGCGGGCATGTCAGGCTTGTGCACGTTCAACTCCGGAAGTTTGCAACGCGTAGCGCGCGGCCTGGGTGCCGGCGATGCGTCCGAAGGCAGTGCCGATCGACATGCCGACCCCTGCCGTATAGCCTTTTCCAAGCACGTTGCCCGCCATCATTTCGCCAGCGACGAAGAGGTTGTCGCTCGGCGCGCCCCCGAAGTGGACCCGCGCCTGATCATCGGTCTTCAGGCCCAGATAGGTGAACGTGATGCCCGGCCGCAGGGCATAGCCGTAGAACGGTGGCACATCAATCGGCTGCGCCCAGTGCGTCTTGGGTGGCGCAACGCCCTCGGTATGGCAATCATCGAGCGCTGTGTGATCGAAGCTGCCAACGCGGCACGCTTCGTTGTAGCGGCGCAGCGTCTCCATGAACTGCGCCTCGGGAAGATCGAGCTTGCGCGCCAGTTCGGCCAGCGTCGCCGCCTTTTCTCCGGGAAAGACCGGCGGCATGAAGCGGCCGATCGCTTTCGAATCGATGATCGAGTAGCCGATCTGCCCCGGCTGTTGCGCCACGAGCCGGCCCCAGATGGCGTAGCGCTTCGGCCAGAAATCCTCGCCTTCGTCGTAGAAGCGCTGGGCGTTCCGGTTGACGACGACGCCTAGCGAGACGCAATCGATGCGTGTGCAGATGCCGCCGTCATACAGCGGGGCCCTGGCATCGATGGCGACGCAATGGGATTGCGATGGATCGCCGATGGCGTCTGCGCCCGCATCGATCATGAATTTGAGCAGCACGCCGCGATTGAAGCGCGTGCCCCGGATCAGGAAATTGTCGGCAGGCCATTCGCCACGCTCGTTCTGACCCCATGCCTCGCGCAGCCATTCGCGATTCGATTCGAAACCACCAGCGGCCAGTACGCATGCACGCGCCTCGAATCGCTGCGTGCCGCTGCGCGCTGCAACGAACCGATCGCCATCCAGTTCGATGGAGTCCACGGGGGTTTCATAGCGAATGCGCACCCCAAGGGCTTCTGCGCTGCGGTAGTAGGCGTTGACCAGCGCCTTGCCACCGCCCATGAAGAACGCGTTGGTGCGGGCAACATGCAACGCGCCCGACAGTGGCGGCTGGAAGCGCACGCCGTGCTTCTGCATCCACGGGCGGCAGCTCGACGACGCGCGAATCGTCAGGCGGGCAAGGTGCTCATTGGTCTGCCCTCCCGTGACTTTCAGCAGGTCCTGCCAGTATTCCTCTTCGGGATATGCCTCGACGAGCACGTCTTGCGGCGCGTCGTGCATGCAACGCAGATTGCGCGTGTGCTGTGAATTGCCGCCACGCCATGCCTGCGGCGCGGATTCGAGCATCAGTACCGATGCGCCGGCCTCCCGCGCCATCAGCGCCGCGCACAGCGCCGCGTTTCCGCCTCCTATGACCAGTACGTCAACCATACATGCCTCCTTGGGGAGGCACTGTATGGCGCGCCGTCGCACGCCGCCATCAGCGAGGCGTCAACGGGTCTTCAGGTTTCGTGAAGAGGCAGAGGCTTCGCCACGCAGGCGTGCACCGGGCCAGCGTCCTTCGCGAACAAGCTGCCGCGCCACATCCGCCAGCACCACGCGCGCCGCAAGCCCTGCGGGCGATAGCTCCTCGTCGGACACGCTCGTGATCAGGTTCGGCCGCGCTGCATAGGTTTCGGCCAGGGGCACGCTGGCCAAGGTCGCGTTTTCAGCGCGGGCCAGTGCTGCGCCAGGCTGGATCGTTGCGCCCATGCCGCTGCGCACGAAATCCATCAGCAGCGCCAGTCCATCGACTTCAGCGACGATGCGCGGTTCGTACTTCGCACGCTTGAACGCCTCAGCGAGCAGCGATCGCAAGCCGTGCGGGCCGCTGGGCAGGATCAGGTCCAGCTTGCCAAGCTCCCCGAGCCGGACAGTCTTTCCGGCGGGCATGCCGCGCAGATCGTTTGTGCCGATGACGAAGAGTCGCTCATCGAGCAGCGGCAGCACGCTCCATCGCTGCGATGGCTGTTCGCGGAAGAGCACGGCGAGGTCGATCTGCCGGGCGCTCAGCATCGACTCCAGATAGCCGGACAGGCTTTCGACGATACGCAACCGAACATCGGGATAGCGCTCGCGCATCGACTGCATGAACGCAACGCCCAGTACGCTCGCGGTGCTGGGCGCCATGCCGATGCTCACGTGGCCCGAAAGTCGGGCGGCGCGCGCTGCCTGTGCGGCGTCGTCGACGTGACGCAATGCAAGTTGCGCCTGTCGCCAGAAAGCGAGCCCGGCGTCCGTCGGTATCACCCCACTGGACGTGCGTTGCAGCAGGCGCGTTGCCAGCTCGCTTTCGAGGCGGCTGATCTGCTGGCTGAGCGCTGACGTCACTACGCCCAGTTCCAGAGCCGCTTTGCCCATGCTTCCGTGCTCGACGACGGCCAGGAAGTATCGAAGCTGTCTGAGTTCCATGGGGATCAGTGATCTAGAGAAGACCGGAATTCTCGCAGGTTCTACACATTGCGAGTTCAGCTATGGCGGGTATCTGCCTAGGCTGACTTTGCGCAGGTGCAGGCGCATCCGCACCTGCGCGCCAGGAGGGCAGGTGGTGGGGGGCGATTGGATTGATAACCAACGCACATCAATCGTTCCGAAAATTGCACTTCCGGTTTGCGCGTCTCCCAAGCGAACATTGCCAAAACGACAAACGCCGCTCGACGGCGTATTCTTTTTTTGGCTTCCAGGAGACACCTCGATGCACCCCCCGTCCAGCCTTTCGACCGGGCAATCCAAGGCCGCTGCGGTCTTCCGCGTCACCGCCGGGAATTTCCTGGAGCAGTTCGACTTCTTCCTGTTCGGCTTCTACGCCACGCAGATCGCCAACGTCTTCTTTCCCACCGAGAGCGAGTTCGCCTCGCTGATGATGACGTTCGCTGTTTTTGGCGCCGGCTTCCTCATGCGGCCGCTGGGCGCGGTTGTGCTGGGTGCGTACATTGACGACGTCGGCCGTCGCAAAGGCCTCATCGTCACGCTGTCCATCATGGCAAGCGGGACCGTGCTGATCGCGTTTGTTCCCGGCTACGCCACGATCGGTCTTCTGGCGCCGGCGCTCGTGTTGCTCGGGCGTCTCCTGCAGGGCTTCTCGGCAGGTGCCGAGCTGGGCGGTGTGTCGGTCTATCTGGCCGAGATGGCTACGCCGGGCCGAAAGGGCTTGTTCACGAGCTGGCAGTCCGCCAGCCAGCAGGTCGCAATCGTCGTGGCGGCGGGCCTGGGGTTCGCGCTCAACCAATGGCTGAGCGCACCGGCCATTGCCGCATGGGGATGGCGCGTGCCGTTCTTCGTCGGTTGCATGATCGTGCCGTTCATTTTCGTGCTGCGCCGCAATCTTGAGGAAACGCAGGAGTTCAAGGCGCGCAAGCATCGCCCGAGCATGAAGGACGTATTCAGCACGCTGGTGCAAAACTGGGGCGTTGTCATCGCCGGCATGATGCTGGTGGCGATGACGACCACGAGCTTCTACCTCATCACCGTCTATGCGCCGACCTTCGGCAAGACGGTCCTGCACCTGAGCACGGCCGACAGCCTGCTCGTCACGCTGTGTGTAGGGGTGTCGAACTTCGTGTGGCTGCCGATCGGCGGTGCGCTCTCCGACAGGATCGGCCGCCGGCCGCTGCTGGTCAGCATGACGGTGCTCACCATCGCCACCGCATATCCGGCGCTTTCGCTGCTCGCTCACGCGCCGAGCTTCCAGAACATGCTGCTCGTGCTGCTGTGGCTTTCGTTCATGTACGGCATCTACAACGGCGCCATGGTCGTTGCGCTCACGGAAGTCATGCCCGTGCAGGTGCGCGTTGCCGGTTTCTCGCTGGCCTATAGCCTTGCGACGGCGGTGTTTGGCGGCTTTACCCCCGCCATCTCGACGGCGGCCATCCATATGACCGGCGACAAGGCGGCGCCAGGCTACTGGATGAGCTTCGCCGCCGTGTGCGCGCTCTTGGCTACGTTTGCGCTCTATCGTCGCCGACCCGTGACGCTGGCCCCGGCGCATTGAAGTTCTGCGCATCCCGCATGTTCACAAACACGTGCGACCCCGCACGACCCTCACCATGAAGACTCTGCTTCTGAAACTCTGCGCAGCCGCGCTCGTCGTCACCTCGGCAATGGCCGCCAACGTCCAGGCTGCCGAACTGCACGTCATGAGCTCCGGTGGCTTTACCGCCGCCTACAAGCTTCTCGGGCCGAAGTTCGCCTCGCAGAGCGGCAACTCGCTCGACACGGCGCTCGGACCCTCGATGGGCAAGTCGCCCGAAGCCATTCCGAACCGGCTTGCGCGCGGCGAGCCGGCCGACGCCGTCATCATGGTCGGCTACGCACTGGACGATCTGATCAAGCAAGGCAAGGTCATCCCGGATTCGCGCGTTGAACTTGCCGACTCGCGGATCGGCATGGTCGTGCGTGAAGGCGCAGCGAAACCTGACATCAGCTCGGTAGAGGGCCTCAAGCAAGTGCTGCTGCACGCGAAGTCGATCGCCTACTCGGACAGCGCAAGCGGCGTCTATATCGAGCGCGAGTTGTTCAAGAAGCTCGGCATCGAAGAGCAGGTCAAGTCGAAGGCTAAGATGATTCCGCGCATTCCGGTGGCGTCGGTGGTGGCCACCGGCGACTACGAAATCGGCTTCCAGCAAGTGAGCGAGCTGCTGCCGGTACCGGGAGCCACCTTTGTCGGCAAGATTCCCGAGTCGCTGCAGTCTGTGACGCGCTTCGCTGCGGGCATTCCCGTCGGCGCGCAGCATCCGAAGGAAGCCAAGGCGCTACTCGATTACCTTGCTTCGCCCGAGGTGCAAGCCGACGTGAAATCGACCGGGCTTGATTCTGTGCCAGCACATTGACGTGGCATCTGCGCTACCGGCAGGCTCACGTCATGCATCGCTTTTTGTGGCGCCGGTACGCTTCGCTTCAATGATCATCCGGTGAAACTCTTCGGCAGCGGGTGTTAGCGGTCGCCCGCGCCGCTTGACGATTCCCACGCGTCGTTTCACGAGGGGTTCGACAAGTGGTACGCTCGTGAGAATGGGGTGATCGTGCCCCGGCATGGCCATCGATGGCACCGCGGCGACACCAAGCCCCGCTTCAACCAACCCCAGCATGGTCGTGACGTGCCGCGTTTCGCAGACGCTTGGCGCGCGCGGTGCCACGGCCGACAATGCCTGGTCGAGCAGCAGGCGGTTGCCCGACGTCTTATCCACCGACACGTAGTCGTGCTCGTAAAGCTCGCTCCAAGTCACGCGCTTCTTTCGGGCGAGGGGGTGATCGCGCCGGCAGGCAGCAACAAACCGCTCCTGCAGCAGCAGCTTGAACTCGATCTCAGGCTCCTGGCTGCCCATAAAGCTCACGCCGAAGTCGGCCTCGCCGCTGATGACGGCACCAAGCACCTCGTTCGCGCTTGCATCCAGCAGCTTGACCCGGATGCGCGGAAAGCGGCGGTGATAGTTCGCAATGAGGTTCGGCAGAAAGTAGTAGGCCACCGACGGCACGCACGCGATGGTCACGTGGCCCAGCCGGCTTGATGAAATATCGCGGATGCCGAGCAGCGCGACGTCGAGATCGTCGAGCAGTTGTTCAGCGCTGCGTGCAAACACGCGGCCGACGGTGGTGAGCGTGACGCTGCGCGTGGTGCGCTCGAACAGAGGCACGCCTAGTGCACCCTCGAGTTTGTCAATTCGGCGACTCAATGCAGGTTGGGAAATGCTGATCGCCTCGGCGGCCTTTCGGAAGTTTCCCAGCTCCACTACCGCGCGAAACGCCTGCAAGTCCGTCAAATCAAAGTTGATACCCACCTGCCAGCTCCTCTTCTTGGATGCAGGACATTCTGCTCGATTTATCACATCGATGACACATGCTGGTGACTCGCATCGAGAGGCGCGAAGACATGCGTCGCCCCAGTTTGGTGCTCTCTGCTGAAGCCGACCGGGTTTGGTGCGAGGCGATTCCGGTGCTATGCCAATGCTTCATTTTCTAAGGGGCCGGTGTTCGGAGATTCAGCACGGAGAAGCGCTGCGCTTTGTTAACGAAGCGCATCAAATCTGCCAATACGGTGATGGCTGTTGACACGTGATGTCACTTATCTCAACAAGATTAGTCACCCCCCGTTGGTAGGGTGCGTGGCATGGTTCGTGCAGCTACGCCGACGGTTTGACGACAACAAGAAACGGGAGGGTGTATGAGCAACAAGCAGGTATCGGAGGCCGCGCTATCGGAAAGCGTGTGTCAAACAGATGGCGTTGAAAATGTCTCACGCCGCCACTTCGTCACGGGGCTGGGGGCCTTGCTGCTGGGCGGATGTGGAGGTGAGGGCGATGATGCTGCCGCTGCGGGTGTTACGCCGGCAACGTCGGCAGGGGGCAGTCAAGTGCCCGGCACGCCGATTGGCAAGACGCCAGTCGCGCCGCCTGACGGCTCCGTGCAGATTCAGCGTTTCACGCATCCAGGTCTGCTGCATACCGAAGAGGATTTCGCACGCATGCGCACCAAGGTGGAGGCCCACGCGTCCCCCTGGATCGATAGCTGGAATGTGCTCGTCGCAAACGGCCACACTCGCCTGACGAACAAGCCGAATCCACAAGCCGCCATCTACCGGGGCAATGACCCAACGCATGGGCAGAACTACGGTGCCCTTTACCACGACATTGCGGCCGCCTATGGCGATGCGTTGCGCTGGAAGGTGTCGGGCGACAAGCAATACGCCGATAAGGCGGTCGAGTATCTGGATCAATGGGCGTCTACGCTGACCACCCTTGGCGGCAGTGACGTAGCGCTGGCCGCCGGCATCTACGGCTACGAGTTCGCCAACGCGGCCGAGATCATGCGCAGCTACAGTGGTTGGAGTGCCAGCGGCCTGGCGGCATTCCAGTCGATGATGCGCAAGGTCTTCTACCCAGTCAGCCATGCTTTCCTGACCCGTATCGACACGGCCATGGACACGCACTACTGGGCCAACTGGGGCCTGGCCAACATCGCGTGCGTCCTGGCCATCGGCGTGCTGTGTGACGATGCCGAACTCGTCAACGAAGCCATCACGCATTTCAAGACCGGTGGCAGCAACGGGTGTATCCGGCAGGCCGTGTACTACCTGCACCCCGGCAACCTCGGACAATGGCAGGAAGCCGGTCGCGATCAGGGCCACAGCGTGCTCGGCATTGCATTGACGGGCGCCATTTGCGAGATGGCCTGGAATCAAGGCATCGACCTGTACGGCTATGACAACAACCGTTTTCTGGCGGGCGCGGAATACGTCGCCAAAGCCAACCTGACGCAGGCGGACGGCACGTTCTACGCGGTGCCCTTTGTTACGTACCAGAACAGCGCAGGTGTTATCCAGACGCAGTTCTCGACCGGCGCGCAAGGCGGTGCCCTGGGCCGCCCCTGCTGGGCCTTGGTGGCCAACCACTACATCAACCGCAAGGGCCTCGCGGCGCCTCACACGAAGCGCGCAGCCGACCTAGTGGCGCCGGAGGGCGGTGGCGGCAACTACGGCCCCAACAGCGGCGGCTTCGATCAGCTTGGCTACGGCACGCTCACCTGCACGCTGGATCCAGGAACACCCGCTCCGGCCCCGAGCGGTCTCGCAGGCTATGCCAGCGCCGGTAAGGTCGTGTTGTCGTGGTGGGGCACCAACAACGCCGCTAGCTACAACGTCAAGCGCGCCACGATAGCCGGCGGCCCCTACACCACCATCCACAGCGGTATCACCGATCTGCTGACCCATACCGATACGCCACCGGCTGCAGGCACGTATTTTTATGTCGTGACAGCGCAAACGATTGCTGGTGAATCAGTGGTCTCCAACGAAGTGAAGGTCGTCACCGCAGTGCAGATGCTCGCGCATCTCACCTTCGACGAGGGCACCGGCACCACTGCGGCCGATAGCTCCGGCAACGGGCGCAACGGCACGCTCAATGGTGCGGCATGGGGTACCGGACGCAGCAGCAACGCAGTCTCGCTCAACGGCTCGGGCGCGTACGTGGCCCTGCCCAACGATCTGCTGGTCGATGTGTCGGACTTCACCATCGCCGCCTGGGTGTTCTGGAACGGATCGCAAACATGGGCACGCCTGTTCGACTTCGGAACGGGCTTTCACCGCTACATGATGTTCACGCCGCGCGCGCAGTTGCGCAGCGGCTGGGCCGGCATGCGCTTCGCCATCACGGCCAATGGCCCCGGCGACGGCCCGCCCGAACAGATCATCGACGCCCCCACCGAGCTGCCGAGCAAGCGATGGGTGCATGTGGCCGTCACGCTGTCCGGCTCGACCGGCACGATCTATGTGGACGGCACGCCCGTTAGCACCAACACGGCCATGTTCCAGGCGCCGTTCCGCCTTGGCAGTACCGCGCAGAACTGGCTCGGCAGATCGCAGTATGGCCCCGACGGAACCTTCAACGGCCTCATCGACGATTTCCGTATCTATCGCGGTGCGCTCAGCACGGCCCAGATTGCGTCGCTCATGACGAGTTGATTGCCACAGGCCCGATGGAGGGCCTGGCAATCCGATGGATCTCCACTTTCAAGGATTTCTCAGATGACCGTTTTTTCTCAACGATGCATGGCCGTTGCCGCGCTTGCGCTTGCGTTATTTGGCTGTGGCGGCGGAGCTGATGGCACGCAGGGCGGCAGCACGACAAGCGCGGGCAGCGGCACCGGGACGCAAGGCGGCACCAATGGTGGCCAGACCGGCGGAAATGGCGGTGGAAACACCGGCGGCGGTACGACCAACCTGTCCGCCAGTGCCGCGCTTGTTGCGAAGCTGGGCAAGCCTTCGCGTGTGCTCGTCGGCCTGGGTTCGGGGCAGTCGATTTCGGACATGCAAAGCCAGGGCATTCGTCCGGACATCATCGATGCCTACCTCGTGGGTGCGGGGCCGGGCTCGTGGCCTTACTGGAACAGCCCCGACGGCGCGTATATCACATACACCGCGCAAGCCGCTCAGGCCTATGGCGCAACGCCGATGTTCACGTTCTACCAGATGGCCCAGAACGGTGACGGTAACCTGAGCGGCATTACCAATGCGACGTTCATGAACACGTACTGGAGCCAGGCGCGATTGATGTATCAACGCATTGCCGCCCTCAATGCGCCGGTGTTGATCAACCTGGAGCCCGATTTCTGGGGCTATGTGTGGGCGCAGGCACCGAGCCATGATCCAACGCAGATGGCAGCGGTGGTGAACAGTCAGCCCGAATGCAGCAGCGTACCCAACACTGCCGCCGGCATCGGCCAGTGCCTGGTGCAGATGGGCCGACAGATCGCGCCCAAGGCGCTGCTTGGATTCCCGCCGGCGTTCTGGTCCGGATCGCCGAGTGCGGTTGCCGGGGAAATGCGTGCCGTTGGCGCGCACCAGGCCGATTTCATCGTCGCCCAGACCAGCGACCGTGACGCTGGCTGCCTGGAAGCCGCCACGGTCTCGGAATGCACGGGCCGTAGCGGTACGTTCTATTGGGACGAGAACAACATCAATACGCCCAATTTCCACCAGTCGCAAAGCAGCTACTCGGACTATCGGGCTGCGTTGGGCAATGGGTTGCCCATTTTGTGGTGGCAGACGCCGCTGGGTGTGCCGTCCAGCACGCCGGGTGGCACCAATCAGCATTACCGCGATAACCGTGTCGACTACATGCTGCGCAACACCCAGGAGTACGGTAACAACGGCACCTTCGCCATCGTCTTTGGCTCCGGCGGCACGTACCAGACGACGATCAACTCCGACGGTGGCCAGCTTGCACGCCTGCTCGGCCTTTATCTCACAGGGGGCGGCGCCACGCTGCAATAGCCAATAGCCACCAATAACCAGCCGTGCGGTTCCCAGTTCCGGTCTCGGTCTGCAACACCTGCTGGCGGCTGGGGGGCACCACACAGAACTTGTATCGCTCATGGCGAACGGATTGCCGCAGGGCCCGATGGAGGGCCCGGCCCGGCAATCCGATGGACCTCTTTTTTCAAGGACTTCTTCGATGACCGTGTTTTCTCAACGATGGATTGCCGTCGCGGCGACGGCTTGTGTGCTCTTCGGCTGCGGAGGCGGATCGGATAGCGGCCAGGGCAGCAGCACGGCAGGCACAGGGACGCAAGGCGGCGCTGTTGGCGGTGCCACAGGCGCGACCAATGGCAGCCAGACCGGCGGAACCAGCGGCGGCAACACCAGCGGCGGCACGCCCAGCATCAACCCGCAGGGGACCAGCTGGACCAGCGTCAAGTGGGGCGGGGGCGGCTATGTCACCGGCCTGATCTACCACCCGACCAACGCGAGCCTGCTGTACGCGCGCACCGACGTCGGTGGCGCCTACCGCTGGAACGCGGACAACTCGACGTGGACGCCTATCACCGACGGCATCGGTTTCGGCGCAGGTGAGGGCGACTTCCACGGCATCGAAAGCCTCGCGCTCGACCCGAACAACGATCAACTCGTCTACATGATGGCCGGCATTACCGTGACGCAGGGTCACAATGGCCGCATCTATATCTCCGGCGACCGGGGCAATACCTGGACGCACTATGACGTGCCATTCCCGGTGGGCGGTAACGACAACGGCCGGGGCACGGGTGAGCGCCTGCAAGTCGACCCCAACAATCCCTCGACGCTGTTCTTCGGCTCGCGCACGGCGGGCCTATGGAAGAGTACCGATTCGGGCCGCACGTGGGCCCAGGTCACGGGACTGTCTTCCACCACGATCAGCGGCGGCAACTCGCCGATCGGCGTCGAGCAGGTCATCTTCGATACGTCGGGCAAGGGTAGCGGCCAGCCGACCTGGATCCTGTGGGCCACCATCGCCCCGGACTACGCCAATGCGGCAGGCCTGACGTCGACCCTGTACAAGTCCACCAACGGCGGAGCCTCGTGGGCGCCGGTGGCGGTTCCGTCCACGGTGTCCGGTTACTACATCCCGCACGTCGTGCGCACGTCCGACGGCAATTTCTACGTGGTGTTCAACGCGGGTGTCGGTCAGGGCATCGGCGGCCCGAGCTATCTCTACAAGTTCGGGGGCAGTAACAACAGCACCTGGACGCAGCTCAAGAGCTCCACCAGCAACGGCTTTGGCGGCCTGTCCGTCTCGGGTCTTGGCGCAAGCGCCCGCATCGCCCTGGGCATGACCGGTTGGAGCGACACCAGCAAGATCGTCCAGCTATCGGACGACGGCGGCAATACGTGGCGCGAAATCGAGGCCGGCATGCCGCATACGGGCACTGCCTCGGGTGGCTGCGCCGGCTGGGTCGAGGGCGTCACGATCGACCCCGCCAACCGCGACCACGTCATGCATGTCCACGGCGGCGGCATCTGTGAAACCATGAACGCCTCGTCGGCCACGCCAACCTGGGGCCCAAAGGTCGACAACCTGGAAGAGACCGCCACGCTGTTCGCCGCCACACCTCCGGCCGGCGCGCAGTACACGCTGATCAACGCCGCCGGCGACATCGGCGCGTGGGTGATCACGGACCTGGCGACGCGGCCGACGAGAACGCCGATGCCCCGATGGAGCAGCGGCAATGCGGCCGACATGGCGTGGGCCGATCCGTCCTACATTGCCGTCACTGGCGTCGACAATGCCAACGGTGCCGTCGTCAAGGGCTTTTGGTCTGGTGACTCCGGCAATAGCTGGTCGCTGTTCTCGTCGATGCCGACCGGCGGCTCGACCAGCTCAAGCCAGGTGCAAAGCCTGGCAGTCACGTCTCGCAACAACCTGGTCTGGGCGCCGCAAGACTCGGTGCCGTCATACACCACGAACAATGGTGCGAGCTGGACGCAAACCAACCTGCCGGCGTTCACCGCCACCTGGAATGGCTTCTTCCGTGCTTATCGCCTGGCCGTGGACCGCAAGAACCCGAACAAGGTCTATGCCTTCGATTCGGGCGGCGCAAACTGGAGCGGGCAGCGCGGCAAAGTCTACGTGTCGACCGACGCTGGCCACACGTTCACGCTGAGCCAAGGCTCGGTGAACGCGAGCCTGGCCTGGAATGCCTGGGGCGATACGTCGATGGCGGTGAACCCGAACGCCGAGGGGGACATCTGGGTGGCCGATGGCAACGCCGTGTACCACTCGCTGGACTCGGGCGCGACCTGGACCAAGCTCACTGCCTTTGCAACCGCCAACGGCAAGCTGGGCGCCACCAATATCACGCTGGGCAAGGCGCAAACCGGCTCGCCGTACTCGGCCGCAGTCTACGTGGAAGGCACGATCAACGGCCAGTGGGGCATCTTCCGCTCCGACGATGGCGGTGCAGCGTGGTCGCGCTTCAACGATGACGCGCACCAGTTCGGCGGCAACGCTGTGATGGCGGGCGACTGGAACACGTACGGCCGCATTTACGTCAATGGTGCGGCTCGCGGTCTGATCTATAGCAATTGAAATGGATCGGCCTATCGACCGCCCGGTTACCACTCGAAATCAGGCGGAGAGCGTAGGCCAATCAGTCGATGCCATCACCCCGAAAGTTGGTCGCCAACTTTCGGGTTTTTTCAAGCTTGAATGCACCGCGAAGCTCAAGCGGGAAGTCGTGGAATGCGATGCAAGCGTGTCCCCAGCATCGTCTCGACGATGTGAAAGGGATTTGCCAGAACGGCGGTCGCGACTCGATGGATGCTGGAGCATCTGAGCAAAGTACGCGCGTTATGCCTCGAACACGTCGAACTTGTGACTCCCGATGCTGAGATGATGACCGTCTCGTGATCTAAACAAGCATTCTCTCGCTACATCGACACCTGTTTCATGACGGCGATAGCGCACGTCTAATTGATAGATAAAAACAATCAAATTAACGATTTGATAGCGCGAAGGTAGACTCTTTTCCATGGTGAGCGCGTTGCTCATCGCAGCGTCGCCATGGAGCCCGTCATGTCCTACCACCTTGCCTCGACCGCCGTCGCGACCGTGTTGGAATGGCTCGCCGCCTATGGTGAATCGCATTGATCTCGCGGATTTCCGAGGTCGCCCCGCTTACGGGGCAAGCACCTACAGAGCGTTGGGTTTGAGGTTGTGCAATGGCAGCAGAGCACGCGGCGCAATACGCGACGCCGCGCGCGGGTTGTAAGGAGAAAAGATCATGGCAATGGTGCGGATGTTCGTTTCGGAATGGCAGGCGTTTGGTGGTGCAGTACGCGCATCGCGGGCAGAGGTGCCGACGCTGTCCGGGTTGCCCGGCAGTGTGGCTGGTGGCCGAGGCATGCCTAACGCGGAGCCCGCCCGCCTGCAACGCAAGTGGGTGCGCAAGCAGATCGGTCTGACCATCGTGGCGGCCGGCGCTATGATCGTGTTCCTGCACGGTATGGTGCAGCTCATGGTCTGACGGGCCTGACGCTCGGTTGCGACCGGCTTTGCGTTTCGTCATGGAGCAATGCCATGCTCGGAACTTGCGGCCCGCGCTGCAACCGAACTAAGGCCTGAAGCGCGCGTCGTCTGACCGGACCACGGTAGGTCTTCGCGTTTTTGCACACCACTTCATAGGGGAATCCAGATGGCAAAGAAGAACAGCGGCGCGACTGCCGCAGCCCAGATCAACATCGGTATTGCTGACAAGGACCGCAAGAAGATCGCCGAAGGCCTGTCGCGCCTGCTGGCCGATACGTACTCGCTCTACCTGAAGACGCACTACTTCCACTGGAACGTCACCGGCCCGATGTTCAACACGCTGCATCTGATGTTCGAGACGCAGTACAACGAACTGTGGAACGCCGTTGACCCTGTGGCTGAGCGCATCCGCGCGCTGGGTTATCCGGCGCCGGGTTCGTACTCCGAATTTGCCAAGCTGTCGTCGATTCCGGAATCGAAGGGCATTCCCGAGGCGATGGACATGGTGCGCGAGCTGGTCGCCGGCCACGAAGCCGTGACGCGCACCGCCCGCAGCCTGTTCCCGGACGTCGACAAGGCCGCTGACGAGCCGACCGCCGATCTGCTCACGCAACGCATGGACATCCACGAAAAGACCGCCTGGATGCTGCGCTCGCTGCTGGCCTAAGTTAGCCATGGCGGTCGTGTTGCCACGGTTGCGACAGGTGTTTCGACAACAGTGAATTCCTCCCCCCACCCGTCAGCCTGCTGCGCTGCGGGCGGGGCCTCATCCCCCCAGACCTAAACGAGAGAGCGATGACTACTGAAGCTAAATGCCCGTTTTCCAGCCAAGCGCTTGCGGCCTCCCAGGCCGTGAGTGGTGGCACGACCAACAAGGACTGGTGGCCCAATCAACTCCGCGTTGATCTGCTCGCCCAGCATTCCGAAAAGTCCGATCCGCTCGGCACGACATTCGACTACCGCAAATCTTTCCAGGCGCTTGACTACGATGCCCTCAAGGCGGATCTGCGCCGCCTGATGACCGATTCGCAGGACTGGTGGCCGGCCGACTTTGGCCACTATGGCCCGCAGTTCATCCGCATGGCCTGGCACGCCGCCGGCACCTACCGCACTGGCGATGGCCGCGGCGGCGCCGGGCGTGGCCAGCAGCGTTTCGCACCGCTCAACTCGTGGCCCGACAACGTCAACATCGACAAGTCGCGCCGCCTGCTGTGGCCGATCAAGCAGAAGTACGGCCAGGCAATCTCGTGGGCCGACCTGCTGATCCTGACCGGCAACGTGGCGCTGGAAACCATGGGCTTCCGCACCTTCGGCTTTGCCGCGGGCCGCGAAGACACCTGGGAACCGGACAACGACGTCTACTGGGGCGCCGAGAAAACCTGGCTCGCGCCCACCAACAACCCCCATAGCCGATACTCGGGCGAACGCGATCTCGACAACCCGCTCGCGGCCGTGCAGATGGGTCTGATCTACGTGAACCCGGAAGGCCCGGATGCCAACGGCGATCCGATCTCGGCCGCACGCGACATCCGCGAAACCTTCGCCCGCATGGCGATGGACGACGAAGAAACCGTGGCGCTGATCGCCGGCGGCCACACCTTCGGCAAGACGCACGGCGCGGGTCCGGCAAGCAATGTCGGGCCGGACGTTGAAGCGGCACCGCTCGAAGCGCAAGGCCTGGGTTGGGCCAGCACCTACCAGTCCGGCAAGGGCGCAGATGCGATCACCAGCGGGCTGGAAGTCACCTGGACGCAGACGCCTGCGCAATGGAGCAACTTCTTCTTCGAGAACCTGTTCAAGTACGAATGGGTGCAGGAGAAGAGCCCGGCCGGCGCGCTGCAATGGGTGGCAAAGGATGCCGAGGCGATCATTCCGGGCCCGACGCCTGATTCGCCCAAGCGTAAGCCGACGATGCTGACGACCGACTTGTCGCTGCGCTTCGACCCGGCATACGAGAAGATCTCGCGCCGCTTCCTCGACAACCCGCAGGCGTTTGCTGAAGCGTTCGCACGTGCCTGGTTCAAGCTGACGCACCGTGATCTGGGACCGAAGTCGCGCTACCTGGGCCCGGAAGTGCCGCGCGAAGACCTGACCTGGCAAGACCCGCTGCCGGCAGCAACGCACAAGCCGACCGAAGCCGACATTGCTGACCTGAAGGCGAAGATCGAAGCGTCTGGCCTGTCGGCGTCGGAGCTGGTGGCGGTGGCCTGGGCGTCCGCCTCGACCTTCCGCGGTTCGGACAAGCGTGGTGGCGCGAACGGTGCGCGCATCCGCCTGGCGCCGCAAAGGGATTGGACCGTCAATCAGTCGGTTGCTGGCACGCTGGCCAAGCTGGAGGATATCCAGAAGGCTTCGGGCAAGGCTTCGCTGGCGGACGTGATTGTGCTGGCGGGCAGCGTGGGTATTGAACTCGCTGCCAAGGCAGCCGGCACGAGCATCACCGTGCCGTTCACGCCGGGCCGTGTCGACGCCACGGTCGAACAGACCGATCCGGTCGCGATGGCTGTGCTCGAACCCATCGCCGATGGCTTCCGCAATTTCCAGAAGGCCAAGTTCTCGGTGCCGGCGGAAGCGCTGCTGATCGACAAGGCGCAGTTGCTAACGCTGACCGCGCCCGAGTTGACGGTGCTGATCGGTGGCCTGCGCGCCATCAACATCAACGCGGATGGCAGCAAGAACGGTGTCTTCACCGCCACGCCGGGTGCGCTGACGAACGACTTCTTCGTCAACCTGCTCGACATGGGCACGGAGTGGAGGGCCGCCGGCGATATCTACGAAGGCGTTGACCGCAAGACGGGTCAGGTCAAGTGGACGGGTACGCGCGTTGATCTGGTGTTCGGCTCGAACTCGATCCTGCGCGCGCTGGCCGAGGTGTACGGCAGTGCGGACGGCAAGCAGCGGTTCGTCAGCGATTTCGTTGCCGCCTGGGTCAAGGTGATGAACGCCGATCGTTTTGATCTGGCCTAAGCCTCAAGCCTGAGCAATCAGGCAACAGGACTAAAATGGCGCCTTGCCTCGTGCAGGCGCCATTTTTCTTTGGTGATTTCCATGCAGTCGTCCGCCGCCCAACCCAGCCGTCTCATCCTTTATGCGCGCCTGATGCGCATGGATAAGCCGATCGGTACGGTACTGCTGCTGTGGCCGACGCTGTGGGCGCTGTGGATGGCGTCCGACGGGCATCCGTCGCTGTCGCTGGTGCTGATCTTCACGGTTGGCACGTTCCTGATGCGCTCGGCCGGCTGCGCCGTCAACGACTGGGCCGATCGGGATTTCGACAAGCACGTCAAACGCACCAAGGAGCGCCCGATCACCGCTGGCCTGATCGCGCCGTGGGAGGCGCTGGCTGTGGCCGCGGTGCTCTCGCTCATCGCCTTCACGCTGATCCTGCCGCTCAATGCGCTGACCAAGTGGATGTCGGTCGCGGCGATTGTGATTGCCGGCACGTACCCGTTCTTCAAGCGCTTCTTTGCGATTCCGCAGGCGTATCTGGGGATTGCATTCGGCTTTGGCATTCCGATGGCGTATGCGGCGGTGCAGGATCAGGTGCCGGTGCTCGCTTGGCTGATGCTGATCGGTAACGTGTTCTGGGCGGTTGCCTATGACACTGCTTACGCGATGGTGGATCGTGATGACGATCTGCATATCGGCATCAAGACCTCCGCCATCACCTTCGGCCGTTTCGACGTGGCGGCGATCATGCTGTGCTATGTGGCCTTCTTTGGGATCATGGCCTGGGCTGGTTACGTGATGGCGCTGGGTGTGGCGTACTGGATCGGGATGGCGGCGGCTGTGGCGCTGGCGCTCTGGTACTACCCGATGCTGCGCACGCGGGATCGCATGAAGTGCTTCTTTGTCTTCCGGCATAACAACTGGTTGGGGGCCTGTGTGTTTGCTGGGGTGGCGGTTGCTTATATGCTGCGCTGACTGATTCGAGGATTGGCGCTTTTGGTCCATACCTGTTTCGTACCCTGCCGGGCACGACCTACTTTTCTTTGTCTTGCCAAAGAAAAGTAGGCAAAAGAAAGGCGCGCCCGAGATGGCGACCCCCTCCTTGGATTTTTGTCGCGGGGAGGGAAGGGAGGCAAACTCGCTGCGCTCAGACAGCCTCCCTTCTTTATCCTCCCCGCAACAAAAATCCAAGGCGCCATCAAGGGCCTAACGTCAAAAGAAAAGGCCAACCCTCGCGAGGTTGGCCTTTGTCGTTCTGGCTGACGTCCAGATGGTTTGTCTTTTTTGCCTTTGACTTTCCCTGCCCTATGCGGCGCCTTGAATTTCTGTTGCAAGGAGGAAAAAGAGAGGAGGCTGTTTGAGCGCAGCGAGTTTGCCTCCTCTCCCTCCTTGCGACATAAATTCAAGGAGTCTTTCGCCGCATCGGGCGCGCCTTTCTTTGCTTACTTTCTTTGGCAAGACAAAGAAAGTGAGTCGGCCCCGGCAGGGGACGAAAGGGAGACAAACCACCAACACCAAATCAAGACCCCAGCCCCCCAAAACTCAATCCCGCCCGAACTCTTCACCCATCTCCTTGCCGCGAGCAGCCGCTGCATGCATGGCACGCACGAAGGCAGCTTTGATACCCGCACCCTCCATCGCCGTAAGCGCCGCGTAGGTCGTGCCGCCCTTGGAGGTCACGCGCTCACGCAGCACCTCCACCGGCTCGCTCGACTGCCCAGCCAGCGTGGCCGCGCCAATGAACGTTTCCACCGCCAGCGTGCGCCCATCTTCCGCCGACAGCCCCAGCTCCTGCGCCGCCTGCTGCATCGCTTCGATGAAATAGAACACGTAGGCTGGGCCGCTGCCCGAGATGGCGGTCACGGCATCAATCTGTGCCTCGGCAGGCACCCAGATGCTCTTGCCGACGGCATTGGCGACGGCGCTGGCCGTGGCGCGATCAACTTCAGACAGGCCCGTGTTGGCCGCGAGCCCCGTCATGCCCAGGCCCGACAATGCCGGTGTGTTCGGCATTGCACGCACGATGCGCGCATGACCATTCAGCCAGCGTGACAGGTCTTGAATGCGGATGCCCGCCGCCACCGACAGCACCAGGCTGTTGCCGAGATGCGGTGCAAGCTGAGCACACACTTCGCGCATCTGCTGCGGTTTCACGGCTAGGACGATCACGTCGCGGTCGGCCAGCTCGGCGCCGGGGGCGGCGGCTGCGCGGGCACCCCAGGTTTGTTCGGCACGGGCGCGTGCCGGCTCGGTCGGGTCCACCACCACGATGTTGGCGCCGTGCGCGCCTTTGGCAATCAGGCCGCCGATGAGGGCTGCCGCCATGTTGCCGCCGCCGATGAAGCCGAGTTTCAGAGTGTCGAGCATGAGAGTGGTGGGGTGAAGAACAACGGGAAACAGGAAATCAGGCGGGCGCGTGCGCATACTGCCGCGCTCCGAAGATGGCGCTGCCGACGCGCACGATGGTGGCGCCTTCGGCAATCGCATCTTCCAGATCGGCGGACATGCCCATCGACAGTGTATCGATGGCAATGCCGGCGTCTCGCAACTGGTCGGCCAGTCGGCTCAGGGCGGCAAAAGGTGCGCGCTGTGCAGCTGGGTCGTCGGTTGGCTCAGGAACGGCCATCAGGCCGCGCAACTGCAGGCGGGGCAGGGCCGCCACCGCACGTGCCACGGCAAGGACCTCATCGAAATCGGGCAGCAGGCCGTGTTTGCTGGCCTGGCGGCTGATGTTGATTTCCAGGCAGACCTGCAGCGGCGGCAAGGTATCGGGGCGCTGGGCAGACAGGCGCTCTGCAATCTTGAGCCGATCGACGCTGTGCACCCAGTCGAACTGCTCGGCCACGGGGCGCGTCTTGTTGCTCTGCAGCGGGCCGATGAAGTGCCAGCCGATGGGGTCGACACCGGTGCGCAGGTCGGCCAGCGCATCGATCTTGGCGATGCCTTCTTGCACGTAGTTTTCGCCGAAAAGGCGTTGCCCGGCGGCATGCGCGGCACGCACGGCATCGGCATCGAACGTCTTGGAAACGGCCAGCAATGTGACACCCGCAGCATCGCGCGAAGCCAGTGTGCAGGCCGTTGTGATCCGCTGACGCACGGCTTGCAAGTTGGCGGCGATTACAGACATAATCCGGCGACGTTTGTTACAAATAAACAAGGCTCCGGCACGTTGTTGACAGTGTCGGCAGCACCCGGGGGAGCGCCATTGCGACGCCTGGGCGACATAAAAAAGTCGGGGGTCATTATAAGATGGACATCGCGCAGCTTCTGGCGTTTTCCGCCAAGAACAAAGCGTCGGACTTGCACTTGTCGGCCGGTTTGCCGCCGATGATCCGGATCCACGGCGACATGCGCCGGATCAACGTGCCACCGCTCACGCACCAAGACGTGCACTCCATGGTGTACGACATCATGAGCGACGGGCAGCGCAAGGTCTACGAAGAAAACCTTGAAGTCGACTTCTCGTTTGAGATCCCGGGGCTCTCGCGTTTCCGGGTCAACGCGTTCAACCAGAACCGCGGCGCTTCGGCTGTGTTCCGGACGATTCCGTCGAAGGTGCTCACGCTGGACGACCTGAAGGCGCCGGCCGTGTTTGCCGACCTGGCGATGAAGCCGCGTGGCTTGGTGCTTGTCACGGGCCCGACCGGCTCGGGCAAGTCGACCACGCTGGCGGCGATGGTGAACCACCGCAACGAAAACGACATGGGCCACATCCTCACGGTGGAGGACCCGATCGAATTCGTGCACGAATCCAAGAAGAGCCTGATCAACCAGCGCGAGCTGGGGCCGCATACGCACTCGTTCGCCAATGCGTTGAAGTCGGCACTGCGTGAAGATCCGGACGTGGTGCTGGTCGGCGAATTGCGTGATCTGGAAACCATTCGCCTGGCACTCACCGCGGCGGAAACCGGCCACTTGGTGTTCGGTACGCTGCACACCAGCTCCGCTGCGAAGACCATCGACCGGGTCGTCGACGTGTTCCCGTCGGACGAGAAAGAGATGGTCCGGACCATGCTTTCCGAATCGCTGGAAGCGGTGATCTCGCAGACGCTACTCAAGACGCGCGACGGCTCGGGCCGGATTGCGGCGCACGAGATCATGATCGCCACGCCGGCCATCCGCCACTTGATCCGCGAGAACAAGATCTCGCAGATGTATTCGATGATGCAGACCAGCAGCGGCATGGGCATGCAGACGCTCGACCAGTGCCTGTCGGAGCTCATCA
This sequence comes from Ralstonia sp. RRA, assembly GCF_037023145.1. NCBI lineage: Bacteria > Pseudomonadati > Pseudomonadota > Betaproteobacteria > Burkholderiales > Burkholderiaceae > Ralstonia > Ralstonia sp. RRA. The sequence continues at coordinate 2,812,131 of NZ_CP146091.1, read as the reverse complement.
AGCGCTCGGCGATCAACTACGCAGACGCACGCGCCATCGCCAAGAACCCGGACGCGTTCGCGAACTGATGCACGGACGCGCTAACTGCACGACACGTTAGCGCGCACACCAATTCCTTTCAGGAGGGGCACGCCATGCTGGACCGCGAAGCCGCCACCAAATACATCCACGAACTCTTGCAGTTGATGGTGAACAGCCGTGGCTCGGACTTGTTCATCACCGCAGAATTTCCGCCCGCCATCAAGGTGGACGGCAAGGTCACGCCGATCTCGCAGCAGCCGCTGAGTGCGGTGCAGGCCATCGGTCTGGTCAAGTCGATCATGAACGAGAAGCAACTGCGCGAGTACGAAGACAGCTTGGAGTGCAACTTCGCCATCACGGCGCCGGGGGCAGGGCGCTTCCGTGTGTCGGCGTTCATCCAGCAGGGCCGCGCTGGCATGGTGCTGCGGACCATCAACACGAAGATCCCCTCGTTGGGCGAGCTGGACCTGCCGCCGATCTTGAACGAGATCGTGATGAGCAAGCGCGGGCTGGTGATCGTGGTGGGTGCCACGGGCTCGGGCAAGTCGACCTCGCTGGCGGCCATGGTGGGCTACCGCAACGCCAATTCGTACGGCCACATCATCACCATTGAAGACCCGGTGGAATATGTGCACGCACACCAGAACTGCGTGGTCACGCAGCGCGAGGTGGGGGTGGATACCGAGTCGTGGCACGTGGCGCTGAAGAACACACTGCGTCAGGCGCCAGACGTGATCCTGATCGGCGAAATTCGTGACCGCGACACGATGGAGTACGCCATCCAGTACGCGGAAACCGGCCACCTGTGCCTGGCCACGCTGCACGCCAACAGCTCGAACCAGGCGATCGACCGGATCATCAACTTCTTCCCGGAAGAGAAGCGTCAGCAGCTGCTGATCGACCTGTCGCTGAACCTGCGCGCGATGATCGCGCAGCGGCTGCTGCCGCGCCAGGGCAAAAAAGGCCGCGTGCCGGCGGTGGAAATCATGCTGGCGACACCGCTGGTGCAGGACCTGATCTTCAAGGGCGAGGTGCACGAGCTGAAAGAGGTCATGAAGAAATCCCGCGAGCAAGGGATGGTTTCGTTCGACCAGGCGCTCTTCGATCTGTATGAAGAAGGCAAGATCAGCTACGAAGATGCGCTGCGCAATGCCGACTCGCTGAACGATCTGCGCCTGCAGATCAAGCTGCATAGCAAGCGTGGTGGGCAGACGGATCTGTCGGCGGGGACCGAGCATCTGAACGTGGTGTGAGGTTTGTTCTGGGATGGATGCGGTTGGTGGTCCATCCCTTGTTTCATCCCCTGCCGGGGCTGACTCACTTTTCTTTTTCTTGCCAAAGAAAGTCAGCAAAGAAAGGCGCGCCCGAGATGGCGACCCCCTCCTTGAATTTCCGTTGCAGGGAGGGGAAGGGGAAAACTCGCTTCGCTCAGACAGTTCCCCTTCTTTTTCCTCCCTGCAACAGAAATTCAAGGCGCCATCTAGGGCTCCAACTGCCAAACCGACGGGGTGCGCGCGTGAGCGTTGCCATCGGGTGGACGTGATCGTGTTCCCCCATGCCGCAGGGCAGGGAAAGCCACACCGGCGCGGGACTGGCGTTTCTGGCATTCTCCGGCCAGACTTGATTCGTCCTTTCCACCTTTCTCTCGGGGTTTCCCATGTCTGATGTCTACGCGTTCGAGGCAGATTCGCTGACAGGACAGCGCGTGCCGCTTTCGCAATATCGCGGCAAGGTGCTGTTGATCGTGAACACGGCAAGCAAGTGCGGGTTCACACCGCAATACGCGGGGTTGGAGGCGGTGTACAAGCGCTTGGGCGAGAAGGGGCTGGAAGTGCTCGGCTTTCCCTGCAACCAGTTCGGCAAGCAGGAGCCGGGCGGGGCGGATGAGATTGGCGCGTTCTGCGAGAAGAACTACGGCGTGTCGTTCCCGATGTTCAGCAAGATCGACGTGAATGGCGACAACGCGCACCCGCTGTACAAGTGGCTGACCTCGGAAAAGCCCGGCGTGCTGGGCTTGGAAGCGATCAAGTGGAACTTCACCAAGTTCCTGCTGCGCCGTGACGGCACGGTCTACAAGCGCTATGCGCCGCTGACCAAGCCGGAGGAGATCATTGGCGATATCGAGATGCTGCTGGCGGAGCCCGATCCGCTGCCGGCCTAGTCGCCTGAGCCTCGCACCTTGCGCATGAAATCCGCCAGCGAGCGCTCGGCGGATTCCGCAAACTGCCGCTCCAGGATGTCGACCTTGACGCAGCGGTCCAGGCGGAAGGTGCGGTAGTCCTGACGGTGCTCGCACCATGCGGCCACCAGCCACACCTGCCCCCAGAAGAACAGCCCAAGCGGCTGGATGCACCGCTCGGTCAACTGGCCCTGCGCGTCGCGGTAGGAGAGCCGCGCGACCGCGTGGCGGCCGAGTGCGGAATGCAGCGTATCGAAGACCTGCTTGACCTCGCTGCCCATGCCGTAGCCGGGCGCGAAGATGCGCGTGGTCTCGGCTTCGGAGCGGCGCTCGGCGGGCAGGGCGCCCATCAGTTTTTCCAACGCGGCTTCGACCGAGCCGGCCATCGTGCCGCCGCTCCACGCCTTGATCATCCGCGCGCCTGCGACCAGCGCCTCCACTTCATCCGCAGTGAACATGAGCGGGGCCAGATCGAAGCCGGCGCGCATGCGGTAACCGATGCCGGCCTCGCCTTCAATCGGCACGCCCGAGATAGAGAGATCGCGGATGTCCCGATACACCGTGCGTTCGGACACACCCAGGCGGTCGGCCAGCATCGCCGCCGTGGTTAAACGGCGGCCTCGCAGGATCTGGGCAATCTGGAAAAGGCGGTCAGCGCGGCGGGTCATGCGCGGCATTGTAGTGGGCTTCGGGCCGGGTGCCATGCGCGCCATGATTCGACCACCTAAGCCCGCCTGAGCCCACTAAGCGCCGAAGGGCGTCAGTTCGCGCTGCGGGTGAATGTCGACGATGTCAACCTGTTCACCACGGCGCAGCATGCGCTTGCCCAGCCGGGGGAGGTCGGTCATCTCGATGTTCAGGTGTTCGCCGCCGCACAGATAGACGAGGTCTTCCTTGCCGCAGTTGCGCAGGTGATGCGCCACCCCCACGGGGAAGGCCATGAAATCACCCGTGCGGACGACGAGGACGCAGTCGTCGATCTCGGCGTGGGCCTCGCCGGAGAGGATGTAGATCCATTCCTCCTCGCGCTGGTGCGAGTGATAGACGAACGATTCCTTGCCCGGCGGTACGCGCGCGTAATTGATGCCGGTGCGCTTGAGGCCAAGCAGCCGGCCCATCATGGTGCCGTGGATTTCCGACAGGCTGTTCCAGGGGTGTGAAAACGACTGCGTGCGTGCGGCAATGTCAGCAGCGCGCATGAGATACGGCGATTGACTCGGCATGATGTTCTTCTCTGTCGCGTGGGGAAGGCCGGCACCCGTGCACCGGCCTTTGTGGGGGGCGCTTACTGCTGCAGTAGGTACGCCTGCGTCTTGGCATCCGGCTCGTGCAGGCCGACGCGGTTGCCTTCGGTGTCGACGATGTGGGCGATGCGGCCCATGTGGTCGGGCAGCGTCATCGGGCCGAACACGCATTGGCCGCCGCTGCCGTTCACGCGCTCGAGCACGGCATCCAGGTTGGGGGCGTTCAGGTAGACCACGCTGCCCTTGTCGGACGGGGCAAAGCCTTCGCCCTTGACCAGCGCGCCGTGGATGGTCGTCTCGCCCGCCGGGAACACGCCCATGGTGAGGTCGCCCATGTCTTCCTGCTTGAGCTGGGTGTCGAAGACGTTCTCGTAAAACTTCACCGCGCGCGGGAAGTCGTTGGCGGGGATTTCAAACCAGTTGATCACGCTTGCCATGATGTCGCTCCAGTTGGTGAGGCAGGTGGTTGGGGGAAACCTGTCTCGTTAAGGTGAAGCGAATTCTGGCGGGGGGCTCCTGACAGCGTTCTGTCAGGAGCCTTCAGGAGGGAGGGTGAGGTTGTGTAGATTGCCCAGGCAGTGAACGTTGGGCGGAGAGAAGGGGAAGCCTAATGCGGAATCCAACCGGCCAGCAGCGGCACGAGTATCGCCGTCAGCACACCGTTCAAGCCCATGCCCAACGCCGAGAACGCACCCGCTTCCGGACTGACCTGGAACGCACGTGCTGTACCGATGCCGTGCGCTGCAATGCCGGTCGCAAAGCCGCGCACGCTGTACTCGCGGATGCGCAGCAGGTTCAGCAACCGCGTGGTGGTGGTCGCGCCCACGATGCCGGTAATCAGCACCAGCACAGCCGTGATCGTCGGAGCGCCGCCGATCTTCTCCGAGATGCCCATGGCGATCGGGATCGTCACGGACTTCGGCGCCATCGAGCGCAGCGTTTCCGGCGACGCACCCAGCAACCACGCGATGCCCACCGCCGACACCACTGCCACGACCGACCCGGCGAGTAGCCCGCACATCAGCGGCAGCGCGTGGCGACGCAGCTTCGACCACTGCTGGAACAGCGGCACGGCCAGCGCCACGGTGGCGGGCCCCAGCAGGAAGTGCACGAACTGCGCGCCGTCGAAGTAGGTTTTGTACGGCGTGCCCGTCAATGTCAGGAGCGTGCCCAGAATGACCACCGCAATCAGCAGTGGGTTGACCATCGGGTTGAAGCCGCTGCGCTCGTGCAGGCGCACGCCGATCAGGTAGGCGATCAGCGTGGCGGTCAGGCCCAGCAGCGGGCTGGCGGCCAGGTAGACCCAGAGCTGGTGCAGGTTGGGGGTCAACGCGTTCATGGAGCAAGCTCCTCGTTGGCCTCGCCGTGGTCACCCATGCGGCGCATCAATGCGCGCGTGACGAGCGCCCCGGCGGCAATCGACAACCACGTCGACACGACGGTTGCCACCACGATCGGCAGCCATTCTTGCCCGATGCGATGCAGCTGCGTTATCACACCCACGCCGGCCGGCACGAACAGGATGGTCAGGTGCCGCAGCAAGTCGCTGACGGTGCCCTGCATGACTTCGAGCACGCGGCCCTTGTCCACCAGCAGGTAGATCACCAGCAGCACCATGCCGATCACCGGGCCGGGCACCGGCAGGTGCAGCGAATACGTCAGCAGCTCTCCGATCGACTGGAACGTCAACAGGATCGCGAAGGTTTGCAGCATGGGGCCTCCGGGCAAAACGAAGCGGGCAGTATAAAACCGACGCGCCGACGTTTCAGGCCAGCATCCGGTCCACCAGCTCGATCCAGTGCTCGACCGGCGTATCCGTGCCGCTCTGCAGATGCGTGACGCAGCCAATGTTGGCGGTGACGATGCGCTCGGGCCGCATGGCTTGCAGCTTGGCGAGCTTGTCGTCGCGCAGGCGGTAGGCCAGCTCGGGTTGCAGCACCGAATACGTGCCCGCCGAGCCGCAGCACAGGTGGCTGTCGGCGCAGAGCTTGACGTCCACGCCCAGCGAGCCGAGCAGCGTTTCCACCGCACCGCGAATCTGCTGCCCGTGTTGCAGCGTGCACGGCGGGTGCCACGCCACGCGCGGGCGTTGCGCTTCGGGCTTCGCCTTCTGCAGCAGCGCATCGGAGAAAGCGGGCAGCACTTCGCAAAGGTCGCGCGTCATGGCGGACACGCGCGCCGCGCGCTCTGCATAGACGGGGTCGTCGCGCAACAGGTGGCCGTACTCTTTGACCATCGCGCCGCAGCCCGAGGCCGTCATGACGATGGCTTGGGCGCCGGCTTCGATATGCGGCCACCACGCATCAATGTTGGCGCGCATGTTGCCGAGGCCGCCCACGTGGTCGTTCATGTGATAGCGGATGGCGCCGCAGCAGCCGGCCCGGTCTGCGCTGATGAGCTGCACGCCCAGCTTGTCGAACACGCGTGCCGTGGCCGCATTGATGTTGGGCGACATGGCGGGCTGCACGCAGCCTTCGAGCAGCAGCATCTTGCGTGCATGTGTGGCGATTGGCCGCACACCGGCTTGCGGCTGTTTGGCCGGGACTTTGTTGCGCAGCACTTGCGGCAGCAGCGGACGCACTGCCTGCCCCAGCTTGAGCGCGGGGCCGAACAGTGCGGGCCGCGTCAGGCTCTCGCGCAACACCCAGCGCACAGCGCGCTCGCCTAAGGGGCGCGATTCGCCACGCGCATCAAGCTGGTCATCGACGATCTTGCGGCCGATCTCCACCAGGCGGCCGTACGTCACGCCGGACGGACACGTCGATTCGCAGTTGCGGCAGGTCAGGCAGCGGTCCAGGTGCAGGCGCGTGGCTTGGCCGGCGGGCTGGCCTTCCAGCACCTGCTTCATCAGGTAGATGCGCCCGCGTGGGCCATCCAGCTCGTCGCCGAGCAGTTGGTAGGTCGGGCAGGTGGCCGTGCAGAAGCCGCAGTGCACGCACTTCTGCACGATGCTTTGAGCTTCTTCGCCGTCAGGGGTGTTGCGCAGGAACGCCGCGAGCGTGATTTGCATGATGAGCGTGCTTTAGAAATCTGCGTACAAGCGGCCGGGGTTGAAGATGCCGTGTGGGTCGAAGCTGTCCTTCAGGCGTTTGTGTACGGCCATCAGCGGCGCGGCGACCGGCATGAAGATGGTGCTGGTGCGGTCGCCGTTGCGGAACAGTGTGGCGTGGCCGCCGGCCTTGCGGGCGGCATCGCGGATGGTGTCGGCAGGCGTGTTGGCGGTGTCGATCCACCAGCGCTGGCCACCACCCCATTCGACGAGTTGTTCATCCGCCGACGCATGGCCGAGTGCCAGCGGCGGCGTGGCCGGTGGCAGCGCAATGCGCCACAGCGGCAGGCTGCCTTGCAGGGCGCGCGCGAAGAACGCATGGGATTGCTCACGCAGGTCGCGCCAGAATGCGGCGGCTTGCGCATCGTCGACACGCTCGCCGCCGAGCTTGGCGATGGCGGCGCGCACCGCTGCATCGGCGCCGCACAGGCGCACCCACAGGGCACCGTCGATCCACGCCGACGCCGCAATCGGCAGCGGCTGGCCGCCCCAGCGGTTGAGCGTGTCGATGGCTTCGGCTTGCGGCATCGCGAAGCGCAGCGTGGCATCGCAGAACGGCATCGGCAGTACCTTCAACGACACCTGCACGATCAGGCCCAGCGTGCCGAGTGCTCCGGCCATCAGACGCGAGACGTCGTAGCCGGCGACGTTCTTCATCACCTGGCCGCCGAAGTTGAGCATGTCGCCACGGCCATCCATCACCACGGCGCCGAGCACGAAGTCGCGCAGTGCCCCCACCGATTGCCGTCGCGGGCCGGATAGGCCGGATGCAAACGCGCCGCCCACGGTGGCCAGCTTGCCGTCTGCAGCAAAGTGCGGCGGCTCGAACGCCAGCATCTGCTTGTGCTCGGCCAGTGCGGCTTCGATCTCGACGAGGGGCGTGCCGCTGCGTGCGGTAATCACCAGCTCTGCGCAGTCGTAGTCGACGATGCCGGACCACTCGCGCGTGTCGAGCACGGTGGCGTTGGCAACCGGGGCGCGGCCGTAGAAATCCTTCGTGCCGCCGCCGCGCAGGGTCAGCGGCGTGCGGCTGCTTGCGGCTTGCGCAATGGCGTCGCGAAAGCGCGCGAGTGTGGGCGTGAGGGCGGTGTCAGGCGTGGTGGGCATGTCGAACGTTCAGAGGCTGCAGCTCACTGGCTGCGCGCGGTTTCCGTGGAAAGGGGCGGCAGCTTGGTTGCGCAGCGCTTGCAGAACACGGCGTCGGCGTCGTGGCCTTCGGTGGCGCAGTGCGTGCAGATGCGTGTCTTGGGCGAGCGCTCGCGCATGGTGTTCACCAGTTCCGCACCGATGATGCCGGTGGGGAACGCGATGATGCTGTAGCCGAGCAGGATGGTGAGCGAGGTGATGAACTGGCCCAGTGGCGTGCGCGGTACCAAGTCCCCAAATCCCGTGGTGGTGAGCGTGACGACCGCCCAGTACATGCTGACCGGGATGCTGGTGAAGCCATGCTGCGGGCCTTCCACCACGTACATCACCGTGCCGAGGATGATGGTGATGATGAACACCGTGCCCAGGAACACGAAGATCTTGCGCCGCGCATTGACCAGCGCGCGCAACAGCACCTGCGCTTCTTCAAAGTAGATGGTGAGCTTGAGCACCCGGAACACGCGCAGCAGCCGCAGCAGGCGCACGTCCACCAGATACGCCATTTCGGGCGCAAAGACGGCCAGCCACGTTGGCAGAATCGACACGAAGTCGATGACGCCATAGAAGCTCAGCACGTAACGCAAAGGCTTGCGAACGACGAGGATGCGCATGGCGTATTCCGCCGTGAACAGCAGCGTGAACAGCCATTCGAGCACCGTGAACAAAGCGCCGGCCCGGTCATGGACGCTGGGCAGGCTGTCGAGCATCACCACCGCCACGCTAGCGACGATGGCGAGCAGCAGGATTTCGTCGAACCGGCGGCCGGCGCGGGTCTCGGCCTCGAAGATGATGATGTACCAGCGTCGGCGCCACCCGTCGTCTTCGGGTTTGCCGAGGTGTTCGCCCAGGCGCGCGTTATGGGCGTGCCAGCGGTAGCGGTCGGTGCGGGATGGGTTCTGGCTCATGGGAAGCTCAGGGCGGGCTCAGAAGCGCGGCAGGTCCGGGTGCGGCAGCAGGCCGTTGCGCACGTGCAGCTTGCCGTATTCGGCGCAGCGCGCGAGCGTGGGGATGGCCTTGTCGGGGTTCAGCAGACGCGCCGGGTCGAAGGCGGCCTTCACGCGCAGGAAGGCGTCGCGCTCCTCGGTGGAAAACTGCACGCACATCGAGCTGAGTTTCTCGACGCCCACGCCGTGTTCGCCAGTGACGGTGCCGCCCAGCTCCACGCACGTTTCCAGGATGTCCGAGCCGAACAGTTCAGCGCGGTGCCACTCGTCCTGGTCTTCGCCGTTGAAGAGGATGAGCGGATGCATGTTGCCGTCGCCCGCGTGGAACACGTTGATGCAGCGCAGGGCGTACTTCTGCTCCATCTCCTGGATGCGCCGCAGCAGCGTGCCGATATGCTTGCGCGGGATGGTGCCGTCCATGCAGTAGTAGTCGGGCGAGATGCGGCCCGCAGCCGGGAAGGCGTTCTTGCGCCCGCTCCAGAACTTCAGGCGCTCGGCTTCGCTTTGCGAGACCTGGATGCGTGTGGCACCGGATGCGCGCAGCACCTCGCTCATGCGCGCGATCTCTTCTGCCACCTCTTCCGGCGTGCCGTCGGATTCGCACAGCAGGATGGCGGCGGCGTCCAGGTCGTAGCCGGCGCAGACGAATTCTTCCACCGCCGCCGTGGCGGGCTTGTCCATCATCTCCAGCCCGGCTGGGATGATGCCCGCGGCAATCACGTCGGCCACGGCGTTGCCGCCGGCTTCCACGTCGTCAAAGCTGGCCATGATCACCTGCGCGAGTTGCGGCTTGGGGATCAGGCGCACGGTCACTTCCGTCACCACGGCCAGCATGCCTTCGGAGCCGATCACGATGGCGAGTAGGTCCAGGCCCGGCGCGTCGGGCGCCTCGCTACCGAATTCGACGACCTCGCCGTCCATCATCACCGCCCGCACGCGCAGCACGTTGTGCACGGTCAGGCCGTACTTGAGGCAGTGCACGCCGCCGGAGTTCTCGTTCACGTTGCCGCCGATGGTGCAGGCGATCTGCGATGACGGATCGGGCGCGTAGTACAGCCCATGCGGATTGGCCGCTTCCGAAATGGCGAGGTTGCGCACGCCCGGCTGCACAACGGCCGTGCGCGTGTAGGCATCGACCTTGAGGATGCGCTTGAACTTGGCCAGCGACAGCACCAGCCCGCCCGGCGTGGGCATCGCGCCACCCGACAGGCTCGTCCCCGCGCCGCGCGGCACCACGGGCACGCCCATGCGATGACACACGCGCAGGATTTCGACGACCTGCGCCTCGGTGTCTGGCAGCACCACGGCGAGCGGTACCTGCCGGTAGGCGGCGAGGCCGTCGCATTCATACGGGGTGGTGTCTTCGCGCTCCCAGAGCAGGGCGTCGTCGGGAACGATCTGCGACAGCGCGGCGGTCAACTCGGCCTGCAGGGCAGACAGGTCTCGGGTGGAGGAGGGCAGCGGCGCGTTCATGGCGTGTCTCTCATTGTGATCACCGGACGCTGGGGCCGGGGTGGGAGGCACTATAGCCCGGCCGCCGCGCCGCGCGGCGTGTTAAGGACTTTTGCGGCGATGAATTTGGCTCGCGCAAACGGCCAATCCGGTTCATCGCGGTGCAGCAAGGTGGGGCTCGGTTACCAATCCAGCCCAAGCAGCCAGTCTACGAAATGCTGCGCCTCGGGCTTCATCGGCGCCTGCTCGCGCTGGACGATGTAATAAGCATGTGGCGACGTCGATTCGATGTCCAGCAACCGCACGATCTGCCCCGAGGCCAGCCAGTTGCGCGCCATGGCCTGCCGCACCAGTGCCACGCCCTGGTTCGACGCTACGGCTTCGAGCATCAGGCCGATGTCGTTGAAGAGCGAGCCGGTGGCAGGCTCCGGCGCATCGAGCCCCGCCGCCTCGAACCACGGGCGCCACGGCTCCAGCGGGCTGCGCAGCAGCGTGAGGTTCAGCAGTTGCGAGGCTTCGGTGATGGTGTTGCCGCTGATCTGCTCGAAGTAGCCGCGCCCGCACGCTGGGAAGACCGGCTCGTTGAGCAGCAGCGTCGTCTTCAGGTCCGGATAGCGGCCGGTGCCGTAGCGGATTTCGACGTCCGTATCCTCGGCCTTCACATCGAGGAACGGGATGGAGAGATGCAGCTCGACGTCGATGTGCGGGTACAGCGCGTTGAACTCGGGGATGCGCGGCACCAGGTGCTGGCGCCCGAAAGTGGGCGGAATCGCCACGCGCAGCCGCGCGCGCTGCTTGCTGAATTCGGGCCGCGCCAGTTCGTGCAGGCTCTTGAGCGCGTCTTGCACGCTGCGCAGGTAGCGCGTGCCGGCAGCGGTGAGCCGCAGCGCCGTGCCGGTGCGCACGAACAGGTCTTCGCCCCACAGCTCCTCAAGGTTCTTGATGCGGTGGGACACCGCGCTGGGCGTAACCGACAACTCTTCGGCCGCCCGCGCAAAGCTCGCATGGCGTGCCCCCGCCTCAAAGGCAATCAGCAGATGCAGCGGAGGAACGCGCTTGAAGACGGAGGACATGCGGAGTCTGTCGCTTACAGGTGGAAGATCTTGCCGGGGTTCAGGATGTGCTTCGGATCCAGCGCCTGCTTGATGCTGCGCATCAGGTCGATCGCATCGTTGCCGTGCTCGGCGATGAGCGAGCCCATCTTGTGCAGGCCGACGCCGTGCTCGCCGGTGCAGGTGCCGTCCATGGCAATCGCACGCGCGACGATGCGCTGGTTGATGTGCTCGGCCTCGTCCCGTTCCTCCGGCTTGTCGGGGTCGATCAGCAGGCAGACGTGGAAGTTGCCGTCGCCCACGTGGCCGACGATGGGGGCGGGCAGTTTGAACGGGCTGGCGAGCAGGTCTTTCTCGGTCTCGACCACGCAATCCGCCAGGCGCGAGATCGGCACGCACACATCGGTCGTGACCGCGCGGCAACCGGGCTTGAGTTGCAGAAAGGCGAAGAATGCGTTGTGGCGGGCGTTCCACAGGCGGCTGCGGTCTTCGGGGCGCGTGGCCCATTCGAAGCCTTGGCCTTTGTGCTCGGCGGCGATCTGCTGGACGGTCTCGGCCTGTTCCTGCACGCCGTGCTCCGAGCCGTGGAACTCGAAGAACAGCGTCGGCATTTCGGGCAGCGTGAGCTTGTCGTACTGGTTGATCGCGCGGATGGCCAGTGCGTCGACAAACTCCACGCGCGCAATCGGCACGCCCATCTGGATGGTGTCGATCACGGCGGACACCGCATCGCCCATGCTCGGGAACGCGCATACGGCGGCGGACACGGCCTCCGGCTGCGGATACAGCTTCAGCGTGATCTCGGTGATGATGCCCAGCGTCCCCTCGCTGCCGATGAACAGGCGCGTCAGGTCGTAGCCCGCCGACGATTTGCGTGCGCGGTTGGCCGTCTTGATGATGCGGCCGTCGGCGGTGACCACCGTCAGGTTCAGCACGTTCTCGCGCATCGTGCCGTAGCGCACGGCGTTGGTGCCGGACGCGCGCGTCGCGCACATGCCGCCAATGGACGCATCCGCACCCGGGTCGATCGGGAAGAACAAGCCCGTGTCGCGGATTTCGGTATTGAGCTGCTTGCGCGTGACGCCTGGCTCGACCGTCACCGTCAGGTCTTCCGGGTGGACGGACAGCACGTGGTTCATCTGCGAGAGATCGAGGCTCACGCCGCCGGCCACGGCCAGAAGGTGCCCTTCGAGCGACGAGCCTGCGCCGTACGGGATCAGCGGAATTTCGTGCTCGAAGCACAGCTTGGCGACGGCGGCGACGTCCTCGGTGGTCTGCGCGAAGACGACGGCGTCGGGCAGCATCGGGTCGTAGGCGGATTCGTCGCGGCCGTGGTGGGCGCGCACGGCTTCGGCGGTGGAGAGGCGATCCCCGAAACGGGCGCGCAGCGCGTCGAGCATGACGTGCGGAATCGGTTTGCGGATCAACTGGGAAGGGGGAGCGGGGTGGTTCATGGCGTCTCGCAGGGCTGCGGTCTGGGCCGGCTTGAGTTGCCCATTCTAACGCCGGGGTTGCGCGCGGCTTGCGATAATGGCCCGTATCGATATTGCACCGCATCTAGGGAGACGCATCGTGGGCAACCGCTTATCCAAGATCGCCACGCGCACCGGCGACGACGGCACCACCGGCCTCGGCGATGGCAGCCGCACGGCAAAAGACAGTCTGCGCATCGCCGCCATCGGCGACGTCGACGAACTGAACTCGCACATCGGCGTACTGCTGACGGAAACGCTGCCCGACGGCGTGCGTGCGGCGCTCACCGCCATCCAGCATGACTTGTTCGACCTCGGCGGCGAGTTGTGCATCCCTGGCTACACGATGGTCACGACGGCGCACGTGCTGCGGCTCGACCAATGGCTGGCGGACTACAACGCCGATCTGCCGCGCCTGGCCGAATTCATCTTGCCGGGCGGCAGCCGCGCGGCGGCACAGGCGCACATCTGCCGCACCGTCGCGCGCCGGGCCGAACGCAGCATCGTCGCACTCGGCCGCGCAGAGACCATTGGCGAGGCGCCACGTCAGTACGTCAATCGTCTATCGGACCTGCTGTTCGTGCTGGCGCGCGTGCTCAATCGCGCAGACGGCGGTACGGATGTGCTGTGGAAGCGCGACGAGCACAAGCCCGCGTAATCCGTATCAGCGCATCAAAGCAAAACGGCCCGGTTATGTACCGGGCCGTTTGCTTTGCAGCGCGTGCGAATCAGTTCACGCTCGTCGGCGTGGTCGTGCTCTGTGCCACGGCAGTCAGCCCGGCCAGTTGCCCCGGCGTCGTAATCGTCAGGGCCTGCGACGGCGTCGGTGCCGGGAAGCCAGCCTCGGCCAGCGCTTCCTTGATCGTGCGGTTGGTGTCGAAGTAGACCTGCCAGTAGTTGTCGTTGTGCGTGTAGGGGCGCACGGCCAGCACCGGTCCCACCAAGTTGAACTCCAGGATCTCCACATCGACGGCCGGATCGGTCAATACATTCGGGATGGCGGCAACCTTCTCCTTGAGCAGCGCGATGGCGGCGCGGTGGTCGGCGCTGCCGGCCAATTGCGCTTTCAGTTCAACGCGGCGGAACGGGTTGGCGGTGTAGTTCTGGATCGTGTCGGAGAAGATCTTGCCGTTGCCGACAATGGTGACCACGTTGTCCGGCGTGTTGAGCGACGTGGCGAACAGGCCGATTTCCTTGACCGTGCCGGTGATGCCACCGACCGTCACGAAATCGCCCACCTTGAACGGCCGCAGCACGATCAGGAACGCGCCTGCCGCAAAGTTCGACAGCAGCCCCGACCATGCCATGCCGATGGCCACGCCGGCTGCTGCAATCAGCGCCGCGAACGTCGTCGTTTGGATGCCGAAGTAGCCCAGGATGCCGATCACCAGCAGCACGTTCAACGTGACGGTGATGATTGAGCCCACATAGCGCAGCACCGTTGGATCGACCTTCTGTCGGCTCAACGAACCTTCCACCATACGTACCGCGAAATTGATCAGCCAGCGGCCGACCACCCAGAAGACGATGGCGGCAAGGATCTTCATGCCGACGTCGGTGGCGTACTGCGCGATGATCGCCTGGTACTTGCTTGCGGTATTGACGGCGGTGTCCGCCAGGGTGTCTGCCATGGTTGCCTCCAGGGGTGGGCAGGGGAATCTCCCTACGATATGTCAAAGACAACGCACTTGTGTGACTTTGATACGTTTTGCTCACATTTGTTATATGTTGCAGTGCGCTAGCAACGGCCAATAAAAAAGGACGCCCGCAGGCGTCCTCTTCAAATCACTTCAGCGCAGATCAGTTGCCGCTGCCGGGCACCAGACGGCGTTTGCGCACGGCCTCGGCCAGCGTTTCCAGCACCTTCACCGAATCGTCCCAGCCGATGCAGGCGTCGGTCACGCTCTGGCCGTAGGCCAGGTCGGACACCGGCGTGCCTTGCACGTGGTCCTGGCGGCCGGCGTTGATGTGCGACTCCACCATCACACCGACGATGCGGTTGTCGCCGGCAGCCATCTGGCGGCCGATGTCTTCGCACACCGGGATCTGGTTTTCGTGCTTCTTGCTGCTGTTGGCGTGCGAGGCGTCGATCATCAGGCGCGCGGCCAGGCCCGACTTGGCGATGGCTTCGCAGGCTTCCTGCACGCTGGCGGCGTCGTAGTTGGGCGCCTTGCCGCCGCGCAGGATGATGTGGCAATCCTCGTTGCCCGCCGTCGACACGATGGCTGAGTGGCCGCCCTTGGTGACCGACAGGAAGTGGTGCGGCTGCGAGGCGGCCTTGATGGCGTCCACGGCGATCTTCACGTTGCCGTCGGTGCCGTTCTTGAAGCCGACCGGGCACGACAGGCCGGACGCCAGCTCGCGGTGCACCTGGCTTTCGGTGGTACGCGCACCGATGGCGCCCCAGCTCACCAAGTCGGCGATGTACTGCGGGCTGATCACGTCGAGGTATTCGGTGCCGGCGGGCAGGCCCAGCTCGTTGATGTTCATCAGCAGCTCGCGCGCGGTGCGCAGGCCGTCGTTGATCTTGAAGCTGCCGTCCATGTGCGGATCGTTGATCAGGCCCTTCCAGCCGACCGTGGTACGCGGTTTCTCGAAGTACACGCGCATGACGATTTCCAGCTCGTTCTTGAAGCGCTCGCGCTGCTCGACCAGGCGGCGGGCGTAGTCCATCGCAGCCTTGGTGTCGTGGATGGAGCAGGGGCCGATGATGACGATCAGGCGGTCGTCCATGCCGTGCAGGATGCGGTGCATCGCGTTCCGGCTTTGGTAGATCAGGTCGGACACGGTGTCGCTGCACGGGAATTCGCGGATCAGATGCGACGGCGGCGTCAGCTCTTTCAGTTCGCGAATGCGCAAATCATCGGTGTTCTTCGGCATGGAAAGCTCCGGGGATGTGTCTTGAGTTCTATTGGAAACGTCTACTGTGTTCGGATCATGTTTCGCGTCGGTGCCGGGGTGGGGCAGGTGACTGGGCGAAAAAAAACCGCCAGGGTCGCTGGCGGTTTTCGGTATCTGCTGGGTGCTTTTATTTTTGCTGCAAGCGCCCCTCTCCTTCCGCCAGCGGTGCGAGATGCCAAAAGTAAAAGTAAAAAAACTTGGCTAAGGACATGGAGAGAATGCTAAGTACTGCAACAAAAATCAGGGAAGCGCGGGTGACAAAACTACCGCGCCGCACCAATCGAACCGTCTTTATAGCTGCTTTTTCTGAGCGCCGCAAGCGCGGTTTTTCCGGGCCTGCGGCATCAAAACGACGGGTTTGTGGCGATTAAGCCGTGCCGCCCACCGTCATGTTCTCCATGCGCAGGGTCGGCTGACCCACGCCCACCGGCACGCTCTGGCCTTCCTTGCCGCACACGCCGATACCCGAATCGAGGCGCATGTCGTTGCCGATCATGGTCACGTGCTTGAGCGATTCGGGGCCGCTGCCGACCAGCGTGGCACCCTTGACGGGATAGGTGATCTTGCCGTCCTCGATCATGTAGGCCTCGCTGGCCGAGAACACGAACTTGCCGTTGGTGATGTCGACCTGGCCGCCGCCAAAGTTGACCGCATACAGCCCCTTCTTCACGCTGGCGATGATCTCCTGCGGGTCTTTGTCGCCGCCGAGCATGTAGGTGTTGGTCATGCGCGGCATGGGCAGGGCGGCGTAGCTCTCGCGGCGGGCGTTGCCGGTCACCGGCATCTTCATCAGGCGTGCGTTGAGCGTGTCCTGCATGTAGCCGGTGAGGATGCCGTCTTCGATGAGCGTGTTGCACTGCGTGGGGTTGCCTTCGTCGTCGAGGTTGAGCGACCCGCGGCGGTTGGCGAGCGTGCCGTCATCGACCACGGTGACGCCCTTGGCTGCCACGCGCTCACCCATGCGGCCAGAAAAGGCGGATGAGCCCTTGCGGTTGAAATCGCCTTCCAGGCCGTGGCCGATGGCTTCGTGCAGCAGCACGCCGGGCCAGCCCGGGCCGAGCACGACGGTCATGGTGCCCGCCGGTGCCGGCTTGGCTTCCAGGTTGACGAGCGCGGAGGAGACCGCCTCGTCCACGTATTCGCGCAGCAGGTCGTCGGTGAAGTAGCCGTAGGCATAACGGCCGCCGCCGCCGGAGCTGCCCATCTCGCGGCGCCCATTCTGCTCGGCGATGACGGTAACGGAGATGCGCACCAGCGGGCGCACGTCGGCCGCGATCACGCCGTCGCTGCGCGCGACCAGCATCACGTCGTATTCGCCAGCCAGGCCGGCCATGACCTGCACCACGCGCGGGTCTTTGGCGCGGGCGAGCTTTTCGATGCGTTCGAGCAGGGCGACCTTTTCGGAGGCCGTCATCGAATCGAGCGGGTCGTTCGGCGCATACAGCGAGTGGCCGCTCGGGCCGCTGGCGAGGCTGCTCGCCACCTTCACGCGGCCGGACCCGGCCTTGCCGATGGTGCGCGTGGCACCGGCGGCCTGCATCAGCGCGGGCAGGCTGATGTCGTCGGAATACGCAAACGCGGTGCGGTCGCCCGAGACGGCGCGAACGCCCACGCCCTGGTCGATGCTGAAGCTCCCGGATTTGACGATGCCTTCTTCCAGGCTCCACGCCTCGTTGCGGGTGTACTGGAAGTAGAGGTCGGCATAGTCGACGCGGTGTGTGAAGATGTCGGCCAGTGCGCGCTGCAGGTGCGCCTCATCAAGGCCGTACGGATCGAGCAGCACGCGGCGCGCGATGGACAGATTCTGGATGGCGATGTCGCCTGCGTTCATGGTGAGTTCTCGCAAAGAAATTCGGTTGGCTTACATCACACGGTGTTTCAACGCCGGCAAGTCCTGGCGCACTTGCGCCAGGCGGGCCGGGTCCATGTCGCCGACGACCACGCCTTCGCCTTCGGGCAGCGCGGCGATGACTTCGCCCCACGGGTCGACCAGCATGGAGTGGCCCCAGGTGCGACGGCCGTTTTCGTGGCGCCCGCCCTGTGCGGCGGCGAGCACGTAGCACTGGTTCTCGACCGCGCGGGCACGCAGCAGGATTTCCCAGTGCGCGGCGCCTGTCACGTAGGTGAAGGCCGCCGGCATCAGAATCAAGTTCAGGTTGCCCTGTGACGACAGCGCGCGGTACAGCTCCGGAAAGCGCAGGTCGTAGCACACCGACATGCCCACGCGGCCGCACGGCGCATCGAAGGCGACCGGTGTGGCACCGGGCTCGATGGTGCGGGCTTCGTCGTAGCGCTCTTCGCCGCGCACGAAGTTGAACAGGTGGATCTTGTCGTAACGCGCAACGCGCATGCCCGCTGGGTTGAACGCGAGCGACGTGTTGCGCACGCGTTGCTCGTCTGCGCACCACATCGGCAGCGTGCCGCCGACCAGCCACAGCTTGTGGCGGCGCGCGGCATCGGCCAGGAACGTCTGGATGGGGCCGTCCTCGTCATTCTCGCGGATGGCGACCTTGTCGCTGTCCTTGCGGCCCATCTTGCAGAAGTACTCGGGCAGCAGCGCCAGTTGCGCGCCCTGGGCTGCAGCCTCGGCGAGCAGTGCATCGGCGCGGGCCAGGTTGGCGTCCACCTCGATGCCCGTCACCGTCTGGATGGCGGCGACGCGGAAAGGTGCTTCGAACGGCGCATCCATGCCGGAGGCGGCATGGGCAGACGTAACGGTCGTGGCAGTCGTCGAAGTCATGGGGCCTATTTTGCCGAGGTTTGCGGTTGGCTGCCCGAGTTGCTGCTGGAGGCGACTTTCTCGATCTTCGGATCGGCCCAGCTTCCGGTCACGTGATATTGCGTGGCGAACGCCTTTGACATCTGATCACCCAGGATCAATTGCGCCGCCAGCGTGCCCAGTCCGATGGCCGGATTGATGAACGCCGCCGCCAGCGACGCCGACGTGGCGTCCACCTTGGGCGTGACCTTCACGCGCAGATCCTGCGTTTCCTCGAGGATGTTGGCCGAGCCCTGCATCGCCACCTGGAACTGCGGGCCCTTGACGGTGAAATCTTCCGTGCGGGCAACGCCGCTGGCGATGGTGCCGGTGGCCGCCACGCTCTCGAACGGGGTGCCGCGACCCGTGGCGCTGCGCAGGTCGGTGGCGAAGTGCAGCAGGCCCTGCAGGCTCAGCACGCCGGCCAGCTTGGCCAGGCCCGGATCGACCGGCAGGAACTGTCCGCGCTCCAGGTTCAGCGCCATGCGGCCGTTGAGCGTGGGCGTGTCGATCGACATGGGCGAGCCACGCCACACCACGCGGCCTTCGAGCCTGCCCTTGGCACCATCGAGCACCTTGGCGAAGCCCATCTTTTGCAGCAGCTCGCCGGAGTCGCGCAGGTCCAGGTGGAAGTCAAGCAGGGTGCGGCGTTCAGGGTCGTCGCCACCGCCACGCAGCCGGCGCGGGATGCGCCACGTGCCCTGCGCGGTGAGCGTGGCGGCCGGCTGCTCGATCTTGAGCGTTTCCAGCGTCCACACCGGAGTGCCATCGGTGATCTGGCTGCGCGCCTTGATCTCCAGCTTGCCCAGCGTCTTGCCGCGCAGGTCGAACTTGTCGGCCACGAGGTCGAGCGACGGGATTTCCTGCGAGCTGCTGGCCAGGGACTCGGTCAACGCGCTTTCTTCCTTCGCGTCGGGGATGCTCATGCGCGACAGACGCATGGTCAGCTCGCCGAAGGGCACGGCGGCGCTCTCCGCGTGCCAGCGTGTCGTGCCGGCAATCTCGCGTGAATCGATGGTCGACTGCCAATTGGCGCCGTCACGCGTGGCGTCGATGCTCACGCCACTGAAATCGCGGCCGAGGATACGCAGCGTCTGTGCACGCCCGTTCAGGCGGGTGGGCAGGTAAGCGTTGTGGCTGTTGGCGGCACTGGCGGCAGCGTGTTCGGTAGCCACTTGCGCGGCACTCTTCTCACCCGCTGGCGTGGCGAAGACCTGACGCCAGGCGTCGATATCGAGCCGGTCCAGCGTCAGGTTGGCTTGCACACCCTCGGCGGGTTGCGGCACGGGCTGGCGTACGCCGATGCCGCCGCGCAGCACTTCGGTGCCGTTGCCGTTGCTGCGCAGCTCGTAGCGCGCGGAGGCAATGTTGCCGATCTGCAGTGTGACTTCGTCGAGTGCGTTGTTGGCGGCCAGCGGCTGCATGTCGAAGCGCACCGGCAGTGGCTGGCCGGCGGCCTTGTTCAGCGGTGCGGGCAGGCGCACCGTCATTGGCGTCAGGTCGGATTGCACCTGGATGACGGGCCGATGCTGCTTGACGCTGATGGTGGCGTTGTACGGTGCACTGCCGTCCAGCGTGCGGGCAATCGCGGCGATGGGGCTGCCTTCCGGGGTGGTTTCACGCAAGCCCTGCGCCGAGGCGGTGCCAGCAACCTGGATGCGGATCGTGCCGTCAGGCGCGGTGCCGCCGGTCGGGCGAATCTCGCCGCCGGCAAAGCGGGCGCGCAGGTTGTCGAAGCCAATGCCCTTGTGCGTGAAGGTGAGCGCGCCGGTCACGTCGGTGAGCGGAGGCGCCTGCGGGATCAGCGTGACTTCGTTGCGCAGGAAGGTCACGCTGCCCTGGGCGCGGGCCGTGTGCATTTCGTTGAGCGGCAGGTCGAGCTTGAGCGCCAGCGCGGCGTTGCCCTGCGCGCGTGCGTCCTTGGTGAAGTGGCCGATCCAGCCACCAACCGGGCTGGCCTCGATGTACTGCAGGAAGCTTTGCGTGGCGCCGTCGGCACGGCCGTCGATGGTGAGAAGGGGATGGTGGTCGCCCATGTCGGGCAGGCTGCCGCTCACGTCGGTCAAGGTCACGTCACCTGCTTTGGCGCGCGCCACCTTGAACGACATCGAGGGTCCGTCGAACACAACCGTGCCTTCGGTATCAGTAAACGCCGGCCAGCCGGTCGGGTGCGATGCGTCGGCAGGGGCCGGCTGGTAGGTCACATCCTTGACCGGCACCTCGACGCGAAACACGCCCTTGTGCGGTGGGCGGTACGGGAAGTCGTACAGGTCGCCGGTCAGGACAAGGGTGACGTCGCTGGCGGTGCCGCCCTGCAAGGCGCCAGCCAGGTACTCGCGCGTATGCGGCCCGACGGACAGCGGCAGATAGCGCGGCACACGTGTGACGGTGGCGCGCTCCAGCGTGCCCTTCAGGTCGATGGTGCCGACATGGCTGGTGTCCGGCGCATGGCGGTAGTTGCCCGCAAACCGGGCCGACAGATCGCCATTGGAGAGCGTCAGGTTGTCGCTGCTGACGATCAGTTCTTGCTTGCGATACGTCCAGTTGAAGGTGCCTTGCAGGCGGTCCAGCGGCACCCGTGCTTCATCGAAGAGGCCAGGCAGGAGCAGGGCGGTATCGGAGGAATCGATGCGCAGCGTGCCCTTGTCGTCGGAGAAGACGGCGTTGCCGGAGAGGTTCTCGACGCCGGGCACGGCCGGCTCGGGGTGGTGGCCGGCCGGCACGGCGGGCAGTGCTCCGGGCCCAAAGGACACCTGCCGCAGCGTGGCGCGTCCCGTGAAGTGCACCGGCGCCGGTGTATTTGGCCGCCAGCGGGAGACATCGCGCTGCCAGTTGATGTCGAGATCGTCGATACGGCCGGCGGGCTGCTTGGTGCGCAGCGGCTCCAGCACACCGGCGGGAAGCGGTATGGCGGTGGCAATGCTGCGCAGATCGGTCAGATCCAGTGTCGTGGCCTTCACCTGCAGACTGCGCAGCTCGTTGCGCGTATCCAGGGCCCAGCCGACGCTTGCGTTGCGCAGCCCGCGTGGCATGCCGGCCGGGTTGGACGGGGCTTCGATGCCAGGGCCGGCCAGTTCGGGCGCGGGCGCCGGTTGCGCGGGCAGGTTCAGTGGCTGCCAGAGCAGCGTGTCGATGCGCAGTGTGTGTTCGCCGTGTGCGGTGCGCTGCTGCGTGGCGAGCGCCTGCAGGCTGCGCAGCTGGAGCGGGTCGAGATCTTTCCGGATCTGCAGGTCGAGCTGCTGGCCGGTCAGCCGCGCCTGGCTGCGCGTGAAGACGCCGTCAGCAAACTCCACCGAGCCGTCTGAACTGATGGTGCCGCTCTTGGCGGCTGCCATCACGGGCACATAGCGCTGCACCGCGGCCAGCTGCAGCGTGTCGACCTGCCAGTTGGCCTGGCCATGCCAGTGTCGCCAATCGCCGGGGCGGGCCAGCAGGTCATGGCGGAAATCGGCGCGCAGCTTGATCGCGCCGTTGAAGAGGCTGGGCGAAGTGCCGCTGGCATCCAGCCGGTGGCGGGTCGGGCCGCTGCGCAATTGAACGTGCACATTGCCCAGCGCCACTTCGGGCAGCTTCTGCTGCTCGTCGAGCCACCGCACGGCGCCTTCGCGGAAATCGATGTCGCCCTGGGAGAGCAGCTGGTCGAAGAAGTTGCTGTCGCCGCCGGTGTCGGGGCCAAGCGGCATGCCGGCCACGAGCAGGGCACCCTCGGGTGTGCGGCGGACCAGCACGTCGGCGCGGCTGGCGTGCAGCGCGGCAAACGTGATCTGCATGCGCAGCAGTGAGCGCCACGACAGCCGCGCCTGCACGTCCTGCACGGCAAAGGTCTGGCGGCCGGCGGTGTCACGCGCCTCGATGCGCTGCGCGCGGAAGGCAGGGTGCCAGCCTTCCCAGTAGGTTTCCAGCGAGCCGATGCCGACATTGGCGTGCAGTGCGCTCGACGCCTCGCGCTCCATCCATTCGCGCGCCACGCTCACGCGCGGCCATAGGACAAAGCGCACCAGCACCATGCCGACCATGGCCAGGACAACCAGTGCGACCACCGTTTTCCACAGGATGCGCCACAGCTTGCGCCAGATCGGCGCGCGGATGCAGGCGACAAAACCACCGGCAATCCCGCTTACCAGCCGAGTGATCCATGCCCAGATTGCGCCGGCCGCGCGCAGGCCTGTCCGGCGGGTGGACAGGGTGCTGGCGTGTCCGCCATCGGACTTCGGCGATTCTGGGGGCTGGGGCAGGCGGGGCATGACCGGGATTATCCGATATTCGTGGCGCAGTGCCACATTTGGAGCTGGGTACAGCCCTCGTGGAGCGGCAAGCACGCCCGATGCCCGTGAAAGTGCGTGACCACCGACCGGCCCGCGCGCATTTCAGCGAGAATGGACGCTTCCTTCGCAGCTCCCTTGATGGTTCGCATGACCCGCATGACCGATTCCACCTTGTCTGCCCAGCCGTTCCTGCAAGCCCCGGCCCGTGCGCCGGAACCCCCTCATGTTGCGTTGCCGTATGCGCAGGCCTATTCCCGCTATGTCCAACGCCTGGCACAGGCGCGCGAAGGTTGGGCTGAGCGTGTGCAGACTGCCGCCGCCCGCCCCGTCGACGCTGCCTGGCTGTCGGCGCGCTTTACCGAGCTGTTCGACGCCACGGCCGTGGAGACCGAGCCCGCGCTCAAGCGCGCACTGCGCCTGCTGCGCAACGAAGTGTTCGCCACGCTCATCGAGCGCGATCTGTCCGGCGCCGCTACGCTCGATGAAGTGACCGGCAGCATGACGGATCTGGCCGAGTTTGCCGTGCGTGCGTCCATCTCCGTGATCGGCCAGGAGCTGCAGGCGCTGCACGGCCAGCCGATCGGGCAATCCTCGGGCGAGGTGCAGGAGCTGGTGGTGGTCGGCATGGGCAAGCTTGGTGGGCGCGAGTTGAACGTCTCGTCCGACATCGACCTGATCTTTCTGTACGACGACGATGGCGACACGCAA
Source organism: Ralstonia sp. RRA (assembly GCF_037023145.1). Lineage (NCBI taxonomy): Bacteria > Pseudomonadati > Pseudomonadota > Betaproteobacteria > Burkholderiales > Burkholderiaceae > Ralstonia > Ralstonia sp. RRA. The sequence goes on along the minus strand of NZ_CP146091.1, from coordinate 2,788,940 downwards.
GGCGGCCCACGTCCGCTGTCCAACCACGAGTACTTCACGAAGCTGGGCCGGCGTCTGATCAACGCACTGGCCGACGTGACCGAAGACGGCTACGTCTTCCGCGTCGACATGCGACTGCGCCCGAACGGCGATGCCGGTCCGCTGGCCTGCAGCCTGGGCATGCTGGAGGAATACTTTGTCGTGCAGGGCCGCGAGTGGGAGCGCTACGCCTGGATCAAGGGTCGCGTCATTACCGACCCGACCAGCCCGCACGCGGCGCGCGTGATCCAGCAGCTTGATCGGGTGACCGGGCCGTTCGTGTTCCGGCGCTACCTGGACTACGGCGTGATCGCCGCCATCCGCGCGCTGCATGCGCAGATCCGTGCGGAGGCGGCCAAGCGCAGCAATGGCGCCAACCGACAGCCCGGCGAAGTTGACGGCCAGGTGCACGCGCGCTCGCCGAACATCAAGCTGGGGCGCGGCGGTATCCGCGAGATCGAGTTCGTTGCGCAGGTGTTCCAGCTGATTCGTGGCGGGCAGGATTTTGGACTGCGTGTGCGGCCCACACTGGAGGTGCTGCGCGCCGCCGCCGAGCGCGGCCTGATCGACGACGACGTGGTTGCCCGCCTGACCGAGGCCTACCGCTTCCTGCGCCAGCTTGAACACCGCCTGCAATACGTGGAAGACGCGCAGACGCACAACCTGCCGGGGGCACCGGAAGACCAACTGCGTGTGGCCCGCATGATGGGCTTTGACGATTACGCCGCACTGATTGCCAAGCTGGAGGCCTATCAGGACGAAGTGGCGCAGCAGTTCGAGCAGACCTTCTCTGACAAGCAGGACAGCCAACCGCCGTGCGCCTCCATCTGGCACGCCGATCTGCTTGACGACGAGCGCACCGAAGCCGCTCGCGCGCAGCTTGCCGACCTGGGCTACGCCGACGCCGACAGCGTGCTCGAACGCCTGCGTGCGACGCGCAACTCGCCGCGTTACCGTGCGCTGACCGAGGTGAGCCGCCAGCGTTTCGACCTGCTGATCAACCGCGCGCTAGACCACGCTGCGCGACAGACGGATGCCGACGTCACCATCGCGCGCTTCCTGAACTTTTTTGATGCGATCAGCCGGCGCTCGTCGTATCTCTCGCTGCTGTGCGAATACCCACAGGCGCTGGAGCGCGTGGCCCACACGCTGCATGCCTCGCGCTGGGCGGCGGACTATCTGACGCGCCATCCGCAACTGCTCGACGAACTGCTCGACGTTGAGGCGCTGTCGGCCGACCCGGACTGGCCCGCTTTCCGCGAGCGCGTGCGCGAGCGGCTGCGCGCCGCCGAAGACCACGTCGAAATGCAGATGGACATCCTGCGCCAGGAACACCATGCGGAGACCTTCCGCATCCTGTTGCAGGACCTGCAAGGCATGCTCAGCGTTGAGCACATCAGCGACCGGCTCTCCGACCTGGCCGACGCCATGCTGGACCTGACGCTGGAGACCGTGTGGAAGCAGGTGTCCACGCGCCATTGCGAGGTGCCGCGCTTTGCCGTGGTGGCCTATGGGCGCCTGGGCGGCAAGGAGCTTGGCTACGCATCGGACCTCGACATCATCTTTCTCTACGACGACGACCATGAGCGTGCGCCCGAGGTGTACGCGTCGTTCGCGCGCAAGCTCATCACCTGGCTGACCAGCCATACCGCCGCCGGCACGCTGTTTGATGTGGACACGCGCCTGCGCCCGAACGGCGCGGCCGGCCTGATGGTGACGCACTTCGAAGCCTTCCGCCGTTACCAGATGCGCGAGGGTGACAACGCCGCGTGGGTGTGGGAACACCAGGCGCTCACACGCGCGCGCTTCTGTGCGGGCGATGCGGAGATCGGCGCGCGCTTTGAAGCGCTACGCACCGCCGTGCTGCGGCAGGCGCGCGAGGCTGGTCCGCTGCGCGACGAGATCGTGGCGATGCGTGAGCGTGTGCTGGAAGGCCACGCCAATCCCACGGAACTGTTCGACCTCAAGCACGACCGCGGCGGCATGGTCGATATTGAATTCACCGTGCAGTTTCTGGTGCTGCTGCATAGTGCCGCGCATGCTGAACTCACTCGCAACAAGGGCAACATCGCGCTGCTGCACATGGCGGGCGAGCTGGGGTTGATCGATGCTGCGCGGGCGGCGCAGGTGGCCGATGCCTACCGTGATTTCCGTGCACGCCAGCACAAGCTGCGGCTGGATGGGCAAGCCGCCGCGCGCGTCCCGGCGGGTACCTGCGCGCACGAGGCCGCCCACGTGCGGGCGTTGTGGGAGCAGGTGTTCGGCGCCGTGCCCGCGTCGTCCAGCTCGCACGCCGGATGAGCGGGCGTCTGCACGCGGTGCATACCTGGGCTGCGTGCCTGGGTGTGGCTGCGTTGTCGGCCGCGTTCTCGTTCGTGCCGTGGTTGCACGCGGTCGGGTTGTATCAGCGTGATGCGGTGCGTGCTGGGCAGTGGTGGCGCCTCGTTACCGCCATGTGGGTCCACCTCGATATGTGGCACTGGCTGGGCGACGGGATGGCGGCAGCGGGGCTGATCTTGCTGCTGGCGCGCGTGCTGCTGCCACAGGCCATCGTTGGCGTGCTGGTGGCGTGCGGTGTGCTGGTGCAGATTGCGTTGCTCAGTCAGCCGGGGGTGCAGTGGTACGGCGGGCTCTCGGGCGCATTGCACGGTCTTGCTGCCTGGGGTGGTCTGCGGCTGCTGCGGCCACCAGCGGAGGTGGTTGAAGACACCGACGACCGCTTCTCACGCTGGATCGGCTTGCTGCTGTGCGTGGGCGTGCTGGTGAAGGTGTGGCTCGAGCAATCGTGGCTGTCGCCCATCGCCTATGACCCGCACTGGGGGTTTGGCGTGGTGCGTATCGCACATGCCTTTGGTGCGGCGAGCGGATTGCTGATCTGGGTCTTCGGAGAATGGCGCGCCCAAGGCAGGAGACAGACGCAGGGCTGACCGGCAGGACGCAGGTAACCTGGGAGAACGGACACGCCGGTTTGGCGCCAGCGTGTCCGTTTTGCGTTTACTGCGTGCGCGAGGAGCGACGACCGCGGCCGAAGCCGAATACGCCGCCCGCCAGCAGGAGGCCGGCCAGCCACAGCGGCAATGCACCGCCGCCGCCGCTGCTTTGGTTCAGGGGGCCGGTGCCGCTGGTGCCGCCGCTGAAGGGCAGGGTGCCGCCCGTACCGGTCCCCGGGGTGGTGGTCGGGGGCGCGGTGACCGTCACGGAAGCCGAGGTGGTTATCGTGCCGCCCGCGTTGTTGGTGACGGTTACCGTGAAGGTGTACGTGCCAGCGCTACTCGGCGTGAACGTGGCGGTGTAGTTACCGTTACCGTCCGGGCCTGCCGTGGTGACGTTCGTGCTTGTCCCGGCGGTTTGCGCCCACTGAACGCTGGAGAGCGTATTGCCGAAGCCTGCGCCAACGGTGGCCGTGAGGGTTACCGGATTGTTGGCAACGATGGTACTGGCCGAACTCGATACGCTCGCCGTCGGGTTGCCGACCGCCAGGGCAATGGCGGCGCCCGCATCCAGCATGCCTGCCCCGCATGCCCCGACATTCTGTGCGCAGTAGGTTCCTGCCGGGAAGGGGCGTGCCGACTGCGTCAGGATCGCTTTGATGTCGTTTACGCTCAGAGTGGGTTTGTAGGCCAGCAGCAGCGCGGCAACGCCCGCCACATGCGGCGTGGCCATCGAGGTGCCCATTTCGCTCTTATACGTATTGGTGTCAGTGCCCGGGGTGGTTAGGCTGGCATTGGAGATTGAACGGATTTTGATGCCGCTACCCGCGATGACCGTGCCTGAGCCACCGCCCGGCGCGCTGAGGGTTGTGCCGGTGCCGACGTTGGCGTAGTTGGCGTTGTCGCCGCCGATGGTGTGCGCCGTGACCGCGACTACGCCGCTGCAGTTGGCTGGTGAGCCGATGGTCGGAGCACCGTCGTTCCCGGTTGCCACCACGATGGTTGCGCCACGCGCTCTTGCTGCGGTAATGGTTGCTTGTTCGGCCCTGGAGCAAGCCCCCGCACCACCCAGGCTCATGTTGACCACCTGCGCCATCGGCGCGTTGACCGGCAGCGCAACACCGCTGGCACCAGGTACGCCACTCTCGCCCGTTACCCAGGCCAGTGCGTCCATGATGTCCGACGTGGTGCCGCCGCACTTGCCAAGCGCCCGCGCCATCTGGATGGTCACATTGGGTGCGATGCCGGCAATGCCCACCGAGTTGTGTTGCGCGACGATCTGGCCGGTCACGAAGGTGCCGTGCCAGCTGCTGTCGCTATGACTCCCTGCGGTGCCGCAGTAGCTGGGGTAAAGCGTTGTCTCTGACGAGGTCACCCAGTCGCCAGGGTCTGACGGATTGGGATCGCGACCCGCCGGCGTGTCGAGTGGATCGTTCTCCACAAAGCCCAGCGGCACCGTGTTGTGGCTCACTGGGTCGGGCGTGGAGTGGTAGGCGTCGTTGCTGATGAAGTCGTAGCCCGGGCGAATGTTGGCACCCGCCAGATCCTCATGGTTGGTCAGCAGGCCCGTGTCGATGACGGCCACGTAGACCGAGCTTGCGCCCTTGGTCGAATCCCACGCGGTGGTGACATTGGCTCCGCCGGCGGCCGGGGTCGATGGGCCGTTGGCAACTACGGTACTCGGCCACAGGTTCCACTGGCTGGCGAATTGCGGGTCGCTGGGCACGGCGGCCGGCCGCATGATGCGGTCAGGCGAAACATATTCGAATTGGCCGCTGGCCTCCATGCGCTGGGCGACCGTCTGGGCCTCTGCGACCGACATGGCGTTGGGCAGCGTCACCACATGCGCACCGCCCGACATGGCGCGTTTGTAGGTCACGGGCAGTTGTGCGGCGACCGACCAGCGTTGCACTGTCGCAACGTCTGCGCGGGCAACCGTGTCGCCTGCCGCAACCGATTGCGTCTTCAGCCCGCTGCTTCTCTCTTTCACGATCAGTTGCGTTACCCATTGCAACTGCGGCGCAGGTGCGGCGACTTTGCCCACCGCCAGCGCCGGAACAGCGTGATACGAAACCAGTCCGAGCGCGATCAGCGCACGGACCACCCCCCCGGGGACAATCGCCTTCATTTGAGAAGTCCTATTGTTGTAACAAAAAGAGGCGGAATTATCTCAATGGTGGCGATGCGGCACCGAAAAAAAGAACTAAATACGGAATTGAAAATTTCTTACTATTCCGCAGACGCCAGCACGAAGGGGTACTAGGGGATGCAACCCCACGCTTGAGGGGGGGGGGCAACGTGAAACGGGCCGGCAGTTGCTTAACGGGCGCTGCGCCCAAGCCGATGCGCGAGGTTTGCTGCAAGCAATAGCGCCGCATAGGCGAATCCGATTGACCCACCGCCACCCCCACCGCCCGACGAAGCCCCCGAGCCGGCCCCCGTATCGGTACCGGGCGACGTGGGCGCCCCCGTCACGGTGACGCTTACGGTGTCGCTGGCTGATATGCCCGCGTTGTTGGTCAACGCAACGCTAAAGCTGTAGACCCCAGCGGCAGTTGGCGTGAAGGTGGCCGTGCTGTTGCCATTGGCATCGGGCGCCGAGGTGGTCAGCGGGAGGGGCTTGCCTGCTGTCTGCGCCCAGATCGGGTTACCAGCGCTTCGCCCATAGCCGGGGCCGCTGACGGCTGTGAGCGTGACATCGGCGCTAGTGGAAACGCTCGAAGCTGATGCGCCAACGTGCACTGTCGGCATGCCCTGGGCCTGGGCGATGGCTGAGCCGGCGTCCAGCATGCCGGCCCCACAACTGCCTGCATGCGTCGCGCAGTAGGTGCCAGGCGGGAAAGGGCGGGCCGACTGCTTGAGGATCGCCGTGATGTCGTCGGGCGCCAGCGCAGGTTGGACTGACAGCATGAGCGCGGCCGTGGCAGCCACGTGCGGCGTGGCCATCGACGTGCCTATGTCATGGGTGTACGTGTCCCCGCCGGGCGAGGCAATGGGTGCGGTAGCGCTGCTGTTGGACAGCGACACGATGGTGCTGCTTGTGCCCGAGATGACCGTGCCCCTGCCGCCGCCGGGCGCACTGATGGCGGTTTGCGCGCCCACGTTGGCGTACCAGGCGTTGTCGCCCTCCCGCGTGTGGGCCGTGACGGCGATGGCACCCGCGCAATTGGCGGGAGCATCCACCGGCCCGGACTCATTGCCGGCAGCCACCACGATGGTGACCCCCAGCGCGCGCGCCGCATTGATCCGACTTTGTTCCAGTGCGGAGCAGGCCCCCGTGCCGCCCAGGCTCATGCTGATGACCTTGGCTGGCGTCGGGTTGCTGATGACACCAGGGACCGCGCCGCCGGCCAGCCACGTCATCGCGTCCATGATGTCGGACGTCACGCCGCCGCACTTGCCCAGCGCCCGCGCCATCTGCACACGCACGCCCGGTGCGATGCCCGCAATACCGATGCCGTTATTGCGCTGTGCCGCAATCTGTCCAGTCACGAAGGTGCCGTGCCAACTGCTGTTGCTCTGGCTGCCGCAGAGCGTTGGGAAGGACGCGGCATCGGCGGCGCTGATCCAATCACCGGGGTCGGACGGGTCGGTATTGCTGGCACTGTTGTTGGCGCCGTTGTTGACGAACCCGCTGGGGATGGCGGTGCCGGTCTTGCGGTCGGTGGCGCCCGCCATTGCGCTGCTGCTGACGAAGTTGCGGCCGATACCGAAATTCGTGCCGGCCAAGTCCGCGTGATCTGCGTGGATGCCGGTGTCGACGATCCCGATGCCCACGGTGGGCGCGCCGGTAGTGGTGTCCCAGGCGGACGTCACGTTGGCGCCGCCGGCCACGCTGGTGCCGGGTAGCAGGTTCCATTGCTGGCTGAACAGCGGGTCGGTTGCCAGCGCCATCGGCCGCAGGATGCGATCGGGCGACACGTACTCAAACTGGCCGCTGGCCTCCATGCGTTGCGCAATGGTTTGTGCGTCATCCAGCGTCATGATCCTGGGTAGGGTCACCACATGGGCGCCGCCCGACATTGCGCGCTTGTACGTCATGGGCAATTGCGCAGTGGCTGACCAGCGTTGCACGGTCATCGTATCCGCCGGATTGTCGACGCCGCCTGCCGATGTGGATTGCGGCGTCAGCGCCCCTGAGGTGATCGCTTTTTCCTTGACGATCAACTGGGTAACCCACTGCAACCGCGCGTTGAACGTGGTCGATTTTTCTGCGGCTAGCGCTGGCACAGCGTGATACGACACCAGCCCGAGCGCCACCAGCGCGCGAGCCACACCCCCGGAAACCATCGTCTTCATCTGAGCAGCCTTTTTTGTAAAGAATCGATGAATTTATGGATGCATTGTCAAAAAGAATGGAGGTGTGGTGGTCTAGCTGGACTTAAGTGAAAGTCCTGATATGCAGATAAGACACAAAAGAAAACCGCCTCCACATGGGAGGCGGTCTCGGTCAATCTGAAGACGTTGTTACTGCGGCGCAGAGCGCTTGCGCCGGCAGGCGAGTCCTAACGCCAGCATCAGCGCTGCCCCTGCCAGCGGGACGGCACCGCCGCCGCCACCACCGCCGCCGCCACTACTGCTCCCGCTCGTGCCACCAGTGCCGCCCGAGCCTGCCGTACCGTTGCCAATGCCGGCAGGCGTCGTCTGCTGGGCGTAACCCACTGCACCTGCCGTATCCAGCAGGCCAGCACCGCACACGCCGGTATTGACGGCGCAGTATGTGCCGCTTGGGTGCGGGCGCGCCGTCTGCCGCAGGCCGGCCAGAATTTGCGCATTCGACAACTGTGGCTGCACGCTCAACATCAGCGCGATGGTGCCGGCCACTTCCGGGGTGGAGAAGCTTGTGCCCGCCACGGATTTGACGACGTAGTTGCCAAGGGATTGCGCGCCATCATTGGAATCGGCCTGGATGACCGACGTGGTGCCTGTGCAGCCGCTGCTGGTCGCTTGCGAATTGGCGCAACCGCCGCCCGGCGCCGACAGGGCAACCTGCGGGCCGACGTTGGCATAGCTGGCGTTTTCGCCACTATCCACGTGCGCCGTGACGGCGATCGCGCCCGTGCAATTGGCCGGTGCGTCGGCGTTTTGTGCAGCTTCATTGCCCGAGGCGGCCACCACGGTGGTGCCGATTGCCGCCAGCCGGTTCACTGCATCCTGTTCGGCCGCCGAGCACGCACCCGTGCTGCCCAGGCTGACGTTGACCACGCGCGCCGGGTTGGCATTGGTGGGCACGCCCGACACGGCGATGCCACCGGCCCACAGCATGCCGTCCACCGTATCGGACAGCAGTGCGCCGCACTTGCCAGACACGCGCACTGGCACGATCCGGGTGTTCCAGCCCACGCCGGCAATGTCGAGCGCGTTGTTGGTGTTGGCTGCCAGCACGCTGCTGACCTCGGTGCCGTGCCAGGTGCTCTTAGCGATGTCGCTGCTGGTGCAGCCGGAAATGTTCGGAACATCCGCGGCCGTCACGCCGTCGCCCTGATCGTGCGCGTCAGTGCCGCGTCCGGTGGTATTGCCCGCGCGCGCCGGGTCGGAGATGAAGTTGTAGCCGGGCAGGATCTTGCCGGCCAGATCGGGGTGGTCCGTATAACCGGTGTCGACCACCGCCACCACGATGCTGCTCGAGCCCTGCGTGATGCTCCATGCCGCCGCCGCGTTGATGCCGCCTGGCACGAGCGTCGGCGCGGCAAGGTTGTTCTGCGTGGCAAACAGCGGATCGTTGGGGATGGTATTGGGCCGCAGGATGCGATCCGGCACCACGTAGGCCACGCGCGCGTCCTGCGCGATCTTGGCGGCGGTAGCTTCAATACTAGCGGCGTCAGTCAAGCTGGTATGCATGAGCTGCGCTTGCGTGCCCAACGTGCGTTTGACTTGCAGCGCGCTCCCCGCGGTTTGCGCGACAGACAGCAGCCGGTTGCTGGATTCTGCCGCCGATAGCGTCTTGCGCGTGCCGCTGGTGTCGTCGCGCCACTTGATGATCAGGTCGCCTGTGTACTGCGGTTGCGGCGTGGCGGCTACGGCAGGGGGGCTGCCCATCCACCAGGCGATACAGGCGACGCTGGCGCCTGCACGGAGCCAGGACTTCAACCGAAAGGAGGTGTGTGTCATCAGTGCGCGCTCCGAGGCATCTATCTTGTCGTCATGAGAAACGTCGTCAGGATACGATTCTTGACAGTACGTTACACAAAACCAAAGGTAGCACGCGACCTGCCCGCCTGGGATGGCAGAAACCCGATTGCCAAGGGTGGGGGAAAGCGCGCCTGTGCGCTGGCGCGGCAGCAGGATATGCGCCCGCTACAAGGCACGATGGGCCCAGAATTGGGCCCAACCGTTTTTCACACTGTGGAGGTCTGGCGCGGCGCTGCATCGCACCGCGTCGCGTTTAGCGGTTCAGCGCTGGATTTTCACCACACGATCCGGGTCGGCCGACGCGACGCCGGGCGCGGAGCGCAAAGCCGCGACCGCGCCATCCAGCGTGGCCGCCGCATCGCCCGAGCTGGCGCGTACAACCCAGAACCCGCCCGACATCGGCCGCACCACCGCAAAGGCCAGGCGCGGCGTTGCACGGGCGCCGGCGGTGTCCAGCACACCCTGTACGGTGGTGGAAGAGGTCGTCGGCGTGCTCAGGCCGACAATGATGTCGCCCAAGTTGTGCGCGGCCGACACCGAGGCTGGCGGTTGGGTGTTGGCGGAAGCGGGGTCCATGGCAGGCGGCTTGCCCGGATCAATGGCAGGGACCGACTTGCACGCCGTCAGCAGGCACAGGCCAAGCGCTGCCACCAGCGCAGGCTTGGTGGACGACAGCAGGGATTGAGGGCGGGCAGCCGGTTGGGCCATGGAGTTCTCCTTGAATGCGTTCAATGGTGTAGGCAGTGTGCGTCGCCGGAACGGTCTGGCCAGAGATGGCCGCAATGGTTCCGGTATAGGCGATCACTGCGCCACGCGCCGCGATTTACGTGCGGCAGGCGCCGGTGCCGGTTGGGCACGGCCGGCGGTCAGCATTTCGTCGGCGTGGCGGCGTGTGGTGTCAGTTAGCGACGCACCGCCCAGCATGCGGGCGATTTCGTCCACGCGGCTGGTGGCGTCCAGCACCACCAGGTCGGAACGCGTGCTGCCGGCCACCGTCTGCTTGGCGACCTGGATGTGGTGATTGGCCAGCGCAGCCACCTGCGGCAGGTGGGTCACGCACAGCACCTGGCGGCGCGTGCCCAATTCGCGCAGGCGTCGGCCGACCACTTCGGCCACTGCGCCGCCAATGCCGGAATCGACCTCGTCGAAGATCAGCGTGGGGGTCGGGCTTGCTTCGCTGGCGATCACGGAAATCGCCAGGCTGATCCGCGCCAGTTCGCCGCCCGAAGCGACTTTTGCCAACGGGCGTGGCGATACACCGGCATGTCCGGCGACGAGGAATTCGATTTGCTCCAGCCCCGCAGCCCCGCCGTGTTCCAGCGCATGCAGCGCGATGTCGAAGCGCCCGCCGGCCATCGACAGGCCTTGCATGGCGCCGGTCACGGCTTCGGCCAGCTCGCGGGCGGCCTTGGCGCGGTCGCGCGACAGCGCCTGGGCGACCACCATGTAGGCGGCGTGGGTTTGCGCTTCCTGCGCCTGCAGCGCGTCGAGGTCGGATGCGGCTTGCAGCGCGGCCAGTTGCGCTTGGCGCTCGGCCAATTCGGCCGGCAGCGTTTCCGGCGCGACGCGGTACTTGCGCGCCATGGTGTGCAGCGCCTGCATGCGCGCGTCGATTTCGGCGAGGCGGTCGGGGTCCAGTTCGGCACGATCGGCGTAGCGAGCGAGCGAGTGCACGGCTTCCTGGATCTGCACTTCGGCCGGTTCCAGCGCGGCCAGCACGTCGGCCAGTGCGGGGTCGATCTCAGCGAGCTCACGCAGTGTGTGGAGCGTCGCGCCCAGTTGCGTGAGCACGGCTCCCTCCGATTCGGACAGGCCATCGAGCGCCGCGCGCGTGCCTTCGATCAGGCTGGCGGCGTGCGACAGACGGTGGTGCTCGGTCTGCACCTCTTCCCACTCGCCGGGTTGGGGGGCGAGCTTCTGCAGTTCGTTCACCTGCCACTCGATGCGCTCGCGTTCGAGCTGGGCTTCGCGCGATTGCTGCTCGGCGGCTTCGCGCAGGCGCACCACGGCTTGCCACGTGCGATAGTGCTCGCCGACCACACGCACGGCGCCTTCCAGGCCGGCATGAGCGTCGAGCAGGCTGCGCTGGGCGTCGGTCTTGAGCAGCAGTTGATGCGCGTGCTGACCGTGAATGTCGACCAGCTGCTCGCCCACTTCGCGCAACTGCGCCAGCGTGACCGCCGCGCCGTTGATGAAGGCCTTGCTGCGGCCGGCGGCATCGACAGTGCGGCGCAGCAGGATGACGCCTTCGTCATCGTGCAGTTCGTGGGCTTCCAGCCACGCGGCCACGTGTGGATGCACGTCGAACTCCGCCGTGATGTCGGCGCGCGGCGCGCCTTCGCGCACGACGGCGGCATCGGCACGCTCGCCAAGCGTGAGCGCCAGAGCGTCGATCAGGATGGACTTGCCCGCGCCGGTTTCGCCCGTGAACACGGTAAAGCCGTCGGCCAGGTCGAGGTCCAGCGCGTGGACGATGACGAAATCGCGGATGGTGAGGCTGCGCAGCATGGTGCGTGGGACGGTGTGTGGGTTACAGCCGGTTGTCTTCGGTGGGGTACTCGTGCCAGTGCAGCTTCTTGCGCAGCGTGGCGTAGTAGTTGTAGCCGACCGGGTGCAGCAGTTGCACGGTGCGCTCCGAGCGGCGCACCACGATGCGGTCGCCCGGCAGCAGCGACGTGAGCGACTGCATGTCAAAGTTGACGCTCGCGTCGCGCCCGCTGGTGACCTGGATGACCACCTCCGCATCCTGCGGAATGACGATCGGCCGATTCGACAGCGAATGCGGTGCGATGGGCACCAGCACGAGGCCCGAGAGCGCCGGGTGCAGGATCGGCCCACCGGCGGACAGCGCATACGCCGTCGACCCGGTGGGCGTAGACACGATCAAGCCATCCGAACGCTGGTTGTACATAAAGAAGCCGTCGACCGACACGGCCAGCTCGACCATGCCTGAGGTGCCCGAGCGGTTGACTACCACGTCGTTGAAGGCCAGGGCGGAGAAGATGACCTCGTCGTCGCGCACGACCTGGGCCTGCAGCAGCGTGCGGGTTTCGGCTTCGTAGCGGCCGGACAACATGTCGGGCAGCACGGTATGCACATCGTCGAACGGGATGTCGGTCATGAAGCCGAGCCGCCCGTGGTTGACGCCGATCACCGGCACGCTGGCGCCGGCCAGGTGGCGGCCGATGCCGAGCAGCGTGCCGTCGCCGCCGAGCACCACGGCCACATCGGCCTGGCGGGCCATTTCCTCGGGCGGCAGGGCAGGGTAATCCTGCACACCGATATTGAGCGCGGTTTCGCGCTCGAACACGATGTCATGCCCGCGCGCGGCAATGCACGACGCCAGCTCCATGAGCGGGCCGGCAATGTTGGCGGCCGAATACCGGCCGACCAGTGCGACGGTCTTGAAAGGCGAGGCGGCGGGAGGTTTCGAGGCCACGGCGGACGGGGGAATCGACATGCGCGCATTACACCATATCGATATGACCCCCGCTACGTTTGACGTTGTTTGGCGAGAAACGCCAACGTCACCCGCTGGTTGCAGTCGATTTTGCGTAAAATTGAAGAATCATGGACAAGCGCGCCACCATCCTCCTCAAGACCCTGATCGAACGGTACATCGCCGAGGGCCAGCCCGTGGGCTCGCGCACCTTGTCGAAGTATTCGGGGCTCGATCTGTCGCCGGCCACCATTCGCAATGTGATGTCCGACCTGGAGGAGATGGGCTTCATCGCCAGCCCGCACACCTCCGCCGGACGTATCCCGACGCCGCGCGGCTACCGCCTCTTCGTCGACACCATGCTGACCGCCAGCCCACTAGACGTGCTTGGCGCGCATGACCGCATGGCGCAGCAGATGGCCGGCGTGATTGCCGAGCAGGTGCGCACGCAACTGGCGTCGCATGGGTCGGAATCGTCGCAGCGGGTGATTGCGGCGGCGGCGCAGACGCTGTCCAACCTGTCGCAGTTTGCGGGCGTGGTGATGACGCCGCGCCGCTCGCACGCGTTCCGGCAGATCGAATTCCTGCGGTTGTCGGAGAACCGCATCCTGCTGATCGTCGTCACGCCCGAGGGCGACGTGCAGAACCGCATCATCCATACCGATACGCCGTACACCCCGTCGCAGCTGGTGGAGGCGGCCAACTACATCAACGCACACTACGGCGGCCTGACCTTCGACGCCGTGCGCGAGCGCCTGCGCGGCGAGTTGTCTGCGTTGCAGGCCGACATGACCTCGCTGATGCAGGCGGCGGTGGAGGCGGGCAGCAGCGCGGCATCGGAAGAAGACCCGGTGGTCATCTCTGGCGAGCGCAAGCTGCTGGATGTGGAAGACCTATCGTCGTCCATGGACAAGCTGCGGCGCCTGTTTGCCGTGTTCGAACAGAAGACGGGCCTGCTGCAATTGCTGGATGTATCGAGCCGCGCCGAGGGCGTGCAGATCTTCATCGGAGGCGAGAGCAGCCTCGTGCCACACGAAGACATGGCCGTCATCACCGCGCCGTACGAGGTGGACGGCAAGATCGTCGGCACGCTGGGCGTGATCGGGCCGATGCGCATGGCCTACGAGCGCGTAATTCCCATCGTGGACATCACGGCCAAGCTACTGTCCAGCACGCTCAGCCAATATTGATCTGCGGCCGAGCTGCATAAGCTCAGCCATTTTTCTTCGACGACAGCGCGGTCTGCCGTCTCACACAATCGACTCCGGCGCATGTGCGCGTTCTTCTTCTGCCGGAGTCTTCCATGGCTGGTCTTTCTCTCCCCCGTTTGCTGGCTGCAGCATTGTCTGCGGCCGTTTCGCTCGCCTTGCTCGGCACCACTCCCGCACGTGCGGCTGACCGCGAGGTCGTCATTGCCTATCAGGACATGGTGCTGCCCTGGCGCTACGCCCAGGCCACCGGCGAAGTCGAACGCGCCACTGGCTACAAGGTGACCTACCGCCAACTGGCCAGCGGTGCCGATGTGGTGCGCGCTATCGCCTCGGGCTCTGTGCAGATTGGCGAGGCGGGGTCGAGCCCGATTGCGGCGGGTGTGTCGCAGGGCGTGGACCTCTCGCTGTTCTGGATTCTCGACAACATCAATGATGCGGAAGCGCTGGTTGCCCGCAACGGCAGCGGCGTGACGCGCGTGGCGGATTTGAAGGGCAAGACGCTGGGCGTGCCGTATGTGTCGACCTCGCACTTCCACGCGCTGGTCGCGCTGCAGCAGGCGGGGCTGGAGCCGCGCGACGTGAAGGTCGTCAACCTGCGCCCGCAGGAACTGTCCGCCGCGTGGGATCGGGGCGACGTGGATGCCGCGTTCATCTGGGACCCGGTGCTCGCCAAGGTGAAGAAGAACGGGACGGTGTTGACCACCTCCGGCAAGATCGCCGCCGCAACGGGCAAGTCAACGTTCGATGGCTTCGTGGCCGACCGCAAGTTCGCGCGTGACCATGCGGACTTCCTCGCCAAGTTCACGGAAGTGCTGGCCAAGGCCGATGCTGCCTATCGCGACAACAGGGCCGCGTGGACGGTGACGTCGCCCCAGGTGGCGGCGGTGGCCAAGACCTCGGGTGCGACGGCAGCCGATGTGCCGGCAAGCCTGGCGCTGTATGCGTTCCCGGATGCGGCGGAGCAGGCTTCCAAGCGCTGGCTGGGCGGTGGTGCGCAGTCGGGTGCGGCGCAATCGCTGCTGGCGACCGCGCAGTTCCTGAAGACGCAGGGCACGATCCAGGCAGTGCTGCCGGATTACGGCGCGACCATTGATTCGCGCTTCGTGCAGCGTGTGGCCAGTGGCGCCAAGGCCGTGGCAACCGCATCGCGATGAGCCGCATTGAAGTCCGCGGCCTGCGCGTCGACTACACCGATGCGCGCGGTCGCACCACTCAAGCCTTGGGCGGCGTGGACTTGTCGATCAACGCTGGCGAGTTCGTTGTTGCCCTCGGGGCCTCGGGTTGCGGCAAGACCACGCTGCTGAATTGCCTGGCCGGCTTCGTTGCGCCAACGTCGGGACAGATCCTGCTCGACGGACGCGAAGTCGACGGCCCCGGCGCGGAGCGCGGTGTGGTGTTCCAGCGTTACGGGCTGATGCCGTGGTTGAACGTGCGCGACAACGTGGCGCTTGGTCTCAAGCTACGCGGTGTCGATCGCAAGACGCGGCACGCACGTGCGCTCGAACTGCTGCGATTGGTTGGCCTGGAAGCGCATGCCGCATCGCCCGTGTACGCCTTGTCGGGTGGCATGCAGCAGCGCGTCGGTATTGCGCGGGCGCTGGCAACTGAGCCGCGTGTGCTGCTGATGGATGAGCCGATGGGCGCGCTCGACGCCTTCACGCGCGAGACCATGCAGACGCTCGTACTCGATGTTTGGCAACGCACGGGCACCACGGTCTTCTTCATCACGCACGACGTGGAAGAGGCGCTGTTCCTGGCGACGCGGTTGGTGGTGATGTCGCCGTCGCCGGGGCGCATTGTGCAGACGTTTGATCTGCCGTTCTCGAGGCAGGCGCTGGCGGGCGCGGATGCACGGGCCGTGAAATCGTCACCGGAATTCATTGCCTGGCGTGAGCGCGTGCTGGCGCTGATCCACCGTGCCCCCGAGGAGTTGGCCGCATGAGCGCGATCGAAACAGCAGTGTTCAAGGGTGTTCCCGTTGAAACAGCGGCGTCTTCCGTTCAGCCGCCGCGCAAGCTGCGCGGCTACCGTTTGCCCGGCGAGGGCAGTGCGCTGGGGTTGAGCCTGCTTTCGGTGGGCGCGTTGCTGCTGCTGTGGTGGGCAGCAACGACCTTCCATTGGGTCCCGCCGCTGTTCCTGCCGTCGCCACAGGCAGTCGGCCACGCCTTTCTCGATGCATGGCGCGGCGATATCCAGGGCGGTCAGCCACTGGCCGCCCATCTGGGCTGGAGCGCATTGCGTGTGTTTGGCGCATTTGCGTTGGCGGCTGTCACCGCTGTACCGATCGGCCTGGCGATGGGTGTATCGCGCACCGCTCGCGGGCTGCTGGACCCGCCCATCGAGTTCTATCGCCCGCTGCCGCCGCTGGCGTATTTGCCGCTGGTGGTCATCTGGCTGGGCATTGATGAGCGCGCCAAGATCGTCGTCATCTACCTGGCGTGCTTTGCGCCGATTGCCATGGCCGCGCGCGCTGGCGTTCGCAGCGCCACGCGCGAGCAGATCAACGCCGCCTATGCGCTGGGCGCGAGCTTCACGCAGGTGGTGCGGCACGTGATCCTGCCGGCGGCACTGCCGGAAATCTTGACCGGCTTGCGCATCGCCATTGGCTTCGGCTGGACCACGCTGGTGGCCGCAGAGATGGTGGCCGCCACGGTCGGCCTCGGGCAGTTGGTGCTCAATGCATCGAGCTTTCTGCGCACCGATCTCGTGGTGATGGGCATCGTGCTGATCGGCGCAATCGCGTGGGCGTTCGACCTGGCCATGCGCGCCATCGAAGCGCGCGTGGTGCCCTGGAAGGGGCGCAGCTAGCCTCGGAGTTTTAGAAACTGCCCGTGAACTGATAGCGCCCGCCCGGGTGCCACATGGTCGCCACTGAAGCGACCTGACCCTGCGACAGGGTCTTACGACGCAGCATCAGGCACGGCTCGCGCACATCCATGTGCAGCATCTCGGCGATCTCGCGCGGGGGCAGGCGGGCCTCGATGCCGTAGTCCACCCCCTGCAGCGGGGCGGCACGCATCAGGTAGGCATTCGGCGTGGTCTGCGTGAAATCCTGTTCCATGTACTCGGGGGCGAGCGCGGCATTCACCCAGCGGTCTTCCGCCTGGATCGGCAGGTCGCTCTCGAAATGCACGATCAGCGAGTGGAACAACAGGTGCCCCGTTGACACCCCGAATGCCGCCGCAAGCGCCTCGTTGGCGCGTGCGCGTTCGAGCTTGTGCAGCTCGGCGCGGTGCTGATGGCCGCGCGCGGCAATCTCTTCGGCGATGTTGCGGATCGCCACCAGCGTCGCCTGGTACTTCTGTTGCGCGACGAATGTCCCCAGCCCTTGCACCCGCGTGAGGATCTGCTCGGCAGTCAGCTCGCGCAGCGCGCGGTTGACCGTCATGCGTGATACGCCGAAGGTCTGCGCGAGCGTCGTCTCCCCCGGAATCATTTCGCCCTCCTGCCATTCGCCGCTGCGGATGCGCGTGAGGATGTCTTCCTTGATGCGCTGGAAGGCGGGGGTGCTGGCGGACTGATCTTGTGACATGGAGTCGACTTTGGGTGCGGCTTGGTAGCCGATGTGATGTGCGGACTGCAGCCATCATCAGGGTTTGCTCTTAGCTTGTAAAGTTTTCTTGCCTAAGTTGTATATACAACATAAGATGCTCAGCACACCCAAGGAGTTCGCAGGAGACCTCACATGAATGCCCCGACCAACGCTGCCCACCTGACCAACGACCCGCGCTACGACGCATCGCGCGAGATCCGTGCCCCGCGCGGCACCGAGCTGCACTGCAAGAGCTGGCTGACCGAAGCCGCCTACCGCATGCTGCAAAACAACCTCGACCCGGACGTAGCCGAGAACCCCAAGCACCTCGTTGTGTACGGCGGCATTGGCCGTGCCGCGCGTGATTGGGCCTGCTTCGACAAGATTCTCGAAACGCTGCGCGAGTTGAACAACGACGAATCGCTGCTGGTGCAATCCGGCAAGCCGGTTGGCGTATTCAAGACGCACCCGGATGCCCCGCGCGTGCTGATCGCCAATTCGAACCTGGTGCCCAAGTGGGCAAACTGGGAGCATTTCAACGAACTGGACCGCAAGGGCCTGTTCATGTACGGCCAGATGACTGCCGGCAGCTGGATCTACATCGGCAGCCAGGGCATCGTCCAAGGCACCTACGAAACCTTCGCCGAAGCCGGCCGCCAACATTACGACGGCAAGCTGGCCGGCAAGTGGATCCTGACCGCCGGCCTGGGCGGCATGGGCGGCGCGCAGCCGCTGGCCGCCACGCTGGCCGGCGCCGTGTCGCTGAACATCGAGTGCCAGCAATCGAGCATCGACTTCCGCCTGCGTACGCGTTACCTCGACAAGCAAGCCAAGGACATCGACGACGCCTTCAACCTGATCCGCCACCATTGCGAGCGCGGCGAAGCCGTGTCGATCGGCCTGCTGGGCAATGCTGCGGAAATCTTGCCGGAGCTGGTCAAGCGTGCCCGCGCCGGCGGCCTGAAGCCGGATCTGGTGACCGACCAGACCTCGGCACATGATCTGGTCAACGGCTACCTGCCGGCTGGCTGGACGGTCGAGCAATGGCGTGCTGCGCAACGCGATCCGTCGCAGCACGCCCGCCTGACCGACGAGGCCGCCAAGTCGTGCGCCGTGCACGTGCAAGCCATGCTCGACTTCCAGGCCATGGGCATCCCGACCGTCGACTACGGCAACAACATCCGCCAGGTCGCGTTCGACCAGGGCGTGAAGAATGCCTTCGACTTCCCAGGCTTCGTGCCCGCCTACATTCGTCCGCTGTTCTGCGAGGGCAAGGGCCCGTTCCGCTGGGTGGCGCTGTCGGGCGATCCGGAAGACATCTACAAGACCGACGCCAAGATCAAGGAACTCTTCCCGCACAACACGCACGTGCATCGCTGGCTCGACATGGCGCGTGACCGTATCGCCTTCCAGGGTCTGCCCGCACGTATCTGCTGGCTGGGTCTGGGCGAGCGTCACCTGGCTGGCCTGGCCTTCAACGAGATGGTCAAGAACGGCGAGCTGAAGGCCCCGATCGTGATCGGCCGCGATCACCTCGACACCGGCTCCGTCGCCAGCCCGAACCGCGAAACCGAATCCATGCGCGACGGCACCGACGCCGTGTCGGATTGGCCGCTGCTCAACGCGCTGCTCAACACGGCCGGCGGCGCGACCTGGGTGTCGCTGCACCACGGTGGCGGCGTCGGCATGGGCTACTCGCAGCACTCGGGCGTGGTGATCGTGGCTGACGGCACCGACGCCGCTGCCAAGCGCCTCGGCCGTGTGCTGGTCAACGACTGCGGCTCGGGCGTGATGCGTCACGCGGATGCCGGCTACGAGAGCGCCATCGCCTGCGCCAAGCGCAACGGTTTGAACCTGCCGATGATCGGCTAAGCCCGGATCGGATTCCGGCATCCCCGCGCGGGCGGGGATTTTGATACGACTAGACGATGTGCTCCTGCGATGTACTCCCTTTCACGCAGGGGCGACAATGAAACATCCAATTGCTTTGACCATGAACACCATGACCACGCCCTCCATCATCACGCTGCAACCCGGCGCGATGTCCTTTGACGACCTGCGCCGCGTCTGGCTCGCGCCCACGCCCGTCGCACTGTCGGGTGACTGCGCCGCCGCCATTGAGGCATCGGCTGCCACCGTGCAAGCCATCGTCGCCAAGGGCGATCCGGCTTACGGTATCAATACCGGGTTCGGCCTGCTAGCCAAGACGCAGATCCCCACGCACGAGCTGGAGCGTCTGCAACGTAACCTGATCCTGTCGCACGCCGTGGGCACCGGCGAAGACGTGAGCGACCGCGTTGCGCGCCTCGTGCTGCTGATGAAGGCAGCGAGCCTCGCACGCGGTTACTCGGGCGTGCGCCGTGTCGTGATCGACACGCTGTTGGCGCTGCTGAACGCGGGCATCGTGCCGTGCATTCCGTCCAAGGGTTCGGTGGGCGCCTCGGGCGATCTGGCACCGCTGGCGCACATGACGCTGGCCCTGCTGGGCGAAGGCGATGTGCGCGTGAACGGCGTGCGTACCCCGGCACGTCAAGCACTCGCCGCTGCCGGCATCGAGCCGATCGCACTGGCCGCCAAGGAAGGCCTGGCACTGATCAACGGCACGCAAGTGTCGACCGCGCTGGCACTGAACGGCCTGTTCCTGGCCGAGCGCCTGCTGAAGGCCGCCACCGTGACCGGTGCACTGTCGGTGGACGCCGCCAAGGGCAGCGATGCGCCGTTCGACCCGCGCGTGCATGCCGTGCGCGGCCAGGGTGGCCAAATCGCCACCGCCGCCGTGTATCGCAACCTGCTGGCCGGCAGCGCCATCCGCAAGTCGCACCTCGTGGGCGACAAGCGTGTGCAAGACCCGTACAGCCTGCGCTGCCAGCCGCAAGTCATGGGCGCGTGCTTCGACCTGATCCGTCAGGCCGGCGCCACGCTGCTCACCGAAGCCAACGCCGTGACGGATAACCCGCTGGTCTACGCCGACACCAACGAAGTCATTTCGGGCGGCAACTTCCACGCCGAACCGGTGGCGTTTGCCGCCGACATGCTGGCGATGGCGATTGCCGAAATCGGTGCGCTGTCGGAGCGCCGTATCGCACTGCTGATCGATTCCACGCTGTCGGGCCTGCCGCCGTTCCTGGTGGAGCAACCGGGCTTGAACTCGGGCTTCATGATTGCGCACGTGACGGCAGCCGCGCTTGCGTCGGAAAACAAGACGTTCGCCCACCCGGCCAGCGTCGACAGCCTGCCGACTTCCGCCAACCAGGAAGACCACGTCAGCATGGCGACCTTCGCGGGCCGCCGCTTGCAAGACATGGCCGAGAACACTGCCACCATCGTCGGCATTGAAGCGCTGGCCGCAGCACAGGGCATTGATTTCCACAAGCCGCTGGCCACGTCCGACACGCTGCAACACGCGCATGGCTGCATCCGCGCACGCGTGGCGTACTACGGTGAAGACCGCCTGTTCGCGCCGGACATCAATGCGGCTCGCCGCCTGGTGCTCGAAGGCGAGCTGGCGGATTCCTGCCGTGCTCAACTGGCAGATCTTTCGCTGGCCTGACCATGCTCGTCCAAGCTGAACCCACCGTCTGGCAGGGCCGCGTCGATGCCGAAGAGGGCCCGCTGGGCCTGCGCTGGCACCAGACGGTCCACCGCGTTGATGCCGAAAGTGTCGGCGCGCCGCTGGCCAATACCGTTGCGCTGGCGGGTTTCGCGTGCGACGCGGGTGTCGCGCGCAACCACGGGCGCACCGGCGCGCAGGCCGGCCCGAACGCCATCCGCAAGATGCTCGCCAACCTGCCGGCGCGTGCCGGTCGCGTGGTCGTCGATGCGGGCGACGTGACGTGCCAGGGCGATGCGCTGGAAGCGGCGCAGGACGAGCTGTCTGGCGTGCTGCACGATCTGCTCGACCGCGGTGCGTTCCCGATCGCGCTGGGTGGTGGGCATGAGATTGCGTGGGCTTCGTTCGGCGGCTTGGCGCGGCATCTGGCAGGCAAGTCGAAGGACGCACCGCGCATCGGCATCCTCAACCTCGATGCGCATTTCGATCTGCGCGCGGGTGAGCGCGGCAGCTCCGGCACCCCGTTCCGCCAGATCGCCGAAGACTGCGGGCGACGCGGCTGGCCGTTCCACTACGCCTGCCTGGGCGTGAGCACCTACGCCAACACCGAGGCGTTGTTTGCCCGCGCCCGCCAGCTCGGCGTGCGCTGGATGCATGACGACGAGATGGACATCATGCAGCTCGCCCATGTGCTGCAGGTGGTAGAGGTGTTCTTGAGCCAGGTCGACCATGTGTATCTGACGATGTGCCTGGATGTTCTGCCGGCCGGCGTCGCCCCCGGCGTGAGCGCACCGTCCGCACGCGGCGTGTCGATGGACGTGATCGAGCCCATCGTCGATCGCGTGGTGAGCTCCGGCAAGCTGCGGCTGGCGGATGTGGCGGAACTCAACCCGTCGCTCGACATTGACAACCACACGGCACGTGTCGCCGCCCGCCTGGTTGCACGGGTGGCCGATGGCATTGGCCTGCAAGGAACCGCTCATGGCTGACACGCAGTGGGATGCACTCTGGACCAACGTCCACCTCGCCACGCTGGCGGCCGATGCTGATGGCTACGGCGAGATCCGCGACGGCGCCATCGCCGTCAAGGACGGCCGCATCGCTTGGCTGGGCGCACGCGCGGATCTGCCCGCCAACGCCTGCGCCACGCGTGAGCACGACGGCGGCGGTGCGTGGCTCACGCCCGGCCTGATCGACTGCCACACGCACCTCGTCTACGCCGGCAACCGCAGCAATGAATTCGAGGCGCGTCTGAACGGTGTGCCGTACGAAGAGATCGCGCGGGCGGGCGGCGGCATCCTCTCCACCGTGCGCGCCACGCGTGCGGCAAGCGTTGACGCGCTCGCCGAGGCCAGCCTGCCGCGCCTGAACGCGCTGCGCGCCGAGGGGGTGACCACCGTCGAGATCAAATCCGGCTATGGTCTCGATCTCGAAACTGAACGCCGCATGCTGCGCGTCGCACGTCGCTTTGGCCAGTCGCTGCCGGTACGCGTGCGTACAACGTTCCTGGGCGCACACGCCGTGCCGCCCGAGTTTGCAGGCCGGGCGGATGACTACATCGACTACCTCTGCGCTGACGTGCTGCCCGCGCTCGCCGCTGAGGGCCTCGTCGATGCCGTTGACGCGTTCTGCGAAACCATCGGCTTTTCGCCCGCACAGACCGCACGCATGTTCGACGCGGCGCAGCGCCTGGGCCTGCCCGTCAAGCTGCATGCCGAACAGCTTTCTGACCAGGGCGGCGCGGCACTGGTCGCGCGCTACGGTGGTCTGTCTGCCGACCATCTCGAATGCCTGACTGAAGCCGGCATCGCCGCCATGGCGCAAGCGGGTACCGTGGCTGTGTTGTTGCCTGGTGCGTTCTATTGCCTGCGCGAGACGCGCCTCCCGCCGATGGACGCCCTGCGCGCCGCTGGTGTACCGATGGCTGTGTCGACCGACAGCAACCCGGGCACCTCGCCGCTCACATCGCTGCTGCTGGCAATGAACATGGCGTGCACGCTGTTCCGCCTGACGCCGCTCGAAGCGCTGACCGGCGCCACGCGGCATGCGGCCGCTGCGCTCGGCCTGTCCGGCACCTGCGGCGTGCTCGCCCCGGGCTGCGTGGCCGACTTCGCGCTCTGGCGCATCGACCGGCCCGCCGACCTGGCGTATGCGATGGGCCTCAACCCCTGCGTGGGCGTAGTCAAGGACGGCGTGGCCGTGGCATAAGGAACGCGCCATGACTCGGCTCGTATAATCGGCCGGGTCACCCGCGAACCCGCGTCCCATGCCCTTTTTGCCCGAACCTCTGTTCCAGCACGGTCAGCCCGATCGCACGGCGATCCTGCTGGTCAACCTCGGTACACCCGACGGCACCTCGCCGCGCGAGGTTGGCCGCTACTTGCGTCAATTTCTGTCCGACCCGCGCGTGGTGGAGATTCCGCGCGCCGCGTGGTGGTTCATCCTCAACGTGCTGATCCTGCCGCTGCGCTCGCGGGCGTCGGCGCACAAGTACGAGAGCATCTGGCTGCGCGAGGCCAACATGACGGGCTCGCCGCTGCTCGTCTATAGCGAGCGCCAGGCGCATGCGCTGCAGCAGTTGCTCAACGCGCAGGGCCACGACGTGGTGGTCGCCTGTGCGATGCGCTACGGCAATCCGTCGATTCCGTCGGTCATGCAAGCGCTGCGCAAGCAGGGCGTGGAACGCATCCTCGTACTGCCGATGTATCCGCAGTATTCCGGCACCACTACGGCCACGGCGTTCGACGAAGTCTTCCGCGTGCTGGGCGAGATGCGCAATCAGCCTGAACTGCGGCTGGTCAAGCATTTCCATGACGAGCCCGCCTATATCAACGCGCTGCATCAGCAGGTCGGCGCGTACTGGGCGCAGCACGGTGCGCCGGACTTTGCACACGGCGACAAGCTGCTGCTGTCCTTTCATGGCGTGCCGCGCCGCACGCTAGAACTGGGCGATCCCTACCACTGCGAATGCCTGAAGACCGGCCGCTTGCTGGGCGAGGCGCTTGGTTTGCAGCCAGGGCAGTACCTCGTCACCTTCCAGTCGCGCTTCGGCCGGGCGGAGTGGCTGCAGCCGTACACCGCGCCCACGCTGGAAGAGCTTGGCCGCGTCGGCACCAACCGTGTCGACGTGTTTTGTCCGGGTTTCCCTGCCGACTGTTTGGAAACGCTGGAGGAGATCGCCATGGAAGGGCAGTCCACTTTCCGTGTTGCCGGCGGCAAGGACTTTCACTACATCCCATGCCTGAACGACAACGAGGCTTGGATTGCGGGCATTGCGGACATCGCACTGGCGCATCTGCAGGGCTGGCCGCTCACACTTACGCATCCGCATGTGCTGGAAGCCAGCCGCACACGCGCCCAGAGCAAGGGAGCCGCCGCGTGAAAGTGAGCACCGACGCGGCAGACCGCGTCCGCATCGACAAGTGGTTATGGGCGGCGCGCTTCTTCAAGACGCGCTCGCAGGCGACCGACGCCGTGGAGCGCGGCCGTGTGCAGATCAACGACCAGCCGGTCCGCCCGGCCAAGGACGTGAAGATTGGTGACCGCGTGCGGGTACACGCGCATGAACAGCAGTGGGAGTTGGAGGTATTGGCGCTGGCTGAGATACGCGGCCCTGCCTCGGTCGCGCAAACGCTCTATGCAGAGACGGATACCAGTCGCTTAAAACGCGAGGAAAACGCAGACAGGCGTCGGCTATATCAGGAACCCGCTGTGCAGATCGCCGGTCGACCAACCAAGCGGGACCGGCGTCGCATCGACAAACTGGGTGATTGAGGCGGCCGAAGTTAGCCGATGCGCGCGAGTGTGTGCTAACTTGCGAGGCTCAGGCCGTGCGACAACTGCTGCATCTGCATCGGTTTGCCGATGTAGTGCTTGAAGATGGCCTTGCCGCTGCCGTACTCCGTATAACGCGGTGTAACGGCGCCAGACAGGCAAATGAACGTTGTCGCTGCGGTCAGGGTCAACAGCAGGAGCACGGTGAATACGGGTAGCTTGTTGTGCATGGTACGAACCCTCAAAGAAGCTCGCGCCCCCCAAATTTTTCTTGCATCATAGGCGGCCAATTGTGGTGTCGCAATCGCCGTGCCGTTGCCGTTGGATGAAACTTGTAACGCGATATTTCGTGATGCACGGCGCACAGTTGCTGTGCACCCCGCGCCCTTGAAAGGCGCGCCAAATGCCCCATATCGGGGAGTAATTGTTTGTGAAAATCCAGCGGATCCGGCGCCCGGCACGTGTTGTGCGTCGATCCCTTTATCCAGCGCTATGAAACACACTTCGGAAACCCCCTCGACCCCGGACTCGCAAGCTGCTCAGCCGACGCAATCTGCTGCCGCAGGCCAAGCTGCCAATGCTTATTCGAGCCAGGCCCAGCGCGCCAGCGCCGATGCGCAGGCCGTTGCCGGTGACGAAGCTGCCGTGGCGGAAGCCGTGGCCGATGCGGACGTCACCGAACTGCGCCGCCAACTGGAAGCCGCCGAGGAGAAGGCTCGCCAGAATTACGAAAACTGGGCACGCGCCACGGCTGAAGGCGAAAACATCCGCCGCCGCGCACAGGATGACGTGGCCAAGGCCCACAAGTTCGCCATCGAGAGCTTTGCTGAATACCTGCTGCCCGTGATGGACAGCCTGCAAGCCGCACTGGCCGACACGTCGGGTGACGTCGCCAAGCAGCGTGAGGGCGTTGAGCTCACGCTCAGGCAGCTCTACGCCGCTTTCGAGAAAGGCCGCGTGACCGAGCTGAATCCGGTGGGCGAGAAATTCGATCCGCATCGCCACCAAGCGATTTCGATGGTGCCTGCTGACCAGGAGCCGAATACCGTGGTGGCCGTGCTCCAGCGCGGCTACACGCTGGCCGACCGCGTGCTGCGTCCTGCCCTGGTGACGGTGGCTGCGCCCAAGTAAGCCAGCGCTTTCACGCTCATGTCTCAGAACGCCGTTTCGTCGCGCACAACGCCTGCCGTGATCCCGGTCGATACGACCGCAGTCGCGGTGCCTGGCATGCGCGGCGTTCCGGTGTTCTCGTTCACGCATCGTGGTACGCAGCTCGGCCGGGCGACCGGCTGGGGCGGCCATGCGCAGTTTGCCGCCACGGTTGCCAATACGCGCAACACGTCTGCGGCCCTCCTCATTGCTTCTTCTTGCCGTGCTGTGCGCCCGAAGCGCATGGCGCGTGCACTGCCGCACGCCGCTCAGGCGATGACTGCGGCCCTTGCCGCCGCCCGGCGGTTGTTCTAGTGCCCTAGCGGCACGTCGCCGCCGGGCTCCTTCCCACACCTGCAGTTCGGTATCACCACCGGCCGGCGTTTCGCCCGCTGGTTTTCTTGCCATCGCCCAAGGCTGTCATGCCATCGGCGGCGGCTTTACCTAGTGTTCAAGACGAATCCGTAGGAGATCGCCATGTCCGCAGCCGTCATCTACCTGACCGAGCTCGACCTCACCCGCCTGGAAAACGCCGCCGCCCGCGCTGGCAGCAGTTCGCCGCTGGCCGAGCTCGTCGATGACCTCATCGCCCGTGCCAACGTGGTACCTGGCAACAAGATTCCCGCCAACGTGGTGACGATGAACTCGGTGGTCCGTGTGGTGGATGACGCCGGCGCGGAGCAGGAGTGGACGCTGGTGTACCCGGAAGAGGCCAACGTGGCGTCGGCCAAGCTGTCGGTGCTCTCGCCCATGGGCGCAGCGCTGCTGGGCCAGCGCGAGGGCAAGTCGGTCAAGTACACCGCGCCCAACGGTGTCAAGCATGGGCTACGCATCGAGCGTGTCGCCTTTCAACCCGAGGCCAGCGGCCAGCACACGCTGTAACGCCGCCGCCGCAGGACCAACCGGACCGTTAACGCGAGAGGCTGTAACCGATACGCAACTGCGAGCCCAGCTTGTGGTTGTAGTCGAGCAGGCTCTCGCCGTAGCCGGTGAAGTACTGGACGAACAGGTAACCGGCGGTACCACTGAAGATGCGGCTCATCGGATAGGTGAGCTGCGCATCCACGCTGCCGTAGCCCTTGTGCGTGCCCTTGCGTAGCGTGGCAGCCAATTCCCAGCCATTGGGCGCACCGTACGACACGCGGAAATCTCCAAAACCGCGGTAGTTCGCGATATCGGTATTGCCGGCGCACGTGAGGTAGGCGTACAGCTTGGGCTCGAACTTCCAGTGGTAGTCGGTCAGATCGCCAAAGTGGAAGGTCGGGCGCACGAATACAGTATTGATAGCGCGTGAGGCGTCGCCGTCGCGGCCGTTCGATTCATGTTCGATGCCGCCAGCGAACGAGAGGCGCGAGAGAGCGCCACCCTGAATGCCAGTATCTGGCCGGTAGTAGAAGAGGCTCGGCCGATAGTTCGTATCCCGGAATGGCGCCGATTCCTTGCCCAGATCCCACAACGAAAACTGCGTGTAGCCGAAGTACAGGTTGTCCAGTAGTGCCGTCGATGCCGGGTTCTCCGGCTGGAATATCCGGAATTTGAAGCTCAACTGGAACTTCATGTTCAGGCCTTCGTGCGCCCCCAGGGCTGCGAACATGGGCTCGTGGAAGGTCAGGCGGGCGGTTTCCTCCGGGGGGCGGGGCGCCTCACCTGCGCCGGCCACCGCCACCGTGGCGGGTGGCGCGGCGTTGGCGCCGGCAGTCGTTGCGCTCGGGTTGGTGCCCAATGCGCCGCCTGGGCGGGTGGCGTCTGCTGCGGCGTTGCGGGCGGCGCCGACGGGGGCCCCTTCAGCGGCAATTTGCGGGGCGTCAGCGCCACGCACCAGCGTGACCAGCACGGGCGCGGCGTCCAGCTCAGGCACGTCGATGCGCACGGCGCCGCGCAGCACCTCGGGCAATGTGCCGCTGTAGGTGATGGTGCGAACCTGACCCGGGCGCAAGTGCAACGTCTCCGCGCCTTCGTTGTGTCGGTTAAGCATCACTTCAACAGGGCCCTGCAGATCGGCGGTGGCCGTCACGCGCAACTTGGCGGGCACGGTATAGCTGCGCTGGGCCGCATCGCCGGAGATGACGAGCGTGAGCGTGAACGGCTGGCTGGCGTCGACGCGGCGCGCGGGCTGGAGCAGGGCGACGGCGGCATCGGCTGGGGGTGCGGCGCAGGCGGCAAGCACGGCTGCGCCCAGAGCGAATCGGAATGGGGGCAAACGCATCGGGAGGCGAGGGGCCGGGTGAGGTACCCGGCGAGTGGCAACGCGCCCAAGGGTACCATCGCGACCTTTTCGGCCCGGTTCGCCGCGCTTTAGACGTCGCAAACGCTTGGTTTCTGCCCGGGAGGGCATGTTTTCGGGTGCTTTCCCGAAAAAAACCGGCCAAAATGCTCAACTTTTCAAAATTCGGCCTTGAAAAGCCGGGCGGCACTCCCACATCCGATCCAAGTTTGTATTCAGTGCAGTCCTGACACCAAATTCGAGGAGTAAGACCATGGGCAAAATCATCGGTATCGACCTGGGTACCACCAACAGCTGCGTCTCCATCATGGAGGGCAACACCCCCAAGGTGATCGAGAACGCCGAAGGCGCTCGCACCACCCCGTCGATCATCGCCTACATGGAAGACGGCGAAATCCTGGTCGGTGCCCCGGCCAAGCGCCAGGCCGTCACCAACCCGAAGAACACGCTGTACGCCGTCAAGCGCCTGATCGGCCGCAAGTTTGAAGAGAAGGAAGTCCAGAAGGACATCGGCCTGATGCCGTACACCATCACCAAGGCCGACAACGGCGACGCCTGGGTGGAAGTGCGCGGCCAGAAGCTGGCCCCGCCGCAAATCTCGGCCGAAACCCTGCGCAAGATGAAGAAGACCGCCGAGGACTACCTGGGCGAGGAAGTGACCGAAGCCGTGATCACGGTGCCGGCCTACTTCAACGATTCGCAGCGCCAGGCCACGAAGGACGCTGGCCGCATCGCCGGTCTGGACGTCAAGCGCATCATCAACGAGCCGACCGCGGCTGCGCTGGCTTTCGGCCTGGACAAGAACGAAAAGGGCGACCGCAAGATCGCCGTGTATGACCTGGGTGGCGGTACGTTCGACATCTCGATCATCGAGATTGCCGACGTGGACGGCGAAAAGCAGTTCGAAGTGCTGTCGACCAACGGCGATACGTTCCTGGGCGGCGAAGACTTCGACCAGCGCATCATCGATTACATCATCGGCGAGTTCAAGAAAGAACAAGGCGTTGACCTGAGCAAGGACGTGCTGGCACTGCAACGCCTGAAGGAAGCCGCTGAAAAGGCCAAGATCGAGCTGTCGAGCACGCAGCAGACCGAAATCAACCTGCCGTACATCACGGCGGATGCCTCGGGCCCGAAGCACTTGAACCTGAAGATCACGCGCGCCAAGTTGGAAGCGCTGGTCGAAGACCTCATCGCCCGTACGATCGATCCGTGCCGCACCGCCATCAAGGATGCTGGCGTGAAGGTGTCGGACATCCATGACGTGATCCTGGTCGGCGGTATGACCCGTATGCCGAAGGTGCAGGAGAAGGTGAAGGAGTTCTTCGGCAAGGAAGCCCGCAAGGACGTGAACCCGGACGAGGCCGTTGCCGTGGGCGCTGCCATCCAGGGTCAGGTGCTGGGCGGTGACCGTACCGACGTGCTGCTGCTGGACGTGACGCCGCTGTCGCTGGGCATCGAAACGCTGGGTGGCGTGATGACCAAGATGATCGGCAAGAACACGACCATCCCGACCAAGTTCTCGCAGACCTTCTCGACCGCGGACGACAACCAGCCGGCCGTGACGATCAAGGTCTACCAGGGCGAGCGCGAGATGGCCTCCGGCAACAAGATGCTGGGCGAATTCAACCTCGAAGGCATTCCGCCGGCACCGCGCGGCACGCCGCAGATTGAAGTGTCGTTCGACATCGACGCCAACGGCATCCTGCACGTGGGCGCCAAGGACAAGGCGACCGGCAAGGAAAACAAGATCACGATCAAGGCAAGCTCCGGCCTGTCGGAAGCCGAGATCGAGCGCATGGTGAAGGACGCCGAGGCCAACGCCGAGGAAGACAAGAAGCTGCGCGAACTGGTCGACTCCCGCAACCAGGGCGAAGCGCTGGTCCACTCGACCAAGAAGGCCCTGGGCGAGTACGGCGACAAGCTGGAAGCTGGCGAGAAGGACAAGATCGACGCTGCGATCAAGGAACTGGAAGAAGCTCTGAAGGGCACTGACAAGGCCGCGATCGACGCCAAGACCGAAGCGCTGGCGACCGCCTCGCAGAAGCTGGGCGAGAAGGTCTACGCCGACATGCAGGCCAAGGGCGAAGCGGGCGGTGCTGAACACGCCGCCGGTGCCCAGGCAGGCGCGCAGGCTGGCCACGGCGCACCGCAAGACGATAACGTCGTCGACGCCGAGTTCAAGGAAGTGAACGACAAGAAGTAAGCCCCGAGTCCGCTACGGCGGACTTGAGGTCCCGCCGGGCGGCGGCTATCGGGGTGCGGATTTCGCCACCGATGCCGCGCTCGGCTTTTTTGCTATTCGACCCAGCAGTAAGAACAAGCGAATTGACGAGCCACCATGGCAAAACGTGATTACTACGAAGTGCTCGGGGTGGGCAAAAACGCGAGCGACGACGAGATCAAGAAGGCCTATCGCAAGCTCGCGATGAAGTACCACCCGGACCGCAATCCGGACAGCAAGGAAGCGGAAGAGAAGTTCAAGGAGGCCAAAGAGGCCTACGAGATGCTCTCCGATGCTGAGAAGAAAGCCGCGTATGACCAGTACGGCCACGCCGGTGTTGATCCCAACGCTGGCTTTGGTGCGGGCGGTGCTGGCTTTGGCGGCGGCTTTGCCGAAGCCTTTGGCGACATCTTTGGCGACATCTTCGGCCAGGCACAGGGCCAGGGCGGCCGTCGTGGCGGCGGCCCGCAGATGTACCGCGGCGCTGACCTGCGCTACAGCATGGAGATCACGCTGGAGCAGGCCGCGCACGGCTACGACACGCAGATCCGCGTGCCGCACTGGGACGAGTGTGACCACTGTCACGGCAAGGGCGCCGAGCCCGGCTCAAGCGTGGAGACCTGCCCGACTTGCCACGGCGCCGGCCAGGTGCGTGTGTCGCAGGGTTTCTTCACGATGCAGCAGACCTGCCCAAAGTGCCACGGCAGCGGCAAGTACATCCCCAAGCCGTGTACCAAGTGCCACGGCCAGGGCAAGCTGAAGAGCCAGAAGACGCTGGAAGTGAAGATCCCGGCCGGCATCGACGAAGGCATGCGCATCCGCTCGTCGGGCAACGGCGAGCCGGGTATCAACGGCGGCCCCCCGGGCGACCTGTATGTGGAAATCCACATCAAGCCGCACCCGGTGTTCGAGCGCGACGGCGACGATCTGCACTGCCAGATGCCGATTTCGTTTGCAACGGCAGCCATCGGTGGTGACATCGAGGTGCCGACGCTGGGTGGTCGCGTCGCGTTTCCGGTACCGGAAGGTACGCAGGCCGGCAAGACGTTCCGCCTGCGCGGCAAGGGCATCAAGGGTGTGCGCTCGGGCTATGCGGGCGATCTCTATGTGCACATCAACATTGAGACACCGGTCAAGCTGACGGAGCATCAGAAGGACCTGCTCAAGCAGTTCGACAAGTCCGTGCACGAAGGCGGCTCGCGGCACAGCCCGCAAGAGCAAACGTGGATGGACAAGGTGAAGAACTTCTTCTCGTCTTAAGCACAGCGTTACCGCAGTAGATTCGGGGGACATCGTCATGCAGTTGCCGCAAGCCGGCGCGCCGTTTGCGCTGCTCGACGATGCCACCTCGGGCGGCGCACCGTGCTCGCGCTGGTACACCGGGTATGCCGGTGAGTTCTTCCGGCCAGCGGGTGTGCTTGACGGCTTGGACGACGATCTTCGTGCTGCATGGCGCGAGGGGTTGCATGCGCTGATCATCGCGCCGTATGAGTTTGGTGGACCGCTGGTCGGTCTGCCGGCTTCCACTGAAATTTCCTCCATATTGCCCGGCCACGATGGCCGTCTGCGCGTGCTGCTGTTCCGCTCGCTGCAGGTGCTGTCGCCGGCTGAGGTCGATGCGCTGTTCGACGAGTGGCCCGAAGCGACGGGCGCAGCCGGCCTGTTCGACTGTGCTGCCAGTGTCGATCACGCCACCTACACCCACGCCATTGACCGCATCCACGACTGGATTGCGGCGGGCGACACCTACGAAGTCAACTACACCTACCGCCTGCGCATGACGGCGTTCGGCGCGCCGGCTGCGCTGTATCGACGCCTGCGCGCGCGTCAGCCGGTGCCGTATGGCGCGTTCATTGGACTGCCGGAGGGTGGGGCGATCCTGTCGTGCTCGCCGGAGCTATTCTTCTCGCATCACGCAGGCCAACTCGTCGCGCGGCCGATGAAGGGCACCGCGCCCGCCACCGGCGACGCCGAAGTCGACGCAACCCGCGCCACCGCGCTGGCCGCCGACGAAAAGAATCGCGCTGAAAACCTGATGATCGTCGACCTGCTGCGCAACGACTTGGGCCGCCTTGCGCGCCCCGGCTCGGTGCGTGTGCCGGCGCTGTTTGAGGTGACGCCATTCGGCAGCGTGCTGCAGATGACGTCCACCGTGGAGGCGGAGATCCCGCCCGCCACCGGCCTTGCCGATTGCCTGCGCGCGCTGTTCCCGTGTGGCTCGATTACCGGCGCCCCCAAACGGCGGACGATGGAAATCATCGATGCACTGGAGCCTGAGCCGCGTGGCCTTTATACCGGCGCCATCGGCTGGGTCGATGCGCCTGCCGATGACCGCGCGATGGGCGATGCGTGCTTTTCGGTGGCGATCCGCACGCTGGTGCTGAGTGCGCCCGGCAGCGATGGCCTGCGAAAAGGCGAACTCGGTATCGGCTCGGGCATCGTGCACGACAGCATCGCTGACGAGGAATATGCAGAGTGCCAGCTGAAGGCGCGCTTTGTGACCGCGCTCGATGTGGGCTTGTCGCTGTTCGAGACGATGCGCGCGACGCACGATGGTGTGCCGCTGCTGGAGCGACATCTGGCGCGGCTCGGGCGTTCGGCACAGGCGTTTGGGTTTCCGCTGGATCGTGCCGAGCTGGCAGATGAGGTGGCACGTGTGTGCGCGTCACTGGCGCCTGAGGGCGAGTACCGCATGCGTTTGTCGCTTGCACCCAATGGCACGGCGAGCGTGACGGCGGCAACGCTGTCAGCGCTGCCTGCAACTTGGGATGCGCCGGTGCGCTTGCTGGTCGCATCGCAAACACGCGAGGCCGCACACAGTCTGCCTTCCCACAAGACCAGTCTGCGCGCCAACTACGACGCCGCCTGGCAGGCCGCCGAGCGCGAGGGCGCATTCGATACGGTGTTCTTCAACGCGGACGGCACATTGGCAGAAGGCGGTCGCACCACGGTGCTGGTCAAGCTGGATGGCGCGTGGTGGACGCCGCCGCTGTCAGCGGGTGTCCTGCCGGGCGTGATGCGTGCCGTGCTGCTGGAAGACGCAACGCCTTGGCTGGGCGCTCCGCTGCGGGAGCGTGTGCTGACGCGCGCCGACGTTGCTCGCGCCGAGGCCGTCGCCGTATGCAACGCCCTACGCGGCGTGGTGCCCGCGTATTTCGAGCCGCCCCTGGCCGTCGACGCTCTCTAGTTTCCAGCGCGCTACCCCGGGCAGGTTGATGAGCTCGCGGTCGTGGCACACCATCAGCAGGGCGCGGCCCTCCGCCGCCAGTTCTCCGACCAGTGCGATGACCTGTTCGCGCGCGGCGCCATCCAGGTTTGACGTCGGTTCATCCAGCAACAGTACATCGGTGTGCAGTGCGCGGGCGCGGGCCAGTGCGAGGCGTTGGGTCTCGCCGCCGGACAGGCGTTCGGGCGGCACATCCACCACGTGCTGCAGCCCGGCCCAGCGGATGGCCTCGTCGATGCGGCCGGCCAGTTCTGCGCGTGGCACGCGGTGTGCGCCGGTGGTCAGCCCATAGCCGAGATTGGCCCGCACCGATGTACGGAACAGGTACGGATGCTGGTGCACATACGTGAGCCGCGTGCGCAACTCGGCCGGATAGGGCGACAGAGGTTGTGGTCCACGGCCAAGGTCGACCGTCGCGCCATTGGCCGGTGCGAGCCCTGCCAGCATGCGTAGCAGCGTTGTCTTGCCGACGCCATTGGCGCCCGTGATGACAATCGCGTTGCCCGCCGACAGTGCCAAGCGTGGGATGTCGAACAGCATGCGCGTGCCGTGCTGACAGCGCAGGTGCTCGAACACCATCATCGGTTGCGAGGGGGCGCTCATGCGGCTTCCCGTCGATAGTTGCCAGCGCCCTGCAGCCACGCCAGCACAACATTGACGAGCAGCGCCAGCACGATCAGCACGATGCCCAGCGCAATGCCTTGCGCGAACTCACCCTTGCTTGTCTCCAACGCAATCGCCGTGGTCATGGTGCGCGTGACGCCTTCGATATTGCCGCCAACCATCAGCGCGGAGCCGACCTCTGCGATGACGCGGCCGAAGCCCGCCACCACGGCCGCCATCAGGCCGAAGCGGAGTTCACGAAACACCGTCAGCAGCAGGCGCACGCGTCCGGCACCGAGCACGCGCGCCGTTTCGGCCAGGCGTGGATCAGCCCGTTCGAGCGTCGTCAGCGCAAAGGCAATGATGACCGGCAGCCCGAGTACCGCTTGCCCGAGGATCATCCCGCCCTGCGTGAACAGCAATCCGAAGCCGCCCAGCGGCCCTTGGCGCGAGAGCAGCAGATACAGCAGCAACCCGATCAGCACCGTCGGAAACGACAGCGACGCCTGCGCCAGTACCACCAGTGCGCGACGTCCTGCGAAGCGGTGCATGGCGATGGCGTAAGCGATGAGCAGCCCCGGTGGCGCGGCCAGCAACAACCCAGCAATTGCCACCTTCAACGAGACCCAGACGATCGTCCACAACGCGGCATCACCGCTGGCGAGCAGGGCGAATGCGTCGACGGTAGCCGACCAGATTTCCATCCGTGGGGCGCTTAGGCGAACGTGTGTTCGGGGCCGGGGAACGTGCCGTCCTTGACGGCGGCCACGTAGGCTGAGACCGCGCCGTCGATGGTGGTCTGTCCATCCATGAAGTTGCGCACGAACTTGGGACGGTGACCGGGGAACACGCCCAGCATGTCGTGCATGACGAGTACCTGGCCCGAGCACTCCAGCCCCGCGCCGATGCCGATGGTGGGAATCGCCAGCAAGCGCGTCACCTCGCCGGCCAGCGCGGCAGGAATCGCTTCCATGACGACGAGTTGCGCGCCAGCATCCTGCACGGCCAGCGCGTCAAGCTTCAACTGCTTGGCCGCTTCATCGCCACGGCCCTGCACCTTGAAGCCGCCGAAGGCATGCACCGACTGCGGCGTCAGGCCGATGTGTGCGCACACCGGAATGCTGCGTTCGACGAGGAACTGGATGGTGGGTGCGAGCCAAACGCCGCCTTCAAGCTTGACCATCTGCGCGCCGGCTTGCATCACGCGCACGGCGCTGTGGAAGGCCTGCTCGGGCGTGCCATACGTGCCGAAGGGCAGGTCCGACACGAGCAGCGCTTTGTCGATGCCGCGCGACACGCATTCGGTGTGGTAGACGATGTGGTCCAGCGTGACCGGGAGCGTGGTCTTCTGGCCCTGCATCACGTTGCCGAGCGAATCGCCCACCAGCAGCACGTCGGCGCCGTTGCGGTCCATCAGGGCGGCGAAGCTGGCGTCGTAGGCCGTCAGCATGGCAATGCGATCGCCTGCTGCGCGCATGGCCTGCAACGAAGTCACCGTGACGGCCTTGCGGTTCGATTCCTGGAGATAGCTCATGGACTGGGATCCAGTTGGTCGTCGCGACCATCCAGACAGACCGCGTGGGGTCTGCTACCGGGTCGCGAGCTTGATGAATTCCTTGGGGCCGCGCATCGCGTCGATGCGGGCAAGCAAGGTGCGGAAATCGTCGTCGTTGCCAGCGGGGTCGAAGGCAGCGGTGTCGACGATCAACGTCGGTGCGGCATCGTAATACAGAAACAGCTCGCCGTACGCGGCGCAGATGCGTTCCAGGTAGTCGGCATCGATGCCCGCCTCATATGGAACGGCGCGTTTGGCAATACGCGGCAGCAGGTCTTCGGCCCGGGCCTGCAGGCAGATCACCAGATCGATGCGTTGCTGGGGCAGCGCCAGCGCCTTCGCCATCGCGTCGTACAGCGCGAGTTCGTCAGCCGGCAGCGTGAGCTGGGCGAACAGGCGATCGCGCGGCAGGAAGCTGTCGGCCACGATGCGCTCGCCGGCGAGTGTGGCCTTGTGCCATGTGGCGAGCCGCTCGGCGCGTTGCAGCAGGAAGCGCAGCTGCACCGGCAGCGCATAGCGTGCGGGTTCAGCGTAGAAGCGGGCGAGGAAGGGGTTTTCAGCCGGCGTCTCGAACAGCGTGGTCGCACGCAGGTGGTCGGCCAAGCGCTGGGCCAGCGTGGTCTTGCCCACGCCAATGGGCCCTTCAACAACGATGCGGCGCAGATGATCAAGTGCCATCAACAGGCGGTAAGACGGAATGCAGAGTTAGGCAGCGGGCTGCTTGGCGCGCATGCATTGGCACATCGTGGTCTTCTCGATGCGCTGGTCGGCCACACCGGGCAGCAAGTCAGCCACCGCACCGATGCCCGGGATCACGAGATCGGGCGCCAGCTCATGCAGCGGCAGCAGCGTAAAGGCGCGCTGGCCTACACGCGGGTGCGGTACGGTCAGTTCGGGCGAGGTGAGGACGTGGTCGCCGTAGAGCAGCAGGTCCAGGTCCAGCGTGCGCGGCGCGTTGCGGAACGGGCGCTCGCGGCCGAACTGGTCTTCAATATGGTGACAGATGCGGAGCAGTTGGCCCGCCGTGAAATGCGTATCGAGGCGCACGACGGCGTTGATGTAGTCGTCGCCGCTGGCATCGACGGGCGCGCTGCGGTACAGGCTGGATTTGCCGGTGATGGTGATGCCAACCTGCTGCGCAAGGCAGACCACGGCGTCTTTCACAGCCTGGCGAGCGTCGCCCAGGTTGGCGCCGATGCCGATGTACGCCACTGTCTTCACGTTCCCTCCGAGCCTTCCGGACTGACGTGACCGACTGTATCCGATTTTGGCGGACCGCGTCGGCGGCGACGGCGCTTGGCCGGGCCCGTGGAGCCGCCGCTTGTTGCGCCTGCGTTGCCAGCGCCCGCCTTGCTCGGCGCCTGCTTGGCCTGGGTCATCAGCGCTTCGCGGGCCTCGCTGTCGCCATTCTGGAAGTCGGTCCACCAATCGGCGAGTTCTTGCGGCAGCTCGCCCGAGGCGCAGCGCAGGACGAGGAAGTCATATCCGGCACGGAAGCGCGGCGATTCCAGCAGGCGATACGGCATGCGGCCCGAGCGCTTCTCGAAGCGCGGCTGCATGCTCCAGATTTCCTTCATGTCGGACGTGAAGCGGCGCTGGATGGCGAGTTGCTCGGTCTGGCGGTCGAGCACTTCGTCCATGGCCGTGTGCAGCGCCGGGATCAACGGCTCGCCGGCAGCACGACGGCGGTTCCAGTGCTCGACCACGTGGTGCCACAGCAGCGAGGCGAACAGGAAGCCTGGCGACACCGGCTTGCCGGCCTTGACGCGGTCGTCCGTGTTGTCGAGTGCGAGCTGTACGAAGCGCTGGCCCATCGGCTGCTCCAGCGCCACGTCCAGCAGCGGAAGCAGACCGCGGTGCAAGCCGGCCTTGCGCAGCTCCTGCAGCGATGCCCAGGCGTGGCCCGACATCAGCAGCTTGAGCATCTCGTCGAACAGGCGGGCGGCCGGCACGTTGTGGATCAGCGGGCCCAGTTCGGCGATCGGTGCGCGCGTGTCGGGGTCGATGTCGAAGCCGGTCTTGGCCGCAAAGCGCACCACGCGCAGCATGCGCACCGGGTCTTCGCGATAGCGGGTGAGCGGGTCGCCGATCATGCGCAGCGTACGCTCGCGCATGTCTTCCATGCCGTGATGGTAGTCATGCACGGTTTCGTCGGCGGGGTTGTAGTACATCGCGTTGACGGTGAAGTCGCGGCGGGTGGCGTCTTCGGCCTGGGTGCCCCAGACGTTGTCGCGCAGCACGCGGCCGCTGGCGTCGACGGCGTGCGTGTGGTGGTCCAGATCGGTGCGCTTGACGCGCTTGCCGGCCGGTACCTGCTCGCTTTCCACGGCATCCACCAGCGCGCGGAAGGTCGAGACTTCAATGATTTCCTGATCGCGCCCGCCGTAGAACGTTACATGCACGATCTGGAAGCGCCGGCCGATGATGCGCGAGCGGCGGAACAGCGCCTGCACCTGATCAGGCGTGGCGTTGGTGGCCACGTCGAAGTCTTTCGGCTTGATGCCCAGCAGCAGATCGCGCACCGCGCCACCCACGATGAAGGCGTCATAGCCCGCTTCCTGCAGCGTGGAGGTGACCTTGACCGCGTTGCGCGAGAGCAGCTTTGGGTCGATGCCGTGCTCTTCCACGTTCCACACACGTGCCTGGCGTGGTACGTCACCGGTGGATTTGCCGCGCGCCTTGGCCGCTTTGGGCGCCCTGGGGGCACGGGCTTTCTTGGCGGGAGGCGTTCCCGGCTCGGCGACCGTAGCGGTCGAAGCGGGTTCTGCAGCGGTCTTGCCCAGCAGGCGATTGATGAGTTTCTTGATCACGCCGCGCTCAGCTTAGAAGAGATCCATGATGCGCCAATTGCGCGAAGCTGCGAGGTTGCGCAGCGTGTCGTCCGGGTTGGTGGCGACGGGGTCGGTCACCTCTTCCAGCAGCGGCACGTCGTTGGCGGAATCGCTGTAGAACGTGCTGTGCTCGAAGTCCTTCCAGCCGCGGCCCATGTCGGCCAGCCAGTCATGCACGCGGGCGACCTTGCCTTCGCGAAAGCTTGGCGTGCCGGCCACCTCGCCAGTGAAGGCGCTGTCGGGTGTGCCGTCAGCGGTGGCGGGCTCGGTGGCGATCAGGTGTTCGATGCCGAACGCCTGGGCGATCGGGCGGGTGACGAAGCTGTTGGTGGCCGTAACCACGCAGCAAAGGTCACCGGCGTCCAGGTGCTTGTAGACCAGCGCCTGGGCTTGCGGGGTGATCTTCGGGCGGATCACATCGTGCATGAATTCCGCATGCCACTGGGCCAGCGTGTCGCGCGAGTGGGCCGCGAGCGGCGCCAGGGCAAAGCGCAGGAAGGCTTGGATATCCAGCGTGCCGGCTTTGTAGTCGGCATAGAACTGGTCGTTCTTGCGCTGGTATTCGGACGCGTCCACCACGCCGCGACGGATGAGGAAACGCCCCCACTCGTGGTCGCTGTCGGTGGGGATGAGGGTGTGATCGAGGTCGAAGAGGGCCAGATTCATGGGGCGCGATTTTACCCGAAGCGCTTGATCAACAACTGGTAACCAACTGCGCAGGCCCCGCAATTCACTTCATTAACGCGAGCATGTCGCGCACAAGCGGCAGGGTGACGGCGCGCTTGCGGGCGAGCGAATAGGTGTCGAGAGCGTCCAGCAGAGCCATCAGGCTCGGCATGTCGCGGTAGGAATGCGTCACAAGCCACTGCGGAACGTCGGCGGACAGCTGCATGCCGCGCTCGCGGGCGGCGTGGCGCAGGGCTTCCACCTTGTCGGCATCGGACAACGGGCGCAGCCAGTAGACCAGGCCCCAGCCCAGGCGAGTGCGCAGGTCTTCACGCAGCGGCATCGACATGGGGGCTGCCGCCCCGGCGATGGCGATGGCGGCATGCGGTTGCGCGCGCACTTCATTGACGAGGTTGAACACGGCAATCTGCGCCCATTCGTCCAGGTGCTCGGCGTCGTCGATGGTCCAGACCGTGACTTTCGGGTCAAAGTCATAAGCTTCGGCCGGCGCGTCGGGCTCCAGCGTGCGGACTTCGTAGCCGCCGGCCTCGGCCTGGGCGCAGATGGCCTGCAACAGGTGGCTGCGGCCGCTGCCTTCTTCGCCCCACAGGTAGACGAGGCGGTCGGTGGCGGTGCCGTCCACCACCTGCGGAACCAGGGCGCGTAGGCGCAGCAGCGCCTCTTCGTTGCCAGCGGCGACGAAGTTGTCGAAGGTCGGAGCGGGGGGTGCGC
Organism: Ralstonia sp. RRA; assembly: GCF_037023145.1. Classification (NCBI taxonomy): domain Bacteria; kingdom Pseudomonadati; phylum Pseudomonadota; class Betaproteobacteria; order Burkholderiales; family Burkholderiaceae; genus Ralstonia; species Ralstonia sp. RRA. Next base: position 2,749,144 of record NZ_CP146091.1, on the reverse strand, counting down.
CGAGTTCGAGCGGTAGCTGTTCTGGTTGGGCCATGAGGCTAGGGTGGCGGTATCAGGCGGCGGTAACGCAGCGGGTAAGTTATTCGCGGTAGAGCCTGCTGTTCAAGTAGAGCTGCCGAATCTGCCGCAAACCGACCAATAGCACAGCACTGATCGGCAGGGCCAGCAGGATACCGAAAAATCCGAACAATTGGCCAAAAGCCAGCAAGGCGAGAATCACGGCCAGCGGGTGCAGACCAATGCGCTCGCCTACCAGACGGGGCGTCAGGTAGAAGCCTTCCAGCACTTGACCGATGCCGTAGACCACCGCCACCGCCAGCAAACCGTACAGGTTGCCGAACTGCAACAGCGCAGCAAGGACGGCCAGCGTCAGGCCAATGCCGAAGCCGATGTAAGGGATGAACACCGCCAGGCCCGTGAAGATGCCCACCGGCAGCGCCACATCAAAGCCTGCCAGCGCCAGGCCTGACGAGTAGTACACCGCCAGCACCAGCATCACGATGACCTGCCCGCGCAGGTATTGGGAGAGCAGGCCGTCGGTCTCGCTGGCCAGCTCGCGTGTCTTGGCCAGCCACCGGCGCGGCACGGCCGTTTCGATCCGGCGCATCAGCATGTTCCAGTCCATCAGCAGGTAGAACATCACGATCGGCACGAGAAAGGCCGTGGCCAGCACCTGCAGCGCCGCCGAGCCCGACACGCGCAGATAGTTCAGCGCCGTGGACATCACGTCTTCCGGGCCGGAGGCGAGCTGCTCGGTCAGCAATTTGCGCAGGCCGGGAAAGTCGAGGCGAACCTGCACGCCCATCTCCGCCAGCTTGGGTGAGACCGCCGCATTGAGCTTGGCCAGCATGCCGGGCAATTGGTCGCGGATGGCGGGAATCTCTTTCTGCAGCACGGCCAGCACCAGCAGCGTGAGCGCCACGCCGATCACCGTCAGCAGCAGGATCATCAGGAACACGCCCAGCGCGCGCGGCACACGGTGACGCTGCAGCCACTCCACGCCGGGATGCAGGATGTACGACAGGATGAACGCGAACAGGAACGGCGTGAGGGTCGGCGCCAGCAGCTTGAGCAGCGCAAAAAAGACGATCGCCACGGCAATCCAGGCGAGCGTGCGCTTGGTCTCCTGCGACAGCAACGGGGCGTTCATGGGCGACGACGGTTCTAGAAGTGGGTGGGCGGAGCCGAAAAGCGGCCATCGGGAGGGCCGCATCCGGTAAAATCGCGATTTTACTGGACCGGCGGGTCCGATTTTTGTGACTTCCCGCCGCCGTCTTGCCTTTCTTACCGGTTTTTTTCTATTCAGACGTCAGCATGAGCGCTTCCGAAACCCCATCCGCAGGCCTGTCTTACCGTGACGCAGGCGTCGACATTGAGGCGGGTGACGCCCTGGTTGACCGCATCAAGCCGTTTGCCAAGCGCACCATGCGCGAAGGCGTGCTGGGCGGCATCGGCGGCTTCGGCGCGCTGTTCGAGCTGTCCAAGAAGTACCAGGAGCCTGTGCTGGTGTCCGGCACCGACGGCGTGGGCACCAAGCTCAAGCTGGCCTTTGCACTGAACCGTCACGACACGGTCGGCCAGGATCTGGTCGCCATGAGCGTGAACGACATCCTGGTGCAGGGCGCCGAGCCGCTGTTCTTCCTGGACTACTTCGCCTGCGGCAAGCTGGACGTCGACACCGCGGCCACCGTGGTCAAGGGCATCGCCCAGGGCTGCGAACTGGCCGGCTGCGCGCTGATCGGCGGCGAAACCGCTGAAATGCCGAGCATGTACCCGGACGGCGAATACGACCTGGCCGGCTTTGCCGTCGGCGCGGTTGAAAAGCGCAAGATCATCGACGGCACCACCATTGCCGAGGGCGATGTGGTGCTGGGCCTGGCCTCGTCGGGTGCGCATTCGAACGGCTACTCGCTGGTGCGCAAGATCATCGAGGTGTCGCGCCCGGACCTGAATGCCGATTTCCACGGCCAGCGCCTGCAGGACGCCATCATGGCGCCAACGCGCATCTACGTGAAGCCACTGCTGTCGCTGATCGAGAAGCTGACCGTCAAGGGCATGGCGCACATCACCGGTGGTGGCCTGACCGAAAACGTGCCGCGCGTGTTGCAGGACAACCTGACCGCCGTGCTGCACAAGGACGCCTGGACGTTGCCGCCGCTGTTCCAATGGCTGCAGAAGGCCGGCAACGTGGCCGATGACGAAATGCACCGCGTGTTCAACTGCGGCATCGGCATGGTCGTGATCGTGTCGGCAGCGGATGCGCCGGCAGCCATCGCCCACCTGAAGGACGCGGGCGAGACGGTCTACCAGATCGGCGAGATCCGCGCGCGCCAGCCGGGCGAAGCGCAGACGATCGTTGTCTGATGCGCTGACGCGAAGTTTGCGTCCAACAAAAACCGCCGACGTGTTCGGCGGTTTTTTTATGCACTTGTGTTGTGGGCAATTTGACAACCAGTTACCATGATGGTAACTTGTTTCCATATTGCGGAGACCCACCAACATGTCGCGTAGCAAGGCAGACCAACTGACCGATCTCGTTTTGACCGTATTCCGGCTCAACGGGGCACTGACCGATTGGGGGGATGCGTTCGCCTCGGTCGAGGGGCTGAGCACGGCGCGATGGCAGATGCTCGGTGCCATCGCCCTGGCCAATCAGCCGCTGACGGCGCCACAGATTGCGGCCCGCATGGGGATGACCCGGCAAGGTGCCCAGAAGCAACTCAACGCGCTCGTCCAGGACGGGCTGATGGCGGCGCACGCCAACCCCATGCACAAGCGATCGTCGCTGTACGACTTGACGCCGAGCGGTCGGGCCACGTTCGGCGCGATCGACGCGCGCTGGAACCGTCACGCCACCCAAGCGGCAGCCGCATTCAAGGGCACGGATCTGGAAACGGCCGAGAGCGTTCTGGCCGCCATGGTCGATGTCTACGCGGCGACGCGCAAGGAGGATGAATATGAAGCGTAAAGTCCATGCAACCGCAGCGGTGCTGTGCCTGCTGTTTCTGTCGGCGTTCTGGACTTCGACGGTCGTCGCCGAGTTGTTCCTGTCGGCGGCGGCCGTCGCGCAGGTCAAGCAGGGCATCGCCTATGCGCTGCTGGTGTTCGTGCCGGCCATGATGGTCACCGGCGCTACCGGTTTCGCCATGGGCGCGAAAGGCCAGCATCCACTACTGGTTGGCAAGCGCAGGCGGATGCCGTTCATTGCGGCGAACGGCCTGCTGATTCTGGTGCCGGCGGCGATCTTCCTGTCGGTGCGGGCGCAAGCCGGTATGTTCGATGGCGCGTTCTATGCCGTGCAGGCCGTTGAGTTGTTGGCCGGCGCCATCAACGTGACGCTGATTGGACTCAATATCCGTGACGGACTTCGACTGAGCCGCCGCCGGCGGGTTGCTTGAGGCTAGGGTAGCAAGGAGCCGGCAGCTTATTTCAGCGGCACGTAATCGCCGTTTGCCGGGTCGTCTTTCTGCAGTGCGCCGGTGTTCTTGTCGATCAGCAGGGTGACCACGTGGGGCGCGGTGTTCGGATCGCCACCGCAAGCCGGCGTGTGGTTTTCCAGCACTTCAACGTTGTAGTGCGTGTCGTCTTCCAGCCCGGCCATGAACGACAGGCATTCGGGCGACAGGCTGGTCAGCTTGTATTTCTCAATCGCGGCGCGGGCGATGTCTGCGGCCTTGGCCTGCTCGGCTTCACTGAGCTCGGGAGTGCTGGCTGCAGGCGCGCTCGCGGGTGCTGCGACGGGAGCAGAAGCTGGGGCGGGTACCTGTGCAGCGGACTTCTGTGCGTCGTCGGAGCGGCCGCAGCCCGCCAGCACAACGGCGGCGAGCACGGCAAGAAACAGGGGTTTGATCATGGCGCGCGGAGCGTGGGTTCGGAGATAAGACCGCGACTTTACCCGCAATGCATCGATCCTTTCCACGCTGCGTACGCCTGTGGCATGCAGACCGCGCAAGGCCGATAGCCGGCGGCACGCGCGTCGGCTTCGTTCAGGAAGAACACACGATGCTGGACGTAGCCGCCCCGCGCGATGGCTTGGCGGGCCGCGCGGCAATCGAGCCGGCCATAGATGCGCGCGCGCCGATGCCCGCCCAGCGTGCCGGGCACGGCGCTCTCATAGGGCTGCCCGTCGGCGCTCAGCAGCGTCCAGGTGTTCACGCCACAGGCATGGCTTCGGCATGCGCTTCGCGCTCCAGCAGCGCGCGCTTGCGCTCCACGCCCCAGCGGTAGCCGGAGGTATTGCCGTCGCGCCGGATCACGCGATGGCACGGAATGGCCACGGCGATGTGGTTGGCCGCACACGCCTGCGCCACCGCGCGCACCGCCTTGGGAGACCCAATGCGCTCCGCAATCTCCGCGTAGCTGGTCGTGCTGCCCGGCGGCACTTCGCGCAACGCCTGCCACACCCGCTCCTGGAAGGCTGTGCCGCGCACATCCAACGGAAGATCCAGCCCAAGGGAAGGCGCTTCAATCAAGCCCACGACCTTGGCGACCAAATCCTCAAAACCCGCGTCACCACCAATCAACTCGGCTTTGGGGAAGGTGTCCTGCAGATCGCGCACGAGGGCATCCGGGTCGTCACCCATCAGGATCGCGCAGATGCCCCGGTCGCTTTGTGCCACCAGAATCGAACCGAGCGAGCACTCGCCCACAGCAAAGCGGATCGTGGTCTGCGCGCCGCCCGCGCGGTAGCGGCTGGCGGTCATGCCGAGCACGTGGTCGGAGGCCTCGTAGAAGCGGCTGCTGGCGTTGAAGCCCGCGTCGTAGATGGCTTCGGTGACGGAGCTGCCGCGCCCCAGCTGTGCGCGCAGCTTGCGTGCCCGGTGGGCATCTGCATAGGCCTTGGGGGTCAGGCCGGTCACGCTCTTGAACAGCCGATGGAAGTGATACGTGCTGAGGCCGGCGTCCCGCGCTAGCACGTCAAGTGAGGGCGGTGTGTCCGATGCTTCGATGCGGCGGCAGGCAGCCGCGACCAAGGCGCTCTGCTGTGCGCGTGCGGTGGTCTGGTCGGGGCTGGCGCGGCGGCTCGGGCGGTAGCCGGCGGCCTCGGCGTCAGCGGCGGTGTCGAAGAACTCCACGTTCTCCGGGCGCGGCAGGCGCGATGGGCTGCTCGGCAGGCAGTACACGCCAGTGGTCTTCACGGCATAGACGAACGCACCGTCTGCGGAGGCATCGCGCGCGAGCACACGGGCCCAGCGCGGGTCGTCTTCGACGGAGAGCGGCAGGTTGGACATGGCGTCAGGTTCCTGAGATCAATGCCTGTACTGTAGGCGCGTGCCCCGGCAGGGACACTCCGCGTCTTGCGGTCAAATTCGGTGCGGCGGGTGTGTCACTTGGTCGGCATCCGCCAGAGGTACCACGCGGCGATTGTGCGGTAGGGGCTCCACGCCCGGCCGATGTCTGCCATCTGCTTGCGCGTGGGCGTGGTTTCCAAGCGTTTCAGGCGGCGGTAACCGTCACGCACGCCAAAGTCATCAGCGGGCAGGATGTCAGAGCGTTCCAGCGTATAGATCAGCAGCATCTCGACCGTCCAGCGGCCGACGCCGCGCAGGGTGACGAGCCGTTCGATGAGCGTTTCGTCTGGCATGGCGAGCGCCGCATCACGCGTGGGCACCACGCCGTCGAGCGCGGCTTGTGCAATGCCACGAATCGTCGCCAGTTTGGTGGCCGAGAAACCGCAGCTGCGTTGTGCTGCCTCGTCGGTGGCCAGCAGTTGCGTGGGCGACGGAAAGCCCACGCCGGGGTAGAGCGCCAGGAATCGACCGAGGATGGCGTCGCCGGCTTTTGCGTGCAGTTGCTGATACGCGATGGCCCGTACGAGCGCCTCATACGGTTCGCGTGCAGGTTTGGCGGCGTGGCGGCACGGGCCAATGGCGGCGACGTGGCGAGCCCAGTCGTCGTCGAGCGACGCAAGGAAATCTGCTGCACGCGTGTAAGCGTCGTCGGACAGATCGGCGGCGATGGTCATGGGGTGGTCAATGCGGTCAGCCGGCTTTGCGGAAGGTGAGGTTGATGCGCTGCGCGCCCAGCAGCGGATGCGCGTGCTCCTTGAGTGGTGCAACGCCGTGATAGCGCAGGCGGTCAGGGCCGCCCCAGACGACGACGTCACCGTGGAAGAGTGGCACGCGCTGCGTCTTGTCCGCGCGTTTGTGCCCGCCGAACAGGAAGATGGCGGGCATACCGAGCGACACCGAGACGATGGGCGCGCCGTAGTCCTGCTCATCGCGATCCTGATGGAGCGACAGCCGCGTGCCGGGCACGTAGCGGTTGATGAGACAGGCGTCAGGCGTGAAGCCAGGGAAGCCCGCTTCGGCTGCAGCACGGTGTGCGAGGCGCAGAAACACGTCGGGCAAGGGTGGCCATGGCTGGTTGGTCAACGGATCGTGCGTGGTGTAGCGATAGCCGCGGCGGTCTGACGTCCAGCCCAGCGAGCCACTGTTGGTGAGCGCCACCGACATTTCGAGACCGCCCGGCGTGACCATGTGGCGAAACGCTGCCCGCTCTACGATGGCCTCCACGGCGGTGAGCAACGCCGGCGCGTCAGCCAGCGCAAAGCTGCGCAGTACGAACGACGCTGGCCCGAGCACGATGCGCGTGTCGTCAGCGTGTTCCTGATCGGCAAAGAGATCGCCGGTTGTCATGCGCTCGGCCTCACAGGGCATCGTGGAAGATGATGCCCACAGTATGCCGCTGTCCCGAATGCAGGCGACTCACGCCGTGGCGCATGTTGACGCGATACACGCCGCGCGTGCCCGGTACGGGCCTGTGGTGCACGGCAAAGATCACCGCATCGCCTTTGCGCAGCGGTACGACCTCGGGGCGCGACTGCATGCGCGGCCGCTGCTCGGTCATGACGAATTCGCCGCCGGTGAAGTCGACGCCGGGCTCGGACAGCAGGATCGCTACCTGCAGCGGGAAGACGTGCTCGCCGTAGAGGTCTTGATGCAGGCAGTTGTAGTCACCGGGGCCGTACTGCAGGATCAACGGTGTCGGGCGCAACTGGCCGGCCTCGTGGCAGCGGCGCAGGAAATCGGCATGCGCAGCGGGGTAACGCACGTCGATGCTCATCGCTTGGTTCCAGCGGTTGGCGATGGGCGCGAGTAGCGGATACAGCGCGGTGCGCAACTGCGCGATGCGGTCGGGCAGCGGGTAGGCGAAGTACTTGTACTCACCGCGGCCGAAGCCGTGGCGCGCCATCACCACGCGCGAACGATAGAGCGTGTCGCGCGGGTAGAGGGCGGTGAGCGCATCGCATTCGTCGTGCGTGAGCAGGCCGGGCAGTACGGCGCTGCCGACCTCGTTGAGCGCGTCTTCTGCGGCGGTCCAATCGATGGTGTCGACGTGTGTGCGAGTCATGCGTGGTGCTCCATGGCGAGCAATGCGCGCTTGCGCGCGATGCCCCAGCGATAGCCCGCCAGGCCGCCGTCGGTGCGCACCACACGATGGCATGGAATGGCGATGGCCAGCACGTTGGCAGCGCATGCGCTGGCAACGGCACGCACCGCGCCGGGCTGGCCGATGCGCTGCGCAATTTCAGTGTAGGTCGTGGTGTTGCCCGCGGGGATGTCGCACAGTGCCTGCCAGACCCGGCGTTGGAACGGCGTGCCGCCGATGTCGAGTGCACCGTCAAAGTGGCCGGACGGTGCATCCGCCAGCGCAATGGCCTGCGCTAACTGTGCGCTGAGTGCGGCATCGTCACGCATCAGTACCGCATTGGGAAACGCCGCGGCGAGTTCCGCGCGTAATGCATCCGCCTGATCGCCGAGCAGCAAGGCGCAGATGCCACGGTCGCTGGCAGCGGCCACCAGCACTTGGCTGAGCGTGCTCGTGCCGATGGCGTAGTGCAGCGTGGTAGGGGTATTCATGGTTCGCTCCATCAACGTGGTGATTGATGGAGCGAAGGTTAGGCGCCCGGCGCGCACGTGACACTCCGGGGCTTGCGGTCAAATTCGGGAGCCGAATGTGGAGCGTCTGGCCTTACGCTGCCAGCGCAGCAGGCATGGGGATGGCGGCCATCGTGCCGAGCGCGTCGCCGGTGGCGCGGCAGATGCGCCACTCGGGCAGCACGTCGGCGCCCATGGCTTCATAGAAGGCGATGGACGGTGCGTTCCAGTCGAGCACGCTCCATTCAAAGCGGCCGCAGTCGCGTTCCTGCGCCAGGCGTGCGAGGTGAATCAGCAGTGCCTTGCCAATGCCAAGACCACGATGTTCCGGCTCGACAAACAGGTCCTCCAGATACAGGCCCGGCTTGCAGAGGAACGTCGAGAAATTGTGGAAGAACAGCGCAAAGCCGACGGCTTGACCTTCGACTTCCGCCATCACCGCCTCGCAATAGGGGCGCGGGCCGAACAGCATGGTGGCGAGCGCCTCGGGCGTGGTCTGCACGAGGTGCGTGAGCTTCTCGTACTCGGCCAATGCGGAGATCAGGCGAACCAGCGCGGCGCAGTCATCCGGCGTGGCGGGGCGCAGCGTGAACGTGGTGGCGGTATCAGCAATTGTCATTGTGGTGATGGCGATTCCAGTGAGGTTTGGACTAGGCGCGCGACCTGGTCGACGTAATCGGGGGCGAGGCAATCGACCACGTGCCGCTCGGGCGTACTGCGCAGCCACGTGATCTGGCGCTTGCAGAGCTGGCGTGTGGCCGCGATGCCTTGTTCGCGCAGGGCAGCCATGTCGATCTCGCCATCCAGGTAGGCCCACGCCTGGCGATAGCCCACGCAGCGGATGGACGGCAACGTGGGCGAAAGATCGCCACGACGGCGCAATGCTTCCACTTCGTCGAGCAGGCCGCCGGCGAGCATGGCATCGAAGCGCTGTGCGATGCGTGCATGCAGCACGAGGCGATCCGACGGCTCCAGTGCAATCGTTAAATATGGCGCAGCGGCTTCGTGCTGTTGGAACGCGTTTGCACCGACCTCGCGCGCAAGCAGCGCCGACATCGGCTGGCCCGTCAGTCGATACAGCTCCAGCGCACGCTGGATGCGCTGGGCATCGGTCGTATGCAGCCGTGCAGCGGTGATGGGGTCGACCAGCGCGAGCTTGGCGTGCAGCGCGGGCCAGCCATCGCGTGCGGCTTCGGCGTCGATCTCGGCGCGGATGGCAGGATCGGCGCCGGGCAAATCGGAGAGACCTTGCGTGAGCGCCTTGTAGTACAGCATCGTGCCGCCAACGATGAGCGGCAGCTTGCCGCGTGCGCGGATGGCGTCGATCAGTGCGTTGGCATCGGTGGCGAACTGCGCGGCGGAATACGCGTCGAGCGGATCGATGATGTCGATCAGGTGATGGGGCGCGACGGCCTGCTCTTCGCGGCTGGGCTTGGCGGTGCCGATGTCCATGCCGCGATACACCAGCGCGGAATCCATGCTGATGATTTCGACGGGCCAGCGCTCGGCCAGCTTCAGCGCGGCGGCGGTTTTTCCCGATGCGGTGGGCCCAAGCAGGCAGACGGCGCGTGGCGGGGTGACAGAAGACGCGGTCATCACAAACTCACTGGCCACGCAGGAACAGGCGGTCCAGGTCAGCCACAGTGAGCTGGATCCACGTCGGGCGACCGTGGTTGCATTGGTCGGCGCGTTCGGTGGCTTCCATCTGGCGCAGCAGCGCGTTCATTTCGTCGATGTTCAGACGGCGGTTGGCGCGCACGGCGGAATGGCAAGCGAGCGTGGCGAGCAGTTCGTTCTGGCGCTCGGCCAGCACACGCGAGCCGCCGTAGGCCTGCAGATCGCGCAATACGTCGCGGGCGAGCGCCTGTGCGTCGGCCTTTTGCAGCAGTGTCGGTACAGAACGCACCGCCAGTGTGGTGGGTGATACAGCGGAGATGTCGAAGCCCAGCAGCGTGAGCGTGTCGCGGAACTCCTCGGCGGTGCCAATTTCCACCGGGCTTGCAGCAAACGTGACGGGAATCAGCAGCGGCTGCACCTCGACGCGCTTGGCTTCCAGGGCAGTCTTGAGCTGTTCGTAGAGGATGCGCTCGTGCGCGGCGTGCATGTCGACCAGCACCATGCCGCGCGTGTTCTGCGCCAGCACGTAGATGCCATGCAGTTGGGCGACCGCGAAGCCGAGCGGGTGAGCATCGTCATCGGATTCCGTTTCTGCGCTCGGAGCTGCAGGCGCGGAAATGGGCGCCTCGGCGGTTGCGGTGCTGCCGTCGAACAGCGTTGCAGCGCTTGGCACGTCCGCCATCCACGCCGGGCGGCTCGACGGCATTGGCGTGCTGTCCCCACGCATCATCGACAGGTATTCCGCACGCGGTTGCGCAATGCCGAGCGACGTTTGCCGCGCAGCCATCTGGTTGATCCAGCGCGTCGTGTTGTCGGCGGGCGAAGGCGTGGCCGCAATGCCCGGTGCATCCGCGATGTCAGTGCGCAGGCTGTCGCCCTGTTCGCCCGCGTGGCGTGACAGCGCGCGCTGAATTGCGTGATAGACGAACTGGTGCACCGCTCGGCTGTCGCGAAAGCGCACCTCGATCTTGGACGGATGCACGTTCACGTCCACGGCTTCGGGCGGCAGCTCCAGGCACAACACATAGGCGGGGAAGCGGTCGCCGTGCAGCACGTCTTCGTAAGCGCTGCGCACGGCGTGGGTGAGCAGGCGGTCGCGCACGAAGCGGCCGTTGACGTAGAAGAACTGGTGGTCCGCCCGGCCGCGCGAGGCGGTCGGCAGGCCGGCAAAGCCGAAGATGCGTAGCTCGCCGGCTTGCTCTTCGAACGGCAGGCGCGCACGGGCGAAGTCTGTACCGAGCACAGCCGCCGTACGACTGTCGGCCTGCGTGGCATTCCAGTGCTCCAACGGCTTGCCGTTGTGATGCACGGAGATGGCCACATCGGGCCGTGCGAGCGCGGTGCGGCGGATCACTTCCATGCAATGACCCAGCTCGGTTTGCTCGGTCTTCAGGAATTTGCGGCGTGCGGGCGTGTTGAAGTACAGGTGCTGCACATCGACCGTGGTGCCGACGCCGCCTGAAGCCGGCTGCGCGCGCCCCGTTTGCGCGACGATTTGCGTGGCGTGCGCGTCATTGGCCGTGCGTGAGGTGAGCGTCAATTCCGCCACTGAGGCAATCGAGGCCAGCGCTTCGCCGCGAAACCCTAGCGTCGCCACCGATTCCAGCTCTTCCAGCGAGCCGATCTTGCTGGTCGCATGCCGCATCAGCGCAACGGGCAGTTCGCCCGCCGGAATGCCGCCGCCGTTGTCGGTAATGGCGATGCGCCGCACGCCACCTTCTTCCAGCTTGATCTGGAGCTGCGTTGCACCGGCATCCAGCGCGTTTTCCAGCAGTTCCTTGACCACGGAGGCCGGCCGCTCGACCACCTCACCGGCCGCGATCTGGCTGATCAGCTGATCGGGAAGCGGGCGGATGGGGCGGCGGGCGGGGGCGGCGGCGAGGGTGACGGAATCAGGGGCGGAATTCATCGCAGCATTATAAATGTCACACCTTGTGCAGCGTACGGACGCAAGCCCCGATGCCCCCACCAAGGGCTAGGGGAAATCTAAGTCGCATCCGGTATCATTCCCCGCTCGCTTAGGGGGATGGTTTGGATATCGTGATGCAATTGGTCGACATCGTGCTGCATGTCGACAAATCGTTGGGCCTGCTCATTCAGCAGTACGGCGCGTGGGTGTATGTGCTGCTGTTTGCCATTGTGTTTGCCGAGACCGGCCTGGTGGTGCTGCCCTTCCTGCCGGGCGATACGCTCCTCTTCATTGCCGGCGCCATGTGCGCGACCGGCCAGATGGATGCCTGGCTGCTGATCGTGCTGCTGGTGATTGCCGCCACAACAGGCAACACCGTCAACTACTTCGTTGGCTCATGGATCGGCCCCAAGGTGTTTGACGGTCACATCCGCTTCCTCGACCACGAAGCGCTGATGAAGACGCACGGCTTCTATGAGCGCCACGGCGGCAAGACGCTGGTGATGGCGCGCTTCATTCCGGTGGTGCGGACGTTCGCGCCGTTCGTGGCCGGCGTGTCGAAGATGACGTTTGCCAAATTCCAGCTCTTCAACATGATCGGCGCCGTGCTGTGGGTCGGTCTGCTGGTGGCTTCAGGCGTGTTCTTCGGCAATCTGCCGATGGTGCGTGACCATCTGAACACCATCGTGCTCATCGGCCTGGGCGCGGCGATTGTACCGCTGATGCTGGGCGGGCTGTGGAAGCTGCTCAAGCGCCGTCGCGGCGCGGTGGTGCAGAAGTAAGCGTTAGTTGAGGTTCTTGCTCATGGCGCGCAGCGTTGGCATGCGCTCCTTGAGCTTGGCCGTATCGGCCGCGTCGGGCCGGGCGTCCACGTAGGCTTCCAGGTCTTCTAGCGCGGGCCGGAAGCATTCCAGGTTGGCGTAGGCCAGCCCCCTGTCGCGCACTTCTTCAATCGAATCCGGCAGCAGAATCACCAGCCGCTGCTGCACCGCCAGCAAGCGCTGCCAGCGCGATTCCTGCAGATAGATCGCCTTCAGATTGCGCAGCAGGCGCGCGATGATCTCCCGGTGCGTCGCCACCTGCAGGAACACCCCGAGCGGCACCGAGTTCGGGTCTTCGATGCCTTCCTTTTCCAGGTACGGGTCGAGCATGTCCTGCAGTTCTTCCTTCGACAGCGTTTGCCCCGTCAGCGGATCGAGCACGACTTCGCCGGCAGGAATGCTCATCCGCACCAGGAAGTGATTCGGGAAGGACACGCCTTTGAGCGGCAGGCCGATCTGCTGGCCGATCTCCATCAGCAGCACCGCCAATGAAATCGGGATGCCGCGCCGGCTCTGCAGCACGGCGTTCAGGTAGGAGTTCTCGGGGTCGTAGTAATCGTTGGCGTTGGGCCCGAAGCCCAGCTCGCGGTAGAAGAACTGATTGAGCAGGCGCAAGCGCTGGATGGCCGGCGTGCCCTCGGCCACGCGGTTCTTGATCCGCGCGACCAGCACGTCGATGGCTGCCAGCTCCGCCTGCAGGTCCAGGTCCGGATACGCGTCCTGTGCGATGGACAGGGCGGTTTCGGTGAGGGGAATGCTGTCGTCGTCCGCGACCAGGGCCGAAAAATAATCGAGGACTTTGGTGGTCATCAGATCGCCTTCTTTCTGAACGTGGAGAACTTCAAACCGGTTAGCCACAGTGTACCGAAATACACCACCGCGCACAGGACCAGGCTTGCCCCCAGCAAGGCGATGCGCACGAGCGGCTTGCCCCCCAATCCCACCCAATCAAAATTGTGTGCGAGCCAGAGTAGCAGGCCGGCCAGCAGCAGCACGGCCGACGTCACCTGGGCCAGGAACAGCCCCCAGCCCGGCAGCGGGTGGTAGTAGCCGCGGCGGCGCAGTCCGAAGAACAGCAGCGCCGCATTGATGGTCGCACCAAAGCTGATGGACAGCGCCAGGCCGGCATGGCCGAACACCGGCACAAAGACGTAGTTGGAGAGCTGCGTGACCGCCAGCACCACCAGCGCGATCTTCACCGGCGTGCGGATGTCCTGCCGCGCATAGAAGCCCGGCGCCAGGATCTTGATGACGATCAGGCCGACCAGCCCGACGCCGTAGGACGTCAGTGCCTGACGCGTCATCTCGACGTCCATGCCCGTGAATTTGCCGTAGTGGAACAGCGTGGCCGTGAGCGGCGCCCCGAAGACGAACAGCCCCACCGCCGATGGCAGTGCCAGCAGCACCGTCAGCCGCAGGCCCCAGTCGAGCAGGGAGGAATACTCTTCACGGTGATCTTCTGCGCTGGCCTTGGACAGGCTCGGCAGCAGGATCGTCCCCAGCGCCACGCCCAGCAGCGCGGTCGGGAACTCCATCAGCCGGTCTGCGTAGTTCAGCCAGGACACGCTGCCCGCCGGCAGGCGCGACGCGATGTTGGTATTGATGATGAGACTGATCTGCGCCACCGACACCGACAGTGTGGCCGGCAGCATTTGCTTGAGCACGCGCCGCACGCCCGGATGGTGCCACGCCGCCCGCACGTTGAACGACACGCGCGGCAACATCCCCACTTTGCGCAGCGACGGAACCTGGATCGCCAACTGCAGGATGCCGCCCACCATCACCGCATAGGCCTGCGCATAGATGGGCGTCTCAAGAAACGGCGCTACGAACACCGCCGCCACGATGAACGACAGGTTCAGCAGTACCGGCGTGAAGGCGGGCACGGCAAACTGCCGCCACGTATTCAGAATGCCCGAGGCCAGCGCCACCAGGGACACCAGGCCGATGTACGGAAACATCACCCGCGTCATGAAGATCGCCGAGATATAGGCCTGGCTCTCGTGTTCCTTGAAGCCCGTCGCCACGGCGGTGACGATCAACGGCGCGCCGATCACGCCCAGCGCCGAGATGATCACCAGGAACCACGTCATCACCGTGGCCACAGAATCGACCAGCGCGCGCGTTTCATGCTCACCCTGGCGGTTCTTGAATTCCCCCAGAATCGGCACGAAAGCTTGCGAGAACGCCCCCTCGGCCGAGAGCCGGCGCAGCAGATTGGGGATGCGGAAGGCGACGTTGAAGGCGTCGGTGTAGACCGAGGCGCCAAAGGCACGGGCGATCAGCGTTTCGCGGATGAGCCCGGTGATGCGCGAGAGCATCGTCAGGCCGCTGATCGTGGCGAGGGTTTTGAGGAGATTCAAGATGAATGCGTGGTTGGGCGCCGTCCGGGAGGCAAACACGGCGATGGCGGTCTGACCGGCTGCGCCATGCGGGGTTCGCGCCTGACGTGACGGAAGGGCGCAATTGCGGCCGTATTATAGGGACCGCCTCGCCATGCGCTCAAAAGTGCCGCAAAAGCCGCAATCTGCTGTCATTCGGGCGATTTCACAACACGGTTTGCATTGGATGGGGAAGTCTGCGTATAATCACCGTCTTTCACCAATTTGCGCGCTTCGGCCTTCCGTGTCTCCCGGGGCGCTTGCTACCGTTTCTTCAGGGAATTTTCCATGGCAAACACCGCACAAGCACGCAAGCGCGCACGCCAAGCCGTCGTTCAAAACGCTCACAACTCGGCACTGCGCTCGCGTCTGCGCACCGCTATCAAGACCGTCCGCAAGGCCGTGGCTGGTGGCGACAAGGCAGCTGCAGCTGCTGCATTCAAGACCGCTCAAAGCACGATCGACAGCATCGCTGACAAGAAGATCGTCCACAAGAACAAGGCTGCACGCGCAAAGTCGCGTCTGTCCGCTGCCATCAAGGCAATGGCTGCTGCCTAAGTTCGGGTGATGCCGGCCTAGCCGGCATGGCGTGACGGCAGTTGCGTTGCGCGCCAGCAGTACTGGCAATAAAAAAAGCTTGTCTTCGGACAGGCTTTTTGCTTTGCTGCGCTAGAAAGAGCGCCCGGCACGCAGTAGTGCCGGCGATGCTTCAGGCCGGCGTGCCTTCGTCGGGCAGGATGCAGGCTTCGACCAACTGCAGGTTGTTGTCGTGCGCGAAGTTCAGTACGAAGTCCAGCGCCTTGGGTTCGATCTCGCGCAGGCGCTCGTCGACGAAGACGCTCTTGATGCCGCCCGACATGACGGGGCGCACGAAAGGGGAGTAGGTCAGGCGGGGGTCCCCAGTATCACCGGCGGGGCGGAACTGCGCCATCACGCCGCACAGCCGATCGGCCCAGTCGCTCGGGCGGAAGGTCTTTCCGTCACGGGTGACGCCCTGGATAAAGAATTGGCGAGGGTAGGCTGCCATGGACTGCGTGGGGCTTGTGGAGATTTGCAAACGGCTTCGACCGCGCGGGTGCCGCAACGTTCGAACGGGGTGCACTTGTGGTGCGGATGATGCGCTTGCTCGGTTGCCGATTCATGAACCAGGCGAACCGGCTTGTCGTGCCGGTTTGCGGACGATCGAGGCATCCGAGGCAGCCAGTATTATATCTTATATAAGACTTTCATCGGCCTTTCACCCGCGCCAGTATGGTAACGCGAGCCGCCCGGCGGGAACTCGCCAAACTGACAGCGATCCCGTATGATGGTTTGAATCTTCACCAGACAAGGCGGCTAGGGCGACGTGCCACGGGATCTTTCCGGTGCGTCATCTGCGGGCCGCCTTCGTTGTTTTATGAACCCACCAAGCTCGATCAAGCACTACCTGCAGTTCAAGGACTTTTCGCTGGAAGAGTACGAATACCTGCTGGACCGTTCCGCGATCCTCAAGGCCAAGTTCAAGAACTACGAGACGTGGCACCCGCTGCACGACCGCACGCTGGCCATGATCTTCGAGAAGAATTCCACGCGTACGCGCCTGTCTTTCGAGGCTGGTATCCACCAGCTCGGCGGCCATGCGGTCTTCCTGAACACGCGCGATTCCCAACTGGGGCGCGGTGAACCAATCGAAGACGCTGCGCAGGTCATCTCCCGCATGACCGACATCATCATGATCCGCACCTTCGGGCAGGAGATCATCGAGCGCTTTGCCGCGCATTCGCGCGTGCCGGTCATCAACGGGCTGACCAACGAATACCACCCGTGCCAAGTGCTGGCCGACATCTTCACCTTCATCGAGCAGCGCGGCCCGATCAAGGGCAAGACCGTCACGTGGGTGGGCGACGCCAATAACATGGCGTACACGTGGATTCAGGCGGCTGAGATCCTCGGCTTCCGCTTCCATTTCTCCGCCCCGAAGGGCTATCAGCTGGATCCGGCCATGGTGGCCGATTCCGCTCGCCCGTTCGTGCACGTGTTTGAAAGCCCGCTCGAGGCTTGCGACGGTGCCCATCTGGTGACCACCGACGTGTGGACCAGCATGGGTTATGAGGCTGAGAACGAAGCGCGCAAGAAAGCCTTCGGCGACTGGATGGTCACCGAGGCGATGATGCAGCGTGCGCAACCCGATGCCCTGTTCATGCACTGCCTGCCGGCACACCGCGGCGAGGAAGTCGAAGCCGCCGTCATCGACGGCAAGCAGAGCGTGGTGTGGGACGAGGCGGAAAACCGCCTGCACGTGCAGAAGGCACTGATGGAATACCTGCTCTGCGGGCGCTACTAAGCCGCTACTGAGCTGAAGCCATAGAAAAAGGCCGCTCCGATTGACGTCGGAGCGGCCTTTTTTTGCCTTGAATCGGCGGGCTGTTACTTCTTGCCGCCGTCCAGCTGGGGCAGTGCGTTGCTGGTGCCCAGCGACAGCAGGCCAGCCTTCGAGTAGATGGCCAGCTTGTCGCGCGTGTCCATCAGGTCCAGGTTGCGCATGGTCAGTTGGCCGATGCGGTCCGCCGGGCTGAACGGCGCATCTTCCACCTTCTCCATCGACAGGCGCTCGGGCGCGTACGTCAGGTTGGCCGACTCGGTATTCAGGATCGAGTAGTCGTTGCCGCGGCGCAGTTCCAGCGTCACGGTGCCGGTCACGGCGCGGGCCACCCAGCGCTGGGCGGTTTCGCGCAGCATGATGGCTTGCGGGTCGAACCAGCGGCCCTGGTACAGCAGACGGCCCAGGCGCAGGCCGTTGATGCGGTACTGCTCGATGGTGTCTTCGTTGTGGATACCGGTGACCAGGCGCTCGTAGGCGATGTGCAGCAGCGCCATGCCCGGGGCTTCGTAGATGCCGCGGCTCTTGGCTTCGATGATGCGGTTCTCGATCTGGTCGCTCATGCCCAGGCCGTGACGGCCGCCGATGCGGTTCAGCTCCAGGAACATCTCGACCGGATCAGCGATTTCCTTGCCGTTGACGGCGACCGGGCGGCCTTCGTCAAACGTGACCGACACTTCTTCGGCCTTCACTTCGACTTCCGGCTTCCAGAACGCCACGCCCATGATCGGGTTGACGATGCGGATGCCGCTGTTCAGGTGCTCCAGATCCTTGGCCTCGTGCGTGGCGCCCAGCATGTTGCTGTCGGTCGAGTAGGCCTTTTCGGCGCTCATCTTGTAGCCGAAGCCTTCCTTCGTCATGAAGGCGGACATTTCAGCGCGGCCGCCCAGCTCGTCGATGAAGGTCTGATCCAGCCACGGCTTGTAGATCTTCAGCGCCGGGTTGGTCAGCAGGCCGTAGCGGTAGAAGCGCTCGATGTCGTTGCCCTTGAAGGTCGAGCCGTCGCCCCAGATGTTGACGTCGTCTTCCTTCATGGCGGCGACCAGCATGGTGCCGGTGACGGCGCGGCCCAGCGGCGTGGTGTTGAAGTACGTGATGCCGCCGGTGCTGATGTGGAAGGCGCCGGCCTGGATGGCGGCAATGCCTTCATTGGCCAGCTGCGGGCGGCAGTCGATCAGGCGAGCTTTCTCTGCACCGTACTCCATGGCCTTGCGCGGGATGGCATCGTAGTCTTCCTCGTCGGGCTGGCCCAGGTTGGCGGTGTAGGCATAGGGCAGCGCGCCCTTGTTCTTCATCCAGCGCAGGGCTGCGCTGGTGTCGAGGCCGCCGGAGAAGGCAATGCCGACCTTCTGGCCGACGGGAACGTGTTGCAGGATGGTTTCCATAGTCTTTCTCTTCAAATGATCGCCACTGGTGCCTGATTTGGCGGCTGACTGTTAGGCGTAGTGGCAGATGTAGTGATACGCCTCGGTCACGCGGATATCGAACTTCGAGTTCGCCGGAACGTGGAAGCTTTCACCGGCGGTGGAGGTTTTCCATTCGTCGGGGCCGTCGAGCTTGTATTCACACGAACCACCCACGCATTCCATGATCTCGGCCGCAGCCGTGCCGAACGTCAGCGTGGCCGGCAACACCACGCCCACGGACTTCTTGGTGCCGTCGGGCAGGGTAAAGCTGTGGCTGACGCACTTTCCGTCAAAGTACACATTGGCCTTGGTGGTCAGGCGGACGCCGTCAAAGGTTTCGGTGGTCATGGAGTAAAGGCGGAACGCAAAAAGCGGTGGTCTAGGGTCGAATCCGCCATTTTAGGGCATGATCCGGCCAGCGCCACGGGGGCGCCTGAATCTGGGGGAAAAAGCATGCGGAAGCCGGACGGCAAGCACATCAACCTCGCGCTCCAGGGCGGCGGCGCGCACGGCGCGTTCACATGGGGTGTGCTCGACGCGCTGCTCGAAGACGGACGCTTGTCATACGAGGGCATTACCGGCACCAGCGCCGGTTCGATGAACGCGGTGGTGATGCTCGACGGCCTGCTGGAAGGCGGCCCTGAGCGGGCACGCGAGAAGCTGCATGCGTTCTGGTTGGCGGTGTCGACGGCTGGCTCGCCGCTGTCTGCCATGGGCGAGAACGCCAAGACGCTGTTCTCCGGCAAGCCGCTGTTTCCCGATAGCTGGCCGGTGACGGACTGGATGCGCCTATGGGATAACTGGATCAGCGCCACGGCCCAGGGCGCCCACTACAACCCGCTGCGCGATTTGCTTGCCCAGCACGTCGATTTCGACCGGCTGCGCGCCTGCGAAAGCACCAAGCTCTTCCTGGCCGCCACCGACGTCAATACCGGCAACGTGCGCGTGTTCAACACGCCCGAGATCGACGCCGAAACTGTGCTCGCCTCCGCTTGCCTGCCGTACCTGTACCCGGCCATCGAGATCCACCGCCACCACTATTGGGACGGCGGTTACATGGGCAACCCAGTGCTGTTTCCGTTTTTCTACGAGACCAAGACGCAGGACATCCTGCTCGTGCACGTGAACCCGATCGTGCGCAAGGAGGTGCCCGACCAGCCGCACGAGGTGATGGAGCGCCTGAACGAGATCACGTTCAACGCGTCGTTGCTGCGCGAGATGCGCGCCATCGCCTTCGTGCAGAAGCTGATTGCCGAGGATTGGCTCAAGCCCGAATACCGCGATCGCCTGAAGTACATCTACCTGCACGCGATCCGCGCCGATAAGCCGTTGGGCGATTTGTCCTCATCGACCAAGCTGGTGACGGACTGGAGCTTCCTGACCATGCTCAAGGAGCGCGGCCGGCACGAAGGCAAGGCGTGGCTGCGCAAGCATTTCGACGATGTCGGCAAGCAGGGCACCGTCGATATCCAGAAGGAATACCTGCGCGGCCAGGAGATTTAAGCGATCAGATGACGACGGGTTCCGGTTCGATGCGTACGCCAAAGCGCGCATGGACCGCATCCTGGATTTCGCGCGCCAGCGTCATGAGTTGCACGGCGCTGCCGCCGCCACGGTGCACCAGCACTAGCGCCTGCTTTTCATACACGCCCACCGCGCCGCTCTGACGGCCCTTGAAGCCGCACTGGTCGATTAGCCAGCCGGCGGCCAGCTTGTAGGTGCCTTCTGGCTGCACATAACCCACAAGGTTCGGGAAGCGCTCCACCAGTGCATCGCGCGTGGCGGCATCGACGATGGGGTTCTTGAAGAAGCTGCCCGCGTTGCCGATCTCGGCCGGGTCGGGCAGCTTGCGGCGGCGGATGGCGACCACCGCGTTAAAGATGTCCTGCGCCGTGGGGTTGGCGATGTTCTGCGCCGTCAGCTCCCGGGCGAGTTCTGCGTAGTGCGTGTCGGGCTGCCAGTCGACGGGCAGCGCGAATGTCACCTCGGTGATGATGTAGCGATCGGCGCCGGCGCGCTTGAAGAGGCTGTCGCGGTAGCCAAAGGCGCAATCGGCGGCGTCAAGTGTGACGAACTCGCCGGCATGGCGGTCGTAGGCGCGCAGCGAGTGGAAGCGGTCTTTGATCTCGACGCCGTATGCGCCGATGTTCTGGATGGGGGCTGCGCCCACCGTGCCCGGAATCAGCGCGAGATTTTCCAGTCCAGGCAAGCCATTGGCGACGGTGTGTGCGACCAGGCCGTGCCACGACTCACCGCCGCCTGCGGTAACGGTGTGGACTTCGCGACCATCGATCGTCGCCCGGCCGGTGGTGATGCCAGGAATCTCCATCAGCAGCACCAGACCGTCAAAGTCACGCGTGAGCACGACGTTGCTGCCGCCGCCCAGCACCAGCACGGGCAGACCCTGCACGCGCGGGTCGGCCAGCGCGGCGGGAATGTCTTTCGGCGTGCGCACATGGGCGGCATAGCGGGCGGTGGCCTCAAAACGGAACGTATTGTGCTGGCCTAGGGGATAATGCGAGTCGAGCAACGCCATGGCGCGAGTGCGGCTGGAAAAGCTGGAATTATAAGAGCCATGGCACGGGCGGCCCCGAATGATTGCCGCCGCAGGAAACCGAATTCAAGTCTGCAAGGAGAATACGATGCCGTCGTTTGACGTGGTATGCGAAGCCAACATGGTGGAAGTGAAGAACGCCGTGGAACAGGCCAACAAAGAGATTTCGACGCGATTCGACTTCAAGGGGTCGGACTCGCGCGTCGAGCACAAGGAGCAAGAGCTGACGTTGTTTGCCGATGACGATTTCAAGATCGGCCAGGTCAACGACGTGCTGATGAACAAGCTCGCCAAGCGCAACGTCGACGTACGCTTCCTGGACTACCAGGACAAGCAGAAGATCGGCGGCGACAAGATGAAGCAGGTCGTCAAGATCAAGAAGGGCGTGTCGGGCGACCTGGCCAAGAAGATCGTCAAAACGATCAAGGACAGCAAGATCAAGGTCCAGGCCAGCATCCAGGGCGACGCGGTGCGCGTGACCGGCGCCAAGCGCGATGACCTGCAAAGCGTGATCGCCATGCTGCGCAAGGACGTGAGCGATACCCCGCTGGATTTCAACAACTTCCGCGACTGATCTGAGTCGCTTCCAGCAAAACGCCCCGAATGTCCGGGGCGTTTTTGTTTGCTACGCGGGTTAACCTGCCGCCACCGCGCGCGGCTGCGTCAGCATCTCGGGCTGCAGAATCTCATCCAGCGCTTCCTGACTGAGCAGGCGCTTGTCCAGCACGAGCTGATACACGCTGGCGCCGCTCACCAATGCTTCCTGCGCGATGGCCGTGGCGTTGGTGTAGCCGATGTGCGGGTTCAGCGCCGTGACGATGCCGATCGAGCGCTCCACGTTGTCGCGCAGGTGGTCGACGTTGGCGGTGATGCCGTTGACGCACTTGTCGGCCAGCGTCAGGCAGCCATTGCGCAGATGCACCAGGCTCTTGAACAGGCTGTGCGCAATGACGGGCTCGAAGGCGTTGAGCTGAAGCTGCCCAGCCTCGGCGGCAAAGGTGATGGTGACATCGTTGCCGATCACCTCGTAGGCGATCTGGTTGACCACTTCCGGAATCACCGGATTCACCTTGCCCGGCATGATGCTGGAGCCGGCCTGCATGGGCGGCAGGTTGATCTCGCCCATACCGGCGCGCGGGCCGCTGGAGAGCAGGCGCAAGTCGTTGCACGTTTTCGACAGCTTGGCCGCCATGCGCTTGAGCACGCCAGAGATGTGCATGAACGCGCCCACGTCAGGCGTTGCCGCCACCAGATCCTGCGCAGTGATCAGCGGGATGCCGGTGATCTGCGCCAGATGCTTGCGCGCGGCCTCTGCGTAATCCGGGTGCGTGTTGATGCCGGTGCCGATGGCCGTGGCGCCTAGGTTGATTTCGCGGATGGTCGACAGCGCTTCGAGCAACCGCGCCTGATCTTCGGCCAAGCCGACTGCGTAGCTGCCGAACTCCTGGCCCAGCGTCATCGGCACGGCGTCTTGCAGTTGCGTGCGGCCCATCTTCAGCACGCTGCGGAATTCGTTGGCCTTGCGCTCGAACGACGCACGCAGCACGCTCATCGCTTCCACCAGTTCCAGCACGAGATCGTGCGTGGCGATGTGCAGCGCCGTCGGATAGTCGTCGTTGGTGCTTTGGCTCATGTTCACGTGCTCGTTGGGGTGCAGGTGCTCATACGCGCCGCGTGCGTGGCCGAGCTGTTCGAGCGCGAGGTTGGCAATGACCTCGTTGGCGTTCATGTTGGTGGAGGTGCCGGCACCGCCCTGGATGACGTCGACGACAAAGTGCTCGTGCGCGACGCCGGCCTGTACCTGCTTGCATGCGGCGACGATGGCGTCTGCGCGCGTCTTGTCCAATAGACCGAGTTCGTGATTGGCGAGTGCTGCAGCAGCCTTGACGCTGGCCAGCGCGTTGATCAATTGCGGATAGACCGAAATGGGCGTGCCGGTAATCGGAAAGTTCTCCAGCGCGCGCAGCGTGTGGACGCCGTAGTACTTGTCGTTGGGGATGTCGCGGTCGCCGAGCAGGTCGTGTTCTATGCGAGTGGCCATGGCTGGGTGTCTCTCTCAATGGGTTGTTGTGCGCCGAATGCACCAAAAGAAACGGCCCGCGATGAACGCGGGCCAGCTCGGGTGATACCGGAAATGCGCGGCGCCTTCTGTGAACAACTGGCAAGAGTGGTTCAGGCAGGCGGAATCGTCCTGATGCGCGGCAAAAGGACGCGTCCCCGCGTTGCACGGGGACGACGCACGCGCTGCGTTACTGCGACAGCTTGGTCACCTTCAGCGCAGGGTCCGCTGCAATGGAGGCCTCCGAGAACGGCAGCCGATTCCAGCGCTTGGCCGAGAACTCACGCATCTGGTCAAACGCATGCGGCGAAGCCGGGTCACTCGACTCGCCATAGGTGAGCAGCGCATCGGCCACCGGCCCCTGGTCGTCGAACGTGACGGTCTGGATGTAGCTGGTGCCGAAATACACCTGCAGCCCCTTTGGTCCGATCGGCGTGCTTTGCAGCTTGTTGAGCACGCCTTCGTACTCCTCGCCGCCGTGCAGGGCGATATCGCCGCCCGGTGCGTGGGCTGCCTGCACGGTGCCCAGCGGGGCATCCAGCGCAAAGCCCGCGGTGCGCACTGCGCCCACAGCGTCCTTGAGCGCCTTGAACACAGCCGTGCGTACGGTGGCATCGCTCACGCGCAGGCCGCGCGGCGTGTAGATCGGGTCGGCCGGATTGAAGTCGACCGCGTAGACGTGCGGGATGTCCTTGGCGCGCATCCAGAACTCGCGGAAGAGGTGGCCGGCGCGGGCGTCGGCATTGCTCGTGAGGTTCCATTGCGCGAGGGCAGCGCAACCGTCGCGCACATCGGCATCGAAGTTGCCACTACCGGCCTTGCACGCGGCCAGCAGATCGTCGCGCACGAGGTGGCCGGCGAGGTTGGCATCGCGGAAGATCATCGCCTGCAGGTTCGGCAGGTTGACCTTGTTGCCGGGCAGGCCATCGGTGCCATTCAGGCGGCGTTCGATCTCGATGATGCCGATGCGGGTGCGCAGGCGCTGCGGCACGTCGGTCGAGCCCATCACGGGTGAGAAGCCGGTCAGCTTCTGCGCCGGGTTGGTCAGCCACGAACTGTCGTTGCTGTTGGCGACGTAGTCATCGCGCTCCAGCACCGGCATGCGCGCAGGCGCCACCAGCCCCGGCACGGGCGATGCCGGATCAACCTGCCAGTCGCACGCGCTGCGCGAGCCGTCGAGCAGCACCAGCCCCACGCCTTTGAACAGCTTGTCAGCCAGCGGCGACGGCGCGCAGCGCTTGAGCGCATCGGCGGAAACATCCGGCGTAGTCGACACATCGGCAAACAGCGCGCGGCCATTGCGGTCGGTGGCAATCGTGTTGACCCAGGGGATGCCGAGGTTGCCGATGGCTTGGCGGATGCCCGCCACGTCCTTCGCCTGCGCGATGTGCAGCCACGTGTCGATCGAGCGTGTGTTATTGCGGTTGGCGTCGCGCAGCGTGTAGGCCTTCTGCGAGGTCCACGGCATGCCGCCGGCAGGCATCGACAGGACCGGGCCGTACACGGTGTCGTAGAAGGTGTGCGTGCGGCGCTCGATGCGACCGTCGGGCAGCTTCACGTCAAACGCCACGGTGCGCGTGGTCATCTTGTGCGGCTTGCCGTCGATCAGGTACGTGGTCGGGTCGCCCTCGGCCAGCTTGAGTTCGAACAGCGTGAAGCGGCGGCCGGTGGAGACAGTGTGCGTCCACGCCACGTCCTTGTTGAAGCCGATGCTGACGACGGGGAAGGCGGCAATCGATGCGCCCATCACGTCCAGCTTGCCGGGCACCGTCAGGTGCACCTGGTAGAAGCGGTTGGTGGTCGTCCACGGGAAGTGCGGGTTGCCGAGCAGCACGCCGCGGCCGTTGTCGGTGGCGGCCTTGCCGAAGGCCCAGCCGTTCGAGCCGATCGGCATGTCGCGCAATTGCAGGTCGCGGTCGAGCGCGGCGGTGTCGACGGCATGCGGCGGAATGACGGCAGACGCCGGTGCACCGCCTGGCGGTTGCGCTGCCACGATGCCCTGCAGCATGGCGCCCGCGCTGGCTTGAATGGACTTCTCTTCGCCCATGCGCATCATGTCGGCCAGTGTGAGCGGGCGCACCCAGGCGGCGTTGCGGCAGGCGGCGGGGCGGTCGGCGGCCGGCGTGTCTTTCAGATAGCGGTTGTAGCCGGCGAGGTAGCCGCGCAGCAGTTCGCGCGCTTCGGGCGACATCTGCGCATAGCCCGCGCGCAGGCCGGCTTCGTCGAAGGCGCCCTTGAAGAAAGCATCGGATTGCGTGTTCGGAATCGGCTTGAACGATACGGTGACGGTGCCGTCCGGCCCAAAGGTCTTCGAGCGCTCGCCGTTGACGGTGACGACCTGATCGGCCAGCAGGCAGACGTTGTCCTGCGCATAGGCGTAGGCCATGCCGAAGCCAAGGCTCGCGTAATCATTGGCGCGCACGTGCGGAATGCCGAAGCGGGTGCGGCTGATCTCGGCCGAGAAGCCGGTGTCCGAGGGCGTGGCCCAGCCGCTGTCGGCGGTGCTTGCGCAGCCGGCCAGCGCCGCAAGGGCGGCCATGGCCAACGTGCTGCGCAGTGCGGATTCCTGCATGAATCGGTGCATCGTGCGTTGTCTCCTGATGTCGGTGTCGTTATGGGCGGCTGTGTCTGTGCGCAACCACCGTCGCATCCTCAATCGGACAGGTCTGATCCGAAAGAGGTATTCCCGCCAAAGATGGGGTTAATCCCGCCACGTAGATGGCTGACCACGCCTATACTTCGGCATGCCCAATATCGATCTGTTGACCTTTCCCGACGCTGGTTTTTCCACCCTGTCAACGGCTGCCGACACGCTCGGCGTGGCCAATGCGCTGGCGTCGATGCAGGCCGGCAAGCGCGCCAATGCCGCCAAGGCCCCGGTGTTTGGCTGGCGCCTCGTCGCGCGGGATCGGGCACGCTGGCAGGCAGCTGCGAAGACGCTAGCCTGCCGCTGTGACGCGTTGCCGGAAGACGACGCGGAGCTCGGTGATGCGCTGATTGTGCCGCCCGTGCATTTCGACCATATCGGCACGCTGGAGCAGCGTCTGGCGCTACTGGAAGTGGAGCGCGCCACGATCCGCCGATATCTGCAGGCGGGGCGTCTTGTCGCCTCGCCTTTTACGGGCGTCGCAATGCTGGCCGATGTGCTGCCCGCCGGCCAACGGCTGACGGTGACATGGCTGATTGCCGGTTGGGTGCAGGGCAATTTCCCCCATTTGAAGGTGGTGCCGGCGCAGGCGATCGTGAGCAGCGGCAATGTGGTCACCGCACGGGCGATGGAGCACGGCGTTGCGCTCATGCACCGCGTGCTCGGGCGGCTGGCCGATGCGCGGCTTGCGCGCACGCTGGGCAATACGGTGCTCGATCAGCCGTCACGTGGGGAGGCCATCGGCATCTGGCTGCGCAGCAAGCCGGCCATCCGCGACAGCGTGGTGCTGCGTGCGCGGCGCTACCTGCAGCAGCATCTGCATGAACCGTTTGACTTGGGAAAACTCGCGGACGCCGCCTCCACCAGCGAGCGGACGCTGTTGCGGCATTTCACGAAAACCGTGGGGACGTCGCCGCTGCAATTGCTGCACCGGCTGCGCGTAGAGCGCGCGTGTCACCTGTTGGAAGTCAGCACGCTGAGCCTGACAACGATTGCCGAGCAGTGCGGCTATCAGGATATGTCCGCCTTCCGGCGGTTGATCCGGCGGCACACGGGGCGGCCGCCAGGAGAACATCGGCGCGCGCATTCGGTGCGCGCCGAGTTGCGCAACTAGGCGGCTTTCTTTTTCTCGCCGATGCGGCTTTCCTTGCCGGCGAGCAGCTTGGCGATATTGGCGCGGTGGCGCGCGATCAGCAGTACGGCCATCAGCGCAACCGCACCGGCAATCCAGTCGAAGCCGAACATCAGCACATAGAAAAACGGCGCGAACACGGCCGACACCAGCGCCGCCAGCGACGAATAGCGGAAGAAAACCGCGATGATGAGCCAGGTGGCCAGCGTCGCCAGCCCCAGCCACACGTTGATCGCCAGCAGGATGCCGGCCGCAGTGGCCACGCCCTTGCCGCCGGCAAAGCGGTGGAACACCGGATACAGGTGGCCCAGGAACACGGCGATTACGACCAGCGCAATGCCAACCTCATCGACGCCAAAGCGCGGTGCCAGCAGTAGCGCGAGCCACACCGCCAGCCAGCCCTTGGCCGCATCGCCCAGCAACGTGAGGATGGCCGCCTTCTTGTTGCCCGAGCGCAGCACGTTGGTGGCGCCGGGGTTGCCCGAGCCGTAGGTGCGCGGGTCGGCCAAGCCCATGACGCGGCTCACTACCACGGCAAACGAGACGGAGCCGATCAGGTAGGCGGCTACGGCAAAAAGGACGGTTGCGACGACTGGGGACATAAGGGTTCTGAGAAATCAGGCTGCGGGATTGTAGCGTGGCCGCAAGCGTGCCCCAGCCACCGCGTTCGTTTCAATCGGGGTTTGCACAGTTGACGGGCTGCGCGTTCAGCACCGTGGTCAGCACGCCGGGCGCGATGCTCACCAGAAAGCCGCGCCGCCCGCCGTTGATATAGATGCGCTCCAGCTCCAGCACGCTCGCTTCCACATACACCGGCATCGCCTTGCGCACGCCAAACGGCGACGTACCGCCGACGAGGTAACCGCTATGTCGCTGCGCCACCTCGGGCTTGCACGGCTGCACGCTCTTGCGCCCGGTCTGGCGCGCGAGGTTCTTGGTGGAGACCGAGCAATCGCCATGCATCAGCACGATCAGCGGCTTGGCGTGCTCGTCTTCCATTACCAGCGTCTTGACGACGGCGTGCTCATCCACGCCAAGCTGGCGCGACGATTCAGTCGTGCCGCCCTTGTCGACATAGTCGTAGGTGTGTTCGGTAAAGGCGACGCCGTGTGCCTTGAGGAACTGCGTGGCGGGCGTTTCGGAAACGTGTTTGGACTTGCTCATCAGGGTCGAGAAACTATCCGCGTGG
The DNA here is from genome assembly GCF_037023145.1 of Ralstonia sp. RRA. NCBI lineage: Bacteria > Pseudomonadati > Pseudomonadota > Betaproteobacteria > Burkholderiales > Burkholderiaceae > Ralstonia > Ralstonia sp. RRA. The sequence continues at coordinate 2,721,190 of NZ_CP146091.1, read as the reverse complement.
ATGGTGTTGCGCGTGCAGCGTGCGCAGCCGCTCGCGCGCGACGTGGGTGTAGATCTGCGTGGTGGAAATATCTGCGTGGCCGAGCAGCATCTGCACCACGCGCAGATCCGCACCGTGGTTGAGCAGGTGCGTGGCGAACGCGTGGCGCAGCGTGTGCGGGGAGAGTGGTGCGTGAATGTCCGCGCGCAACGCATAGCGCTTGATGATGTGCCAGAACGCCTGGCGCGTCATGCCTTCGCCACGTGCGGTGACGAACAGCGCATCGGCAGTCCGCTCACCGAGGAGTGTTGTACGGCCATCACGCAGATAGCGCCGCAGCCAGTCGCCGGCCTCGGCACCAAACGGCACCAGCCGGTCCTTGCCGCCTTTGCCGCCGATCACGCGCACCACCCCTTCGTTCAGGCCGACTTCCACCGTCTTCAACGCGACGATTTCCGACACGCGCAGGCCGCTCGCATACATCAGCTCGATCATGGCGCGGTCACGCAGGCCGAGCGGCGTGTCGACATCGGGCGCATTGATGAGCGCCTCAACCTGTGCTTCGGACAGCGTCTTCGGATAGCGCGGCGGTTGCTTGGCCGTTGGCAGCAGGCGCGATGGATCGGTGGTCACCACGTGCTCGCGCAATGCCCATACGAAGAACCGCTTGAACACCGTGCGACGTCGGTTGGCCGTGGAGGCGCGGCTCTCGGCATGGCGTGCGGCAAAGTAGTCGGCCAGGTCGCCGTCTTCGGTTTCGGCGATGGATTTGCTGCGCTCGGCCAGCCAGTGCGCGTAAAGCGTCAGGTCGCGCCGGTACGCATCGAGCGTGTTGCGCGCGAGGCCGTCTTCCAGCCAGAGCGCATCGCAGAAACGTTGGATGGCATCGGCACTCTGCGGGGGCAGGGCCGTGGTTTCGGCGTCTTTTGGTGCAGCTTTTCTCATATCAGCATCACGCCTTCATGGCGCAGCAGCCAGTGCTTGATGTTCAGCAGGTAGCCATCCGTGTGGTGCGAGAACCCGCCGATGCCCGACGCGCTCACCACGCGGTGGCATGGGATCAGGATCGGGAACCAGTTGTCGCCGCATGCCTGGCCCACCGCGCGCGGCACGCTGCCGATCTGCTTGGCGATGGTGCCGTAGGTGATCACGCTGCCGCAGGGGATCGCGCTGATGGCGTTCCACACGCGGCGCTGGAAATCCGTGCCGGCAGGCGCAAGCGGCACATCGAAGGCGGCGTTGGGGTTGCCGTAGTACGCGTCGAGCTGGCGCGCCAGTTTGCGGATCAGCGCATGGCTGGAGTCGACCGTGGGCGTGCTCTCCGGCAGATAGGTGAGTTCACGCAGAGAGCCGTCGGCCACACGCACGCCCAGCTTGCCGAAGGGCGCTGCGAGAACGGCATCGAAAGGGGATGGCATGACGGAGTCCGGCGCGGAAAAGCGATCCCGCGAATCTAGCACGTCGCTAGGTGACGCAACGCGGCGCGGAATCGTCAGCTTCCGAGCAGCCCGCTTTTCAGATCCCGGTCGACCGGGTTGTTGCCGATGAAGATGCTGAGCACGGCCTGGTAGAAATCTTCGCCGGGGATGGGCTTGCCGCGCGCCACACCGTTGATGCTGACCGTGGTGCCCGCGTCGGGCGTGTAGTCGAAGTTGATGGTGTCGCCACGACGGGTGGAGCCGATCTGGCGCATGGCGTCTTCCAGCTGCGTCAGGCGATCGGACAGCCGCTGCAGTTGAATCTCGGTCTGGTTGTGGTGGATGCCGTCATTCAGTGCGCGGATGAAGGTGTCGGCTCCCACATCACGCAGCGGGTGGATCTGCAGCCGCTTCGGCCCCTTCATGGCCAGGATCAGCGCCGCGTTCTTGGCGCGCTCGGGCAGATACAGGCCCGCCACATAGCCCTTGATGACGAACACCGAGCGCAGCCCCGTGCCGTTGAGCGGCAGCTCGCGGCCGGCCAGGCGTGCAGCGTCGTCAAAGTGCACGCCCTCGATGTCCACCGTCGCCCAGGCCGGCAGCGTGCAGGCGGCCAGCAGTGCGGTGCCTGCAATGCCGTGGCGCCATGCACGTCGAACCATGGACATGCGATTGGATGCACGGACACGCACTTCAAAACGCAATGCGCGGCGGAGGAAAAACAGGGCGGAGAACATCGAAAACACGCGGTTTTTTGTGAGGCTCTATTTTTGCAATTTTCTATTTCAAAACCATTGGTGTCTGCCCTGATTCGCAACCGTTTGCTTGCCGCTAGATATAAGGCCCGGCTTCATCTGGCGTTAACCACGGTTTCTTCTATTTGTGCTAGATGTGAATTGTCTTGTTTTTAAAACAATATCCGCCCCTGATTCCAATAGGGGATTAAAGCGCCGGAGTTTGAATTGCCGTCAGACTGCCAGTGCCCAGACGACGTGCTCGCGTACGAGTTCCGAGGGGTGATCAGCCCGCGCGTGCAACGCAGCCCGCAATTGCGCACGCGATGCCTCCGGCAACGGCCCACGCAGCGCGTTGCCCAGCGCCACCGCAATGTTGCGCAGCCAGCGCTCATGGCCGATGCGCCGGATCGGGCTGCCTTCTAGGCGCTGGTTGAATTCGCTTTCCGTCCAACCGAACAGGTCGACCAGCGTTGCCGCATCCAATCCATTGCGCACGTCAAAATCGGGCAGGTTGGCCGGCACCGCAAACTTGTTCCACGGGCAGATGAGCTGGCAATCGTCGCAGCCGTAGACGCGGTTGCCCATCGCCTCGCGCAGCTCGACGGGGATGCTGCCCTTGTGCTCGATGGTCAGGTACGAGATGCAGCGGCGGGCGTCCACCGTGTATGGGGCAACGATCGCCTGCGTGGGGCAGACGTCAATGCAGCGCGTGCAGTTGCCGCAGTGGGGCTCGACCGGTGGGTCGATCGGCAGCGGCAAGTCGATCAGGATCTCGCCGAGGAAGAACATCGAGCCGGCATCGCGATCGAGCAGCAGCGTGTGCTTGCCGCGCCAGCCCAGGCCGCCGTTGCTGGCCAGCGCCACTTCGAGCACCGGTGCGGAATCCGTGAACACACGAAAGCCATACGGCCCGACCGCGCCGGCAATCTTCTCGGCGAGCTTCTGCAGGCGCTGGCGCAGCACCTTGTGGTAGTCCCGGCCGCGTGCGTAGAGCGAGATGGTGGCGTCTTGGGGGCGGCGCATGCGGTCCCATTCGATGGTGCGCCAGTCGCTGCCTGCTACTTGCTGATCCGGGTGCGCATGGGTGTCATGTGGCAGATACGGCATCCGTGCGACCACGGCGCGTACCGTTCCGGCAACAAGTTCGGCGGGACGTGCACGGAGCAATCCATGGTTCGCCATATAATCCATGTCACCGTGAAACCCCTGCGCAAGCCACGTCTGGAGCCCTTCTTCAGCGTGCGATAGGTCGACGCTGGCGATGCGGATGGCATCGAAGCCGAGCTCAGCGCCCCAGGTGCGGATCTGCGCAACCAGCGCAGCGACATCTGCCGCATCGGTAGGCAGGCGCGTATCGAGGTTCGTTTCGAGCGCTGCTTTGGGCGCTGGCGTGGGGGTCGCGGACATGCCTAAATTGTACGCAATGCCTACTGTGCCCCCTGTTGATACTCCCGCTGGTCTGAACTCACCGCTTGCCGAGCGCACCGTGCCGCTCGTCGACGAGGCGGCCACGTCGGCCTTCGGGGCGGCGCTCGCTCAGGCCGTGCTGGCGCTGGGTCCGCGGCCCGTGCAGGTGCAGCTCTCGGGGGATCTGGGCGCGGGCAAGACCACGCTTTCGCGGGCCATTTTGCGTGGCCTGGGACACACCGGGCGCGTGCGCAGCCCCACCTATACGCTGGTCGAGCCATACGATGTTGCAGGAACCACCGGCACGCAGAAGGTCTATCACTTCGACCTGTACCGCTTCGCCGACCCGGAAGAATGGACCGACGCCGGCTTTCGCGATTGCTTTGCCGAACCCGCACTGTGCCTGGTCGAATGGCCCGAGAAGGCACAGGCGCTGCTCGGTACGCCCGACCTGCATGTCGCTTTGGCCGTCGATGTTGTGCACGAAACCTACGATGACGGCGTTGAACATGCACCGCGCCTGGCCCGTCTGAGTGCTCGCACGCAGACCGGCCTTCAACTCCTACAGTCGTTGCAACCTCTGCCCCCATGCTGATCAAGCATCTGCCGACCGATCAACCGGACGATCCCACCCTGCCGAGCCAGGCCCGCAGGCAATGGCTCACACGCATCGCCAAGGCCGGTGCGGGGACCGTCATCCTCAGCCTGGCCGGCACGCAGATCGCACGTGGCGCCAACATCGTGGCGGTGCGCGTGTGGCCGGCGGAGGACTACACGCGCGTGACCATCGAATCCGACGTCGCGCTCAAGGCCACGCACCAGCTCATCAAGGATCCGGATCGCCTGATGGTCGACGTCGAGGGGCTGGACCTGAATCCGACCCTGCGCGAACTGGTCGCCAAGATCACGCCGAACGATCCGTACATCCGCCAGGTGCGCGTGGGCCAGAACCGGCCCAGCGTGGTGCGCCTGGTGTTTGACCTGAAGGAGAGCGTCAACCCGCAGGTCTTTACGCTGCTGCCGATTGCCGGTTATCGCAACCGGCTGGTGTTCGATCTGTACCCGACCAATCCGCCCGATCCGCTGATGCAGCTCGTGCAGGCGACCGAAAGCAAGCAGGAGCGCTTTGCCGCCTCGGGCGGCACGCCGATGCCGCCGTCATCGTCTTCGGCGGACGACGATGACCCGATCGCCGCATTGGCTCGCCGCGAGAGCAGTGGCTCCGCCACGCCGGCATTGCCGCCGGCCAATGACTCGCGCCCGACGATTGCCAGCCGTACGCCGCCGGTCAAGACGCCGCCCGTGAAACCCGCGACGCCGCCATCGACGCTGGCCAATGCGCCGCCACCGTCGTCATCCTTGCCGCCGCTGGAGATCGTGCCCGAGCAGCCCGTGCCGCGTGCACCGGCAGGCGGCACGCGCATGCGCCGTCTGCTGACCGTTGCCATCGACCCCGGCCACGGCGGCGAAGACCCGGGCGCCACTGGTGCTGCCGGTACGCATGAGAAAGACGTGGTGCTGTCGATTGCCCGCATGCTCAAGGCCAAGATCGACGCCCAGCCCAACATGCGCGCCATGATGACGCGCGATTCCGACTACTTTGTCCCGTTGGGCGTGCGCGTGCAGAAGGCACGACGCGTGCAGGCCGACCTGTTCGTCTCCATCCACGCCGATGCATTTGTCACGCCGGAAGCGCGTGGGGCGTCCGTGTTTGCGTTGTCCGACCGTGGCGCCTCCAGCGCGCAAGCCAAGTGGCTCGCCAACAAGGAGAATGCCGCGGACATGATCGGCGGCGCCAACCTGGGCTCGAAGGACGCACAGGTCACGCGTGTGCTGCTGGATCTCTCAACCACCGCGCAGATCAGCGACAGCATGAAGGTCGGCCGTGCCGTGCTGGAGCAGATTGGCGGCATCAACCGCCTGCACAAGGGGGCTGTGGAGCAGGCCGGGTTTGCAGTGCTCAAGGCGCCGGATATTCCATCGATCCTGGTTGAGACCGCCTTCATCTCCAATCCGGAAGAAGAGGCCAAACTCAACGATCTGGGCCATCAGAACCAGCTGGCCGACGCGATCCTGCGCGGCATCCGCGCGTACTTCGCCAAGAACCCGCCGCTGTCGCACAACCCGGGCGTCTGATGGCTGCAGTTGTTTTTCGCCAAGGCAGCATGGCCGATGCGGACGCCATCGCCAGCATCCACACGCAGAGCTGGCAGAGCGCGTATCGCGGGCAGGGCATCCTCTCGGATGCCTACCTCGATGGCGCGGCGCAGGCCGACATGCAGGCGAAGTGGCATGCGCGCATGACGGCACCTGTGGCCGGTCAGCACGTCTGGTGTGCCGATCTCGACGGCCAGACCATCGGATTCCTTTGCGCACTGCTGCATGACGACGCGCCGTGGGGCGCGCTCGTCGACAACCTCCACCTACTGCCTGCCGCACGTGGCCACGGTGTCGGCAAGCGCCTGATGGGCGAGGCTACCCGTTGGGCTGCGGCCCAAGGTGTCGCGCAACTGCATCTGCTGGTGTACGAGGCGAACACCGCCGCAATCGGCTTCTACGAAGCCCTGGGCGGTGTGCTGGTCAGCCGCGATTGGCTGGAGACGGCCGATGGTGGGCATGCCTGGGTGCACACCTACCACTGGCCGGAAACGACGGGCTTGATGACCCTGTGATTACGCCGGACGGCTGGCCGGCGCGCCAGTGCTGGCTTCGGCGCGTGCCATGCGATCCGCATACTTGCGCGCCAGTGCCGAGCATACGATCAACTGCAACTGGTGGTAGATCATGGTCGGCAGCACGATCAGGCCGAGGGCGGGGTTGCCCGCAAACAGGATCTTCGCCATCGGAATGCCGTTGGCTAGGCTTTTCTTGGAGCCGCAGAACACCGCGGTAATTTCATCGGCCAGACCAAAGCCTGAACGCCGCGAGAGCCACGTCGTCGCGCCCAGCACGACAAACAGCAGCGCACCGCTCATGATCGCCACGGCCACGATCGTTTCCCACGGATACTTCGACCACACGCCCGCGTGCGTCGAGTCAGCAAACGAGTTGAACACGATCAGCAGGATCACCACGCGATCCACCTTGTTGATGATCGCCTTGTACTTGGTGATGAGTCCGCCAATCACCGGGCGCAGCAACTGACCGAGCACGAACGGCAACAGCAGTTGTTCGGCCACGCCCAGCAGCGCTTTGCCCACCGACAGTTCTGCGCCCGATGCCTGGATCACGAAGCTCATCAGCAGCGGCGTGGCAATCATGCCGATCAGGCCGGAGATGGTGGCGTTGAAGATCGCGGCCGGCACGTTGCCCTTGGCCATTGCCGTCATCGCCACGGACGACGACACGGTAGACGGTAGCGCGCACAGGTAGAACACGCCCAGCAGCAGCTCGGCCGGGATGAACGGCTTGCACACAAACAGGATCACCGCGCCAATCAGCGGGAACAGGATGAACGTGCAGCTCTGCACAAACAGGTGCAGGCGCCAGTTACGCGCGCCTTCAACGATCTTCTCGCGCGAGAGCGCCGCGCCGTGCAGGAAGAACACCAGCGACACGCCGACGATGGTGACCACATCCAGATGCAACGGGCCATCGCTGGCACCCAGGGCGGGGAAGAACAAGGCCAGCGCAACCATGACCAGCATGGCCTGGATGAATCCATCAATACGAGACAACAGCGGAATCTTCATGTGCGTGCACCATCACCATTGCGTGACGGCGCGGGTTGGATTGGGGGATAGGCGCTATTGCACAACATCCCTATCTAGAATACAAATGCATTGATCGAATCAATTCATACGGCTTCAGCATGAATGTGACCCTGCGGCAGTTGCGTGTCTTTCTGGCGGTGGCACGTGCGCACAGCTTCAGTCGCGCGGGCGACACAATCGGCCTGACGCAGCCGGCTGTCAGCCGCTCCATCTCGGAGCTGGAAGGCGAGTTGGGCCTGAAGCTGCTCGACCGCACCACGCGCGAAGTGGTGTTGACGGAAGTGGGGCGCTCACTGGCAACCGCGCTCGATCGTCTGGTTGCCGATCTGGATGACACGCTGCATCAAGCGCGCCAGGTGGGCGAGCAGCGGCGCGGGCGCGTGGTGGTGGCGTCCAGCCCGACGGTGTCGACGCGTTTGATGCCGCTGTACGTGGCGGAATGTGCGGCGCGCTACCCGGACATCCGCATGATCGTGCGTGACTCCGTGCAGGTCGACACGCTGCAATTGATCCGCACGGGTGGGGCGGATTTCGGTGTGGTGGTGGAGCCGCTCGATACCGAAGGCCTGTGGACGGAGCCGCTGCTGACCGACCCGTTCTGCCTCGTTTGCCGTCGCGACCATCCATTCGCCCAGCGCAGCAGCGTGCGCTGGAAAGACCTGCACCGCACGCCGGTCGTGCTGCTCGATCATGCGTCGGGTAGCCGTCCGCTGATCGACCGCATCTTCCTGCGCCACGGGGTGCAGCCCGATGTGGCACAAGAGATGGGGCATAGCAGTGCCGTGTTCGGCATGGTGGATGCCGGCATTGGCGCGGGCGTGGTGCCGGCGCTGTCGTTGCCGCTGCCGTCGTCGTCGCAACTGGTGTCGGTGCCGCTTACACCCAAGGAGACGCGCGGCATCGTGCTGGCGCGCCGGCATGACCGGTCGCTCTCGCCGGCGGCCGAGGCGGCGTGGCAGATGATTCGCCGGATGGCGCTGCCTACCGCCTAATGGCCGCCTGATCGCGCTGCTTACTTCGGCTGCATGCGGATGGCGCCGTCCAGGCGGATGGTCTCGCCATTGAGCATCGGGTTCTCGACGATGGCGCGTGCAAGCTGCGCATACTCCGCTGGCTTACCAAGGCGCGGCGGGAACGGCACCATCTTGCCCAGCGCATCCTGCACTTCAGGCGGCATGCCCAGCAGCATCGGCGTCTCGAAGATGCCCGGTGCAATTGTCATCACGCGGATGCCGTCGCGCGACAGGTCACGTGCAATCGCCAGCGTCATCGCCACCACGCCGCCCTTGGATGCCGCATAGGCCGCCTGGCCGATCTGCCCATCGAACGCCGCCACGGAGGCCGTATTGATGATCACGCCACGCTCGCCGCCGGCATTGGGCGTGTTACCCGCCATGGCCGTCGCCGCCAACCGGATCATGTTGAACGTGCCGACCAGATTGACGTTGATCACGCGTGCAAACTGATCCAGCGGATGCGGCCCCGTCTTGCCTACCGTGCGCGACGCCGTGGCGATGCCGGCGCAGTTCACCAGCCCGCGCAGCGTGCCCAGCGACGTGGCCGCGTCGACTACGGCCTGCCCATCGGCCTCCGATGCGACGTCGCAGCGCACGAAGCGGCCGCCCAGCTCTTGCGCCAGCGCTGTGCCCGCCGCTTCGTTCAGGTCCGCAATCACCACTTTGCCGCCGGCTTCTGCCAGCGTGCGTGCCGTGCCGGCGCCCAGTCCCGATGCCCCGCCGGTGACGATGAATACCTGGTCGCGAATCTCCATGCCGTGTCTCCTTGTGTGTGGTCTGCGAGTTACTTGACGTTTACGTCAACGTCATATGGTAGCGCGAAGCCGTTGGCGATCGCGAAAAAAAACGGCGCCTCGATCAGGAGGCGCCGTTTTTGTCAGCGGGTCGGTAAAGCGGAGTGCGTTCAGTCCTGCAATGCACCGAACGCGCGGGCGGTGATTTCATCCACGTTGCCCACACCGACGATCTTGCGGTACTTAGGCGGCGCAACCTTGGCGGCGCCGTTACCGTTGGCAGCCCACTGCGAGTAGTAATCCACCAGCGGACGCGTCTGGCTTTCGTACACGGCCAGGCGCTTGCGCACGGTTTCTTCCTTGTCGTCGTCGCGCTGGATGAGGGGTTCGCCGGTTTCGTCGTCCACGCCTTCGGTCTTGGGCGGGTTGAACTTGATGTGATACGTGCGGCCCGAGGCCACATGCACGCGGCGGCCGCTCATGCGCTCGATGATGGCGTCGAACGGCACGTCGATTTCCAGCACGTAGTCGATGGCCACGGCGGCATCCTTCATGGCTTCCGCTTGCGGGATGGTGCGCGGGAAGCCGTCGAACAGGTAGCCGTTCTTGCAATCAGGCTGCTGCAGGCGGTCTTTCACCAGGCCGATGATGATGTCGTCCGACACCAGGCCGCCGGCGTCCATCACTTTCTTGGCTTCGATACCCAGCGGGGTGCCGGCCTTGACGGCGGCGCGCAGCATGTCGCCGGTGGAGATCTGCGGAATACCGAATTTCTCGCAGATGAATTTGGCTTGCGTACCTTTGCCGGCGCCGGGCGCGCCCAACAGAATCAACCGCATGGTGACGAGTTCCTCAAGTTTTAAATTCCTGTCGCGCTGTCAGACAGCGTGAAGCGCGTTGGGAATCGGTCCGAGAAGGGCGGATTCCCAAAACGCCTAGATGCGCGCCCGTTACGCCATGGCAACGCATTTGACGCAAACAGGCAGCCTAGCGGGCGAAGTTGACGCCAGCCTTACCGGGACACTGGATGGAACAGGCGCTCGCCGGACGGCGGCACCGAAGGCTCGATTTGTCTCCCTGCAGCCGCTGCGGCGCCGTGCGTGGGCGCTGGCATGCGACTTGTCGTCCTCGCGATTATGCCATGCCAGCGCCGGGGTTTCGGCGTGGCGGCTGCAAGTTCCTTGAAATCGATGCGTTCAGGGGCCGTCCTGGGCCAGCAGTTCACTCCAGGCGGCGCGCACACGGGCGAGGTCTTCCGGCGTATCGACACCAGCGGCCGGGGCGTCATCGGTGGTGAGCACGGCGATGCGTTCGCCGTGCCACATGGCGCGCAATTGCTCGAGCTGCTCGGTTTGTTCGAGTGGCGCGGCGGCCAGTTGCGGGAAGCGGCGCAGGAAGCCAGCGCGATACGCGTAGATGCCGATATGGCGCAGCACCGGCATGGCGGGCAGCGGGCGCTCGGCGGCGGGTTGCGCCAGTACGGCGGGCGTCCAGACGTCACGTGCCCAGGGCAGTGGGGCGCGCGAGAAGAGCAGCGCACGCTCGGCCGCATCCAGTACGACCTTGACGACATTCGGGTTGAACACGTCGGCGGCGTCGTGGATCGGGTGGGCGGCGGTGGCGATGGCGCAATCCGGGTGGTCGCGCAGGTGGGCGGCCACGTTGTCGATCAGCGTCGGGGCGATCAGCGGTTCATCGCCTTGCACGTTGACGACGATGGCGTCGTCGGGCAGCCCCAGTACGGTGGCCACTTCGGCCAGGCGGTCGGTGCCGGAGGCGTGGTCGGCGCGCGTGAGTACGGCTTCGACGTGGTGCTGCATGCAGGCGTCGGCGACCGAGACGGCGTCGGTGGCGACCACCACGCGCGCGGCGGACGACTGATGCGCGCGTTCAGCCACGCGCACGACCATCGGCTTGCCGTCAATGTCGGCCAGCGGTTTGTTGGGCAGCCGCGTGGACGCCAGCCGCGCGGGAATGACAGCGATGAACGGCGCGTGCGACATGGCGATCAACCTTGATGCATCAGGCCGGATCGACCGGCGTGCCTTCCACGGTCTGGCGGGCTTCGTCAGCCAGCATGACGGGGATGCCGTCGCGGATCGGGTAGGCCAGCTTGTCGACGTGGCAGATCAGTTCGTTGTTGGCGCGGTCGTGTTGCAGCGTGCCCTTGCACAGCGGGCAGACGAGGATTTCGAGCAGGCGATTGTCCATGGCGGTAGAGGCTCCGTGGCGGCTGCTCAGAGGGTAGGGCAGCGCGCCGGTACAGCGGATGGGGTGGTGGCGTTATTGTGCGCCGGCTTTGGCGGTCGCGCGATCGGCCAGGGCGCGCACGCGCTGGCAGACCTGTTCGACCAGCGCCGCGTCGACCACCGGTGTGGTCGGCACCACCCAGATGCGCGGGTCGTCGAGATGGCCGCATTTTACGGCATCCTTTTCGGTGATCAGGATCACCTCGGCGTGGCTGTCGGCGAACGGGTTGTTCGCGAAGTCGTAGTGATCGGGCAGCGGCAGGGTGCTGGGCTTAAGGCCCTCGGCGCGCAGCGAGGCGAAGAAACGCTCCGGGTTGCCGATGCCGGCGGCGGCCAGCAGTTGCTCGCCTTCCACGCGGGCGAACTGCGCGAGCGGGCGGCGCAGCGCTGGGTCGGCCAGGTTATAGGCGTCCTGCAGCGCGAGGTGCATGCCGAAGATGTTCGGGCGATCCGGCGTGGCGCGGTAGTGCGGGTCGTTGATGAGCGTGGCGTCGCGCTTGCGCGTCATCGGTTCGCGCAGGGGGCCGGCAGGCAGCAGGAAGCCGTTGCCACCCATGCGCGCGTCGAACACGATGATCTCGATGTCGCGGCGCAGGCGGTAGTGCTGCAGGCCATCGTCGCACACGATCACGTTGCAGCCCGGGTGCGAGGCCAGCAGCGTCTGCGCACACAGCACGCGGTCGGGGAAGACCCACACCGGCAGATCGGTGGCGCGGGCGATGAGCAACGGTTCGTCGCCAACGTCTTCCGCGCGGGAATGCTCGCGCACCGGACGCGGGTGTTTGAGTTCGACACCGTAGCCGCGCGAGACGATGCCCGGGCGCAAGCCAGCATCGGCCAATGCCGAGGCCAGCGCAATCACGGCCGGCGTCTTGCCCGCACCGCCCACGGTGACGTTGCCGATCACCACCACCGGCATCGGCAGGCGCACCGAGCGCAGCCAGCCCCAGCGGAACAGCAGCCGGCGCAGCGCGCTGATCGCCCCAAACAGCCATGACAGCGGCCGCATCACCCACGCGAACCAGCCCCGTTGCTGCCATTGGCGGGTGACGAAGCTGGCGAGGCGGTGCTGGGCGACGGGCATGTCGTGCGTGTGGGTTTAGCGAGAAGCGTTGCCGGTTTGTGTAGCGAAGGTCAGGTGCGACAGGCCGGCCACGCGGGCGGCTTCCATCACGTTCACCACGGCCTGGTGCGCGGCTTGCGCATCGGCATTGACGACGACGATGGGTTCGCGGCCGCCTGCCTTGTCCGCAGCAGCGTGCAGGGCATCGGCCAGGCTGGTCACGTCGCGCGTGTCGAGCACTTGTTTGTCCACCGAGTAGACGCCGTTAGCCGTGACGGACACGACGATCTGACCCGGGCGCTCGGTCGCCTTTTCAGCGTCGGCGGTCGGCAGGTTGACCTTCAGTTCGGTATAGCGGGAATACGTGGTCGTGATCATCAGGAAGATGAGGATCACGAGCAGCACGTCGATCAGCGGGATCAGGTTGATCTCCGGCTCTTCGCGAGCGTGGCGCGGGCGGAAGCGCATGGCGTTCTCAGGAATGCGTTGCCCGGATCAACCGCGCCGCGGCGGCAGGATCGCGTCGAGGTACATGGTCGACAGGTGCTCCAACTCGGCCACGTAGTTGTCGACCACGCCACGGAAGTAGCGCCAGAAGATCAGCGTCGGGATGGCCACGACCAGGCCCAGCGCCGTGTTGTACAGGGCGACGGAGATACCGTGTGCCAGGGTTTGCGGGTTGGTGCCCGCTGCGGTCTGGCTGCCGAAGATCTCGATCATGCCGACCACGGTGCCGAACAGGCCCATCAGCGGTGCCACCGAGGCGATCGTGCCGAGCGCGTTCAGGTAGCGCTCCAGACGGTGGGCCACGTTCTGGCCGGCTTCTTCCACGACTTCCTTGGCGGCGTCGCGCGTGGTGTTGGGATGCAGCACCACGTGGCGCAGCGCGGCGGCCAGCAGGCGGCCCAGCGGCGAGCCTTGTTCCAGCGTATTCACCACTTCCGGCGTCGCCTTGCGCTGATGCGCGACGGCCAGCGCCTCGTCATAGACCTTGGGCGGAATGATCTTCTTGCGCTGCAAAGCGACGAAGCGTTCGATGATGAGCGCGAGGGCGAGCACCGAGGCAATCAACAGCGGCCAGATCGGCCAGCCGGCGGCTTGAATGATGGAAAACACTGGACAACCCGTTTTGTCGTTGTGGAAGGAATTTGATTTGGGGCGCCGATTCGTCGTGCATTTGGCGCCCTGACTGCTGTGCATGCCGTCCGCGTCCCCGAACGCGGTCCGTTGCGGCAAAAACAGGCGCCACTCTAGCGCGTCGGACCTGCCTCGGCAACACGATGGCGCACCGTAGCGACAAGCGCCTGCGACAGTCAAAGGGTCGTCACAGAATTCAGTGCGCGCACAATCCACAACCAAGCGGGACAGTCTTGTGGACGGGTTGTGGACAGTGTCGGAACAAGCAAGCTAAGTGCTTGATGTGAAAGGGTGTTCGGTGTCGTGCTTAAAAAAGATGCAATGGGCCTTCCTGTGGCCAATTCACTGGCAAAACGTCCTCCGCCCGTGGAAACCGGCGGGTAATCCACATCGCTGCGGGACAGTTGTGTGGACGGGTTGTGGACATTCCCAGAACAAGCGCGTTAAGTACTTGATATAAAAGGGAGTCCGGTGCTGTGCTTAAAAATTGTGCAGGCGGGGTTTCTGCGCAGATTTCGAGAAAAGTCCGGGCGTGGTCCGCGGAGCTGGCCGGAAATCCACACCGATACGGGACAGTCTTGTGGACGGGTTGTGGACATTGCCCGGACAAGCACCTTAAGTGACTGATTCATAAGGGTGTTCGGTGCGCCGCTTAAAAAATGTGCACCGGGGTTTTCTGCGGAAGATCGGGGATGCGAGCCCCGAGCGTGTGACAATCCGCTGCTGATTTATCCACTGCCTAGGCGTCACATCCTGATTTTCCAGCGTTGCTGTGGATAACTTTGTGAACATCCTTGGGGCGCATGCGCTAAATGCTTGACGCAGAACGAAATTACTTGCGCGGCTGAATTTTTGGCACAAGGCGATTTTTCATAAAAATCAAAGGGTTGCGTAAAAATGCAGAGAGCGCGTCACGTAACGTCTGTCAAGCTTGACAAGGGCGTTATGCTGTGGACAGCTAGCCCGGCTGGCGCAGAATCTCTCCCTCATTCAAGGTAGAAGTTGCCCCGGAGCCCCATCGCATTGCGCCGCCACGACCACTTATGACCACGCCGCCGTCTTCCCGCCGACCCTTCTGGATGGATGCTCCCGCCCAAGCGGCGAGTGCAGCGCAGACCACCCAAGCGACTCCGGCACCTGCCGCGCCCACACGCGGCGGCCAGGACGTGCTGACCGTCAGCGAGGTCAACCGGCGGATTGCTGGGTTGCTTGAACGCAACTTTCCACTGGGCTGGGTGCGTGGTGAGATCTCCAACTTCACGCGGGCGGCCAGTGGCCACTGGTATTTCTCGCTCAAGGACGCCGGTGCGCAGATCCGCTGTGTGATGTTCAAGGGTCGCAACCAGTACGCCGATTTCACCCCGCGCGAAGGCGAAGCCGTCGAGGTGCGCGCGCTGGTCACGATGTACGAGGCGCGTGGCGAGTTGCAACTGAGCGTCGAGGGTATCCGCCGTGCCGGGCTGGGCAACCTGTACGAAGCCTTCCTGCGACTGAAGGCCGCGCTGGAGGCGCAAGGCTTGTTTGACCCGGAGCGCAAGCGGCCGCTGCCCCGGCATCCGCGTGCCATCGGGGTTGTCACTTCATTGCAGGCGGCGGCTTTGCGCGACGTGCTGACCACG
Source organism: Ralstonia sp. RRA (assembly GCF_037023145.1). Lineage (NCBI taxonomy): Bacteria > Pseudomonadati > Pseudomonadota > Betaproteobacteria > Burkholderiales > Burkholderiaceae > Ralstonia > Ralstonia sp. RRA. Next base: position 2,706,118 of record NZ_CP146091.1, on the reverse strand, counting down.
CTGCGCCGGAGGGCGCCGCATGTGCCCGTGATCGTCTATCCGGTGCCGGTGCAGGGCGCCGGCGCCTCCGACCGCATTGCCGCCATGCTCGATACGGTCAATGCCCGGGCAGAAGTCGATGTCGTCATCCTGTGCCGGGGCGGCGGCAGCATTGAAGATCTGTGGGCCTTCAACGAAGAACCGGTAGCACGTGCCGTGGCCGCTTCGGAGATTCCCATCGTGGCAGGCGTCGGACATGAAACCGATGTGACCATCGTCGATTTTGTGGCCGATGTGCGCGCACCCACGCCCACCGGTGCCGCAGAACTTGTCAGCCCGGACCGGGCCCGCATGCTGCGTGACGTGGGGCGTGACTGGGATGCGCTGTCCGCGCAGTTCCGCCGCCAGCTTGACCGCCGCGCCCAGACCGTCGATTGGCTCGCGCGCCGCCTGCGCAGCCCGCAGGCGCAGATGCGCGAGCGCCGTACGCAACTGTCGCATCTGGAAGGGCGCCTGCGTTTTGCGCTGACCGGTCGTGTGCAGCGTGCCGAGCACGTGCAGCGCCTGCTGACGATGCGCCTGACGGCCGCCCGCCCGGATGTCACCCGCCAGCGCGCTGTGCTGCAACAGGCCCAAGCCGCGCTGGCACGCGCCATGCGTGACACGCTGGCGCGGTCGCAGGAGCGCCTGGCGCGGCAGCACACCGGCCTGGAGTTGCTGGCACCGCAGCGCACCCTGGAGCGCGGCTACGCGGTGCTGCTCGACGCGAAGGGTCACGCCATCCGCGATCCGAACGCGTTGCATGCCCGGGCGCGCATCGAGGCGCGGCTGGCGCAGGGCGCGGTCGACATCGAGATCGCCCAGGTGCAGCCCAAGCTCGATATGTGACTGGCGCATGAACTGATAACGATTGCGCGCGTTTCTGTACCCTGTTCCAAGGGTATTCCGCCTATTTGGCACGCTGTTTGCGCCGGTTTTGCAACTCTCCTACAATCGTCGCTCCCGGTTTGCACAACTCGCACGCAACCCCACACAACCCACAGAAGGGAAAACAAATGGCCCACACGCTCCCCCCGCTGCCGTACGCACTCGACGCCCTGGCGCCGACCATCTCCAAGGAAACCCTGGAGTTCCACTACGGCAAGCACCACCAGACCTACGTCACGAACCTGAACAACCTGATCCCGGGTACTGAGTTCGAGAACCTGAGCCTGGAAGACATCGTCAAGAAGTCCTCGGGCGGCATCTTCAACAACGCCGCACAGGTGTGGAACCACACGTTCTACTGGAACGGCCTGAAGCCGAACGGCGGCGGCGCTCCGACCGGTGCCCTGGCTGACGCCATCAACGCCAAGTGGGGCAGCTTCGACAAGTTCAAGGAAGAGTTCACCAAGACGGCCGTTGGCACGTTTGGTTCGGGCTGGGCCTGGCTGGTGAAGAAGGCCGACGGCTCGCTGGACTTGGTGTCCACCTCGAACGCCGCCACGCCGCTGACGACCGACGCCAAGCCGCTGCTGACCTGCGACGTGTGGGAACACGCCTACTACATCGACTACCGCAACGCGCGTCCGAAGTACGTCGAAGCGTTCTGGACCCTGGTCAACTGGGACTTCGTTGCTGCGAACTTCGCCTAAAGCGAAACCGAGCAAGCGCAGTACCAAGAAAAAACCTCCGCATTTGCGGAGGTTTTTTTATGCGCGCACGCTGCCCAGCATGTCGTGCAACTCGTGACTCATCATCGCCAGGAAGACGACCAGGCCGATGTAGTAAACCGTGTAGGTCAGGCGCGACTCGTTGGAGATGCTGTAGTACGCGCGGTTTTCCGGTGCGTCCGGATCGTAGCGCCACGCCTTCATCAGCTGCGGGGCAGCCAGCACGGCAATCAGAATCAGGATCGGACTCGGCCGCCACATGAACAGCGCCACCAGCACCGGCACCCCTAGAAACCAGATGCGCGGCGACAGCACCGCCGTAATCCGTCCGCCATCAAACGGCGACATCGGGATCAGGTTGAACAGGTTCAGGAAGCAACCGGCGTAAGCCAGGGCTAGCAGCAACTGGCTGTCGGAATAGCGCGCGAGGCCGTAGCAGAGCATCGCCCCAACCGTGCCCGCAACGGGGCCTGCCAGGCCGATGTAGGCCTCGGTCTCGACATCCATCGGCTGCTCTTTGAGGTCGATCCACGCGCCCACGAACGGGATGAAGGTGGGGGCACCCACTGCCAGCCCGCGTTGGCGCGCCGCCATGAAATGCCCCATCTCGTGGATGAACAGCAGCACCACGAAGCCCACCGCATAGCGCCAGCCGAACGCAAAGGCGTACACCGCCACCGACAGCAGCATCGTGCCGCCGGTGGTCAGCAGCTTGCCGAACTTGAGCCCTGAGAACAGCAGGATCAGCAGTTTGGTCATGGCGTGTGTGCCAGCGTGATCAGGCGCTCGGCTTGCGCTTGAAGAACTTGGCAATCGCTGCGCCAAAGCCCGCCACGGCCAGGATCGCCACCTTGGCAAACTTGGCCAGGAAGGCGGCAATCACGGCAAACAGGCCCAGCTTCTTGGCAGCGATGCCACCCACCAGCGCGGCCAGTCCGTACTCAGCCACCTTGTCGGTCTTGGCGTTGAAGTCGGTGTAGCGCTTGCCGTCCTTGAAGTCGAGGTCGGCCAGCAGTTTCTGCACGGCGGGCTTGTCGGCGTTGACGTGGTCGCTTGCGGTGATCAGGTTCAGGCTGATGTAGCCGTCGCGGCCTAGTGCGTAGGTGTTGTAGTTGACCGATTCCGGCTCGTTGGCGGGCTGGCCTTTGGAGCGCGCGGCCATCGACCAGATCAGGCGGTGCGTGGCGGCGTCATAGTGCGGGCGCTCAACCCAGCCCTGGATCTCCAGCGCGGGGATGCCCCGCTTCTCGCGTTCTTCGTTGGCGGCAGCGGTGCCTTCCTTGAGCGACTTGAACAGGTCGTCGACGTTCCAGTCCTTAGCGTCGTCGTCCTTGATGTAGCCCGACGCCTCGTACTCGGCGATCACCATCCAGTCGCTCTCTTCGTCGGTGGGCATGACCAGGCCGAGCAAGTCCTGGTTGTTGCCGTTGCCCATGGCGTGCATGAGCTGGCCGGCGGCCGGTTGCGGGATGAAGACTTGGTTCGCGCCGATCTTGAGGGCGGCCTGGTCACGCAGTTCGATCGACGTGGGCCCCGCCTTTGCAGTGGCCTTGGCGGCAGCCCAGGCCTGCTTGATTTCCTGTTCCGGATTCGGACCAGCCGATGGTGCTGATTGTGCGTGCGCGGCGGCCGCACCCATCAGCCCCATCACCCCGGCGCAGGCGAGCGCGCTCGCCCAGGCGCGCAGTGCGCCCTGAAACCCCATTCCCATGTGCTTCTCCTGAAGACGTTTTCGTGTATTCGTTGGCTCGTTTCTTCTATCGCTCTGGCAGCCGCTAAGCGGCTTGCAAGCAGGGGCGAAGCATAGCGGGAGTGGGGTGCAAGCTTGTTAAAGGGCGTTAATAGATCCGTGCGAATTCAGGGCTGCAACCCCATCTGCCCCAGCAGCGTCTGGTTGTCTTCCAGGTGCCAGTTTTCGGCGATCTTGCCGTCGGCCACGCGGTACAAGTCGAATGCTTGGAAGTCGATGGGCTGGCTCTGCCCGTGCGTGTGCCCGAACTCGCCGGTGAAGTGTCCGCGAAAGCGCAGATGCACGGCCACACGGTCGCCGGCCACAACCATGTCTTCGATTTCCACACGCATGTCGGGCACGGCGGCGCGGAAGGCTCGAGAAGCGTCAAGCGGGCCTTGCTGGCCCTGCACACGCCCTGCGGGCAGCGTGCGATCGGCAAAGTCGGACGACAGCGCCTGCGTGGCATAGCGCGCATCGCCGGTATGCCAGAAGGTGGCGTAGCGGCGTGCCGCCAGCACGGTGGCCGCGGCTTGCGGTGTGTCCGGGGCGGCCAGATGTTGCGGGCGGACGAGTTCATCGTCTGCGGCGAACGTCGGTAGCGCGGCAAGCAGCGCCAGCGCAGTGGTGGCCAGCAGGACAGGGCGGAGGACGGGGTGAGCGGGCATGGAAAGCTCCGGTGGGTTGAGATGCGCCGCACTTTAGGCTTCTATCCGGAGGCGATAAACAGGTTGCGAGTCGATCTGGTTTCAATCTGCATTTGATGATCAATGCATGCGTCGGTCCGTCCTGCAATGCAATGCCGCGCACGTGATAGTCGGTATGCCGCGCCAGACTGCGTTCAAACGGTCCGCGCTGCGCCGGGTTTTTCTAGACTGACCCTTCATCGAACAGACACATACAAAAAAGGGAGGGGAACGATGGACCTGAGCCACATCCTGTCGCGCACCGAGCGCGGCACGCAGGAACTGCAGACGCGTAGCGGGCAAGTGACGCATCGCCAGCGTGCGATTCTGTTGTTGGTCAATGGCGAGCGCACGGCGGCCGAGATCCTGGCGCAGTTGAACAGCGCCGGCCTGGATATGGACGACCTCGCGCGCCTGCTTGCTGACGGCTATGTGGTCGGCCGCGCGCGGGTCAAGGCGGCCCCCGAGCCCAAGGCTCCGCCAAAGCCGGCGCCGGCAGCGCAATCCACGACCCGCCACGTGCGGCAGGCCTCGATTGCAGACTGGCGGTTGAGCCAGGCGGGGGCGTTTTCAGCGTTGCAGCGCTACCTTGCCGAGGGGCCGGAAGCGCCGCTCGATTTTCTCAATGGCTTGGCTGCGCCCTTGTACGCGGCGCTGACCACCTGCCGCAGCGAGGCCTCCGCCCACGCCGTCGTCGCGTTCCTGGAAGCGCGCTTGGACGAAGAAGGTTGGAATGTGACCGAGACGTCCTAGGTGTAAATACTGAATTTGCGTACTTTTCCCGTCTATTGGGAATCGTGCGTTGATGATTTGAGAAAACCGTCGCATTCTCCGTCGCATTCCACGCCACGGAGCTTCTGCGATGGCCGAGCCCGGTTCCGCACAACTTGCAGCACAACCCACCGCCGGTGCGGATCGCGTGCTGATGGTGCTCGCCACCATCGCGCGCCACGGCCGCCCGGTTGCGGCGCGTGAACTGGTCGAGCTGACCGGTCTGCCGCAGAGCACGCTGTACCGCCAGGTGGCGATGCTCAAGCGCTGGGGCTTCGTGCTCGAATCGTCCGGCACCTACGCGCCGGGTCCGATCAGTCTGCAACTCGCACTCGGCTTCGATCACGCTTCGCACCTCGTGCAGGAAGCGCGCATCGGTATGGCCAAGCTCGTCGCCGAGTCGGGTGAATCGGTCGGGCTGGTGGTGGCCGTCAAGGACCAGGCCGTGTGCCTGGAGATGGTCGAGAGCCAGCAATCGCTGCGCTGCTCGTTCGAAAAGGGGCGTGGCGTGCCGCTGGTGGCCGGCGCCTCCGCCAAATCGTTGCTCGCGTTCATGCCGCCGACGGCAGCGCGCGCCATCCTCGCTGACTTGCTGGCCATCGATGCCGCCAGCCAAGCGCAACTGCAAACCGAACTTGCTGACATTCGCGCCGCTGGCTATGCGCTGTCCGAAGGCGAAGTCGATCCCGGCGTCTGGGGCGTGAGTGCGCCGGTGTTCCGGATGCCCGGCCACGCGCTCGGCTCCATTACGTTGATGGCGCCTGCCACGCGCGTGCGCGGCAAGGAACAGCGCCTGATCGATATGACCGTGGCTGCTGCGGCGTCTATCTCAGCGCGGCTGCAGGACATCTAATTCTTCGTCTTCGAACGCTTCGAATACTTTTTCCCACCCCACATGCACATTAGGAGACCACTCATGGGGAATCGCCGTCGTTTTATGCTGGCTTGTGCCGTGGCGTTGTCCGCTGCGGCGTCCTTCGCTACCGCTGCGCACGCTGCAGGCGAGCCGCTGCGCGTGGCCACCGATGCCACCTTCGCGCCGATGGAGTTTGTCGAGGGCGGCAAGCGCACCGGCTTTGATGTGGATCTGATCGAAGCGCTGGCCCGCACCATGGGCCGCCCGGTCGAGTGGACCGACATCGACTTCAAGGGCCTCGTGCCGGGCCTGATCTCGCGCCGCTTCGACGTGGCCATCTCGGGCATCTACATCACCGAGGAGCGCAAGAAGGTGGTCGACTTCACGGTGCCGTACTACCACGGTGGCCTGGTTGCGCTGGTCAAGCAGGGCAACACGACCATCAAGACGCCGGCTGACCTGAACGGCAAGAAGGTGAGCGTGCAGGTGGGCACCAAGTCGGTCAACTACCTGCGTGAGAACTATCCGAAGGTCGAGCGCGTGGAAGTCGAGAAGAACGAGCAGATGTTCAACCTCGTTGAGATCGGCCGTGCCGATGCAGCCGTCACGGGTCGCCCCGCTGCGGCGTACTACGTCAAGGCGCGTCCGGGCCTGCGCCTGGTCGAGCCGGCACTGACGACCGAGGAATACGGCATTGCCGTGCGCCGTGACCAGCCTGAGCTGACCAAGGCGCTGAACGCCGCGCTCGAGAAGATCAAGGCTGACGGTACGTACGCGCAGATCCTCAAGAAGTGGTTTGGCCCCGACGCCAAGTAACAACCGACGGACACACTGATGGAATTGGATTTTTCTCCTGTCTGGGCGGGATGGACGGACATCCTCCACGGTGCGCTCGTCACCGTGGAGGTGACGGCTGTCGCGCTGATGCTCGGCTGCGTGCTGGGCCTGCTGGTTGGCATCGGGCGGCTGAACCCGCGCCGGCGCTTCGTCTACGGCATCTGTACTGTGTACGTGACGTTCATCCGCGGCACGCCGCTGCTGGTGCAGCTCTTCCTGCTGTTCTTCGGGCTGCCGCAGTTCGACATCCTGTTGCCGGCCTTCGTGTGCGGCGTGCTGGGCCTGGGCGTGTACTCCGGCGCCTATGTGTCGGAGATCGTGCGCGGCGCGATCCAATCGGTGGATCGTGGGCAGATGGAGGCCGCGCGCTCGATCGGCATGTCGTCGGCGCAGTCGATGCGCGCGATCATTCTGCCGCAGGCCGTGGTGCGGATGATCCCGCCGCTGGGCAACGAGTTCATCGCGCTGATCAAGAACTCGGCGCTGGTGTCGCTGCTGACCATTCACGACCTGATGCACGAAGGGCAGAAGATCATCAGCGTGTCGTACCGCTCGCTGGAGGTGTACCTGGCGATTGCGCTGGTGTATCTGGTGCTGACCAGTGCGGCGAGCTACTTGCTGCATCGCCTTGAACGCAACATCCGTGCGGGAGGCATGGTGCAATGAACATGGCAAACGCGAATCCGCAAACTTTGAAATCCGCGCTGGATGTACCGATGATCCAGATCCGCGGTCTCACCAAATCGTACGGCGATCACACCGTGCTCAAAGGCATCGACTTCGAGGTCGATGCCTCGCAGGTGGTGGTCGTCATCGGCCCCAGCGGCTCGGGCAAGAGCACGTTCCTGCGCTGCTGCAACGGGTTGGAAGTGCCCGAGGGCGGCACCATCGACATCTGCGGCAAGCGACTGATCGACAACGGCACGATGCTGCCCGAGAGCGACCTCAACCACCTGCGTCAGCAGGTCGGCATGGTGTTCCAGTCGTTCAACCTGTTCCCGCATCTGTCGGTGCTGCACAACGTCACCATCGGCCCGCGCATGCTGCGCAATAAGTCCAAGCACGAGGCTGAAACGGAAGCGCGCGAACTGCTGCAGAAAGTGGGCCTGGCACACAAGGCCGATGCGATGCCTGCAAGCCTCTCCGGCGGCCAGAAGCAGCGCGTCGCGATTGCCCGCGCGCTGGCGATGCGGCCGAAAGTGATGCTGTTCGACGAGCCGACGTCTGCGCTTGACCCCGAGCTCGTCGGCGAGGTGCTACAGGTGATGAAGCTGCTCGCCAAGGAAGGCATGACGATGCTGGTCGTCACGCATGAGATGGGCTTCGCACGCGAAGTGGCCGACGTGGTGGTGGTGATGGATGGCGGCGGCATCGTCGAAGCCGGGCCACCGTCGGTCATCTTTGGAGAACCCAAGGAGGCGCGTACGCGTTCGTTCCTGCAAGCGGTGCTCACGCGTTCATGACCATGCACAAGGTGATGACATTCGATGCTTCTATCTGGCAGGGCCGTGATGACACAGGCGAGCGCGGCGACGTCACGCGACTGTTCCAGGTTGTGCGGTCTGCCTATGTCACGGCGCTCTCCGGTGCGCCTGCCGTGCTCGGCTTTGCGTGCGATGCCGGCGTGCTGCGCAACCACGGTCGTGCCGGTTCCGCGCAGGCCCCGCGTGAGATTCGTCGTGCGTTGGCGAACGTGCCTGCGCACGGTCTTGCCGTGCTCGCCGACGCGGGTGATGTCACTTGCGATGATGGTGATCTGGAGGGTGCGCAAGCCGCGCTCGGTGATGCTGTCTTCGATCTGCTCGATGCGGGCGCGCGTCCGGTGGTGCTGGGTGGTGGCCACGAGGTTGCGTTCGGCACGTACCAGGGCCTGCGCAAGCACTGGCAGAAACAGGGCCTGCGCGGGCGTCTGGCCATCGTCAACTTTGACGCGCATTTCGATCTGCGCACGAGCCGCCCCGGCAACTCCGGCACACCGTTCGACCAGATCGCCGAAGACTGTGCCGCGCACAGTATCGACCTGACGTATTGCTGCCTGGGCGTGAGCCGCCTGTCCAACACGCCCGCGCTGTTCGATCGTGCCGATGCGCTGCACGCGCACTACGTGGAAGACACCGATGTGCAGGAGCGCCATCTCGATGCGCGCATGGCCGATCTGGATGTGTGGCTGGCCGATGTCGATCACGTCTACCTGACCATCGACATGGACGTGCTGGCTGCCGCCTTCGCGCCCGGTGTATCTGCGCCCGCTGCGTACGGCATCACGCTGCCGGTGCTCGAAGCGCTCGTGCAGCATGTATGTGCCACGGGCAAGGTGCGCGTGGCGGACATCGCCGAGACCAACCCCGAATACGACCAGGACCGCCGCACCGTGCGTGTGGCCGCACGCCTGGCATATCACCTGCTGCGCCGCCAATGAAGCTGATTCCTGCAGACGCAATGCGCCGCATGCCGTGGAAGAACGGCGGCGGTGTCACCACCGAAATCGCCATCGCACCCGAAGGCGCCACGCTCGACACCTTCGACTGGCGCATCAGCACAGCGCAGGTCGATGCTGCGGGGCCGTTTTCGCGTTTTGCTGGTATCGATCGCTCGCTGGCGGTGATCGCGGGTGGGCGGCTGACGATGCATCGCGCGGATGGTGACGTCGTTTCGCTTGCGCCGGGCGAGGCCCCCACGCGCTTTCCCGGCGAAGTGGATATTCATGCCACGCTCGATGCGCCGCTGTCGGACTTCAACGTGATGACGCGCCGCGACACCTGGGCGCATCACGCGGAGTCGATCACGCTGGTTGCTGGTGAGCGCCGGTCGCTGCCGATCAGGCACGCGCGCATGCAGTGGCTGATCTATTGCGTGCACGGCGCGCTGTCGCTTGACGGTGTGGATGTGCCGCGGGGCGCAGCGGTGTGGCTGGACGTGCCGTCGGGCAACGACACGCTGGTTGCGCGCGTCGGGTCGGTCGGCTATCTGGTGGCGCTCTGGCCGATCGCCTGATCTTTGCGCTCAGGCAAAAAGCAGTCAAAAGAAAAGGGACCCTTAAAGGGTCCCTTGCAAGTCTCCCGGCTCCGTAGAGCTCGGCAGAAGACTCTTACTTCTTCTTGTTCACGGCGTCCTTGAAGCCCTTGCCAGCCGTGAACTTCACGGTCTTGGTTGCCGGGATCTTGATGGCTTCGCCGGTGCGCGGGTTGCGGCCGGTGCGTGCAGCACGCTTGCCCGACGAGAACGAACCGAAGCCAACCAGCGTGATGGTGCCGCCCTTGGCGACGGTCTTCTTGATGTTTTCCAGCGCGGAGTTCAGCGCGCGCTCGGCGGCGGCGTTGCTCAGTTCTGCGTCTTTTGCAATGGCGGCTACGAGTTCGGATTTGGTCGTCATGTCAGTTCCCCACATCAGGTTTGTTGGACAGCGTTGTACTGCGACCCGTTTTATATCACCGTTGCGAAGGGTTGCACATCCCCTCCCTGCAAGGCTTTGCGGGCCGTTGCTCGCAACCGACACTTGTCCTGTCTACGTTTGCGGGGCGGGCATACGGGAAACACCTGATATCGACAGGGTTTGTTTGCATTTCCTTCAGCGTTGTCCGCACCCGAAATGCACCGAAAGCGCGCAGGCCCGCCGTCGGAAACCGGTGCGAAAGCCGCCGTACACTGTGTGTTTGCAGCCAATGCCAACCTCATGGAGAACATCATGTCGAGTTCGCAAACGCCTGTCGCACAAGGCTTCGCGGGCGATGGCGATGCCGCCGAACAGCCACGCGGACCGGCCGTGCTGGTGGCCGGCGCCAATGGATTGGTGGGCAGCGCGGTGGTGCGCCGCCTGGTCGCCCAGACCTGGGCCGGCAGCGTGACAGCGCTGGTCCGCCGGCAGGGGGCCTTGACAGCAGGGCAGGCCATGCCCGGCAGACTGCGCGAGCGCGTGGTCGATTTCGATCGGCTGGACGCCCCCGAGGCGGACACCGCCCTGGCTGCAGATATCGTTATTTGCGCGCTGGGCACGACCATTCGCCAGGCCGGATCGCAGGCAGCATTCCGGCGTGTTGATGTCGACTATCCGGCGGAACTGGCGCGGCGCGCGTTCGCGGCCGGGGCACATCATTTCCTGCTGGTAAGCGCGCTGGGCGCCGATGCGCGCTCGGGTGTTTTTTACAATCGCTGCAAGGGTGAGGTGGAAGCAGAGATCCTGTCGATCGGCTTTCCATCGGTCACGATCGTGCGGCCGTCGCTGCTGCTCGGCAAACGCAGCGAATTCCGCTTCGGCGAATGCATTGCACAAAATCTGTCGCACGCAATCGGATGGATGGTGCCGACCGCGTGGCGGCCCGTGCCGGCGGAATCGGTGGCGGCAGCGTTGGTGAGCGCAGCACGTGTGGATGCGCCCGGTGTGCGTGTGCTGGAGAACGCCGCGCTGCTGGCCGCAAAAGACGAACGGCCGGTGGGTTGAGCCACCGGCCGTTCTCGCCTGATTGATTTCAAGCGGTTACTTCTCGATCGGCTTGCCTGTGCGATCGTGCATCAGCGACAGCGCGAACACGCTGATGATGGCCGCGACCATTACGTAATACGACGGCGCCAGCTTGCTGCCTGTGCTGGCGATCAGCCACGTCACGATCAGCGGAGCAAAGCCGCCGAAGATCGTCACCGCCAGGTTGTAAGAAATGGACAGGCCGGTGGAGCGCACCGCTGTCGGGAACTGCTCGGCCAGCACGGCCGGCGCCGGGCCGGTGAACGCCGCCAGCAGCACACCCAGGATCACCTGCACCTGCAGCAGCGTCTGCACGGTCGGGTTGACGTTCAGCCAGTGGAAGAGCGGATACGCTGCTGCGGCGATGATGAGCGCCACCGTCCCCAGCATGCGCTTGCGGCCGATGCGATCCGACAGCGTGCCCATGATCGGGCACAGCACGAAGATGATCGCGCCGCACAGCGCTGTCGACTGGAACGTCGCGCCCAGCGGCAGGCCGAGCTGCTGCTTGGCGTACGTCGGCATGTAGAACACCAGCGTGTACGTGCAGACCGTCCACAGGATGGTCACGCCCAGGCCGCCGAGCACTTCGCGCGGATGATCGCGCAGCACCTGCGACAGCGGCGCGAGGCGCGATTCCTTCTCGGCCTTGGCCTTCTGTTTTTCAAATGCAGGCGGCTCATGCAGGTGCGAACGGATGTACATGCCGACCGGGCCGATCAGCAGGCCGAACAGGAACGGAATGCGCCAGCCCCAGGCGTCGATCTGCTCGGGCGACAGGCCGTTGGTGACGATCGCACCCATGGCCGCGCCAAGGATGAACGAGATGCCCTGGCTCGCCTGCTGCCAGCTGGCGAAGTAGCCGCGGCGCTCGTCAGGCGAATACTCGATCAGGAAGGCCGTGGCACCGCCGACTTCACCGCCGGCCGAAAAGCCCTGGATGAGCCGCGCGATCACGATCAGGATCGGTGCGCCGATGCCGATTTGCGAATACGTGGGTGCGAGCCCGATGATGGCCGTGCCCAGTGCCATCAGCATGATGGTGAGCGTGAGCGCTGCCTTGCGGCCCACGCGGTCGGCATAGACGCCGAGCACCACGGCGCCGACCGGCCGCATGAAGAAGCCCACGCCAAACGTGGCGACCGTCAGCATGAACGAGGTGAAGTCGTTGCCGGTGGGAAAGAACAGCCGGGCGATGATGACTGCAAAGAAGCTGTAGACCGTGAAGTCGAACCACTCGAGGCCGTTGCCGATGGTGGCGGCGATGATGGCCTTGCGTCGGGTGGCTGCGGAGATGGCCGGGGCCGGTGCACGATTGCCCTGGGCGGGCGCCGTCGTGGCTTCGGTGGCTTGCATGGATGTGTCCTCCAATATGTGTGGATATCGTCTGCCGCGTTTTCTCCCCCGAGCTCCCCCGCGCAGCAGCGAAGCGGCCATGTTAAGTGATTCGGCAACGATTCGTCGTGCCGGTATCCAAAGTCCTTGGAATCGAACTGGCCAAACGCTGTCCAACGCATATGCACATGCATCTGACGGAGCACATCATGGACCCGACATCGCAACGCGCCCGCCTGGGTGCCCTCCTGCCGGGTGCGCTGGCCGTGTGCGCAACCGCCTTGTTGAGCGGCTGCGTGGTTGCGCCGTACTACGACGCCTATGGCAACCCGATCGCTCCCGTCGCGGTTGCGCCCGCGCCGGTGGCAGCGTATCCGGCCTACCCGTACGACCCTTATTACTACTATGGCCCGGCTTACTATCCTGCGCCGGTTTTCGGCAGCGTGTGGATTGGCGGCGGTGGGTGCTGGGGCTGCCATCGCGGCTGGGGAGGCCGGGGCTGGGGCGGCCGCGGTGGCTGGGGCCACCGTCATTGATCTGTCATCTCAACATGACGAAAGCACACGTCTGGCGCGGCTGAACGTCAGTTCTGCCGCCAGTTCAATACGCGTGATTGCGTAACGGCATCTGCTGCATCGCGACATACAATCCATCGCTCTTAAAAGAAGAAAGTGAGGAGATTGTCGATGTCCGTCATCATCGTGCTGGCTGCGCTGGCATTTCTGATGTTTGCCGCCTACCGCGGTTACAGCGTCATCCTGTTTGCACCGCTGGCCGCCCTGGGCGCGGTGCTCCTGACGGATCCATCGGCCGTGGCGCCGGTGTTCTCCGGCATCTTCATGGAGAAGATGGTCGGCTTCGTCAAACTGTACTTCCCGGTGTTCCTGCTCGGTGCCGTGTTCGGCAAGGTGATCGAGCTGTCGGGCTTTTCGCGCTCGATTGTCGCCTCGGTCATCCGCGTGGTGGGTGCCAAGCGCGCGATGCTCTCCATCGTGCTGGTGTGCGCGCTGCTGACGTACGGCGGCGTGTCGCTGTTCGTGGTGGTGTTTGCGGTGTACCCGTTTGCGGCGGAGATGTTCCGCCAGGGCAACATTCCCAAGCGCCTGATCCCGGGCACGATCGCGCTGGGCGCGTTCTCCTTCACGATGGATTCATTGCCGGGTACGCCGCAGATCCAGAACATCATCCCGACCACGTTCTTCCACACCACCTCGTGGGCCGCGCCGTGGCTCGGTACGATCGGTGCGCTGTTCATCATCGTGGTGGGCATGTCGTATCTGGAATGGCGCCGCCGCGTGGCGCTGCGCAATGGCCACGGCTATGACCACGGCCTCACCAAGCTGGTGAACGAGCCGGAAACGGCCGAGACCGGCACGCTGGCAAACCCGCTGATCGCACTGTCGCCGCTGGTGTTGGTGGGCGTGATGAACCTGCTGTTCACGCGCTGGATTCCGACGTGGTACGGCAAGGTCGTCACGGTTGCGCTGCCGGGTCTGCCCAAGCCGCTGACCGTTGAAGCTGACAAGCTGACCGCGATCTGGGCCGTGGAAGCGGCGCTGCTGATCGGCATCATCGTGGTGCTGGTGTTCGGCTTCCGCGCCGTGAAGGGTCGCTTTGCCGAGGGTAGCAAGGCAGCCGTGTCCGGCGCGCTGCTGGCCGCGATGAATACGGCTTCGGAATACGGTTTCGGTGGCGTGATCGCTGCGCTGCCGGGCTTCCTGGTGCTGGCCGACGGCCTGCGTGCGATTCCGAATCCGCTCGTCAATGAAGCCGTGACGGTGAGCACGCTGGCCGGTATCACTGGTTCGGCTTCGGGCGGTATGAGCATTGCGCTGGCTGCGATGGCGGATCAGTTTGTGCAGGCTGCGCAGGCGACCGGTATCCCGATGGAGGTGCTGCACCGCGTGGCGTCGATGGCCTCGGGTGGCATGGATACGCTGCCGCATAACGGCGCCGTGATCACGCTGCTGGCCGTGACCGGGCTTACGCACCGCGAGGCGTATCGCGATGTGTTTTGCGTCACCATCATCAAGACGCTGGCTGTGTTCTTTGTGATTGCTGTGTTTTACGCGACCGGCATCGTTTGATTGGTTTGGTGTGAGTTTTTTGGTGCAGCAGGGAATGGGCCTTTGTGGTGCGTTCCCTGTTTTTTTTTTTGGTGGTGCATCTCTTGTTTCATCCCCTGCCGGGGCTGACCTACTTTCTTTGTCTTGCCAAAGAAAGTAGGCAAAGAAAGGCGCGCCCGAGATGGCGACCCCCTCCTTGGATTTTTGTCGCGGGGAGGGAAGGGAGGCAAACTCGCTGCGCTCAGACAGCCTCCCTTCTTTATCCTCCCCGCAACAAAAATCCAAGGCGCCATCAAGGGCCTAACGTCAAAAGACAAAGGCCAACCCATCGTGAGGTTGGCCTTGTCGTTTTGCTTGGTGCCCAAATGGTTTGTCTTTTTGCTTTTGACTTTCCCTGCCCTATGCGGCGCCTTGAATTTCTGTTGCAAGGAGGAAAAAGAGAGGAGGCTGTTTGAGCGCAGCGAGTTTGCCTCCTCTCCCTCCTTGCGACAGAAATTCAAGGAGTCTTTCGCCGCATCGGGCGCGCCTTTCTTTGCTTACTTTCTTTGGCAAGACAAAGAAAGTGAGTCGGTCCCGGCAGGGAACGAAAGGGAGGTAGACCACCCAGTCCAATCTTTGGCTGAGAACGCAATCAGAGAATCAGGCGCGCACGAACAGCCAAACAGTCAGGACGACGCCGACGACAACAACAAAGCCGCGCAGCACCTTCTCCGGCAGCCGGTGCAACAGCCACGCCCCAGCAAACCCGCCTGCGATGCCGCCAATGCCCAGGGCCAGCACCGCCGCCCAGTTCACCTGCGGCGAGAACGCAAATACCGCCACGGCTGACGCATTCATCGTCATGGCGAGTACGTTCTTGGTGGCCGCGGCCATGCGCACCTGCTGCCCTGCCACGGTCAGCGCCGCCAGCATCAAAAACCCAATCCCGCCACCGAAGTAGCCGCCGTAGATGGCAATCGCAAACTGGATCGTCGCCAAGGTTGTGCTCGACAGGCCGGAGGCGGCATGCAGCGGCTTGCGCCGGAAGCTGCCCCACGCAAACACGCTGGTGGCAAACAGCACGAGATACGGCACCAGCTTGGCGAAGAACGACGGCGGCGTCGCCAGCAGCAACAGCGCGCCAAGCACGCCGCCGATCAGGCTGATGACGATCAACTGCTTGAGCGAGAGGTGATGCTCGCCAGCATCCACGCCGCCGGCCAGTTTGCGCCCGGCCACCGACGTGGTGATCTGGCTGGGGAACAGCGCAATCGTCGAGGTCATGTTGGCCGCCAGCGGGTTGAGCCCCGCCAGCAGCAACGCCGGAAACGTGATGAACGATCCGCCGCCGGCAATGGCATTTTGCGCACCGGCATAGACGCCGGCCGCTGCAACGAGCAGGGCGGTGGAGAGCGAAAGCGTGGACATGAGCGGGGAGGAGGGCGATCGAATTGTCCGCGCATGGTAATGGAACGCCTGCGCGCGCGCTTGCTACCGATTGGGGGTGTTGCTTCCCCGCCGGCGCAGTTGCCATTCGATGAGTTCGAACACGCCCTGCACGAGCAGCGCCAGGACGGCAGCCGGGATGGCGCCTGCGAGCAGCGTTGCGCTGTCATTGAGCGCCAGCCCGGTGGCAATGCGCTCGCCATAGCCGCCTGCGCCGATGAACGCGGCAATCGTTGCTGTGCCCACGCTGATGACGGCTGCCGTCTTGATGCCCGCCAGGATGACCGGCAACGCCAGCGGAAGATCGACTACGCGCGTGCGCTGCGCGGGTGTGAAGCCAAGCGCCAGCGCCGCATCGCGCAGGCTATCCGGCACCTGTTCCAGACCGACGATGGTGTTGCGCACGATGGGCAGCAGCGCATACAGCGCCAGCGCGATGAGCGCCGGCACCACGCCGATCGACCCCACGAGGGGGATCAGCATGGCCAGCAGCGCCAGCGAGGGAATCGTCTGCAGCACGCCCACCACCGCGAGGATCGGCTGCTTGATCCGCCGTCGTGCGGCAGCCAGACCCAGCGGCACACCAAGCGCCACGGCAACGCCTGTTGAGATGCCGACCAGCATGAGATGCCGTTGCGTCAATCGCCCCAGGCCATCGGTCAGTTGTGCGAAGAACGCGCGCGCCGGTGTGGCGGCGGGCGCATTGTGCTGCCCGGCGAGGAACTGGCGTGCGACTTGCGAGAACGATCGGCCTTCCAGCTCGACCGCTGCGTTCATCGCCACCATGTCGTCGCGTTGGATGCGGCCGGTGAGTGCGGTGATGGCCTGCCATTGCGCGGCGTGTTTCTGCGCGACGTCGGCGCGGTAGAGCAACACCGCGTCGTAGCGCGGGAAGACGTGCGCGGTGTCGTCGAGCACACGCAGATGCTCGCGGCGGATCTTGGCATCGGTGGAGTAGATGTCGATCACGTCGACCTGCCTGGCACGCAGCGCGTCGTAGGCAACGCCATGGTCGAGACCGGTTGGATGCTGCGGCAGCGCGTAGCGTGCGGCGATGGCCGGCCAGCCGTCGGCGCGGCCGAGAAATTCGTGCGACAGGCCGAGGCGCAGCGCCGGGTGCATCGCCAGATCGGCGAGGGTGCGGATGTGCTCGCGTTCGGCGTCGGCCTCGCGCATGGCGAGCGCGTAGGTGTCTTCAAAGCCGAGCGGCACGCCCGCAGCCAGGCCCATGGGGCCAAGTGCGCGGTTTACGTCGGCCAGCAGTGCGGCCTGATCAGGATTGGCCGCCTGTGCCTGCGGCAGGTGGAGGATTTCGGCGGCGATGGTGCCGAGGTAGTCGGGGTAGGCGTCAATGCTGCCGTTCTGGAGCGCGGCAAAGACGATGGCGGTGTTACCCAGGCCCGGTACGTGTTCGGCTGGGCCGCTCTGGGCGGCGGTCTGCGTGAGGATTTCGCCCAGCACGTACGACTCGGTGAAGCGCTTGGAGCCGATGCGCAGCGGTGAGTCTGCTGCCATCGCGGCGGGCACGCTGCACGTCAGCCAGCCCAGCATGAGCCATACGAGGCAACGCCGGAGGAGGGGGCTACAGATCAGTCGCCGTGTATCCAAAGTTGGTTGAGGTCGGTCAGGCCCCAGTCGCTGGGTTCTTCTCGTGAAACGATCTGGTCGCCGGTGTGCGCCAGGTCGATGAGCTCGGGCGCAATCCGCGTGCCCGACGATATGGAGAAGAATACCTTGACCGTGGGCGTGAGTAACGCGCCCGGCGTGTGTTGCATGACCACGGCCAGCCGCCCCGAGCGCAACCGCACCAGCGAGCCCACCGGATAGATGCCCACGCTCTTGACGAAGGCGTTGAACACCATCGGGTCGAAATGGTTGCCGCGCCATTCGACCATGCGCTGGATCGCGTAGGCGGCTTCCCACGCTTTTTTGTAGGGGCGGTCGGAGGTCACTGCGTCGTACACGTCGCAGATGGCGCCCATGCGCGAAAACAGCGAGATGCCCTCGCCGGCCAGCTTGTGCGGATAGCCGGTGCCATCCATGCGCTCGTGGTGGTGCAGGCAGACGTCGAGCGCGATGTCGCGCATCTGGGTGTCGCCCACCAGGATGTCGTACCCGGCCTGCGGGTGAACGACCACGGTGCGGAATTCATCGGCGGTGAGCGCACCCGGCTTGTTCAGTACCTCGGGCGGAATAGCGATCTTGCCGATGTCGTGCAGCAGGCCAGCCAGGCCCGCGTCGCGGACTTCATCGTCGGACAGGCCGAGCTGGCGGCCGAGCGACACCATCAGCGCACACACCGCCACGGAATGCAGGAAGGTGTAGCGGTCTTTCGTCTTCAGGCGCGCGAGGCTGATCAAGGCGCTCGGGTGGCGGTCGACCGAGCCGGAGATCGCCTCGACCAGCGGCAGCGCGTCACGCGCCTCGATGGTGCGGCCCATGCGCGCGTCCGCAAACATAGCCTTGACGGCAACTTCTGCCTTGCTGATCAGGTGCCCGGCACGGCGCATTTCTTCGGCGTACGTGATTGGGCGCGGTGTGATGCCGGCGTCAGGCTGTGCTGACGGCGGGCTCGGGGGGGCGGGTGGCGCAGCATTGGCTGCGGCCACGTCGGTGCCGCGTGCGGTATCGATCCAGACCTCTCGGATGCCGCTGGCACGCAGGCGTTGCAGCTGGGCGGAATCTTCAACGCGAAAGCGGGCCCGCCAGAACGGGTGGTCCAGCCACGAGCCGACAAATTCCTCCAGATACATTCCCACCCGCAGGTGTTCGATGGCGATGCGCTTGCGCATGTTGGTGTCTAGACAATCGGATGCCTTGGCAGGGCACGTCCTATGCAGCGGGCGCAAGGGGGCGCTGCTGTGCCAATGGTTGCCATTCATCATATCGGACGCAGCGGGCGCGGCTTGAGGGGGGAAAGCCCGGTGATACCGGGTGTGACCGCGTGAAACGGGGCCGTGCGGCAGACACGCCTTGGTGTGTCTGCGCGTCATATCAAAGATGACGCCACGCGCATGCAAAAAAATAAGGCGGCCGGAAAGGGCCGCCTCATCAAACCGGCACCGGCGCCGCTTGGGCGCCCGGCATCGGGGAGGGAGATGAATCAGGGGTGATGCAGACGCGCTTACTGGCCGTCGGTGAATGCGTCAGCCTTGCCAACCAGAGCGCCGTCCGTGTACGGATCAGCCTTGCGCAGCTGGCCATCGGTGTAAGGATCGGCCTTGCGCAGTGCGCCATCGGTGTACGCATCAGCCTTGCGAGCACCATCGGTGTACGGGTCGCCCTTGGTGACGGCCTGGCCATTGGTGTACGGGTCTTTGCTCTGCACGCCGGCTGCGAAAGCGGGCACAGCAGCAATGGCGATCAGCGAGGCGATAAGCAGGTTCTTGGTCTTCATGATGGACTCCACAACAGGGGGGTGAGCATTGCTACAGGGCAGATTCGCTGCAGTGCAGTAACGCGATGGCATAAGCTTAGTCGTTGCTTGAGCGGTAAAAAAGCAGTTCTCTTAAACTCTTTGTTCAAAAAACACGAACAATTGTGACCCCTCAAGCACCGCAATCTGCACATAAGTCATTGATATGACACATGAATATGAGATGCGGGATAACCCTTACAGCGAACATCTGACGGTGCCACCCAGCAAAAAATTCCGGCCATGGGTGCGGCAGATTGTTGCGTCGCATTACAAACCTGGGGATTCCCCCTGCCCCAGTAGGGCGGTCTGCCACTAAACATTCCACGCGAACGGTCGTTGAAGCAGGTGAGGGCGATGCTTTCCGCCCCTGCTGCAAGGAAGACCATCATGACCATCACCACTGCGTCCATCGCCCGTTTCGAGATCGACGGCGTCGCTTATCAGGCGAGGCTGTTTGCCATGCCGTTTCACGTGCCGGAGAACGGCCGCGTGCGCGCGCATGCGATCGGGCGCCCGGAGATGCCGTTCGGTGGTGTGCATGTGCTCGCCCGGTGGCTGGAGGCACGCGTGCTGCCCGAGGGCGTGGGCCTGGTGATGGCCGATCGCCTGTTCTCGCATGGCGCGGTAGAGCAATGGTCGGGTGCCGATGGCGCGCGTGCAGCCAAGGTGCTGTCGCAGGTGGCGCTGGGCAGCAAGAGCAGCCACCGCCTGTGGCGCAACACGGTGGCGGGCGGTTTTCGTGACGAGACGGCGTTCTTCCTGGGCGCCGCCTTCGTGCAGACCGATGCCGCCGTCGACGATGTCCGCCTGCTGGGCGATCTGATTCCGGCTGCCGAATGGTCGGGCGTGGCCGATGCTGCGTCCACCATGATGGGCCTGCACCTGTATCGTCCGGAGGAGCCCGAAACGCTGGTCGATTGCGCGCTGCTGGCGCCTTCCTGGACGGAAGCCGCGGTGGAACGCGCCGACGGCTATCGCGCGCTCACTCTGCTGCATTCCTTTACCGAAGACGACGAGGACATCCACGTCGACATCGAACTGCTGCCGCCGGGCCAGGTCGTGCTGCAGGTGGAGTCGTGCTCGACGCGTTTCTCGGCGCGCTTCGACCCTGCACTGCTGGGCCGCGACATGACCGATGCACTGCTGCGCGACGCACTCGCCCTGCAGCACGGCCTACCTGCCAACCTGCACTGACCCCACGTTGAAGCTGCCGGCAAGCTTGCGCTTGCCTTGCGCATCCGCCGTACCCGCTGCACAGCGCCACCGCTTGGGCGCATCATCGCGACTTTCTTTCCTCATGCGCCGCCGCCCGCCTGGGCCCGCGGCGCGTTCGCATGCCTGCCTTTGCCGTCATTCTTTCTACGTTGGCGCTCGATGCCATGGGCGTCGGGCTCATCATGCCCATCCTGCCGAGCCTGCTGCGCGAGCTCGATCACACCGGTGACATCGCGTTCGAATTCGGTTTGCTGATCGCCGCCTATGCGGCTATGCAGTTCCTGTTCGCGCCGATCCTGGGGGCACTGGCGGATCGGTTCGGGCGCCGGCCGGTGCTGCTGGTGTCATTGGCAGGCGCAGCGATCGATTACCTCGTGATGGCGCTGTCGCCGCATGCATGGGTGCTGTACCTGGGGCGTGTGGTGGCGGGCATCACCGGGGCCAACTATGCCGTGGGCACGGCCTACATCGCCGACATCACGGCGCCCGCCGACCGTGCACGCCGCTATGGGCTGATGAACGCATGCTTTGGCTTGGGCTTCATCGCCGGGCCGGCGCTGGGTGGCCTGCTGGGGGATTGGTGGCTGCGCGCGCCATTTCTGCTGGCGGCGGTGCTCAACGGTGTCAATTTCCTGATCGCGTGCGTGGCGTTGCCGGAATCGCGCCGTGCCGAGCGCGCGCCGTTTGCGTGGCGCACGCTGCTGCCGGTGCAGTCGTTGCGGCGCATGGCACGTGTGCCGACGCTGCTGCCTTTCCTGATCGTGCTGGCCATCATCGAGATCGTCGGGCAGATTCCGCAGACGCTCTGGGTGATCCACGGTGAAGCGCGCTTCGGCTGGGACACGCGTGCGGCGGGCCTGTCATTGGCGGCCTACGGATTGATGCATGCGCTGTCGCAGGCGTTCCTGACCGGGCCGATTGCGCGTGCCGTGGGTGAGCGCCGCGCCGTCGTGTTGAGCGTGATGATGGATATGGCCGGCTTTGCAGCAATGGCGTGGATCAGCGCCGGCTGGATGGTCTATCCGACCATGGTGCTGCTGTGCATGGCCGAGATCGGCATGCCCGCCATGCAGGCGATGTTGTCGCGCCAGGTGAGCGAGCACGAGCAGGGTGAGCTGCAGGGCGCGTTGGCCAGCATGGCCAGCGTCGCCGCCATGGTCGGACCGCTGGCGGCAACTGCAGTTTATGCGGCCACTGCGCAGTTCTGGTCCGGCACGGTCTGGCTGATGGGCGCTGTGCTCAACGGCGTGTGCCTCATCGTGCTGATGCAGCGTGCGGCCCGGCGCGCCGTTGAGGCATAGCGCGCCAGGGTCAGCAGGGGCTTACTTGGCAGGCACGTTCCACGGATACGCCAGCCACGCATCAAAGCGCTTGGCGAATTCACCGCTTTCCATGCTTTGCCGCAGCCACTGGTCGACGAAGTTCTTGAACACCACGTCGCGCGGCAGCAGATAGGCCTTCTCCGAAAAATCGAACGGCGCCTCCGGGTGCACGGCGCACAGTTCCGGGTGCAGCTTCTGCTGCAGCTTGGTTTCCACCGCGTCGGTCATCATCAGGTCCGCGCGGCCGGCAACGATCTCGTTGAAGATCGTCACGTTGTCCGGATACACGCGAATCTGCGCCTGCTTCAGGTTCGCGCGCGCGAACTTCTCGTTGGTGCCGCCCGGGTTGACGATGGCGCGCACGTTCGGCTGGTCGATCTGCGCCAGCGTCTGGAACTTGGCCTGGTTCTCGCAGCGCGTGATTGGCGTCTTGCCATCCCGCTGATACGGGATCGAGTAGAACGCCTTCTTCTGACGATCCAGCGTGACAGATACACCGCTCATGGCGATGTCGTAGCGGTCGGCGGCAAAGTCCTGCATCAGCGTCGACCACGTGGTCGGCACCACTTCCAGCTTCACGCCGAGCGCGCGGGCCAGTTGCTCGCCCATCTCCACGTCCAGGCCGATGAAGCGGCCGTCGGCGGGGTTCTTGTAGCTGAAGGGTTTGTAGTCACCCGTGGTGCCGACGCGCAGTGTGCCGCGGGCGATGATCTCGTCGAGGCGGTTGGTGGTGGTTTGCGCGGTCTGGGCCAGGGCAGGCACAGCCAAGGCGGCGCACAGCGCGAATGCGCTGGTGCGGATGAAGCGGTTAAGCATGAGTGTCCCCATCGGAAAGAAAAGCAAAAAGGCGCGGCTGCCGTAGCGCCGCGCCCGAATTGGTCTGGCATCCACCGCCAGCCGGTTATTGTCCGGCCGAAGGTCCTGCCGTCTTGTTCCACTGCAGCGCATTGAGCACCGCCAGCGACATCGCCGTCACCCCCGTCTTGATGGACGGCTCTGGCACCGGCGCAAACAGCGGCGAGTGGTTGGTCGGCAGCGGCTTCGCGCCCGGCTTGAGCGAGGCGAAGAACGTCTGCGGATCGTTCACGCCGATGAAGAAGAACATCGACGGGATGCCCGCGTCAACAAACGCCGAGAAGTCCTCGCTTGCGGTAATCGGCGGCACGCGCAGCACGCGGTCGTTGCCGAAGGCGGTCTTGAACATCGCCTCGGTGCGCGCGACCACGGTCGGGTCGTTGTTGACGGCCTTGCCGCCCTCGGTGATCTTGATCTCGGCATCCGGCGCACCCGACATCTCCGTCACCGCCTTGGCCGTGCGGCGGATGCCATCGAGCATCTTCTGGCGCACCGCCGGCTTGTACGAGCGGATCGTCCCGCGCAGCAGCACGCTGTCGGGGATGATGTTCTCCGCGCTGCCACCCTGGATAGCGCCAATGCTCACCACGCCAAACTCTTGCGGGTCTTTCTCGCGGCTGATCACGCTTTGCAGATCGACCACGAAGCGCGCGGCCATCATCACCGGGTCGATGGTCTTGTCGGGTGCGGAGCCGTGGCCGCCACGGCCCTTGAAGGTGATTTCCAGCCCATCGGAGTTGGACGTGATCGGCCCGCTGTTGAACACGATCGAACCGTACGGCCCCGGGCCGGTGTGCAATGCAAACGCATAGTCCGGCTTCGGGAAACGCTTGAAGAAGCCATCGTCGATCATGCTCTGCGCGCCGGATACGGTTTCTTCGGCCGGTTGCGCCACGAACACCAGCGTGCCGTGCCAGCGGTCCTTGAGCGACACCAGCGTTTTGGCTGTACCCACCCACGACGCCATGTGCAGGTCGTGTCCGCAGCTGTGCGCCACGCCCACGTCTTCGCCGCGCCATTTGGTGTGCACGTGGCTGGCGTAGGGCAGGCCGGTCTTCTCTTCCATCGGCAGCGCGTCCAGCTCGGTGCGCACCAGGATCGTCGGCCCCGGGCCATTGCGATACACCGCCACCACGCCGGTCTTGCCCACGTGCTCCGTCACGTCAAAACCGATCTTGCGCATCTCTTCGGCCAGCTTGGCGGCCGTGCGCGTTTCCTGGAAGGCCAGTTCCGGATGCGCGTGGATGTCCTTGTAGAGCGTGTCGAGCTGGCCGTATTCGGCATTGACGGCGGCATCCACCGCCGGCTTGATCTGCGCCACGTCGATCCCGCCTGCGGCAACCGACGCCTGTGCCGGCGCGGACGAACTGCCGCCGGGGCTGAACGGAATCTGCGCAAAGGCTGGCAGTACGGTGCCGGCCATCAACCAGGCGAGGGCTGTCCGTTTCAGGCGCTTCTGGCGGTGGGTCATGGGCATCTCCTTGTTGGCTCGTGGTGTTGTGGGCAAAGTCGTTGCTTCGTCAATCGATTCGATTATGCAGGGGGATGCCGCTGTGCACACCCGGGGTATCCCCAAGTGGACGGCAACATGCGTGAGAGGGCCGTCATGCTTGGCACTCGATAGGCGTTTTCCTAGACTGGGTTGGGTGTGCCGTTCCAGAGATCGAAACGCGGATGAATCCGACGTCCTGTCTACAGCTTGCGTTTCGCGATGCCCCGCCCGGTGAGATGGCGATTCGCGCGGCATTGGAAGCCGCGCAGCGGGTGCTTGAGCGCAGCGGGGTGTCGCCGCGCGACGCCTACGAGGCCTATCAAGCCTTTGCTACCGGGGCCGGCAGCCCCGATGTGCTGGCGCTGACCTTCGCCCGTGCGGAAGCCGAGGCAATGGACACGCTGGCCGCACACGGGTACGCCCGTTACGGCACGATCAGCCTCGCTGTTCTATAGCCTGTTCGATCGGCTGCTGACCGATTTCGGACTCGCGTCAGATTTCGGCTGTTTTTCCACCCAGCCGCCGTGCCGTCTCCGACACGTGACGATGGATGCGTGCGAGGAAATCGATCTCCGCGGCGCGCGTGGGCGAATGCCCCAGCGCTTGCGACAGATGCGTCGCCACGAACGACGATTGCGGCGCCAGCATGCTGATCAGGCGCAGCAGTTCGCGGCGGGCCTGCGCAGCGTCGTAGCCGAGGTGATCGGCCAGGGCCAGCAGGGCATCCTGATCGATGGCGTCGTAGCGGGCTTGCGCGTCGGGGGTGCGTTCTCCGTCGAGTGACAGCGCATCGGCATCCCACTCGTTGGCGTAGACGGCGGCGCAGAACAGGTGGTCGTGCGCGGCTAGGCGGACGCCATCCGGGCCGATGTGGAAATGCAGTGTGCCGGCGGACGCGTTGCGCCCACCAATCAGCAGACAGAACACCATCCAGCGGAACAGCGATGCCGTGGCGGCCGTCGGATCGGCACACATGTGTGCGCATTGCGCGACCTGCTCAACGGTGATCGGCAGGAAGCGGTGCTCGGGCGAGAGCCCAAGCAATTGCACGGCGGAGACGACATAGCGGGCCTGCACGAGCGCGGTGTCGTCGCTCTTGCAGCGCAGGGTGCGATCCAGGCGCTGCACGACAGCAGCAGTTTCCGGAAACTGGCGCAGGCCGAGGAAGGGCGTTTCCAGCCCGATGCTGCGGCCAAGCAGCGTGGCCCAGCAATGGTTGATGGTGGCGTAGGGCAGGTTGCTGCCTTCGCCCAGATCCAGCCGCACAAAATGGCTGGACTGCGCAGCGTTGGCCGGCGCGGCAAAGCGGCCCAGCCACATCGACACCGGCAAGCCATTGGAGGCCAGGAAGGGCAGGCTGATCTCGCTGGATTCCGGCACGGCACGCACGCCGTAGTGCGCACGCGGTTCGGCCACGCGCAGCGGTGTGGGCTGGCGCGGGCGTCCAACGCTTTGCTGGAACTGCAGGACGAGATCGCGCTCGGACAGGCCGTCTGCGCGGCCGCTGCAGGGCTTGAGCCCGGTGGGCACCAGCGAGAGCGGGCCATCCAGATGCGGTGCGGCCTGTGCGAGATGCTCCAGTGCCGTCGCTGCAGCCTTGGGCGCCTCGCGTGCCGACTCCGGCAGCAGGTATTCAAAGAAGTGACGTACTGGCTGCGCCCTCGCCGTATCGACAATGTTGCCTGCGGCGCGCGGCAGATGCGGGCTCAGGTCAAAACCCTGCGAGGAGGTCCGCCACCGCGAGTCGTATTCGAACGCCCAACCGCTGCGGCCGCACGACAATTGACCGATCAGATGCTTGTTCAGGTAGACGTCCAGCATGCGCGTATCCAACGTGTTTGACTGGAGCGTGCGCGGTTGGCCGTGTAGCGGAGGATCCGCCAGCCATCGGGAATTGCTGCGCGCAAATGCGATTGCGCGATTCCCTTGCACGCCCCTCTTCGACCGAGGCCCGAGCATAGCAAAGAAAATCTACGCAACAATCGGAAAAACCCGATTTCGGTGATGCAGCTTTCTGAAATCGGATTATCGAATCGTTAAGATCGAGTGCGCGAAAGCCGATGTTTCTGGTGTCTATCTCAGTTATGAGAAATTTTTAAGTCTGGCCGCAGAGCCTTTGGTGAAGCCATGGAAGAAGTTTCAATAACGTCGAAATGGCAAGGTATGAATTGCAAAGCGAGGATTTATCGCATTCGTGTCAGAAAATTGTCGCGTTGCACGAATTGGTGCCAAAACGCCCCCGCAATGTGAAGGCCAACGATGAAATACACCGCATTGCCAACAAATTCATGGGCTGATTTAAGTGTCGACTTCAAATCGGGGTTTTCTGCCACCAATCGGGGCAGCGTCCACGTGAGAAAGGTGACGTCCTTGCCGGCGGCCTGCACGAAGAGGATGCCGCTGATCGGCATGGCGAACATGATGGCGTACAGCACCCAGTGCACCAGCTTGGCGCTGGCGATCTGCCAGGCAGCGCCGATGTTTGCCGGCGCGGTGTAACGCCAGCGCACCCAGACGCGCACGCAGGCGAAGAGCAGGATGCACTGTCCCAGCATCATGTGGATGGACGTGAACAGTGCGCGGCCGGCGGAGCCCTTGGGCAGCGTGCCCTTGTATTCGATAGCGGCCAGCGCACCCGCGAACAGCAGGAACATCAGCCAATGCAGGACGACAGAGGGGCGGGCGTAGCGCTCCGGGGAAGGGGACATGGTGACGTCTTCTCTAGTGAGGAAACGTCACCCTAACGCACCCGCCGGTCAAACAGATTGATCTGGCCCGGCTGGACGGGCGAGATTTCACAAAAAGAACAACATCAGCGGCCGGAACGCGAAAGCGAATCCTTCTCGTTGGCGGTACTCGCCTTTTTGCCCAGCGCCAGTACGCCGGTCGACAGCGACGTGCCGAGCAGGATCACCGCGCAGCCCAGCACCATGTTGAGCGTGAGTTGTTCACCCAGGAACAGGATGCCCCACAGCACGCCAAACACCGGGATCAGGAAAGTGACAGAGGCCGCGCGCATCGGCCCCACATGTGCGATCAGCCGGAAGAACAGAATGTAGGCAATGCCCGTGCAGGCGATGCCAAGGCCAATGACATGGAACCAGACGTCGCCGGTCGGCGTCTGCGCGGGCCACAGCCAGACTGCGAGCGGCGCCAGCACGATCGCTGCGAACAACTGGCAGCCAGTTGCGGTAGCCAGCGGCGGCACGCCGGTCAGGAAGCGTTTGGTATAGCTGGCGGCGATGCCATACAGCACGGTCGCGCCGAGCGCTGCTGCCACAGCTAGCCCGCCCTGTTTTGCATCGATCACGGACGAGCCTCCAACCAGCACGATCACGCCCACGAAACCGATAGCTAGGCCCAGAACACGCCACGACGACAGTCGATCTCCCAACCAGAGAAAGGCGACGATCGCGGTGAACAGTGGCGTGGCTGCATTGAGCACGGAGGTGAAGCCGGCCGTCAGGGTGAGTTCCGCGTAGGCGAACAGGCAAAATGGAATGGCCGAATTCAGCACGCCTACAGCTAGCATGTGCGGCCAGTGCGCGCGGAGTGCACCCAGGCCCCCGCGCCACGCCAGCACCGGCACCAGGAAGCACGAGGCGATTCCCACGCGCAGCGCGATCAGCGCAACCGGTCCGAACTGTGGCGCGGCAACACGCATGAACAGGAAGGAGCCGCCCCAGAGGGCAGCAAGCGTCAGGAGTTCCAGCACATCGGAGCGGCGCATGGGGGGTGTCTCGTTATTAGTGGCGGGTATGTGAAACCGGGAGGGGGTGCTGCGGACGCCATTGTCCACGCTTCCAACGTTTCATGCTGATGCCAGATCCAGCATGCCTTGGCGGTTGTCATCAGGCATCGGCAGGCGCTCGCCCACCTGCGCGGGATGGCCTTCGAGCCGCAGCAGCGCAGCCTTGCGCGGCAGGCCGCCGGCATACCCGGTGAGGGCGCCGTCGGCACCCACCACGCGGTGGCAGGGGATGCCGATCGAGATCGGGTTGCGCCCCACCGCTGTGCCCACGGCGCGTGCGTGTTCGCGCGTGAGGCCCAGGTGCGCGGTGATCTGGCCATAGGTGCTGCGCTGGCCGAAGGCGATCTCGCACAGCAGGCGCCAGACATCCTGCTGGAACGGGGTGCCGGCAGGTGCCATCGGCAGATCGAAGATGCGCAGCTTGCCGGCAAAGTACGCCTCGAACTGGGCCTGCGCTTCACGGAGGATCGATAAGTCAGCGCCCGGTGCCATGCGCGCGGCGTTCACGGGAATCGTCTTCTGGCCAGTGAAGAATGCGCCGGTCAGATGCGTGCCGGTGGCGGTCAAGAGCAGATCGCCGAGTGGGCAGGGGAAGGTGTGGCGGTACATGGGGGTCAGCTCGCAAGGGCGACCGGCGCGTCGGCGGGCTCGGGGTGGAACGCGTCGTCGCGGTGCCAGAGATGCATGGCGGCGTAGGCGCGCCACGGGGCCCACGGTTCGGCGCGCTCGATCATGGCGCGGCGTGTGGGCAGGGCGCCATCGCCGTTGGCCAGGCGCTTGCGCAGCACGTAGTCGCCCAGCGGAAACGCGTTGGGCCAGCCGAGCGCGCGCATGGCGACGTATTGCGCGGTCCATTCGCCGACGCCGGGCAGCGCCTGCAGTGCAGCCAGCGTGGGGGCGAGCGGCACCAGCGGCTCCAGCCGCAGCTGGCCGCCATCGATGGCGCGGGCAAGTTCAACCACGGCAGCGGCGCGGCTGGCCTGCAGGCCGGTGTCGGCGGACAGCGTGCGCGGGTCGACTTGTGCCAGCGTGGCAGCGGAGGGAAACGTCATCGAGAGACCGTCGCGCGGTTGCGCTAACGCGGTGCCATGCGCGGCAGTCATGCGCGCGAGAATGCGCCGCGCCTGCGCCAACGAAATCACCTGGCCGGCGATGGCGCGTACCGCAATCTCGAAGCCGTCTACGGCTCCGGGCACGCGCAGGCCCGGCGTGTCGTCCGCCAGCGCGCCAAGATGCGCGTCCACCATGTCCGGCCGGCAATCCAGATCGAACAGGCGCCGTGCACGGGCCAGCACGGGCGGCACGGCGTGCAGCAGGCTGGCCGACAGCGTGAGTGCGATGGCATGGCGCTGCGGCACGTTGCGCGCATGCAGCCAGCCGGTGTGCCGTGCACCGGCGTAGTCGACGGTGATCGTGCGCGCGTAGCTGTCGGCATCGACCACCTCCACGCCGTCGACGGCACGAGCGCGCAGGAAGTCGAGCAGCGCATGCCATGCAAACGGCGGGCGGTAGCCGAGCATGAGCGTGGGGCCGTCATCCGGGGCCGATGCAACAGCGGTGCGGGTACGCAGGCGTGTGGGCGCAAAGCCGTAGTGCTCGGCGAACCCGCTGTTCAGGCGGCGCACGCTGCCAAAGCCTGCCGCAAAGGCCACATCGCCGACGGGCAGGGCGGTATCCGTCAGCAGCCGCTTGGCGAGCAGCAGGCGCTGCGTTTGCGCGTATTCAATGGGCGAGACGTCGAACTCCGCGCGGAAGATGCGGCGCAGGTGGCGGTCCGTCACGCCCACGGCAGCAGCCAGTGCGGCCAGGTCGTGCTCCTGCAGGAAGCCCTCGTCGATCATGCGGGCGGCCGCGCGGGCGAGGTTGGACGACATCTCGCCCAGGCTGTGCCCCGGTGCCAGTTCCGGTCGGCAGCGCAGGCAGGGGCGGAAGCCTGCGCGCTCGGCGGCGGCGGCGGTGATGAAGAAGCGGCAGTTCTTCTGCTGCGGTGTACGGACTGCGCAGATCGGCCGGCAATATACGCCGGTGGACGTCACACCCACGAAGAACCAGCCGTCAAAGCGTCGATCGCGCGATTGCACGGCGTGGTAACAGGCGTCGTGGTCGAGGTGCATGGTGGTGGCCGGGGAGTTTGGAGCCTAGTCTAGCCCTGTCGGGTCGCATGCGTTCGCCGGATTCGGACAACTCCCTCGGTGCCGAAAAGTCGGCGAGTCGGCACAATGCGAGCACAACAACACACATCGGGAGACGCCCATGTCCAAGACCATCGTCATCACCGGCGGGGGCCGGGGTATCGGCCGCGCCACGGCAGTGCTGTGCGCGCAACGCGGCTGGTCTGTTGCGCTGCAGTATCGCGGCAACCGTGCTGCTGCCGAGGAGACGGTCGGCCTGATCGAACAGGCCGGCGGCCACGCGCTGGCGGTGCAGGGCGATGTGTCGAGCGATGAGGATGTGATCGCCTTGTTCGAGGCTGCCGCCGGGCGCTTCGGGCCGCTGCACGGTGTGGTCAACAACGCCGGCATCGTGGCCGAGGCGCAGGACGTGGCCGACATGACCACGCACCGCCTGCGCACGATGTTCGAGACCAATGTGCTGGGCGCCTTTCTGGTGGCGCGCGAGGCCGCGCGGCGGTTGTCGACGTCGCGCGGTGGCGTGGGCGGTGCTGTGGTGAATGTGTCGTCTGCGGCGTCGCGGTTGGGCTCGCCGCATGAGTATGTGGACTATGCGGCGTCCAAGGGCGCGGTCGACACCATGACGCTGGGCCTGGCGCGCGAGCTGGCGCGCGACGGCGTGCGCGTCAACGCCGTGCGCCCCGGCCTGATCGAGACCGACATCCACGCCTCGGGCGGACAGCCGGACCGCGCACAGCGGTTGGGCTCCACCACCCCCATTGGCCGCCCGGGCAAGCCGGAAGAAGTGGCCGAGACCATCGTCTGGCTGCTCTCCGATGCGGCGTCGTACGTGACCGGTGCGCTGCTGGATTGCTCCGGCGGGCGCTGACCTCCCGACGCGGAATCCCCCCGTTGTCGGTTTGCACCATCCCCAAATTTGGGGATGCGCTGCCCGGCTGACGTTTCTACGATGACCGGCGTGTCGCGGTGGCAAGGACAGCCATTGCGGCATCCGGCATGCGCCGTCAGAGCGCACCCGGTTCAATCCACGGGACATCGGTAGAACCAACGTACGGGGGTCTCATGCAAACGAACAGCACCGGCCGCGGCCGGCATATGGGCGCTGTTGCCTTGACGGCGGCAGCATTGGCAGTGGCACTTTTGGTGGCAGGCTGCGGCGGATCGGACAGCAGTTCGACCAGGCCCGGCGGCACCACAACACCTGCCTCGGCGTCGTTGACGGGTACGGCCGCCACCGGTAGCGCGTTGCCCAACGGCAACGTGGCCGTGACGGACAGCGCCGGCAATTCACCGTGCGTGGAAACCGCCATCACCACCACCGCGCTGGGCGCGTACACCTGCACGTTGAAGGCGGGCGAGGCCGCGCCGTTCTTCGTGGTGGTGACCGACCCGACGGGCAACTCCGCACCGCTGGTGAGCGTGACCACCGTCACGCCGCCCGCAGGCTCGCCGCTCACGCTCAATGCCACGCCGCTGACGACCGCCATCGTTGCGCAGCTCTCACCCGACGGCAATCCGCTCACCGTGGTCAGCTCCAAGACGGTGGACGCCACGGCGCTCAAGACGGTGACGGCCAATGTGGTCGCGCAGTTGGCGTCCGTGCTTAGCGCCATTGGCGCGCCGGCCAACTATGACCCGTTCGGTACCAGCATCTCAGCCGCCACGGCATCTTCCAGCGGCAATACCGCCGACCAGGTGCTCGATATCGTCAAGGTGTCGAAAGACCCGAGCAACGGCCAGTTGCAGCTGTCGACGGTCGGTAGCACTGCACCGCCGGTGCCGCTGGCTACAGCCAGCGGCGGTGGTTCCACGCTCCCTGCGCCGGCGGCCAATGTTTCGACCCTGACGCAGGGTGTGCAGGCCATGGCGAGCGCATTGACTACTTGTTTCGCGCAGCCCGTTGCGCAGCGCGCGGTGGCCACCGACACCACCGTGCCTGCCAACCAGGGCGGCGCCACCGTGACGTCGTTTGGTGCGGCCTGCCAGAACATCGTGTCGGACACCAGCAACACGGGCGGCATCGCCTTCCTGCACAACGGCTACAACGGCGGGCAGTGGCTCTACAGCCTGCTGACCGCTAGCACGATGACGGGCGCGCAGTTCAGCGTGCCCGAGATCATCGCGTTCTCTCCGGCAGCGTCGAACGCGTCCGGGCAGGATGAAGCGACCGTGAATATCAAGTACCTGGACGCCAACGGCAACCCGGGCAACCTGATCACGGTGGCGCGCTTCATTGCAGCAGGGGCATCGAGCGCGCATGCATCCAACTGGTGGCTGGTGGGTAACCAGCAGCCGGTGGATATCACGGCCAAGACGGTGATCCGACGCGTCGAGCAGTTCAACCCAAGCTCCGGAAACTTCAGCCATTTCCGCAATGGGGTCCAGTTCCTGATCAATGCGGCAGGCCCTGGCTCCGTCATCAGCGGCAAGGGCACGCTGAGCTACGCGATCGTGACGGGCCCGGGGCTGCCGCAGGCGGGGCTGGTCTTCATTCCGCCGGTGGTGAGCGGCCAGGTCTACATGGACCTGGCTAACAAGACAGGAGCGATTCCCACCACCTACCAGTGCGGGAATACGTCCACCACCAAAACGCCGACCTACAACTGCCCGAACTTCTGGATCTCCAAGACCATGGGGATCAGCGGTTCAGCGGCCTCTCAACCGGTGAGCGCCAACCCCAGCGGCGTTACCTGGGCGCAGTCTGGCGACAACCTCGACTCCACCGCCGTGACCAAAGGGGTGAAGTACACGATCGCGCTGTTCTACGGCTCGAACACGAACGCGGCGAGCCCGGACCTGAGCATCAAGAAGACGCTTCTGACGGACCTCGTCGCGGCAACGCAGGGCATCAATCTGCCGTGGAATACGCCCGGGAGCCAGTCGCTCGCAGCGCTGGATCCGACCAACAGCAGTTTGAGCGGTCCGCTGACGTCGTTGACGGTGGATTGGGTGCAGAACGTTTCGGCGCAGCAAATCGGTGGTGTGGCGGTCACCATCGACTCTGCCGGCACTTACAGCGCGCAGACTGCAGTGCCGAAGGGGGCCACGTCGGCGGTCATCAGTCTGCCGAGCGGACAGCAAGTCCCAGCGCTGACGACCAGCACCTCACGTTCGCTGAACTTCAGCTACCGCATGCTGGACAACAGCGCCAAGAGCACGATCTATACGTACAACTAAAGCGGGGGAGAAGCGGGCGCCGCACCAGAACGGTGTGGCGCTTCGATCAGTCTCTGTACAACACGTGTAAGTCGGCAGTTGTACAGATTCGTGGGCGTGCCTGTTGCGGGCACGCCCTTTTTTCATGCGCGCCGATCAGGCATCTGCCCCGGCCTTGAACGTATCGCACTGGCGGATATCGCCACCATCAAAGCCCTGGCGGAACCAGTGCATGCGCTGCTCCGACGTGCCGTGCGTGAAGGCATCGGGCGTGACGCTGCGGCCGGCGTTACGCTGCAGGGTGTCATCGCCGATGGCGTGGGCGGCGGTGAGTGCCTGCTCCAGATCACCACGTTCCAGCAGGCCACGCTTCTGCGCGAAATGCCCCCAAACGCCGGCCAGGCAGTCGGCTTGCAACTCCAGCTTGACCGACAGCGCATTGGCCCCGGCCTGCGACTTGCCTGCCTGCGCACGGCTGACCTTATCGGACACCCCCAGCAGGTTCTGCACGTGGTGGCCCACCTCGTGCGCGACAACGTAGGCGGCCGCAAAGTCGCCCGGCGCGCCAAACTTGCGGCGCAGCTCATCGAAGAAGCCGAGGTCCAGGTAGACCTTGGTATCGGCGGGGCAGTAGAACGGGCCGACAGCCGAGGTGGCGTCGCCGCAACCCGAGCGGATGCCCTGGCGGAACAGCACCAGCTTGGGCGGCTGATATGCGCGGCCGGCCTGTTTGAACAGTTGCGTCCAGGTGTCTTCGGTGTCGCCCAGCACGTGAGAGACCAACTGCTTGCTGCGGTCGTTGTCGGTCTCACCGGTGGGGCGGGCTGGCGCGTGTTGTGTGCTCTGCGTGGTGGGCGCGTTTTGCGACACCTGCATCACCATGCCCAGGATTTCCAGCGGGTTCTTGCCCATCAGCAGGCCGACCACCGCCACGATGGCGATGCCGCCGATGCCCAGCCGCATGCCGCCACCGCCAAATCCACCGCCCGAGGATGCGCGTTCATCCTCAACGTTGTTGCTTTCGCGCATGTCATCCCAACGCACGTCGTTCTCCCTGGATTTCCTTGATGTGCAGACTCGGGTGTCACACCCGGTAAACTTTGCAAAGTCTACCTGCCTTGCATGCGCACGGGCACTCCGTCGGATGGCCAAATCGTCTGTTTCTGGGGCAAGGGCGAGCACCGACAAGGGTTGGCGGGTGTTTGTCGCAACGCACAACGCCCGGCAAGGAACTTGCTATGGATGGCTGATCGCCGCGACGGGGCCGCCCGGCAGCTTTACGCTGTCACGCGCCCGTCATGCGGCAGTTCCCGAATAACGATCGGCACACGCGTTGTTGCCGATCCAGGATCTTGAGTTCTCGCCATGCGCTTGCCCGCTTCCGTTACCACCCAGCCACCCGAACCCATCAATGCCCCGCAACCGGCTGCCACCTACGTCGACCCGACGGAGGTGGCCGACGTGCCGCAGGCACAGGTCGAGCACAAGCCCTGGTGGGTGCGTGCTTCGAGTGCCATCGTCAATGGTGCATTCACCAACGTGGCGGCTGCATTCATTGCGGTGACGGGGGCGATCTATGTAGGGATGGCGCATGCGCCGTGGGTACGCAGTCTGGCGGGGCATACGCCCACCGCCGAGCAGGCCAGCGACGCGATGAGTGTGGCGATGGCGGCGACCCCTGCCAGCGCTGCAACGCCTCAGGCCGCGCAGCCGGATCCTGTGGAGGCAGCACGTGACCGCATGGAGCAGCGTGTCTACTCGCAAGCATCGCCCGCCACCACGCATACCGTCGCTGCGACGGAATTTGCCGACGACGTTGACAGCGACGGCCCCGTCGCGAGCACGCCGCGCCGCCACCATCGCGGCTCGCGACACGTCACGCATCGCAGGGCGACCAGTGCGTGGAATGCGCACTGGTACAAGGGCGCGTAAGCGGCGCCTTGAACGCAGACATCAGGCGAGCCGCAATGCGCGGTCGGCCTCGACGGTCTCCAGTGCTTGCAAGGCTGCCACCAGGCGGCGGCGTAACGATTCCGTGACCGGCAGGATCGGTGCGCGTGTCTGCCCGCCGATGTGTCCGACTTCGGCCAGCAGCGCCTTGACCGGCGCCGGGTTGGGCTCCGCAAACAGCAGCGCAGCCAGCGGTGCGAGTGCTTGGGCCAGACGCCTGGCCTCGTCGACACGGCCTGCGCGATAGTGGTCCACCAAGGCTACGAACAACTCCGGGCGGATATGCGCCCCGGCCAGAATGCCGCCAGCGCCGCCGTGCGCGAGGCAGTCGAGCAGCGCGCTGTCATCTCCGCTCAGCACATCGAGCGGCCCGCCTTGCAGCGCGCCAAAGTTGTCGGCCACGCATTCCTTGATGGCGACGATGTTGGCCTGCTCGGCTAACACCAGCGCGGTATGCGGGGCGATAGCCACGCCCGTGCGCTTGGGCACGTTGTAGAGCACCACCGCGCGCGACGTGCTGGCCGCCACCTGCGTGTAGTGCCAGCGCAAGCCCGCCTGCGACGGGCACACGTAGTAGGGCGGTGGCACGAGATAGCCCGCGCTGTTCCAACGCTCGTAGTGGCGGATCTGTGCGCAGACCTCGCGCGTGTCGGCCGCGCCCACGCCGATCAGGTAGGGTGTGCGGCCGTCGCATGCCTCAGCGATCGTCTCCAGCACGGTGTAGCGCTCGATCTGCGAGAGCAGCGCGGCTTCGCCCGTGGTGCCCAGCGCGACAAAGCCTGCGACGCCGGCGCCCTGGTAGTGGCGCACCAGCCGGCGTAGCGCAGCCGTGTCGACTTTATCGTCGTGAAAGGGGGTGACCAGCGGAATCCAGATGCCCGAGAACATGGCGCGCCTCAGTGCAGCAGGTGGGCATGCCCGCGCTTGAGCGGGGTAATGCGGCCGAGCGTGGCGCGCGGCAGGCCGCGCAGCAGGGCGCCGATGACGACATCCACATCAGCGTGTACGAGTTCCAGATCCACGCTGATGGTGTGACGGCGCGCGTCGTGCTGGACGATGTACAGGCCGAGCGCATCGCCCAGCAATGCATGCAACTGACGGCGAACCGCATGGGGTTCATCGCTTGGCACCGTTACACGCAGGCACACGTACTGGCGTGCCGGCGTGGCAACCACGCGAGAATCCACACGAGAGGCGGCTGCCGGTGAGGGCGGCAGCAGCTGCGGAACGAGCGAAGACAGAAGCATGGATCGGCCCATGATGCGAAGGCGGTGGCTGGCATCGCCAAGTCGTTGAACATGGCGACACCGTATCGGTTCGCTCGTAAAAAGCGTGAAAAAGGGCAGTGAGGCGGCGTAAAGAAAGCGTAAATGCTCAGGAAGCGCGCCCAGCCTTGCGATGGCGCAAGGCGATGATCGTCAGCGAGATGCCGCTCACTACGGCCGCTGTCAGCACGTAGTAGCTCGGCGCCAGCGTATCGCCCGTCGTGTGAATCAGCCACGTGACGATGAACGGCGCAAACCCGCCGAACAGCGTCACGCCCAGGCTGTAGCCGAGCGACAGCCCCGTCGAGCGCACGCGCGTGGGGAAGATCTCCGACATCAACGCCGGCATCGGCCCCGAATACGCCGCCTTGAAGATGCCCGATACGGCTTGCAGCGCCAGCAACGCGCCGATGGTCGGATACGCGCGCAGCAGCGCAAACATCGGATAGATCAACACGATCATCAGCACCGACGTGGTGAGCATGATGCGGATGCGGCCGATGCGATCGGACAGCGCGCCCATGACCGGCGACAGCAGAAACTGCAGCCCGCCGTTGAGCACCACCACCGCGAACGACTGCGCGGCCGGCAGATGCAGTTGCTTGACGGCATACGTCGGCATGTAGAGCTGCAACACGTACACCGACACGGTGGACTGCGCCACCACGCCCACCGCCAGCAGCAGGTTGGTCCACTGCGCCTTGAACGAGGCCTGTGGGTCCACCGTCGTCTTCTTCTGCTCGGCAACGAACTCAGGCGTTTCGTCCAGATGGCGGCGGATATAGAAACCAACCGGGCCGATCAGCAGGCCGAAGATGAACGGCAGGCGCCAGCCCCAGCCCTCGAGGTCCGCTGGCGCGAGCGATGCCGTGAGCAGTGCGCCCAGCCCAGCGGCGAGGATGGTCGCAATGCCCTGGCTCGCAAACTGCCAGCTTGCGTAGTAGCCGCGCCCGTGTTTGCTGTGCTCCACCATGAACGCCGTCGCGCTGCCAAACTCGCCGCCCACCGCAAAGCCTTGCACCAGGCGCGCGAGCAGGATGGTGACGGGCGCGATGATGCCGATCTGCTGATAGCTCGGCATGACCGCAATCGCCAGCGTGCCGACAATCATCAACAGGATCGATAGCGTCAGTGCGGCCTTGCGTCCCTTCCTGTCCGCATACATGCCGAGCACGATCGCGCCCACCGGCCGCGTGATGAACGACACACCAAAGCTGCCCACTGCAAAAAGCAGCGACACCCACTCGTCATCCGCCGGAAAGAACAGCTTGCCGATGATGGACGCAAAGAACCCGTAGACGAGAAAGTCGTACCACTCCAGCGCATTGCCGATCGACGACGAGATGACGATGCGGCGTGCGTGGGCCGCATCGGTTTTTACAGCGCGAGCGGGCGCAGTCGCGCCTGCCGCAGAGGGGGCGGTCATGATGCGGGTTCCTTTGGTGCCGGCCGGGTCATGTTTTTTATGGGAACTGCAACACGCTGCTTCGGCCCAGCCGACGAAGCAGCGTGCTTGTGTGGCGTTGTCTAGAAGCCCACAGCGTGCCCGTCGCGGCGGCTATCGCTGGCGGCCACGTAGCCGTGGTCAGCGTCGTCCGACAGGCGCCAGATGAACTGGCCCGAGCCGAAATCCATATACGGATCGGTCACCGATTTGAGCTTGTGCCCGCGGGCTTCCAGTGCGGCGACGGTGGTGGCGTTCATGGTGGCTTCCACGTCGAGCGTGAAATCACGGTTGACCTTCCAGCGCGGCGCGTCGCACGCGGCCTGCGGCTGCTGCTTGTAGTCGAGCATGCGCACGAGCGTTTGCAGGTGGCCTTGCGGCTGCATGTCGCCGCCCATCACGCCAAAGCTCATCTGCGGCTTGCCATCCTTGGTGAGGAAGGCCGGGATGATGGTGTGGAACGGGCGCTTGCCGCCTTCCACCACGTTGGCCGAGCGTGCATCCATCGAGAAACCGAAGCCACGGTTCTGCAGGCTGATGCCCGTGCCAGCCACCACCACGCCCGAGCCGAAGCCCATGTAGTTGGACTGGATGAACGAGACCATCATGCCGTTCTCGTCCGCGGCGGTCAGGTACACCGTGCCGCCGGCGCGCGGCATACCGAAGGTTGGCACCTGCGCGCGGCCCATGTCGATCCGCTTGGCGCGCGCATCGAGGTACGCATCGTCGAGCATCTGCTCGGGCGTGACTTCCATTGAGCGCGGATCGGCCACGTACTTGTAGAGATCGGCAAACGCCAGCTTCATCGCCTCGATCTGCAGGTGTTGCGAATCGGCCGAATCGACGGGCATGGCGCCCAGATCAAAGCGGTCGAGAATGCCCAGCGCGATGAGCGCGGCAATGCCCTGGCCGTTCGGCGGGATTTCGTGCAGGTCGTAGCCGCGGTAGCGCTTGGTGATCGGCTTGACCCACTCGGGCTGATAGTTGCGCAGGTCTTGCGCGGTCATGGCGCCGCCGCATTCGCGGGCATATGCGGCAATGCGCTCGGCGAGTTCGCCTTCATAGAAGTCGCGGCCGTTGGTCTGGCCGATGCGGCGCAGTGTGATGGCGGCATCGGTCAACCGGAACTTCTCCCCCACTTCCGGCGCGCGGCCGTGCGGCATGAAAGCCTGTGCGTAACCCGGCTGGTTCTGCAGATCAGGAATGGCGGCCGCCCACTTGTGCGCGACGATGGGCGAGACGGTGTAGCCGCGTTCAGCAATCTCCGCGGCGGGTTCCAGCACGTCGGCAAACGGCAGCTTGCCAAAGCGCGCGTGCAACGCGGCCCAGGCCGAGATGGCGCCGGGCACCGTCACCGCATCCCAGCCGCGCGTCGGGCGCTTGGGGGTGCCGTTTGCGTCTTCGCCGTACTTGTTGCGGAAGTAATCCAGGTTCCACGCCTGCGGTGCCGTGCCGGAGGCGTTCAGGCCGTGCAGCTCCTTGCCGTCCCACAGGATGGCAAAGGCATCGCTGCCCAGGCCGCACGAAACGGGCTCCACCACCGTGAGCATGGCCGCCGCTGCAATGGCCGCATCTACCGCGCTGCCGCCCGCGAGCAACATGCGCAATCCGGCCTGCGCCGCCAGCGGGTGCGAGGTGGAAACAACATTGCGCGCAAACAGCGGAATGCGCACGGTGGGGTAGGGGTTCTGCCAATCGAAGCGGTGGGACATGGCTTGGGAAAGGAGGTGGGCTCAATGGATCGGATGATTATTTGCGGTGCGTGGAATTTAATAAAGCTAAAATTCGTTGGATATTGCTTAAGAAAAACTTGAGAATCGTCTACGCCTGCTGGTGAGTCCCTTGTGAGCACCGTTCGCTTTCTCCGCACCTTCGTTGCCGTGGCACGCCACGGCTCGTTTGCCGCTGCTGCAGAGCGTGTGGCGCTCACGCAGGCAGCCGTCAGCCTGCAGATGCGCGCGCTGGAAGCCGAGTTGCGTCGCGACTTGTTCGATCGTTCCGGGCGTACGGTCACGCTCAACGCGCATGGCCGCGCGCTGCTGCCCCAGGCCGAGCACCTGCTGGGCCTGTACGACGCCATGCGCATCGGCGATGAACCCCAGACCGAATTGGCCGGCGCTGTCGCGATTGGCGCCGTGGTGTCGGTGATGGGCTCGTTGGCCCACGCCGTGGCGGGGCTCAAGCAGGCGCACAAGGGGCTCGACGTCAAGCTGATCACGGGCAAGTCCGGCGAGCTTGCCGAGCAGGTGGAAGCGGGGGAGTTGGATGGCGCGCTGGTGGTCGAGCATCTGGAGCGCTTGCCCGCCAACCTGGCTTGGCACCCGCTCTACACCGAGCCGCTGGTCGTCGTGGCCGGTCGCCACACGCGCGGCCGCGCAGAAGAGGTCTTGCGCACGCATCCGTTCCTGCGCTTCGACCGCGCGGTACGCACCGGTGCACTCATCGACCGCGCCCTGCGCAAGACGCACATGGCCGTCAACGAATTCATCGAGGTCAACTCGATCGAGGCGATTGTCGAACTGGTGCGCCAGCAGGTGGGCGTGACGCTGGTGCCGCGCCTGCGCCGCGCAAGCTGGGAGAGCGATCCCGCCCTGCGCGTGCTGCCCATGCCGCCGCAAACGCCTGTGCGCGCGGTCGGCATGATCGAGCGGCGCGAGCATGTGCGGCATGGAGTGATTCAGGCGGTACTCGATGCGCTCGAAACCACACTTAACAAGTCCAGCGCCTAAGCTTTAAGCATCACCAATGGCTATGGAGACTGCCATGAACGCATTCGTCGAACGTTGGCGCGACGAGCTGATCCTGCTCGGTCGCGTGCTGATGATGTTGCTGTTCCTGATTTCCGGCTGGGGCAAGCTGACCGGTTTCCAGGGCACCGTCGGGTATATGGGGACGGTGGGCGCACCGATGCCGATGCTCGCTGCCGCCGTCGCGGTCGTCATGGAGTTCGGTGTGGGGATCGCGCTGCTTGTCGGCTTCTGGGTGCGACCGCTGGCCTTGCTGATGGCGCTGTTCGTGCTGGGCACCGCGCTGATTGCCCACACCTTCTGGAACGTGGAGGGCGCCATGCAGACCGCCAACATGGTGCAGTTCTACAAGAACCTCAGCATCATGGGCGGGCTGTTCCTGCTGGCTGTGACGGGGGCGGGGAAGTACGCGGTGCAGAAGTCGTAGGGCATGGCGGTCGATACGCTTGTGCTGCGAGCACACGACGAAGTGGCACCGCAGGCAGACGCAGCGTTTGCGGCGTTCGTTGCAGCGTGGGCCTGTCGGTTGCCGCCTTCCGCTGACATCGTTCACATCGGTTCAACGGCCATTCCAGGTTGTCTGACCAAAGGCGACCTGGATGTTTGCGTGCGTGTGAATCGTGAAGACGTTGCCCGCGTTGATGCGCTGCTGGCGACAGGCTATGCGCGCAATACCGGATCATTCCGCAGCGCGGAGTTTTCTGCGTTCAAGGACGACAGCCACCATCCACCCCTGGGCGTGCAATTGGTTGCGCGGGGTTCGGAATTGGATGTGTTTGTAGG
This sequence comes from Ralstonia sp. RRA, assembly GCF_037023145.1. Taxonomy (NCBI): domain Bacteria; kingdom Pseudomonadati; phylum Pseudomonadota; class Betaproteobacteria; order Burkholderiales; family Burkholderiaceae; genus Ralstonia; species Ralstonia sp. RRA. The sequence goes on along the minus strand of NZ_CP146091.1, from coordinate 2,664,793 downwards.
GTTTCGAGACTGCCTGCTGTGTGATCCGGCGCTGGTGGAGGCGTTCAACGCGTTGAAGGTGGCCTGCACTGGGCAACCGATGGATGTCTATCGACGGGCGAAAGCCGACTTTATTGCGCGCGTCTTGTCGGTTTAACCGAGCACGCAGTTTCAGATTGGGTCGCCTTGCGCAACCACGCGCGCACTCGCTCACTGCCCGGGCTCGCGTCAGACAGGCGCAGCCGAGTTTGGAAGCTCGTTCGAATAAGCCCGCAAGCACTCAAGTTCTTGCGGCCGTCGTCGTTCGCCTATACGGGCGGGCTGCGGCGGGGAGGGCTTCGGCCCTGCCGCCTTGCTTGTTCGTCGGTCTTCCAACCTCGCCGTGTGCCCACCCACCCCTTGCGGTGGGTGGTTCCTCACCCCCGCAAGGGAGACATCAGCCGATGAGAGGCACCCAATCCCCATTTCCCCCAGTCTGCAACCGTGCATTGATGCTGCGCGCGATGAACTCGATGCGAGTATTGCCAAGCTCGATACGCTGTTCAGCGTGATTGAAGACCTCGGCAACGAGCGCTTTCAGCATCTGGATGTGCTACGCATGCGACCTACTTGTGGGTGTGTGCGGACTTGGTGCGAGACGTCAAAGCAGCTTGGCGGCGGTTGGAGACGATGCGGGCGGGGTAATCGCCTGCAAGCCCGCTGCATAACATGAGCAAGCGTGGGCGGGAGCCTCAGTGTTTCCGTGTTTAAAGGCGGCGGATTGCACCATGGTGATTTTGCAAATTTCCTTGAAAAATCCCCCTGAACCGCACGCGATGACCAGAATATCGGTTATCCAAAAACAATAGAACTAAAAATCATGCGAGACGCCAACGGCCGAGAGGTCGCTCGGCTTGGAGACACAACCGACCACGGCGGAAAAATCATCGAGGCGGCCACCAATCTGAAACACCAAGGCATTGCGGTTGCGCTTGATGGTCACCAGGTTGAGTGCAAAAAATGTGGCGGCACCTATCCGATTATCGCTATCGGCCAGCGTACACATAATGGAACGCGCGTTGCCTTTCTTGGCGACAAAACCGGCTGCGGCGCGACCCTCATTCAAAAATAGAACCGCAAACACGGCATGTTCAAATTCAATCAAGCGCGTACCTTGGAGTTGGTGGGCGAGTGTCTACCGACCTACGGCATCAAACAGCCGCTGCTCATCCCCGCACACCTGCACGGCACTGAGGCGATTGGCAGCCTATTTGAATACACGCTCACCTGTCGGACGGCCAACACACCGAACGTCAGCCTGGAACAAGCAGCGAACATCGACCTGAACGCGCTGCTCAAGCAGGAAGTCACGCTCCATATTCAGATCGAGGGCATTCAGCGTTTTGCGCCTGGGCGCGTGAACATGGAGAACGTTGGCGCAGGCGTTCGAGAGATCTCCGCCATCATCGATCAGGCAGAAATGCTGGGTGAGGAAACCGAGCGCTCTTACTTGTACCGGTTCCGGCTGCGCCCTTGGCTATCGCTAGCGGAAACCGGCCAAAAACGGCGGCTGTTCCATAACATGTCCGTGGTGGACATCACGAGGGCGGTGCTGGAAGCCTACCCCTATGCCGTGGAATATCGGCTCAATGCGCCATGGGGCATGGACTATTGGCCGCTGCGCGAGGTTCAGCGCCAGCATGACGAGTCCGATGCCGTTTTCCTACATCGGTTATGGCAGGAGTGGGGCATCTTCTACCACTTCAAGCACGAGAATGGCCGGCACTGTCTGGTGCTGAACAACAAGATCGGGGCGCTACAGAGGCACGGTGAAGCCTATCAGACCATTCGCTACACCGGGCCCGCCGAAAAACGGACCGACGAGGAAACCATTCACACCTTGTCGATCGCGAACAAGCTCGTCACGGGTCCGGTCACGATCAATGACTATGACTACTCCCGATCAAACGACGCGGTCACGCGTGCTGGTGGCGGTGACTTTCAGTTCCGATCGGACGCCCCGCACGATCACGTGCACACCGAGCAAGCGCATGACATGTGGGGCGATTTCTCGCAGCCGAAGGCTGGCGCATCGGGCATCGCAGACGCGGGCAACGAGGCCGAGAAGGAGGCTCAGTATCTGGCGTCCGTGATGGCGCACGCGCTGCACAGCCAGGCGCGCCTTGTCTCGGGCGCGGGCAACCTGCGCGGCCTCATGGCCGGGTACACCCTTCACATCGTTGAGCACCCGCAGAAAGCCGCCAATTGCGAATACTCGGTGCTGTCCGCCACGCTGACGGCGGAAGAGGTGGCGCAATCGTCCGGGGTTGGCCAGTATCGCTACAGCGCCAGCTTTACACTTCTGCCCCAATCGTGCTTGTTCTATCTACCGCGCACAGTTCCCAAGCCCAACATCGGCGGCACGGAATACGCAATGGTGATCGCCCCGGCAGGGGCGCCAGCAGCAAGCGAAACTTGGACGGACAGCCTAGGACGTGTCCTTATCCGCTACCTATGGGCAGGCAAGTCCGAGCATGGCGATGCCCCCAACAGCATGTGGGTGCGCGTACTCAGCCCATGGCAAGGGTCAGAATTTGGCGCAACCTTCCTGCCCCGCATTGGCCACGAAGTGGAAGTGGCCTTCGTGGGCGGAGACCCAGACCTGCCGGTCATCATCGGCAGCGCAACCAACCACTGGCGCCACCCCGGTTATGCGCTGCCGGGCAACGCCGCGCTGGCCGGATTTCGTAGCCGGGAGTTCGGTCAGCACGCATCGTCCAATACCGTTGTCATGGACGATACCCAGGGCAAGATTCAGGCGCAGATCGCCAGTGACCACGGCACATCGCACCTGGCGCTCGGCTACAACACGCGGATTGCCGGTACACAAGGCCGACAGGATGAGCGCGGGCGCGGCTTTGAGTTACGCACCGACCTCTGGGGTGTGCTGCGCTCGGGTCTGGGCATGCTCATCAGTACCGACAAGCGCGAGCAAGCACGTGGCCATGCAAAAGACGCGGGCGAAGCCATACAGCGTCTGACGCAGGCGCGCGACATTCACGAAACGCAGGCCCAGCTCGCGCGGCAGCACCTCGCGCACGATGGCACCGTCAATCAGGACGACGTAGTCACCGCCATCAAGGCACAGGCACAAGCCATTCGCGGCAATGCGGCCACGCCTGAAGCACCCTTCCCCGAGTTTGACCAGCCGCACCTGACGCTGGCCAGCCCGGCCGGCATTCAGACGGCCACCGCAGGCAGCACGCACGTTGCCAGCGACGTGCACACCGCGCTCACCTCGGGCAAGCACATCAGCCTTTCCGCAGGGCGCTCATTGATGGCAACGGTGCGCGATCGAATCTCGCTGTTCGCCTACAAACTCGGCGTGCGAATCACGGCGGCGTCAGGCCGGGTCGAGATCGAGGCACAAAACGATCAGCTCAGCGTCATCGCCCACAAGGTGGTGGACATCATCAGCAAGGCTGACTGGATCAACCTGACGGGCCAGCAAGGCATTCGCCTGAACGGCGGCGGCTCGGTTATTGAAATCTCCAAAGCCGGCATCACTGGCTTCACGGGCGGGCAGTACATGGTGCACGCGGCGACGCACGCCACGGCAGACCCGCTGGCCCAGCCCGTGCAAGCGCCGATGACGGTGGTGTCCGAGGCCAAGATCGCGCAGCCCTTTGTGCTGGTGGAAAACGGCATGGGCCTGCGCGTGCCCGATCAGCCCTACCGGATCACGCTGGAAGACGGGCAAGTCATCTCGGGCCGCACCAACGATGCGGGGGAATTGCAGTTGGTGCTCTCCAACGCAGTGCAGACGGCGTTTGTGGAGATTTTGCACAACGACGGCACCGACAACCCGGCGGCGATGTTTGAGTCTGTGTTGACGCAGCCTGCGCAGACCACACCGCCCGAGATCGTCACGGAAAAGCGTGCATCCCAGCCGATGGGCGGCAAGCAGGCGCAGCAAAACGACGATGCGCCATCTCCCCTCGGGCATAGCCCGCTTTACGCACTCTGCAAGCCGTACAACTGGGGGCTGCGCTACACCACGCAGGATGCCAAGACACCCCGGCAACTGAACTTCCCGGTGATTGTGGAATATACGAAGGCGATGACGGAACTGCTGCTGGAGGATATTCAGTGGGGGGACAACTACTTCGGGAGCAGGAAGCCGAGGTTGGTGTTGCAGGGGTTGCCACTTGAAGATCAAGTGAGTGATTTGGCCAACGAATTAAGGATCGTCATTGGAAAACTGCTGACCTCCCCTGCTGCTGGAGAGTTTGCCTTGCCTAAGGCCGCCGTTCCCCTTGTGGTGATTTCTGACGAACTAATCGGCAAAACCGAAGGCACAAAAGGCGTTTTCACTCATGGGACATGGACGCTTGCGCTCTACAGCTACGCATTAGCCCCCATTTTTTCCGTTAAAGAAAAATGGGAGGCAAAGTCGAAAATTCAGGATTTTGTGGATACGGTGTGTCATGAAACGCGCCATTGCCAGCAATTCTTCTGGATGTTTGCCATGGCGCAGAGAGGGGAGGCGTATTTCCCCGATCTTCCAAATATCAAGGAATGGCCCTTAGCTGGCGCTGTCGAGGGCTCACCTTCCAAGGATGTTGCTGAGTTGTCGGGAAAATATGCCATCCCAGATGACTCTCTAGCCAGGGCGGGCATTAAGCAGATGGCGATTGGTGCATACATTTGGTGTTTGTGGTTTTATAAGAAAGAAGCTGAAGGGAAAATAAAAAATAACAAAACCCCGTGGTATCCAAAATATGCACCTGATGCCTATGCACTCGACCAGGAGTATATGGAAATGAAGAAAAAGGCAGAGGAATTACTCAATGACGTTGGCGCAGGAGGTACACCCATTGATGTGGAACGTATGGTTCAGGATGAACGTGGTGAGGGCTATCATTCCCGCCCGTGGGAAAACGACGCATTCTACTGCGGCAATATGGCAGGCTCGTACTGGCAGTACGGGGTGCCGCTTGATGGGATGGGTGCAAATCAGTGTAGCCGCTTGTACGCTGCAGCTTGGAATGCCCGGCAACGCAACAGCGGAGATGCCAAAAATGCAAACTGATCAAGTAAAAAAAGACTATCGCCCCCCGGGTATGCCGCCGCAACGTGACATGACGGAGGATCAACGTGAACAGGTCATGCGAGTGACGAGTCTTGGGATTCGGTGGGCTGCGGGAACAGTCACCTTAGATGATATTTATCGTGAGCTTGGGCAACCTAAATCCATAGCCGGAACACCGGAGGATTCTTCCTATATTTATGGATACAAAGATTTTCATTTCAATTTTTACCTTGATAAGGAGTTAGAGAATAATAAATCCGGTAACTCAAGAGGGTTCAGGTTAACCACGCAGGCATGGATCACATCCAACATCCCGCGGGAATTGTTTGAGTCTCGCCTTGGTTTGAAGAGGGTTCAGCAAGGGGAGTTGATTGATGGTTATCGGGAAGAGAAGTTGAGGTACTTCAACCCGCCCAACCCAATGTCACCAAGACAAGATATTGTCGGCTTGAACTATCGGCTACCGATGCCGGATGACTCTCCATTTGATGTGACAATGAATGTGAGATACAAGGCTGCTGGCGATGAACCCGATTTGGCGGATTTTGAGGCGACGACGGATTTGCGAACCCTCGACATCGGCCGCTGGTATTTGCTCCCCTCCGCATTGGAAGAGCGCAACCAAAAGAAGCGCCTTAAATATTCAGAAATGGGCTTGCGCACCGGCATGATCTGCCCGGAATCCGGCCTGTGGGAAGGCTGGACGGATCGCAACGAGTGCTTTGGGGCGTTGTATATGAAAGAGGGCTGGCGCTTTCTCGATGTTTGCACTCGACCCAATACGCCGTTTGCCTTTCTGGAGCCGGGGCGGTGGTTCTACAAACGGCCAGGCACGGACAGCGAACGTTCGTTCGGCTGAGGCAGCGCGCGCGTTGCCAAGACTGCTGACCCCCTCTGTTCGAAAAATGACTCGGTTCCGTCGGGGCGGGGGCACACCAATTGTTGTGGATTATGTATCAGAGGGTCAAGTTGACGATTCTGTGGATTGGAGAAATTAAATCACGCTAGAGTAAGTGAGCTGAGAAAAATGTCTTGAACTCGATGGGTCTCGCGCGCTGCGGTGTCGATGCAGGGAAATTTATCATCCATTTTGCGGAAACGTTTGATCTGTAGAAATAAAGGCATCATGAATCTGAATAAAATGAAATCCCTGCTTGCTTTTTCAATTCTTGGATTGGCTGCGTGCGGCCCAGCATTGGCTTGCAACCTTGGGAATTATGTGGATATAAAATTCCATATCGGATCAATTCGACCAATGTATAGCTTGGGGGATCAAATCCTTCCAATCATTTATAGGATGCGAAATATCGATGAGGTGATATTTGTCCTGTCCGAGGTCGATGAGGTTGATAGTAAATTTCTTCGTTGGCACTTAAACAATGAGCGAATCCGAATGGTGTCGGATATCTTGAAAAGAAATGGTGTAAATTCAATTTCTCTTTACAGGGAGAGGGCGCTAAGGGATAGCGTTCAGTGGGAAGGGTATGGTCGATATGTCACCCTCTTGTTTTTGGGGAAATTTCGAGAAAACCCTTGTCCGAGTCCTATACCTGCGGGGCCCTAAGTGCCGTCGGCTTATATGCGGGGGTATCGAAAAGCCTCATTTCCAAGAACCCGCGCACAATAGTTCAAAAACTTGCGCTGCATTTCCTGTTGAAAATATGGGTTTTCGAGGCGTCAAGATTGTTGAGGGCTCGGTTGCTACCGCAACGACCGCTGCACCAGCACCACCACCGCCAACACCCCGCACGCCACCGCAAACCAGCTGAAGAGCTGCGTGCCGGCCAGCAGCGTGGCCTGGCGATCAATCTCGGCCGACAGGCTGGCCAGCCGTTGCGGCGTGAGCGGGTTGGCTGCCTGCAGGTCCGACGTAAAGCGCGTGACGTGCGCGACGATCAGCGAGCGCGATTCCGCCTGCTGCGTCTGCAGTGACACCACCGCCAGCCCGGTGCCCACCGCAGTGGCGAACTGGCGCGCGATGTTCTTCATCTGATAGCCGTGCGCGAAGTCTTCGCGGTCCAGATCGAGGTAGGTCATCATCGCAATCTGGATCATCACCGTGCCCGGCGTCATGCCTTCCAGAAACGACACGGGGAAGAACGCATAGTCCGGCGCACCGGGCATCAGGCTCGTCGCCAGCAGCAGTGCAGCCGCCGCATAGATGGCAAAGCCGATGGCGATAAAGCGGCGCTTGCGGAAGAAGAACGGCAGCCAGATCGTCATGACGACGGCCACCACGGTCGACACCGCGCCGCTGATCATCAGGAACAGCGTGGTGGTGCGGAACGTGAAGCCCAACCCGCCTTGCGACACGGCTGGGAACAGGTACGACCAGTACCCGCTCATCAGGTAATACACGCCGTAAAAGCCGATGCCCCACAGGTAACGGCGACCGCTCAGGCGCGAGAGATCGAGCCACGGGTCCGGGTGCGTGCGCAGGCGGTGGATGGCCAGCAACAGCGCAGCGGTACCACCCAGCAACAACAGCGGAATCACGGGCGATGCAGTCAGCCGGTTGTAGCGCAGCTCCGATAGGCCCATCAGGAACGACAGCGCGCCGATGGCGATGGCCCCCACGCCAATCCAGTCCCATTCGCCATCTTCCGGCGGGGCCTCGTGCGGGCGGCGTGCGGCACGCGTACGCGGCTGGTGACGCTCCGGCGGCAGGAAGAACATCGCAATCCACGCGACCACGGCCAGCACCAGTTCCAGCCAAAAGATCACGCGCCATTCGCTGTATTCGAGCACCTCGGCGCAGATCCACGGCGCGATGGTCGTCAGCCCGAACAGGCCGACGCTGAACATCAGCATCGGCGGAATGCGTTCATCGGGCTCGGTGGTGAGCTGCACCAGAATGCGCGAGGCCGAGAACAGCCCGCCCGCGCCCAGCCCCTGGATGGTCCGGCCGATGACGAGTTCGCCAATATTGTTGGAGGTTGCGCAGACCACGCAGCCGATGCCGAACAGCACAATGCCCGCCAGCGCGAACATCCGGTAGCCCACGTGCGCGGCAATGCGGCCGATGGCCAGGTTGGCCACCACCGCTGCCACGGCATAGGCGGTGACGGCGTACAGATACGCATCCGGGCTGGCATGCACGCCGCCCTGGATATGCTGGCCCGCCACGGCCATCATTTGGGACGAGACGAAATCGAGGCCCGTGGCCAGGCCCACCGCCAGGCCAAAAGCGTGGATGCGAGCCGAAGAAAAATGGGGAAACGCCCGCAACGAGGCGGGCGGAAGGATTTGCAGCGACATGTGCCCGAGCATAAACTTGCCCGCCAGCCGGATAAACGGCCAACTCTAGGAACACTGTCCAGTCATGCGAACAATGGAGTGGAACGACTGGGAAACCTTCTGCCGTGTGGTGGAGGCCGGTAGCTTCACTGCCGCCGCCGAGGTATTGGGCATTCCCAAATCGACCGCCAGCGCCGCCGTGTCGCGGCTGGAGGCCGCGCTCGGTGTGCGGCTCATGACCCGCACCACGCGCCAGTTGCGCCTGACCGAGGCTGGCTCGCACTTCTACGACGACATCGCCCCACTGTTCGAGCGCCTGCGCGAAGTGCACGCCGATACCACCGCCGCCAGCGAAACCGTGGCCGGCACCTTGCGCATTGCGGCCCCATACGAAGTGGGCGCCCAGCACCTGACCGAGCCCGTGTGCCGCACGCTGGCACGCTACCCGCATCTGCAGATCCAGGTGCATATCTCGTGGGAGCAGCCCGACCTGCTAGCCAGCGGCTACGACATCGTCTTCGTGATGGTTGACCAGGTGCTGCCGGACTCATCGCTGGTGGCGCGGCGCGTGGTGATGATCCCGCGTGGTTTGTACGCCTCACCGACATTGCTGGCGGAACGCCCGCCACTCAAGACGCCTGCCGATCTGGCCGGCTGGCCATGTCTGTCCGGCCCCGATGACGCGAGCTGGGCCTTCCGCCCCGTTGGCGAGCCCGCGGCCGAGCCCATCGAGATTCCCATCCAGCCGCGCCTGCAGACCTTGAATGCCGAGATGCGCGCCCGCGCTGCCGTGCGTGGCCTGGGCGTGGCCCGCATGGCTCGCTCCGTGGGCGATGCGGAGGTCGAGGCGGGCCGGCTCGTGCGCGTGCTGCCGGATTTCGAGCTGACCGCGTTGCGCGTCTATGCGCTCATGCCGGCGCGCAAGTTGGTGCCGCGCAAGGTGCGCGTGTTTCTTGACGCGCTGGAGGCGGAGGGCGTGGCGGCAACATCGGCAACCCCGACCACACCGGCCTCGGGCAGTGCTGCCTAGCCGAAGACCGGCGCCGGATGTCACAATCGGCGCTTTCCTATTCGGATTGTGAGGATCGGCGGCCATGCGTTTGCGCCAGATCGAAGTCTTCCGCGCGGTGATGCTGGTCGGGACCGTCAGCGAAGCGGCGCGCATGCTGAATGTGTCGCAGCCGGTGGTGACGCGCGTGCTGCAGCACACCGAACTGCAGCTCGGCTTTCGCTTGTTCGATCGCACCAAGGGCCGCCTGCAGCCCACCGCAGAGGCATTCGAGCTGTTTTCTGAGGTCGAGCGCCTGTATCAGGAGGTCGAGCGCGTGCGGCGCGTGTCGGCCAATCTGCGGCACAAGGGGGCCGGGCGCCTGCGCGTGGCGGCCACGCCCAGCCTGGCGCCGAGCATTCTCGCGCCCGCCGTGCGGCGCTTCTCGCAACGGCATCCGGATACGCTGGTGCGCGTGTTCACCCACCACACGGCCGAGATCGTGCAGGGCCTGCTCTCGCAGGACATCGACGTCGGCTTTGCCTTTGCCCCGCCGGTGCATCCGGCCATCAGCACCACGCCCGTCGCGCAGGGCCGCATCTTGCTCGCCGCGCCGCGCGCCTGGGTCGGCGGCAGGACGGATGGCCGCGCGCTGCACAAACTCGTCGCGGAGAAGCCCTTCATCGGGCTCGAAGATCAGATCTCGCTTGGCTCGCTGGTCGGGCAGACCTTGGCGCGCGGTGGCTTGGCACCGCAATCGACGCTGGAGGTGCAGACGTATTCGCTGGCGCGCTCGCTGGTTGAAGAGTCATTGGGCGTGACGATGCTCGATCAGTTCACCGCCGCCACCGGCAGCATGGACCGCATCGCGCTCTTTGCGCTGGAGCCGGCGCAGACGTTTGACGTGCGCGCCATGCGTGCCGAGCACCATGCCCCGTCTTCGCTGGCGGATAGCCTCGTGCAATGCTTTGCCGATGCCGCCCGCGCGCTATCCGACGAGCTGCCGCAACGCCTGGAGCCGACGCCGTTCGTTCTCAAGACCGGCGCCAACGTTGACGCTACCGCAGCCGACTAACTTTTTCGTCGCACGCGCGTCTAACGGGTTCTGTTGACCTTGCAAGGAGACTGATCGATGCGACGTTCTACAACTGCCTTGATCTTTGGCGTGGCGCTGTCTGCCGGTGTGTTCAGCGGCGTGGCTGTGGCGCAGCAGCAATCGCCGGTGCCCGGCATGTCGTCCGATGATTTGAACACCGCGCTCGACTTTGCCAAGGCGGGTCTGAATAAGGCCATCGACCAGGCGCGTGCCTACACGGCGTTGCCGATCAAGGACCCGCGCGATGTGCGCTACACCTGTGAGGGCGGCAAGACCCTCGCGGTGAAGTACATGACGGTGGGGGATACGCCACTGGCGTCCATGGTGCTCGACGGCAAGACGCTGGTCTTTGCCAATGTGATCGCGGCCTCGGGTGCGCGCTACGCGTCGGGCCAGTACGTCTGGTGGACCAAGGGCCCCACCGGCTTCCTGACCGATGAGACCCTGCCCGCAGGTCGGAACCCGGGCAACATGCTCTACCGGGATTGCAACGAGACGACGCGGTAATCGGCTTCAGTTGGATCAGACTTCCAGCAAGTCACGTCCAACGATGATCTCGCCCTTGAAGTACGGGCGCACCGCGTCCAGCCACACCGAATCTTCCAGGAACGGATAGCCGCCCGGCACGAAGTGCGACAGCACCAGCGTCTTCACCTTGGCTTCGGTGGCAATGCGGCCGACGTCTTCGGCAGAGGTGTGGCTGGCCAAGAGATGCTCGCGCAGCGTCTTAGCGTTGGGCTCGGTGGAGAGCAGCTTGTCGAGCGACGGCAGGTGCATGACTTCGTGCACGAGCACATCCGCGCCGTAGGCCAGGCGCACGAGGTTTTCGCTCGGCGCCGTATCGCCGGAAATGACGATGGAGCGGTCTGCCGCATCAAAGCGGAACGCAAATGCCGGCGACACGGGCGGGTGCTTGACCAGCGCGCTCGTCACCTTCACGTTGGCGTCCTGCATCACCAGCCCGCCTTCGGTCAGCTCGTGCGGGTGGATCATCGGCGCCAGCGGCGGGCGGCCTTCGTCGGCAATGCGGGTGCGGATGTCGTAGTCGTACAGCTCGAGGAACTTGGTCGTCATCGCGGCCAGCGGGGGCGGGCCCCAGGCGTCGACGGGGCCAGTCAGGTCGGTGGCCCACGCGAGCAGCAATAGCGTGCCGTAGTCGGCGTTGTGATCCGAGTGCTGGTGCGTGATGAAGATGTTGCGGATGGCCTTGAGCTTGAGCCCAGCACTCACGTACTGGCGCCCTACGCCGTTGCCACAATCGACCACGTACGACACGCCGTTGATGACGATCACCTGTGCCGGCGCTGAGCGGTTCTTCTTGGGCGTCGGCCCGCCGCCGGTGCCCAGCAGGATCAGCCGGGTGCCCTTGGGTGCATCAGCGGCCGCGGCGGCCAACGGCCAGCCTGCGGAGGCAGCACCCGCACCCACGGCCAGTGCACCGGCCTGCCGCATCCAGCGGCGACGGTTGTTGTCGAAAGCTTGCATGCGGCTGTCTCCTCTCTGTTGCTATGAGCGTATTAGCGCGGCTGAGGCAGCCCGCCCACCTTCATGCCGGGCTTGATCCCCTTGCGTGCAAACCAGCCCTTGTTCATCTCCAGCGCATAGACGCCGGCCTTGGTCGGGCAGTGGTTGTCTTCGGTCTGGGGCTTCATCTCGGCAATGTCGGAGATGGTGCCGTCGTCGGTGATGAAGGCGATCGACAGCGGCAGATCGGTGTTCTTCATCCAGAAGCAATGGCCGGCGGATTCATCAAACACGAACAGCATGCCGGCGGTGTCGGGCATGTTCTTGCGGAACATCAGGCCGATTTCGCGCGATTGCGGGGTAGCGGCCACTTCCGCCTTGACCTTGTACATGCCCATGGTCAGGTCGACGACGGGCAGGCCGGTTTGGGGGCCGGTGGGTGTTTGCGCAAATGCACCGGTGGCGGCAACGGCCACGGACAGCGCGGCAAGCAGACGGGACAGGGTAGTCATGGAGGTCGTGGGCTAGAAACAGAACGCTCCATGATCGGTACTCGGCCAGCCGCCGTCAATGAGACTGCTCCCAAGGGCGGAACGAAGTTGTTACCGCGTGTTTGTTGCCGGGCGTTCGGTGGCTGCCGTCTTGGCGGCGGCCTTGGGCGCGTGTGCCGAGCGTGCCTTGTCCGCAGCCGCATCCGGCATTAGCCCCACGTAGTGCGCATCGGTGAGCGTGCGCAGGAAGGCGACGATGTCGTCGATCTCGTCTTCCGTCAGCGCGGGCGTGGTGCCGGGGCGCCGGTTCATCGGCACGGCGTTCACGTTGACATTGCCTTGATATTTGGCGGGCACGTCGTTGAAGCGCAGGGGTGTTCCCTTTGTGCCCGGGTACCACTGCGCCGGATCCGTCGAGCGCGTGGCGTAGAAGGCCACCGTGTCGCGCAGCGTGCGGAACACGCCGTTGTGCATGAAGGTCTGGCGCACTGCCACATTGCGCAGGCCCGACGTGCGGAAGTACCCACACCACTGGTCGGGCTCGGGCCACTTGAGCTTGCGCGCCGTCTGGCACAGGCCCACGTCGAAGTGTTTGGCGTCCTTATTGGCCGGCAGCAGCGGATTGCGCGGTACGGCAATGGCGTCGTAGCCGAAGTCCGTGAATAGCGAGCGCTCGGGCCGCGACGACGATTCCACCATTAGGTGACACGACGCGCAGTTCCCCTTGTCCGGGTTGCGGAACAGGGCGAGGCCGCGCATCTCGGCGGGGGAGAGCGGTGTGCGCTTGCGTAAAAAGTCATCGAAGCGCGAGGTGAACGGCGCCATCTCGTCGCTTTGGAAATAGGCCTCCAGCGCTTTGCCCAGTGCGCCAATGAGGCGTTCCGGGTCGCGCACTGCGTCGGCACCGAATTGCTTTGTCAGCGCCTGGCCTAGGTCGGTACCGGCCACCTTGCGCTGCAGGGCGCGCGGCGAGGGGTTGCCCATCTCATCGGGGCTGAACAGCGGGCCGCGGATCTGTTCCGGGATGGAATCGGCGCGGCCATCGACAAAGAAGCCGCCGAACGGCGACGGGAAGCTGGCGTCGTCGTCCTGGAAGAAGTAGCGATGCGGGATGTAGCGCAGGTAGAGCAGTGACGGCGCATTGCGCGCTGCCACGTGCCCCGGGCGGCTGCCGGCGGGCACACCGATGCGCAGCGCCTCGCCTTTCAGCGTGGGCGCGAAGGCGCGGCCCGGATCGTGGCACGCCGCGCACGATGTGCCTTGCGGCTCCGACAGGCGCGGGTCAAAGAACACCCGCTTGCCGAGTGCGACGAGGTTCGGGTCCGGCTTGAACGATGTCGACTCGGCGGGCGGCGGCACAGCGTCCAGCTTGGGCGTCATGCCGATCGATTCGGCCGCCGCAGCACCCGAGAAGAGTGCGGCAGCAGCCAACAGCGCAGTGCTCAGCTTTTTCAAGGTGCAACGAAGCCCGTCTTGTCACACACCAGGCTGGAGCCGTTCTGCGTGCAGGTCGTCAGCAGCTTGCCGTTGACGGTGTAGGCCTTGAACAGCCAGCCCTTGGCGGGTGCCGGCTGGCGGTCCATCACCATGAAGCCGAACGAGTTGTTGTGCGAGATGCTGCCAACCGTCACGCCCGAGGCCGGGCTGATGGCCGGGAACGGATCAGGCAGGGCCACGTCCAGCGAATCACCAGCATTGCCCGCCACGATGGTCGCCGGGTGGTTGCTGGTGAAGTTGATGGCCTGGAAGTCATGCACGTGACCATGCAGCGCGACCTGCACGCCCGGCGGATAGTAGGCCGTGGCGTTCAGGCTGTTCATGACCGACAGCAGCGCCGCATTGCCGCCCAGCGGCGTGCTGCCCGCGATCGGCACGAAGCCCAGGATCGGGTGGTGGTTGGTGAAGATCGACATCACGCCCGGCTTGGCGGCCAGCGTGCCCACCGTGCTGAACTGCTTCTGGTAGGTCTGGAACCACGGGTCAGTGGTCGCCAATGCAGTCGTGCCAGCCTTGGCCGAATCGAACACGATGACCTGCGTGTCGGTGCCGATGGCCACGGCGTACGGGTCCGATGCGTTCGCGCCATTGTCGTTGGCCGGGTTGTCACACGAGCGGGCGGCGGAGTAGGGGCGCGGATCCAGGAAGCGGAACCAGCCTTGGCCGGCGCGCGCGCACTCCTCATGGTTGCCACGCACCAGCACCCACGGGGCGGCAGCCATCAGCGGGGCGGCAGGCTGGAACAGGTCAGCTTGCCACGTATCCCAGCCATAGCCCCACGGGCTGCCCTGGCAGCCGGCCACGTCGGGCGGGCAGGCGTTTTCACGGTAGTGGTAGTCGCCCACGTGCAGCACGAGGTCCGGGTTCATTGCCGCCGCCGTGGTGGCCGCTGTGGCGAACGGCCACGACAGCGGGTCATTGCACGACTGCCAGCTGTTGCTCGACTTCTTCATGCGGCAGCCGGTGTCCGCCAGGATCACCACGCGCTGCGGGTTGGCCTTGGGCAGCGGCAGCACGCGCGAGCCAACGGATGCCACCTTCGCCGTCGCGGGCACGGTGGCCTCGCAGGCATTCACCGGGAAGGACGAAGCTTTCGAATCGCTGGCGGCACTGGCCGTGGTGCGCTGCGCGATGGTGCCGGCTGCCACGCGCAGGCTCATGCGCGTGGAGGTGCCGTCTACCGTGAGCAGCGGGCAGACCGTGTTGTCAACCGGGGAGGCGCTATTCGTATACGTGGTGACCGCGCGCACGACAGCCTGGTTGCTGTCGCCAATCTCCACCCACGCGGCCTGGATATTGCTGTCGGCGGTGGCGGCGTCGGCTGGCGTGGCGGCTACCGGCGTCGTGTCGGAGGACGAGCCGCCGCAGCCGGCAATCACGGCAGCGGCAGTCAGTGCGGCAAGTGTGACCATCGTGAGCACGGTGCGCTTGGCGCCCACCGGAGCGAACATCGATCGAATTTCCATTGCGCCTTCCCTGATTCTTGTTGTGAGGAAGGCGCAAGGTACCCAAGACAGATGGCGCTATTTTGACAGCCCCGCATGCGGGCTCAGGGAGATTGCAAAAATTGCAGACGAAAAAAAAGCAGACGCATAAGCATCTGCTTTTTTCGGTATCAGCCGAGCCGCTAGGGCCCGGCAGAAGCACCAACTTATTGCTTGGCAGCGTCAGCAGCCGGAGCAGCAGCGTCAGCCTTCTTAGCGGCCTTCTTGTGCTTCTTGGCGTGCTTCTTGGCCTTAGCCGGTGCCTTTTCAGCAGCAGCCGGAGCAGCAGCAGCGTCAGCAGCCGGAGCAGCCGGGGTTTGTGCGTACACACCAGCAGCGAACAGGCCGGCGATCAGGGCAGCGATCAGCTTCTTCATGGTGAATCCTTTTATTGATCAGTGAGTTAACCAACGACCCGCTAAATGAGTCATCTGCAATAACGCAGGCTGTTGCGGACGCGTTGACACGTCGCGTTGATTTTTTTTGAGGTTGTTTTGACGGGGTCAGCAGCATGCTGGCCGGGATGTGGCGCATGTTGCGCCGCGCAAAAAAGATGCCTGACTTCTGAGCAGGAGGGATGGGCTTTCGGACGTGTCTGATTGGATCGAAGTGGATCGGCCCTGAGAATCGCCCGGACTCTGCCCAAGATCCGCCGTGCCGCTCTCTCCGTTGTCCTCCCATCCCCTCAAGCCTGCCCGATTCACCCGCCGCGACTTCCTGTTTGGCGGCGGCGCGCTGGCGATGCTCGCCGTCACGCTGGGCCTGCGCCGCGTGCCCGATCAGGCTGCCTCCAGCCTGGACGATTTCATGCTTGTGTCACAGACGCTCTCCGGCCAGCCGCTCGACCGGCACATAGGGCTGAACTGTTTCAGCAATCTGTATCGGGCCGATGCCCGCTTCGTCGACCACATCCAGACCCTGGCCTGGCTGGTGCGCCATCACCCCGGGTTGGGCGGCACGGGCCTGATTGGCTTGCTGGAGGCTGATCGCCATGTGGAACTGCGCGCCGCCCTCGGCCGCTTGGTCGACGCCTGGACCGCGCAGGGCGGCGCCAACCCTGCGTTGGCCGATGCCCGCAGCCTGATCGAACGCGCCTCCGACGCCACCCAGCCCAGCAGCTGACCCGCCGTTTCGCCATGTGCACGACTGTGGCGGATGGTGAAATTTTCCGGCATAATGCGAAATTAACTCTTGTGTCTTATATAAGAGTTGAGGTTTGTGCGGTGCACCGTGAGAGTGTCATCGCAGCCCGCTAGAATCACCAGTTCATTGCAGCGTGCCGGCCCGGCCACCCCGGGGCGACACGCTGTGCTGTCAACCCCCCACCGTCCACCCGCTTACCTGCGGTCTGCACTGGAGTCGTCCATGTATCAACACATCAAGGTCCCGGCCGGCGAGAAGATCACCGTCAACCAAGACTTCTCCCTGAACGTCCCCAACAACCCCATCATTCCCTACATCGAGGGTGACGGCACTGGCTTCGACATCACCCCGGTGATGATCAAGGTGGTGGACGCAGCCGTTGAAAAGGCCTACGCCGGCAAGCGCAAGATCTCGTGGATGGAAATCTACGCTGGCGAGAAGTCGACCAAGGTGTACGGCCCGGACGTGTGGCTGCCGGAAGAAACTCTGCAAGTCCTGAAGGACTACGTGGTGTCCATCAAGGGCCCGCTGACGACGCCGGTGGGCGGCGGCATCCGTTCGCTGAACGTGGCGCTGCGCCAAGAGCTGGACCTGTACGTCTGCCTGCGCCCGGTGCGCTACTTCAAGGGCGTGCCTTCGCCGGTGAAAGAGCCGGAGAAGACCGACATGGTGATCTTCCGTGAGAACTCGGAAGACATCTACGCCGGCATCGAATTCGAAGCCCAGAGCGAGAAGGCCAAGAAGCTGATCAAGATTCTGCAGGACGAGTTCGGCGTCAAGAAGATCCGCTTCCCGGAAACGTCGGGCATTGGCGTGAAGCCGGTCTCGCGTGAAGGCACCGAGCGCCTGGTGCGCAAGGCCATCCAGTACGCGATCGACAACGACAAGCCGTCGGTCACGATCGTGCACAAGGGCAACATCATGAAGTTCACGGAAGGTGGTTTCCGTGACTGGGCGTACGCGCTGGCACAGAAGGAATTCGGCGCCGAGCTGATCGACGGCGGCCCGTGGTGCAAGTTCAAGAACCCGAAGACGGGCAAGGAAATCATCGTCAAGGACGCGATTGCCGACGCCTTCCTGCAGCAGATCCTGCTGCGTCCGGCCGAGTACTCGGTCGTGGCGACGCTGAACCTGAACGGCGATTACATCTCCGACGCCCTGGCTGCACAAGTCGGCGGTATCGGTATCGCCCCGGGTGCGAACCTGAGCGACTCCGTTGCCATGTTCGAAGCCACCCACGGTACGGCTCCGAAGTACGCTGGCAAGGACTACGTGAACCCGGGTTCCGAAATCCTGTCGGCCGAAATGATGCTGCGCCACATGGGCTGGACGGAAGCGGCTGACCTGATCATCTCGTCGATCGAGAAGTCGATCCTGTCGAAGAAGGTCACGTATGACTTCGCCCGTCTGCTGGAAGGCGCGACCCAAGTGTCGTGCTCGGGCTTTGGTCAGGTGATGATCGACAACATGTAAGATCGTTTCGCCTGATTTCACGGTGAGCCAAAAACCCCGGTAGATCAATGATCTCCGGGGTTTTTTATTGGTAATCCGACCCACCTTTTTCCCTTCATGCAACGTGCGAGAGCGAATCATGAAAGTACTCCGGAGCCGGTGGCTCAAATCTGCTGCAATCTTCGTCGGGCTCATGGTGGGCCTCTTCACCCCAACAAGTGAGGCAAAGGAAGTGAGTAACCCGATCCGAAATATCGTCCTGGTGCACGGTGCCTTTGCCGATGGCTCCAGTTGGGCAGAGGTCATTGCAGCACTGCAGCGCAAGGGCTATCACGTGACCGCTGTCCAGAACCCGCTCACCTCTCTGGCGGACGACGTTTCTGCCACCCGTCGCGTGCTTGCCCGCCAGTCGGGAGATGTCATTCTGGTGGGGCACTCGTATGCCGGTGCCGTGGTGACTGAGGCGGGGAATGCAGACAATGTCAAAGGCATCGTCTACCTCTCGGCGCTTGTGCCGGACAGCGGAGAATCCGTGTCCGATCTGCTGATGCGCCTGAAGGCGCCCATGGATGGCTTGAAGCCCGACAATGAAGGCTTCATCTGGCTCGACGACCCGGCCGCGTATCGCGACGTCATGGCGGGCGATGTGCCCGAGCCCCATGCGCGCATTCTTGCTGCTACGCAGGTTCCAATTTCCGTATCCGCCTTTACTGGCAAAGTCTCTCATGCGGCTTGGCACGACAAGCCAACGTGGTACCTCGTTACCGAAGAAGACCATGCGCTCAAGACGCCAGTGCAGCGCACGTTGGCCAAACAGATCGGAGCCCGCGTGACGACTGTGAAGTCGAGCCACATGTCGTTGGTCTCACACCCCGCCGTGGTGGCCAATCTGATCGATCGTGCCGCCAAAGACGCGCAACATTGATCAGGTAACGTGATAGGGGCACACTAGGCGGTGCGGCTTCCTGCCATGCACGAGGGGTCCAAGCCTCGATCGTGTTCTCGACGGTAGCCTGGCTCACCGTGCCGGTGTGTACGCGTTGGGGAGCCGTCGGAAGGTGGCGCTTTCTTGGGCTTAACCCGCCAGCGTTTCCACCAGCACCACAACCTTGGCGCGATCACCCTTGGACAACGCGTGGGACTTGCACAGGCCAATCACGTGCCTTCGACGGATCGCAGCATGCTCATCAGCAGGGATTCCGTGGATCTTGCACCGGACACGGTGGCAGCGCCATTGAAGACAAAATGAGGGGTGCTCAGTATCTCTTCCTTGACTGGGCGGCCGCGCCGTGGCCGTTCCGGGGCAGGTGGGGGGAGGTGACTGCGCACATCATTCAGACAGGCAAGCAGCATCGGTCGTCCCACACCGTGCTCCAGACCCAGCCGCTCCAGCACGTGCGGGTCGCCGATATTCTCGCCATCAGAGAAGAATGCCTTGAACAAGCGCTCGACCAGTCCAATGGTTTGCAGAGGGCTGGCTTGCTTGGCCATATGCTCGATCAATCCGTGAGCGATTGCGGTATTTGGCAGGATGCGAATGCGCTTGAAATCGAACGCGATTCCCACGGCTTGCCCCGCATGTTGTACTTGTGAGCGCCGCATGGCCACGGCAGTGGGGCTGCCAGACTGGGCCAGATAGAACGGCTGGTATGCCGTGCCGCCTAGCGGTACTTCCGGCAGGAGTGGGCGCGAGCGCCAGTTGATCTGGATCCCGACGGCGGGGTACTGCCACTGGAACTCGTGCATGGCCGCGGCCAGTTGGCGGATACCGACCCAGCTCCACGGGCAAATCAGATCGAAGAAGACGTCGATGGTGAGTCGATGTTTCGCGCCGTCGTCGGCTGGATGGTGTGCGGGCAAGTTCGTAGTAATGGGGGGCTGTGCCAAGTCCGCTACCGCTTCAAGCAAGTCTGGTCTCCAGTCAGGTCTGCCGGCGTTGATTTCGGGGCCGGGATTCCGGTTGCTGATGCAACACACGCAATCAACTTATCTCGTGCTTTGCGGTGCGAGGGGCTGGGAGTTTTGCGCGAATGCGCATTTGTTTTGGTGGCAGGAAGAATTTTGTTCGGGCGGCAATCGGTACGGGAACTTGAGGGGCGCAGTACCGCAATTTTTGCTGCCGAGAGGCTGAGAGGGGCGCTCCATTTTCAGTCGTGGGCATGCTTTAATCGCGCCCATGCCCGACACCCTTGTACCCCTGTCTTCGGATCCGTTGCGCGGTCAACGCATCCTGATCGTTGACGATGTCGACGAGAGTCGCATGCTGCTGGTGGATTTTCTGCAGCGACGGGGTTGCCGCGTCTATATCGCTCGTGACGGGCAGGATGGCGTGCAGAAGGCCCAGAGCGTGCAGCCGGACTTGATCCTGATGGACATTCGCATGCCCGTCTGCGACGGCATGACCGCTTGCCGGCTGCTCAAGGCCAACCCGGTCACGCGGGCGATTCCGTTGATTTTCCTGACCTCCGCCGCGTTGCCGGAGGAGCGTGTGGCTGGGCTTTCGGCCGGCGCGGTGGACTACGTGACCAAACCGTTCGACTTTGAGGAGGTGCGCCTGCGCCTGTGCATTCACCTGAAGCCCGTCGCTACGCCAGTTGGCGCGCCGCAAGAGGGTGATGCGGTGAGCGCGAATTCCAGCACGCTGGATGCCATCCTGTACCGGGCGACGCGCAAGCTGTTGCTCGAAAGGCTTGCCGAAACACCGAGCCTGGTGGAGCTTGCTGCCGCAGTCGGCACCAATGCGCGGCGACTGAATGCGGCGTTCAAGCAATGTGTGGGCGTGACCGTGTTCGATTTCCTGCGCGAGGCGCGCATGAAGGAGGCGCGGCGCATGTTGTCCGAAACCGCGCTCGACGTACAGACGATTTCGCGGGAGCTTGGCTATAGCACCACGGCCAATTTCTCCACCGCGTTTCGTGAGCGCTTTGGTCTGTCTCCCAGCCAGTTCCGGCAGGGTTCCGGAGTCCGGTTGTGAGCGCTCTCGCGCTTGCCATCCAATCGTCGGGGCAGCGCTTGCGCTGGCTGGTTTGCGTTGCCTTTGCGCTCAGCCTGTTGATGGCGCTGGTCGGTCGGGCTGCGTGGGCGGAGCCGGTTGATGTCGGGCGCGGCGCGCGCACGGATACCCCGTCGCTTGCGTTGCTGCCACACCTGTCCGTGCTGGAAGACAAGGCCGGGCAGCTCGATCTCAGGGACGCGCTCGCCAGCGCCAGTTGGAAGCCCATTTCCGGAACAACGCTGACGCCAGGCTATAGCGCTTCCAGATTCTGGCTTCAGGGCATGCTCTACAACAGCGGCGCCGAGCCCGTCACGCGCTGGCTGGCGGTCGGCCCCGCGCGGCTGGAGTCGGTGGACTACTTCCGGCTCGCGCCCGGTGAGGACGCGGCACGAGAGACCGTTTTCGCGGGTAACCGCCTGCCGTTGAGCACGCGCGCCGTTGCAGCAACCATTCCGGTGTTTCCCATCACCCTGGCGCCGGGCGAGCGGGTGACGTTTGTCTTGCGCATCGACAGCCGATCGGCGATCGACCTCGACCCCCGGCTGTGGAAGCCGGCTGCGTTCCGGCAGCAGGAAGGTCACGACCTGATGCTGCAGGCGTTTCTGGTTGGTCCCGCGTTGCTGCTGGCCTTGTACGCGCTGATCCAGGGATGGTCCTGGCGCGACCGCGCTTTTCTGCGCCTGTTTGGCTGGATCAGCCTGGCGGTGCTCTACAACATGGCCATCCAGGGCTATCTGTACCGCTACGTTTTGCGGGCGGGTGGCGAATGGGTCTTGCGTGCCCCTTCAACACTGGGCGTGCTGACCACCGTGTTCTATGCGGCTACCACCATGGCCTTTGTCGGCTTGGGTCGTATTGCTGCGTGGAAGTGGCTCTACCGCATCGTTGTCATGCTCTTGCTGGTCGGGGGCGTATGGACGGCACTGGGGGACTACCGCGCTGGGGCCATCTATTCGAATGTCGTCGTCGCATCGTTCAACGTGCTGTGGGCGATCTCCATGGCCGATGCCTGGCGTCGCGGTTTGCCCAATGCCAGGCTGTTCATGCTCTCGTTTGGCGTGGTCTGGCTGGTGCAGGTGATCGGGTTGCTGGAAATCCACGGCACCTTGAGCCGTGGTTGGCATGCTGGTGTGAAGCTGTCCTGGCTGGCGGAGCTGGCGACGCTGTTGATGATGGGTGCACTGGTAGTCCGGCGCTCGCGCGAGACGTCCGCATCGCATGCAGCGATGCAGCAGGCCCTTCTGGATGCCAAGCACCAGGAGCAGCTCAAACTGGAACACGCCGTGGTCGAACGTACGCAGGAGTTGCGCACCGCGCTCATCGACGCGGATGAAGCGAACCGCGCCAAGACCGATTTCCTCGCCCGCATCAGCCACGATCTGCGGACACCGTTGACGTCGATCATCGGCTTTGCCGAGCTGGTACAGGCCGCCGGTCATGAGAACGGCGAACGGGGCCGGATCATCGGCCGCAGTGCCCGGCACATGCTCGCCATGGTGAACGACCTGATCGACTACGCACGCGGTGGTGAGCCCGATGCATTGCACAGTGCGCCGGTCTACGTTCATGCCTTGCTCGATGCCGTTGTGCAGGAAGGTGCCGAGCTGGCGCGGCGCCGCGGCAATCAGTTCAGCTTCCGCATCGAGCGTCCGTTGCCGCCCGTGCTGGAGCTGGATGCCAAGGGCTTGCGGCGGGTGCTCGGCAATCTGCTGGACAACGCGACCAAGTACACCACCGATGGCCGTATCGAACTTCTGATCGACTGTGCGGGCGAGGTCGAGATCGCGCAGCCGGTGCGGCTGACCTTCATCGTCAAGGACACCGGGCTCGGCATCGCGCCCGCAGATCAGCAACGCATCTTCGAACCGTTCCAGCGGCTGGACACGGCACGCACGCAGCCGGGGACAGGGCTTGGGCTGGCCATCGTCCGGCAATGGACCGAGCGCATGGGCGGGTCGCTGACGGTCGACAGCACCCCGGGCGTTGGTACGTCGATGCGTCTGGACGTGACGGCAATGGTCGCTGCCGAGGACGCGGTATCGCGCCACCATGTTGCGGAGATCGGCGCAGCAGTACCCAGCATTGATGGGACAGGCCTGCGCATCTGGGTTGCGGAGGACACCGCTGACATCCGCCGCCTGCTTGCCGATGAACTATCCAGTCTCGGCTTTGCCGTTGAAACCGCGCCAGACGGTGCTTCGCTCATCGAGCGAATGACGCAGGCGGGCGGTGCACACCCCGACCTGGTACTGACCGACTATCTGATGCCTGGCGCAGATGGCCTTGCCGTATTGCGAGCCGCCCGGGTGCACCTCCCGGGGGTTCCCGTGGTGGTGCTGTCGGCAATTCTCCAAACCACGGCTGCCGGCGATGACCCCGCCGCGCCTGAATTTGATGCGGCGCTGCTCAAGCCGATCAACCTGGCCGAGTTGCAGGAAACGCTGGCGCGCCTGCTGGGGCTGCGCCGTCTTCCACCGGTGACAGACACCTCGGAGGCCGCTCCGCTGGTCGGTCCGCCGCCGGAGGCACGCGCCGTTGCGCTGGCGCTGATTGATCTGGGCGCCATCTCCGACCTGATCGACTGGGCCGATGCGCTGCGCGCCGAGCACCCGCAGTGCGAGGCGTTTGCCACCCAGGTGCACCAGCTGGCAACCCGTGGCGACCTGGCAGGATTGCAGCGGCTCTGCAGCTAGCGTCAGGCTCGCGGGTCGGGTAAAGCCCCATTGGGCCGTGGTGCGTCTCTGCTGGTGCGGTGCAGCACGTGTCGCACACCGTCCGTCGTGACGCGGCTGCGGGTGGGCAATACCTCACAAATGCGGTCGGGAAACGTTTGTCAGTCATCGCAACGGTGACTAGACTGGCTCCCATGTGACTTTCTGTACCATCGGCAGGAAGCTTCGCCGATGGCACTGGCCCGCCTCTGGAGCGCCCGACCCCTGTGAGCCCCAACGATCGCCGCCTTGCCCGCCATCTGTTTGTTGCCGTCACCATCAAGGTGGCGGTGCTGGCCGTGCTGTGGTGGGTCTTCGTGCGGGATCACCAGGTGCCGGTCGATGCCGAGCGGGCCGCCGACCGGTTTGGCGTGACAACATCCGCGCAGGGAGGGCATCCGTGATATCCGAGCACTTGGTCGATCTATCCAGGCTGCAGTTTGCGGCGACGGCGCTGTACCACTTCCTGTTCGTGCCGCTCACGCTGGGCATGGTCTGGCTGCTGGTGATCATGGAGAGCGTCTACGTGATGACCAACAAGGTCATCTGGAAGGACATGACGCGCTTCTGGGGCAAGCTGTTCGGCATCAACTTTGCCCTGGGGGTGACCACCGGTATCACGCTGGAATTCCAGTTCGGTACCAACTGGGCGTACTACTCGCACTACGTGGGCGACATCTTCGGGGCACCGCTGGCCATTGAAGGGCTGATGGCGTTCTTCCTGGAATCCACCTTCATCGGCCTGTTCTTCTTCGGGTGGGATCGCCTCACCAAGACGCAGCATTTGCTCGTGACGACGCTCATGGCGATTGGCACCAATCTCTCGGCGCTGTGGATCCTGATCGCCAATGGTTGGATGCAGAACCCGGTGGGTGCCGACTTCAACTGGCAGACCATGCGCATGGAGATGTCGGACTTCTGGGCCGTCGTCTTCAACCCCGTGGCGCAGGCCAAGTTTGTGCACACGGTATCAGCCGGCTACGTGACGGGCGCGATGTTCGTGCTGTCGATCTCGAGCTGGTACTTGCTGCGTGGGCGCGATGTCGAGTTTGCGCGACGCAGCTTCCGCGTGGCGGCAGCGTTTGGGCTGGCCAGCGTGCTTTCGGTGATCGTGCTGGGCGACGAATCCGGTTACACGGTGGGCGAGGCGCAGGAAACCAAGATGGCCGCCATCGAGGCCATGTGGGAGACCGAACCCGCGCCGGCCAGCTTCAACGTGATCGCGTCGATCAACCAGCGCGAGCAGAAGAACGACTGGGCGGTCGAGATTCCCTATGTGATGGGCCTGATCGGTACGCGCTCGGTGTCCAAGCAGATTCCGGGTATCCACGAGATCAAGGTGCGTAACCGCGGCCGCATCATGAGCGGCATCGAAGCGGTGGCCGCACTGGAAACACTGCGCAAGAACCCGGACGATGCTGCTGCCCATCAAACGCTGCAGATTCATCAGCAAGACCTGGGCTTCGGCCTGCTGCTCAAGAAGTACGTGACCGACGTGCGGCAAGCCACGCCCGAGATCATCGACAAGGCGGTCGACGACACCGTGCCACGTGTGTGGCCGATGTTCTGGGGCTTCCGCGCCATGGTGGGTTTGGGCTTGCTGATGCTGGCGCTGTTTGGCCTGTCGTTCTGGAGCACGCTGCGGCCGCAGCGCAAGGCGCCGGCCTGGCTGCTGCGCTGGGCACTGTGGATGCTGCCCGCACCGTGGCTTGCCGCTGAGCTCGGCTGGGTGGTCGCCGAGTACGGCCGCCAGCCGTGGACGATCTACGGCGTACTGCCCACGCACCTGAGCGTGTCGACACTGAGCGAGGCCAGCCTGTACGGCTCGCTGGCAGGCTTTATCGGCTTCTACACGCTGCTGTTGATTGTCGAGATGTACCTGATGATCAAGTTCGCGCGGCAGGGCCCCGGCAGCCTCGGCACCGGTCGCTACGATTTCGAAGCCGCCCACGCCTGAGGAGGCCACCATGTTCGACTATCCCACCCTCAAGGTCATCTGGTGGCTGCTGATCGGCGTGCTGCTGATCGGCTTCGCCATCATGGACGGGCACGACATGGGCGTCGGCACGCTGCTGCCCTTTGTCGGCAAGACCGACGATGAGCGCCGTGTCGCCATCAACACCATCGCCCCGCACTGGGACGGCAATCAAGTCTGGTTCATCACCGGCGGCGGCGCGATCTTTGCAGCGTGGCCGCTGGTGTATGCCACGGCGTTCAGCGGGTTCTACTGGGCGATGCTCGCGGTGCTGTGGACGCTGTTCTTCCGCCCGGTCGGGTTTGATTACCGCAGCAAGATCCACAACGCCACGTGGCGCAAAGCGTGGGATATCGGCCTCTTTGTCGGGGGCGCGGTGCCACCGCTCATCTTTGGCGTGGCGTTCGGCAATCTGCTGCAGGGTGTGCCGTTCCACTTCGACACCTTCATGGTGGTGACGTACACCGGCACGTTCTGGCAATTGCTGAACCCGTTCGCCATCCTGACCGGCGTGGTGTCGAGCGCGATGATCACCATGCACGGCGGCATCTATCTCGCGCATCGTACGGAAGGGGCGATCCAGCAACGTGCGACGAAGGCGGCAACCGGCGCCGCGATCGTCGCCGTGATTGCCTTCGTCGCGGCGGGCGCATGGCTGCGCTGGGGTGGCATCGAAGGCTATGCCATTACCTCAGCCATCGACCCGGCCGGCGTGTCCAACCCGATGGCCAAGACGGTGGCGCGCGCCGCCGATGCGTGGTGGCACAACTACCAAGTGCAGCCGTTGCTCTGGCTGTTGCCCTTGCTCGGCGTGTTTGGGCCGCTGCTGGCGATGGTGCTGGTGCGGGCAGGGCGCACGTTGCTGGCCTTCGTGCTGTCTGCGCTGGGGCTGGCGGGCATCATCACTACGGCGGGCGCGTCGATGTTCCCGTTCGTACTGCCGTCGTCCAGCATGCCCGCCGCCAGCCTGACGGTGTGGGACAGCGTCTCCAGCCACTTCACGCTGGGCCTGATGTTCTGGGCCGCGATCATTTTCACGCCCATCATCCTCATCTACACGAGCTGGTGTTACCGCGTGATGCGCGGCAAGGTGACGGTCGCCCATATCCGGGCCAATGAGCATTCGGTCTACTGACCCAGGGAGGACATGACATGTGGTACTTCACTTGGGTTCTGGGCGTCGGCTTTGCGGTGTTGCTGGCCGTGCTCAACGCGATGTGGGGTGAGGTGAGTGACGCGCGCGCCGCCGGTGCTGCCACCGACGAGGACCGCGCGTGAGCACGGCCAACGTGAGCGACGCCCCTAAGCCGCGTATCCACGCAGCCAGCCTGGCTGCCGGGCTGATCGTCATGGCGGTCGGCACGGTGTATCCGTACATCGCCGCCAATGGCGCTGGCCATGCGGACCACGCCCTCGCCATGCTGCTGTTCTGGGCGATGAGTGCGGGGTTGGTGCGTGGGGTGGGGTTCATTCCGCGCCACTGGGTGTGGCGCGTGTTGTTTTCAGGATGGTCCTGCGCGCTGGCTCTGGCGCTGTTTGGGCTGCTGCGTTTCTTGGGTTGAAGCGTCAGCGCGGCAGGCGGGTGGGGCCGGCAGCAGGCGGCTCCGACGTGCGCCCGCGCAGCACATCACGCAGGCGCCGCACACCACGCCACAGCTTCGGCAGCAGCCAGACGGCCACCAGCAGCAAGATCGCCAGCACCACCAGGAACGCGACTGGCAGGAAGAACGACATCAACAGCCCGCCAGTCGCGGTAATGTCTTCGCTGAACGACGCCGCCCAGTTCGAAAACGGCTCGGGAGAAGCGTTGATCAGCGCACGCGTGCCGGCTTTGGTGGCGTGTGCCGTTCCAGCCAAGGTGCCGCCAATCAACCCCGCCGCCACCATCCATTGCGGATCGAGTTGCCCAAATGCCGCTGCCGCCAGGATGGCCCCGGCGGGAATGCGGATGAAGGTCTGAATGCCATCCCAGACGGAATCGAACCCCGGAATCTTGTCGGCCAGGAACTCTGCCACGGCCAGCACACCGGCCAGCCCGATCACCCACCACGATTCGAGCATCTGCAGCCCCGGCGGCAGGTGCAGCCAGCCTGTGCGGCCCAGCACACCGGCGGCAAACACAGCCAGGTAGAGGCGGAATCCGCTGGTCCAGGACAGGCCTGCGGCCAGCGCGGCGGTTTCCAGCATGGGGCTCCTTGCGTGTTCAGGCAGACAGGCGGGCGCTTGCTGATATCGGCAGTGTAGTGCCCGTACGCCTGCCCGGCTTGCTTACAACAGCGATTTGCCCTGCGACAGGATCTTGTCGCACGCCTGCTTGGTGATCTGCTCCTTGACGCTGCTCAGGTCGAACGTGCTGCCATTGGAGCCAGTGAGCAGGCCCCTTGCGCCATCGCTGTAGCCGGCGTCGGAGGACGGCGTGCCGCCCAGCTTGCCCAGCAGCTTGTCTTTGACCGAGGCTGCGCCCGATGCGCCACCCAGGTAGTTGTTCTTGAGGCAGAACTCCAGCACGCCGGCCACGTTGCCGGTGCTGCCGGAAGTGAGCGAGCCCAGCGAGGGCAGACCGCCCGCCCCACCAAGATTGCCGAGATTGCCGAGGCTGCCCAAGCCACCCGACGAGCCCTGGCTGTTGCCCTGCGTCGCGCCCTTGATGAGATCACCGATCTGGGCTTGGGCTGCGGCTGGCAGCAGCGCAGCAACTAGGGCGAGGGCGGCGGTGGTACGAGTCAGTTGGCGGGTCATGGGGGGCTCCTTGGGTGGATGGTGCGGATAGCGGGGGGACACCACTACCGTAGCGCACGGCCAGACGAAATGACGTGTTGCGCAACGTGCGGCATTGCCGCCATTCTCCACCGCCCCGGCAACAAAAAACCCGGCAGGTCGCCGGGTTTTTTGCATTTCAGTACCCTTGCCAGAGGCCGGGTGCTGGGTGACGCGAATCAGGCAGCCTGGATGTTGGTGGCCTGCTTGCCCTTCGGGCCCTGCGTCACTTCGAACGAGACGCGCTGATTTTCCTTGAGCGTCTTGAAGCCAGCCATCTGGATGGCCGAGAAATGCGCAAACAGCTCTTCGCCGCCTTCGTCAGGCGAGATGAAACCGAAACCCTTGGCGTCGTTAAACCATTTGACAGTACCGAGTGCCATGAAAACCCCTCCGAGAAAACACAAGTCCAAGCCGGGAGGGGTTGCCTGTCGGGGCAGTGCAGAGCGGTACCGCGCAGTCATCGCCCGGCCGCCGGCCCTGGGGCACGACGAATGGCGCGGGTGGAACCGCGCCGCAAGCGATCGGTCTTCTTGTGGCAAAACACCACAGCCTGAAGCGGTTGTCGATCTGTTGTCGACTGGTGTGAGGCCTCCCGGGCTCACCAATCATGACGCTTGCTGCCAAGTGTTTTTGGGGCAGTAAGGCGCACATGTTGAATTCGATTGTTCGAGGAAAGCAACAGACTGTCAAGGCCACCAAAGGTGGGTTTGTGGCGAAAAACGGTCAGTTTTTGAAGAGGTTTTGCTCGAAACTCCGCAAATCGTCCCCACCTGCCGAAAGCGTTCGGCATACAGGGCCGGTGCGTGCCCCGTTCCCAGTCCTCGGCTGGCCGGTGGAACGCCTCTCGCCCGGAGTGCCGACTGGCGAACGCAATTCAGGCCAAACCATTTGCAGGGCTTGAAATCGGCGTTATTTCCCTAAATTGCGAAGTCGAAAGGAGTGGTTAGAATAAGACCATGGCAATCCGGCAAGCGACCACTCCACAACACGATGCAGGCACCGTCCTGGAGCGGAAAGAGCAAGCGCTCAAACCGCCCGCAATGTACAAGGTGCTGCTGCTCAACGACGACTACACCCCGATGGAATTCGTCGTGATGATCCTTCAGCAATATTTCAGCAAAGACCGGGAGACAGCGACGCAAATCATGCTGACTGTGCATCGGGAAGGTAAGGGCGTGTGCGGTATCTATACCCGGGATATCGCCGCGACGAAGGTGGAATTGGTGTCAACCCATGCACGGCAGGCGGGCCACCCGCTGCAGTGTGTGATGGAGGAAGCATGATCGCGCAAGAACTGGAAGTCAGCCTGCACATGGCGTTTGTCGAAGCCCGCCAGGCTCGCCACGAATTCATTACGGTGGAGCATCTGCTGCTTGCGCTGCTGGACAACCCGACGGCCGCGGAGGTGCTGCGCGCCTGCGCCGCCAACATCGAAGACCTCCGCACGCATCTGAAGAACTTCATCGCCGACAACACCCCAGTGGTGCCCGGCACGGACGAGGTGGACACGCAGCCCACGCTGGGCTTCCAGCGTGTGATCCAGCGCGCCATCATGCACGTGCAGTCCACCTCCAACGGTAAGAAAGAGGTGACGGGAGCGAACGTGCTGGTCGCCATCTTCGGCGAGAAGGATTCGCACGCGGTGTACTACCTCCAGCAACAGGGCGTGACCCGGCTGGACGTCGTCAACTTCATCAGCCACGGCATTCGCAAGGATCAGGCAGAACCGGCCAAGCACGGTGACGCCAACCCCGAAGGTGAGGGCGGCGACGGCAAGGAAAGCCCGCTGGAGCAATTCACCCAGAACCTGAACGCGCTGGCCAAGGCCGGCAAGATCGATCCGCTGATCGGCCGCGAGCAGGAAGTCGAGCGCGTGGTGCAGGTGCTGTGCCGCCGCCGGAAGAACAACCCGCTGCTGGTGGGCGAGGCCGGTGTCGGCAAGACGGCCATTGCGGAAGGTTTGGCATGGCGCATCACCAAGGGCGAGGTGCCGGACATTCTGTCGAAGTCCGTCGTCTACTCGCTCGACATGGGCGCGCTGCTGGCCGGTACCAAGTACCGCGGTGATTTTGAGCAACGCCTGAAGGGCGTGCTGAAGTCGCTCAAGGACAATCCGAACGCGATCCTGTTCATTGACGAAATCCACACGCTGATCGGTGCGGGCGCTGCGTCGGGCGGCACGCTGGACGCGAGCAACCTGCTCAAGCCGGCGCTGTCGTCGGGTGCGCTCAAGTGCATCGGCGCGACCACGTTCACGGAATATCGCGGTATCTTCGAGAAGGACGCTGCGCTGTCGCGGCGCTTCCAGAAGATCGACGTGGTGGAGCCGACCGTCGACCAGACCGTGCAGATCCTGCGCGGGCTGAAGTCGCGCTTTGAAGAACACCACGGCGTGAAGTACGCATCGTCGGCGCTCACGGCTGCGGCTGAGCTGTCGGCACGCTTCATCACCGACCGCCACCTGCCGGACAAGGCGATCGACGTGATCGACGAAGCCGGTGCCGCGCAACGCATTCTGCCGAAGTCGAAGCAGAAGAAGACCATCGGCAAGGCTGAGATCGAAGACATCGTCTCGCGCATCGCCCGTGTCCCGCCGCAAAGCGTGTCGCAGGACGATCGCAGCAAGCTGCAGACGCTGGAGCGCGATCTGAAGTCGGTTGTGTTCGGTCAGGACCCCGCCATCGACGCGCTGGCTTCGGCCATCAAGATGTCGCGCGCCGGGTTGGGCAAGACGGACAAGCCGATCGGCTCGTTCCTGTTCAGCGGCCCGACCGGTGTGGGCAAGACGGAAGTCGCCAAGCAGCTCGCGTTCATCCTGGGCATCGAGCTGATCCGCTTCGATATGTCGGAGTACATGGAGCGCCATGCGGTGAGCCGGCTGATTGGCGCGCCTCCGGGCTACGTGGGCTTTGACCAGGGCGGTCTGCTGACGGAAGCCGTGACCAAGAAGCCGCACTGCGTGCTGCTGCTGGACGAGATCGAGAAGGCGCACCCGGACATCTTCAACATCCTGCTGCAGGTGATGGACCACGGCGCGCTGACCGACAACAACGGCCGCAAGGCGGATTTCCGCAACGTGATCATCGTCATGACGACCAACGCGGGCGCCGAGACGATGAACAAGGCGACCATCGGCTTCACCACGACGCGCGAACAGGGCGACGAGATGGCCGACATCAAGCGCATGTTCACGCCGGAGTTCCGCAACCGTCTGGACGCGACCATCAGCTTCCGCTCGCTGGATGAGGAAATCATCATGCGCGTGGTCGACAAGTTCCTCATGCAGCTGGAAGAGCAACTGCATGAGAAGAAGGTGGACGCCATCTTCACTGAGAAGCTGCGTCGCTTCCTGGCGAAGAAGGGCTTCGATCCGCTGATGGGCGCGCGCCCGATGCAGCGCCTGATCCAGGACATGATCCGCAAGGCGCTGGCCGACGAGCTGCTGTTCGGCAAGCTGACCAACGGCGGCAAGGTGGTCGTGGACCTGGACGATGCCGATGCGGTGAAGTTGGAGTTCTCAGAGAACGAGGCGCCGCCGGCACCCGCGCAGGAAGAAGCGGAAGCTTGACGCGTAGTCGCTACCAAAGAAAACGGCCCGGAAATCCCGGGCCGTTTTTTTATTGCGTGGACGCTGTTCAGTGACGCCCAGTGCTGCCGAAACCACCGGCGCCGCGATCGCTTTCAGCAAAGTCGTCGACGATGTTCAGCTCGGCTTGCACCACCGGCACGATCACCAGTTGCGCAAGGCGCTCCATCGGATTCAGCACGAAGGCCGTGCTGCCACGGTTCCACGTGCTGACCATGAGCTGGCCCTGGTAATCCGAATCGATCAGACCGACCAGGTTGCCGAGCACGATGCCGTGCTTGTGGCCCATGCCCGAGCGCGGCAGGATCAGCGCCGCATAGCCGGGGTCGGCCAGATGGATGGCCATGCCGGTCGGGATCAGGTGCGTGGTGCCGGGCTCGATGGTGAGCGGGGCGTCGATGCAGGCGCGCAGGTCCAGCCCGGCGCTGCCGGTGGTGGCGTACTGCGGGAGCTGTTCGTGCAGGCGGGCGTCGAGGATCTTGACGTCGAGTTTCATGCGGGGCAGGCCGAAGTTTGGTTGGCAGAAGCCGGAGATGGTAGCGCAAACGCCTCGGCCAGCAACTCATAGGAGCGCAGGCGGGCCTTATAGCTGGGCGCCACAGTGAGCACGATCAGCTCGTCGGCGACGAAGCGGTCTTTGAGCGCGTGCATCTGGTCGGCAATCGATTCCGGCGTGCCGATGATGCTGCGTGGCCGCTCGCGCATGACGATGGCCTGGTCGCGCTCGGTGTAGACGTGCGCCTCGCCTTGTTCGACGGTCGGGATCGGGCCGTTGGCGCCGAGCGCCATCTGCACGCGGCGCAAATCGACGGCGGCTTCATAGCGGCGCGCTTCGGCTTCCGTATCGGCGGCGATGACGAAGATGGCCGCAGCGCTGTACGGGCGCGCATCGTAGTCGGGTTCGAATTCGGTGCGGTACTGCTGCGCGACGATGTGGCCGACGTGCGGGTTGATGAAGTGTGCGAAGGCAAAGCGGATGCCCAGGCGCGCGGCCAGTGCACCGCCGAAATCGCTGGAGCCGAGCATCCACAGCTCGGGCTTGGTGTCGATCTCGGGCTGCAGGAGCACACCCGCAGCCGGGTGATCGGACGGCAGTGTGCCCGTCAGATGCCAGATCAGTTCCTGCACCTGCTGCGGGAAGATGTCGCCGCGGTTGTAGTCGCCCATGGCGACGGCCTGTGCGGTGCGCATGTCGCCGCCGGGTGCACGGCCGACGCCCAGGTCGATACGGTTCGGAAACAGCGCCTCCAGCAGGCGGAACTGCTCGGCCAGCTTGAACGGGCTGTAGTAGGGCAGCATCACGCCGCCGGAGCCGACGCGCAGGTGCTTCGTGGCGCTCGCCACGCGGGCGATCATCACTTCCGGCGCGGGGTTGCTGACACCGCGCAGGCCGTGGTGCTCGGCGCACCAGTAGCGCGTGTAGCCGAGCGAATCGGCGAGCTGCGCCAGGTCCACCGTCGCGGCGATGGCATCGCGTGCGCTGTGGCCGTAGATGACCGGGCTCTGGTCGAGGACGGACAGGCGGGTCGGTGCGCTCATGGCCGTGCTCCATGCACGCGGTCGGCGATGGCAGCGACGATCTGGCGCGCGAGGGTCAGCTTGTCAGCGCGCGGAAGGCGAGTGATGCCCTTTGCGTCGAACAGTGCGACTTCGTTGTCGTCGCGGCCGAAGGTCTGGTGGCCGAGGTTGCCGACCAGCAGCGGAATGCCTTTCTTCTGGCGCTTGGCCTCGCCGAACTCTTCCAGACGCTCGGTCTCGGCTGCAAAGCCGACGCAGAACGGTGCATTGGGGCGGCGCGCGACGGCGGCGAGGATGTCCGGGTTCTGCGTGAACGTGAGCGCCGGTACGTCGGAGTCGTTCTGCTTTTTGAGCTTGTGGTCGGCGGCTTGGGCGACGCGCCAGTCGGCCACCGCAGCCACGGCGATGAAGATGTCGTTCTTGGTGGCATCCAACTCGCGCATCACCGCGTCGTGCATCTGCTGGGCGGTCTGCACGTCAATGCGCAGCACGCCGGCGGGCGTGTCCTGGTGACACGGCCCCGCGACCAGCGTGACTTCCGCGCCGGCTTGCGATGCGGCGCGCGCCAGCGCAAAGCCCATCTTGCCGCTGGAGAGATTCGTGATGCCGCGCACCGGGTCGATCGGCTCGAACGTTGGCCCTGCTGTCAGCAGCACGCGGTGGCCGCGCAGCAGCTTGGGCTGGAAGAAGCCGATGAGCCGCTCGACGATGTCTTCCGGCTCCAGCATGCGGCCGTCGCCGACTTCGCCGCAGGCCTGATCGCCGGCATCGGGGCCGAGCAGGGTGACGTCATCGGCGCGCAGTTGGGCGGCGTTGCGCTGCGTGGCGGGCGCGGCCCACATCTGCCGGTTCATGGCGGGGGCGACGAGCAGCGGGCAGTCGCGCGCAATGCACAGCGTGGAGAGCAGGTCGTCGGCCATGCCGTGCGCGAGCTTGGCGAGGAAGTCCGTCGAGGCCGGGGCGATGACGATGGCATCGGCCTCGCGCGAGAGATCGATGTGCGCCATGTTGTTGCCGATGCGGTTGTCCCATTCCGATGTAAAGACTGGGCGGCCCGAGAGCGCCTGCATCGTCACCGGCGTGATGAAGTGCGTGGCGGCGTCGGTCATGACCACCTGCACAGTGGCGCCAGCCTTGGTCAGCAGCCGCACCAGCTCGGCTGACTTGTAGCACGCGATGCCGCCAGTCAGGCCGAGGACGAAATGTTTGCCTTGCAGTTCCATAGGTACCTGCTTTGTGAATCCGGTTGACGCAATATGTGTGTGCAGGATACAACCCGGGGCCCGGGCGCCTGTCAAACAGTGGCGATGATACCGACTTGCCTTCAGGCGCGTCCGGCCCCCAATTTTCCTGCAAACGCTTATTCCCGATATGGTTTTCCGCTGTTCAGCAGTCTGCAATGTGTTGGCCGTGATTGGTGCTTGCGCCATCGTGGCGGTGGTGGTCGGGGCCGTGCTCGTGCGCGAGTCTAAAGAGTGGCTGCGGGACGAGCCGATGCCGTCCGGCCCGGTCGACTACATCGTCGTGCTCGGCGGGGAATCGGGTCAGCGCGTGATTGGTGCGGCCGAGCTGTATCACGCCGGCGTGGCGCCACGCGTGTTTGTGACAGGCGAGGGGGACTGCCGACTGATCGCACGCCGCCTAGTGATGGCTGGCGTGCCAGCCGACCGCATCGGCTACGAATGCGAATCCGGCAGCACCATGGAAAACGCTGAGATGACGCGCCGAGCGCTTGCCGATCAGAACGTGCAAAGCGCCGTGCTGGTCACGAGCTGGTATCACACCGGCCGGGCGTTGAACACGTTCCGCAAGGTCTGGCCCGAGGTGATGTGGGGCGCGCGTGGCGTGTTCCCCGGTGACACGCGTGCCAAGTCGGTCCCGGTTTATGAGAGCGGGTCGATTCTGGCGGAATACATCAAGCGGGCGTGGTACGCCGTGCGCTATTGAGGATTGTCGAGCCGGCAAGGGCCACGCGCTGGCGGCCCAGGGGGCTCAGCGACGCACGCGCCGCAGTTCGTCGACGATCAGCAGCACCGCGCCGATGCAGATACCGCAGTCCGCCACGTTAAAGGCGGGCCAGTGGTAGGTGTTCAGGTGGAAATCGAGAAAGTCCACCACGTGGCCGTAGATGACGCGGTCAATTACGTTGCCCAGTGCGCCGCCCAGAATGAGCGCCAGCGCAAAGCAGAACATCTTTTGCCCGCTGTGTCGCTTGAGCAGCCAGATGATGAACGCCGCCGCCGCCACGCCCAGACCCGTGAAGAACCAGCGCTGCCAGCCGCCGGCCGCCGCCAGGAACGAAAACGCCGCGCCCCGGTTGTAGGCCAGCACGAGGTTAAAGAACCCCGTGATGGGGCGCGATTCGCCGTAGGTGAAGGTCTTGAGGATGGCGACCTTGGTCAACTGGTCCAGCAGGATCCAGATGACAGCCAGGCCCAGCCACGGGCCGACGCCATGGCCGCTGCCGCTACTGCTCTTCTTCAATCCGACCGACTTGCTCTTACCGTTGTTACGCGTCGCCATTTATGCCGCGCTCCGTTGTTCACCGGCGCCGAACAGGTTGTCGGTGCAGCGCTTGCAAAGGGTCGGGTGGGCGTGGTCGTGGCCGACGTCAGCGCGGTAGTGCCAGCAGCGTTCGCACTTGGCGTGCGTTGACGGCACCACGCTGATGAGCAGATCGCCGCCTTCCGGCGCGCGCTCGAGCTTGGCCGCCGACGTGATCAGCACGAAGCGCAGATCGTCGCCGAGGCTGTTCAGTGCGTCGTACACCGTGTCACCGGCCGCGACGGTCACTTCGGCCTGCAGCGACGAGCCGATCTTGCCGTCGGTGCGCAGCGTTTCCAGTTGCTTGGTCACTTCGCCGCGCACGTTGCGGATGGCGGCCCACTTCTCCAGCAGCGCGCTCGCGCCTTGCGGCACGGGAGCGTCGTAGTAGGTGCTGGTGAAGATGGTGTCGGTGTGCTCCGTGCCGTGCGCGAAGACTTGCCACGCTTCTTCGGCCGTGAACGACAGGAAGGGCGCCATCCAGTGCAGCATCGACTGGGTGATGTGATACAGCGCGTTCTGTGCCGAGCGGCGTGCCACCGAATCGGGCGCCGTGGTGTACAGGCGGTCCTTCAGCACGTCGAGGTAGAAGCCGCCCAGGTCTTCCGAGCAGAACGTCTGCAGCTTGGCGACCACCGGGTGGAACTCGTACACGTCGTAGTGCGACAGCACTTCCTTCTGCAGCGCGTCCGTCATCGCCACGGCGTAGCGGTCGATTTCGAGCCATTGCTCGGTCGGCAACGCGTGCTTGGCGTGGTCGTAGTCGGTCAGGTTGGCGAGCAGGAAGCGCAGCGTGTTGCGGATGCGGCGGTAGCCTTCCACCACGCGCTTCAGGATTTCGTCCGAGATGGCGAGTTCGCCCGAGTAGTCGGTCGAGGCCACCCACAGGCGGATGATCTCGGCGCCCATCTTGTTGGCGATTTCCTGCGGCGCGATCGTGTTGCCGATCGACTTCGACATCTTGCGGCCTTCGCCGTCCACCGTGAAGCCGTGCGTGAGCAGGCCCTTGTACGGCGGCTTGCCGTACAGCATCGAAGCGGTCAGCAGCGACGAGTGGAACCAGCCGCGGTGCTGGTCGGAGCCTTCCAGGTACAGATCGGCCAGGCGACCGTCCGGCAGGTCAGCCGAGGCGTCGTACAGGTCCGCTGCATGCGAGCCGCGGATGACGTGCCAGTGCGTCGTGCCCGAGTCGAACCACACGTCGAGCGTGTCGCGGTTCTTCTCGTACATGTCCGCGTCATCGCCGAGCAGTTCGCGCGGGTCGAGCGTCTGCCAGGCTTCGATGCCGCTCTTCTCGATGCGCTGGGCGACCTGCTCCAGCAGCTCGGGCGTGCGCGGATGCAGCGCGCCGGTTTCCTTGTGCACGAAGAAGGCCATCGGCACGCCCCATTGGCGCTGGCGCGAGAGCGTCCAGTCGGGGCGGTTGGCGATCATGTTGTGCAGACGCTGCTTGCCCCACGACGGGTAGAACGCGGTGGCGTCGATGCCGGCGAGAGCCGTCTCGCGCAGCGTGCCCTTGCCGTCGTTCGGTTGCACGTCCATCCCCGCGAACCACTGCGACGTGGCGCGGTAGATGATCGGCGTCTTGTGGCGCCAGCAGTGCATGTAGCTGTGCGGGTGCTTGTGCGCGTCGAACAGGTTGCCCGAGTCGCGCAGCACTTCGACGATCTTCGGGTTGGCGTCCCAGATCATCTGGCCGCCGAACAGCGGCAGCGTCGACGCATACACACCGTTGCCCATCACCGGGTTGATGATGTCGGCGTCGACCATGCCGTGCGCCTTGCACGACTGGAAGTCTTCCACGCCATACGCCGGCGCGGAGTGGACGATGCCGGTGCCGGTGTCGATCGTCACATAGTCGCCCAGGTAGACGGGCGACGTGCGGTCATAACCGGCGTCCATCTTGGCCAGCGGATGGTGGAAGCGCACGCCGTTGAGCGCCGCGCCTTCGCACGTGGCCAGCACGGTGCCTTCGAGCTTCCAGCTTTGCAGGCAGGCTTCGACGCGCTCCTTGGCGACGATCAGCAGGCCGCGCGTCGTGTCGACCAGCGCGTATTCGATTTCCGGGTGCAGGTTCAGCGCTTGGTTGGAGGGGATCGTCCACGGCGTGGTGGTCCAGATCACGATCCAGCCTTGCTTGGCCTTGAGCACATCGGCGCCCACATGGAAGGCGCTTGCCAGTGCATCGATATCGGCAAACGGGAAGCCGACGTCGATCGACAGGTCGGTACGGTCTGCGTATTCGACTTCCGCCTCGGCCAGTGCCGAGCCGCAGTCAAAGCACCAGTTGACCGGCTTCAGGCCGCGGAAGACGTAGCCCTTTTCCAGGATCTTGCCCAGCGCACGTACCTCATCCGCTTCGTTGCGGAAGTTCATGGTCAGGTACGGATCGGCCCAGTCGCCCAGCACGCCCAGGCGCTCGAAATCAGCCTTTTGGCGCGCGATCTGGCCGGTGGCGTACGCACGCGCTTTCTCTTGCACTTCCTTGACGGGCAGGCCCTTGCCGAACTGCTTTTCGATCTGGATCTCGATCGGCATGCCGTGGCAGTCCCAGCCCGGCACGTAGACGGCGTCCAGGCCGGTCAGGCCGCGCGCCTTGATCACCATGTCCTTGAGGATCTTGTTGACCGCGTGGCCGATGTGCAGGTCGCCGTTCGCATACGGCGGGCCGTCGTGCAGGATGAACTTCTTCGCGCCTTTACGTGCGGCACGGATCTTCTTGTAGAGCTGCTTGTCCTGCCATTGCTTGACCCATTGCGGCTCGCGCTTGGGCAGATCGCCGCGCATGGGGAAGGGGGTGTCCAGCAGGTTGACCGGGTACTTGCTTTTCTCCGGCGTGGGCTTCTTGGCGTCAGACATGGTGTGATGTGGGGCAGATTCGGGCAAATCGGATCGGAGCAGGCGCGCCTATCAGGGCAGGGCGCGTGCGCGGCGTAGCTTCGGGCGGCGAGAGTATCGGCCGCCTACTGAATTCGGTCGGTAGCGGAGGTGGCGAAGTCGCGCCGCAAGGCTGGTGATTCGCCGTCGGCAGGCACAGCCAAGCCGAAGAAATGGCGCGCGTCGATGCAGTCCTGCGCGATGGCGTCTTTCAGCGCGTCGAGCGAATCAAAGCGGGCCTCGTCGCGCAGCTTCTTCATGAATTCCACGCGGACCAGCTTGCCGTAGACGCTGGCGTGGTAATCGAAGATGTGTACTTCCAGCAGCACGCGGCCGGAGTCGTCCACCGTCGGGCGCACGCCGATGCTGGCGACGGCCGGCAGCGGCTTCTCGGTCAGCCCATGCACCTGTACGACAAAGATGCCCGATACCGCTGGCTTCTTATGCGAGATGCGCAGGTTCAGCGTCGGGAAGCCCAGCGAGCGGCCAAGCTTCTGCCCGTGCACCACATGCCCGCTGATCGCGTAACCGTGGCCGAGCAGGCGGCGCGCGTGTTCCAGGTCACCAGCGGCCAGCGCCTCGCGCACGGCCGAGCTGGAGATGCGGATACCGGATTCCGACACCGAGCCCATTTGCTCGACTTCAAAGCCGAACTGGGCGCCCGCAGCCTGCAGATAGGTAAAGTCGCCCGCGCGCTTGGCGCCGAAGCGGAAATCATCGCCCACCAGCAGCCAGCGTGTGTGCAGGCCCTCGACCAGCACGTTGCGCACGAACTCATCCGGCGTCTGGCCGGCGAAATGCGCGTTGAAGTGCTCCACGACGATGCGGTCGACGCCTTGTTTGCGCAGGCTCTCCAGCTTGTCGCGCAAGAGCGCAATGCGGGTAGGCGCGCGGTCCGGCATGAAGAATTCGCGCGGATGCGGCTCGAAGGTCATCACCGTGAGCGGCAACCCGCGTGCGTCGGCCGCCGCGCGCGCGCGGGCCAGCAGCGACTGGTGGCCACGGTGCACGCCGTCGAAGTTGCCGATGGTCAGCGCGCAGGGCGCGCGGCTCTCGGCGTTGGGCAGGCCGCGAAAGACTTTCACGAGAAGCGTCGGTGGTCGAAGAAAAAAGAAACGGTTTTCATGCCGGATTGGCGTGACAATCCGCAAAAATCCAGCAAAACGCACATTATATAAGGGATTGCCCCAGCGCCGGCGGGAGCGGGGGCGAACGGGCAGGGGTGTTGCACAATCGTCCGAACGGTGTGCCCGTCCGCCGCAACCTTGCGGCACAATCCGATATCCGGTTTCTTCCCCGCACCCCTTTGAACGCCCCGTTGCGCATCTTCTTCACCAAGTTTGGGCTCGCCAGCCGCGCGCCGCTTGAATTGGACGCCCGTGCCAAGCTGCTGGCCGCCGTGCATCGCGGCGCCCCCATGGGGATCGCGGCGTCCGTCGTGCTGCCCGCCTTGACCGTGGCGGCATTCTGGACAGATGCCTCGATCCGCCCAGCGCTGCTGGGCTGGTGCCTGATCATGCTGTGCCTGACCGCCTCGGGCCTGCGCTTCTATTTCGGCTATCGCTACGACCTGACCCGCATGACGCTGGCCCCGCACACCCGCAAGTGGTGGACGGGCATGCATGTGATGTCTGCGGTGGGCGGGGTGGCCTGGGGTTGCTCGGCGGGGTTGTATCTGATGTCGCCGTCGCTGGAGTTCAGCAGCCTGCTGATGATCGTCATCATTGGGGTGGCGGCAGCGGCGGTGCTCTCGCAGGCGCCGGTGCCGTCCAGCCTGCTGATCCTGGGGACCGGCATCCTGGCGCCGCACTTCTTGCTGGCTGAACAGGCGTTTCCTGGGCACGGGCTGTACCTGCGCGGCGTGCTGCTGTTCTTCGCGGCGCTGCTGACGCGGCACGCCGTGAACATCCACAACACGCTGGTGCGCGAAATTCAGCTTGAGAACGAAAGCCGCCAGCTCGCGCGCCGGTATCAGGATGAGAAGCAGCGCGCGCTGTCGGCGTCGGAAGAGAAGTCACGCTTCCTGGCTGCTGCCAGCCACGACCTGCGCCAACCCGTGCACGCCATCGTGCTGCTGGTGGAGGCGCTGCGGGCGCGCAATCAGTCGGAATCGCTCGCGCCGCTGGTGGAACAGTTGG
This sequence comes from Ralstonia sp. RRA, assembly GCF_037023145.1. Taxonomy (NCBI): domain Bacteria; kingdom Pseudomonadati; phylum Pseudomonadota; class Betaproteobacteria; order Burkholderiales; family Burkholderiaceae; genus Ralstonia; species Ralstonia sp. RRA. The sequence continues at coordinate 2,623,787 of NZ_CP146091.1, read as the reverse complement.
CTTCTGGCGCAGCCACCATCGACCTGCTGTTCCGCTCGTTGCTGGACCTGTCCAAGCTGGAGAGCCGCAAGACCTCGCCGACACTGGAGCCGGTGGACCTGGGCGAGGTCATCACCGAGGTGGTCCAGCAGTTCATGCCGGATGCGCGCGCCAAGGGGCTGACGCTTGCACAGCGCATTCCGCCGCTGCCGGTGTTTGGTATGGCCGAGCCGGTGCTGCTGCGTCGGGCGCTGTTCAACCTGCTGCAGAACGCGCTGCGCTATACCGAGCGCGGTGGCGTGATGGTGGCGCTGCGCGTGCGCCAGAAGTACCTGCGGATCGAGGTGTGGGATACCGGTATCGGCATCGCGCCGGAACACCAGAAAGACATTTTCTCGACGTACTACCAGGTCGAGAACCCGGAGCGCGACCCGAGCCAGGGCCTCGGCCTGGGCCTGTCGATCTACAAGGAATGCGTGCGTCTGCTGCGCGGCACCTTTGGCGTGCGCTCAGTGCCGGGTCGCGGCTCGATGTTCTGGATGGCGTTGCGCCCGGTGCCGGCCGAGATCAAGGCGCCGCTGGCCGCGCAGCCGCGTGCCGAGCAGAAGCGTGCGGTGCTGGATCAGCCGCGCTTCTCGGGCGTGGTGCTGGTGGTGGACGACGATCCGCAGATCCGCAAGGCCTGGCACGCGCTGCTTGAAGCCTGGGGCGTGGAGGTGCACAGCGCCGCCGACGGCACCGCCGCCGATCAACTGCTCGCAAAGGGGCTGCGTCCGCAGATCATCTTCTGCGACCTGCGCCTGCCGGGTAAGGAAGACGGTCTGCAACTGCTGGAGCGCTGGCAGGTCAGCCACCCGGATGCGCACGCCGTGCTGCTCACGGGCGACCGCAACTCCGCAGCACTCGCACGTGCCGAAGAAGCCGGCTATCTACTGCTGGCCAAGCCGATGGACCCGAACATGCTGCGCGTGCTGCTCAAGCGCTGGCTGCGCGGGCGCGCGGCCGAACCGCAGGTCGCGTACTGAGGTAAGAGGGCGGCGGCGCCGTCGAATGCGGCGCCGCGATCCGATCAGGCGATCAAGCCGCGCCGGTCAGGCGGAAGCGCTCCATGCGCGAGATGATCTGGATGCGCGTGCGCACGCCCAGCCGCTGCAGGATCGCCGAGACGTGTTCCTTGACGGTGTTCTCCGTCAGCCCCAGTTGGCGAGCGATGGACTTGTTCGGCAGGCCCTCGAGCAGCAGCGCCAGCACCGAGCCCTGACGCGGCGTCAGGCCCAGCTCAGCCGGCGTGATAGGGATGCCGTGTGAGGCACCGCCCTTGCCATTGGTGCCGCCCAGATCGTCTTCCGACGGGAACGACGAATCCCCACCGAAGATGCCGGCTACCGCCTTGGAAAACGCATGCGCATCTGCATGCTTGCCGATGAAGCCGATGGCGCCCAGGGCTTGCGCCTTGGCGACGATTTCAGGTGTGTTCTCGGCCGACATGAAGGCAAAGCGTGCCTCGGGCAACTTGCCGCGCAGCTCGCGCATGGCATCGAAGCCGGTGCAGTCGGACAGCCATACATCGAGCAGCACGACGTCCGGGCGGACACCGTCATCGACGAGTGCCAGTGCCTGGCGGCGGCCGATGGCCGCGTGCACCTGGACTTCTGGCAAGGCTTGTGCAAGAAACGTGGTCGTGCCAGACAAGGCGAGAGGGTGGTCGTCGACCACCAGCAGGCTACGCAGCGAGCTCGTCATTCTTATTCCCCGGTGAGGGCAGTGCCCTCTTGTTGTTGTAACGCGTGCCGACCCGGCGCGGGCGGTGGCTGTCAAGCTTGGTGCCGATCAGCCGTCACGGTTATCGACCGCACGATGTTGCAGCGCAGGATGATCGTTGGCGAGATATGCGACGGATCACCGCTGGCAGCACCCCGACCCCCGGGTGCGCGGACAATTATGGGGCCGAGATTATCAGACCGCGGCGCAGCGCGCCAACGTCCCTACGCCCGTTTTTATCGGCACGAGAGGGATTTTGCTGAAGCCCGTCGGCTAAATACCACGTTACCGGTAAAAGCGGGCCTGGCGCGGCCCTGGTGGCGCCACCCCGGGGCGTCACCCGGGGTGCCACAGCGGATTTTCTCGGGGGAGTGCGGCGCACTTGATAAAATGCCGCGATGAAAAACATCGTCATTCTCATTTCCGGACGTGGCTCGAATATGGAAGCCATCGTTCGTGCCTGTCAGACCGAGGGTTGGCCCGGGCGCATTGCCGCCGTGATCTCCAACCGCCCCGACGCAGCTGGCCTCAAATTTGCCGCCTCGCACGGCATTGCCACCGCGGTGGTCGACCACAAGGGCTTTCCCGACCGCGACAGTTTCGACACCGCCCTGGCGCAGGTCATCGACGGCTTCTCGCCCGACCTGGTCGTGCTGGCGGGCTTCATGCGCATCCTGACGCCGGGCTTCGTCAATCATTACGCCGGGCGCATGTTGAACATTCATCCGTCTTTGCTGCCGTGCTTCCCGGGGTTGCATACGCATGAGCAGGCGCTGGCCATGGGCGTGAAGGTGCACGGCGCAACGGTCCATTTTGTGACCGCCGAGCTGGACCACGGCCCGATCGTGCTGCAGGCTGCCATCGAGGTGCGGCAGGGCGACACGCCGGACTCGCTGGCCGGGCGGCTGCTGACGCAGGAGCATGTGATCTATCCGCGTGCTGTGCGCTGGTTTGTGGAAGGACGCTTGCGCGTCGAGCAGGGCGTGGTCCGGGTTTCGCCGGATGCGTCGCAACTGGTTATTGGCGTTGACGCCCAGGAGGCAGCATGAGTCAGGATCGTCAGCGTTCGCGCAACGGCGGTGGTAACAGCGGTGGCGGCAACAAGCGCCCGAGTTCAGGTCACGGCGCGGGTGGCGGTGGGTGGTATCGCGCGCCGCAGGGCAAGCCCCAGCAACGCAGCGCGCCGCGCCCCCGCACGGGCGTGCACGGCAGCCATTTCGAGCACCTGGACAAGGTGCTCGCCCGCCTGCTGCACTTTGCGGCGCCGGCCGACATGGTGGTCAGCCAATACTTCCGTGAGCACCACGAACTGGGCCACCGCGAGCGCGGCATCATCGCCGAGGCGGCGTTTGCCGTGCTGCGCCGCAAGGTCGAATTCGGCCAGTTTGCCGAGAGCGGCTCGGGCCCTGCGCGCCGTCGCCTGGTGGTGCTCGGTCTGCTGCAGACCGCCGGCCGCGAGGCCATCGCCCCGTTCCTGACGCCGGCCGAGGCCGAATGGCTGGACCGTTGGGAACTCCGCGATCGTGCTGCTCTGGCGCCGCGCGTGCGTGCCAACCTGCCGGACTGGCTGTTCGATGCGCTGGTCGCGCAACACGGCGCCGAATTCACCGAGGCGCTTGCGCAGGCCTGGCTGACGCCGGCGCCGCTGGATTTGCGCGTCAACACGCTCAAGGGCGAACGCGATGCGGTGCTCGCCACGTTGGCCGAAGCCGGTATCGAGGGCGTTGTGGCGCCGCTGTCGCCGGTGGGCATCCGCCTGGCGGGCAAGCCGGCGCTGAACAAGCTCGACATCTTCACCAACGGCACGGTCGAGGTGCAGGACGAGGGCAGCCAGTTGCTGTGCCAACTCCTGGCGCCCAAGCGCGGCGAGATGGTGGTGGACTTCTGCGCGGGCGCGGGTGGTAAGACGCTGGCGATTGGCGCGGCGATGCGCTCGACCGGGCGACTGTACGCCTTCGACGTATCGGAAAAACGCCTGTCCAATTTGGGCCCACGCCTGGCGCGCAGTGGCCTGTCGAACGTACACCCGAGCCGCATCGACAGCGAGCACGATGCCAAGATCAAGCGCCTGGCCGGCAAGATCGACCGCGTGCTGGTCGACGCGCCGTGCAGCGGGCTGGGCACGCTGCGCCGCAATCCAGACCTGAAGTGGCGTCAATCTGCGCAGGCCGTGGAAGAGATGTCGGCCAAGCAGCAGTCGATTCTTGCCTCGGCGGCGCGGCTGTTGAAGCCGGGTGGTCGCCTCGTCTACGCGACGTGCAGTGTGCTGGCGCGCGAGAACCAACAGGTGGTCGAGCAGTTCCTGGCCGCGCACGAAGACTTCATGCTCGTGCCTGCCGGCGAGGTGCTGGCTGCGCAGAAGATCGCGCTGGAGATGGGCCCGTACCTGGAGCTGTATCCGCAGGTGCATCAGACCGATGGCTTCTTCGCGGCTGTGCTGGAGCGCCGCGCATGATGTTGCGCCGGCTGGGTTTGCTGTTGGTCACCGCGTTGGCCTTCAGCGCGGGCGGCATCGCCCAGGCACGCAACACGCCGCCGGTGCAGCCCGCCAAGGGCACGGTGCAGGCGGCCTTCACGCCGGACGACGACATCGAAGGGTTGCTGGCCGACGCCATAGACCAAGCCCGTGAGCAGGTATTGGTGCAGGCCTACCTGCTCTCGAACAAGGCGATCACGCGGGCGTTGCTGGCGGCGCACCAGCGCGGCGTGGATGTGCGCGTGCTGGCCGACCGCGAGCAGATGATGCGTTCAAACGGCAGCCGCATCCCTGAAGTCGCCAACGCCGGTATCCCCGTGTGGCTGGAGGTGCGCTACAAGAACGCGCACAACAAGGTCATCGTGATCGACGCGCGCGGGCCGCATCCGGTGTTGGTGACCGGCAGCTTCAATTTCACGCAGACCGCGCAGCGCGGCAACGCCGAGAACGTGCTGATCGTGCGCGGCGATGCCGACCTAGCGCAGCGCTACGCCGCCAACTGGCAGAAGCATGTGAGTGATGCGTTGCCCTATCGCGCGCAATGACGGTGCCCAATAATCGACGTCTCGGATGAACGAACTGCCTCTGAACCACATCGCACTGGGCCACATGATCGGCGACATCGTCTCTGATCTGGGCGGCCCGCGCTTCATCTGGCAGCTGGGCGTGCTCGTGCTGCTGCTGGGCGCCGCCTGGCTGATGGCGCGGCCCATTGCACGGCGCCTGCACGCGGGCCACGTGAATGACACGTTCGCACTGCGCTTCGCGTGGTCGAGCCTGGAGCGGGCGATGTTCCCGCTGATTGGCTGGCTGCTGGTGCTCGGGGCGCGCTATGCGCTGGTGGGTGTGATGCCGATCAGCGTGTTCCGGCTGGCAGCGGTTCCGCTGTTCGGCCTGACGATGCTGTATCTCACGTTTTACGTGCTGCGCCGCGTGCTGTCGGCCAATGGCGAACTGCACGGCATGCTGGTGCTGGTTCAGCGTGTGCTGACCACCTTGATGTGGATCGGCATGGTGCTCTACGTGCTGGGCGTGCTGGGTGACGTGATCGATTATCTGGACGGCATCCGGTTCGCGATCGGCGGCAAGCAGAAGGTGAGCCTTGCGGCCATGCTGATGGGGGCGGTGTGGATCCTGCTCACCGTGCTGGTCGCAATGTGGTTCGGCTCGTGGCTGGACAGCCGCATCACGCGCGCCAAGGCCATCGACGCCAACCTGAAGGTGGTGCTCTCGCGCGTGGCCAAGGCGGTGTTGCTGCTGGTGTCGCTGCTGCTGAGCCTGTCGCTGGTGGGGATCGACCTGACGGTGCTGTCGGTGTTTGGCGGCGCGCTGGGTGTGGGCCTGGGCTTCGGCTTGCAGAAGATCGCCAGCAACTACGTCTCGGGCTTCATCATCCTGCTGGAGCGCTCGCTCAAGCTGGGCGATCAGATCACGGTCAGCACCTATACCGGCATCGTCACGCAGATCCGCACGCGCTACACCGTGGTGCGCAACGGCGACGGCGACACGCTGGTGCCGAACGAGCTGATGGTCGCGCAGGCGGTGCAGAACCATAACGAGCGCGGCACGGTGCGCGTGGCGGTGCGGGTGCAGGCGTCGTATGCGGCGGACCCGGAAGCGGTGCTCGCGCTACTCGTGCAATGCGCCGAAGGGGTTCCGCGCGTGCTGACCGACCCGGCCCCTGCCGCCTTCATGGCCTTGTTTGCCGATAGCGGCATCGAGTATGAGTTGGGCGTGTGGATCAATGACCCGCACAACGGCAAGCTGGGCGTGCAGTCCGGCTTGAACCGCGCCATCTATCGCCGCTTCAAGGAGGCGGGGATCGAGATCCCGTATCCGCAGCGCGAAGTGCGTGTGCTGGGGCCACTGGCGCTGCAGCAAGGCGCCGCGGGTGATGCGAACGCCCCATCCGACGCTCCATCTGCGCCGGCCTGATGGTCTAGCACGCCACCGTCAGGAACGATGCCCCTTGTTCTGGGTCAAACTGACGGTTTTCCCTCATGGAATAGAGGGGGTATTCGGTTAAAATGCTGGATGCTCCCACAAAGGATCAGACGGCACCGTCGCAGTGGCTTTCACTTGCGGCAAAGCGCCGCAAACAGCTTGCATTGCGCTGGGGCGGAGGTCACATGACCGGCGATAGGACGCTCGCCGATGTGACGCGCAAGCCGGGTGCCAACACCCGATTCCCCGCCAAGACGACCCCACTGTTGTGAGCTTGCAACCTTGCAACGCTGCAGCAGCGGATGGCCTCAAGAGGCAGCAACGTCGCTTTCGACCTAGGCTGCTTTGATCACCCCGAGTTGACCACGGAGAACACTTTGATCGACTCCTTTCTGAATTTCCTTGCCAACGGCACCCTGGATTGGGCTTGGTGGCAAATCCTGATTTTCACGCTGGTGGTGACGCATATCACCATCGCCGCTGTCACGATTTTCCTGCACCGCTGTATGGCGCACCGCGCGCTGGACCTGCATCCGATTCCCGCGCACTTCTTCCGATTCTGGCTGTGGTTGACGACCGGTATGGTCACGCGTGAATGGACGGCCATCCACCGCAAGCATCACGCCAAGTGCGAAACCGAAGACGATCCGCACAGCCCGCAGACGCGTGGCATCCGCAAGGTGTTGCTGGAAGGCGCCGAGTTGTATCGCGCCGAGGCCAAGAACCAGGAAACCATCCAGAAGTTCAGCCACGGCACGCCGGACGACTGGATCGAGCACAACCTGTACTCCAAGTTCACGTGGCAAGGCGTTGGCCTGATGCTGATCCTAGACGTGCTGATGTTTGGCGCGATCGGCCTGACGGTGTGGGCGGTCCAGATGCTGTGGATTCCGATCAATGCTGCCGGCATCATCAACGGTCTGGGCCACTACTGGGGCTATCGCAATTTCGACTGCGAAGACGCCTCGACCAACGTGTCGCCGTGGGGCCTGATCATCGGGGGCGAAGAGCTGCACAATAACCACCACACGTACGCCACGTCGGCCAAGTTCTCGGTCAAGTGGTACGAGTTCGACATCGGCTGGGGCTACATCCGCGCGCTGGAGATCGTTGGTCTGGCCAAGGTCAAGAAAGTGGCGCCCAAGGCACGCTTTGTGGATGCGAAGCCGGTTGACCAGAACACGCTGGAGGCCATCATCGCCAACCGCTACGACGTGATGGCCCGCTACGCCAAGACTGTCAAGGCAGCTTACCGCCAGGAGCTGGCCAAGCTGAAGGAATCGCGCGACGTGGAATACCGTGCGCTGAAGCCGGCCCGCAAGTGGTTCCACCGCGATGAAACCAAGCTGGGCGCACCGCAGCGCGAGCAGCTCTCGCAAATCGTGTCGGATCACTCGTCGCTGCACACCTTCGTAGAAATGCGCCGCGAGCTGGGCGCCCTCTGGGGTCGTTCGAACGCCACGCGTGAGCAACTGCTGCACCAACTGCAGGACTGGTGCAAGCGCGCCGAGGAAAGCGGTATCCACGCACTGCAGGAATTTGCCCTGCGTCTGCGCCGCTACGCCTGAGTTTCCTGTTTCATAGGTGAAGCCCCGCTCCGCAGCGGGGCTTTTCTTTTGGGTAAACTGCGTTAAATCACACGTTTAACAGGCCGCACGAATCGCCCACGAGAGCGCATCGCGGCACGTGTCCTCCTCACACGCCGTCCGTTTCATTGCCACGCAAGCTGCGCGGCGCCCTGCCGGACGGGGAGACCATCATGGAAGCCCACATCAAGACGGTTGAATTCGATCGCCCGGACATGCTTACCGAAGAGCAGTCCGGCGCCAGCTGTGTCGCCCACGCCTGGGCCAAGGTACCGCCCGTGTTGTCGCGCGAGGAGCGCGACGAGCTGAAGGCCCGCATCAAGCGCCTGCTCAAGGAGCGCGAGGCCGTGCTGGTCGCGCATTACTACGTGGATGCCGACCTCCAGGATCTGGCCGAGGAAACCGGTGGCTGCGTGTCGGATTCGCTGGAGATGGCGCGCTTTGGTCGCGACCATTCGGCCAAGACGCTGGTCGTGGCGGGTGTGCGCTTCATGGGCGAAACCGCCAAGATCCTCAGCCCGGAAAAAACCGTGCTGATGCCGGATCTGGATGCGACCTGCTCGCTCGATCTGGGCTGTCCGCCGGATGAGTTCGCGGCTTTCTGCGACGCGCATCCGGATCGCACCGTGGTCGTCTATGCCAACACCAGTGCCGCCGTGAAGGCACGCGCGGACTGGATGGTGACCTCTTCCATCGGCCTGAAGATCGTGAAGCACCTGCACGAGCAGGGAAAAAAGATTCTCTGGGCACCGGATCGCCATCTTGGCAACTACATCCAGCAGCAGACTGGCGCCGACATGCTCATGTGGCAGGGCTCGTGCCTCGTGCATGACGAGTTCAAGAGTGTCGAGCTGGACTTGCTGCGCGCCGAGCACCCGAACGCGAAGATCCTTGTGCATCCAGAATCGCCTGCCTCGGTGGTAGCGCAGGCGGACGTGGTGGGCTCGACCTCGCAGCTGATTGCGGCAGCACAGTCGCTGTCGGCGCAGGAGTTCATCGTGGCGACCGACAACGGCATCCTGCACAAGATGCGCATGGCTGCGCCGGGCAAGCGCTTCATCGAAGCACCGACCGCCGGCAACAGCGCCACTTGCAAGAGCTGTGCGCATTGCCCGTGGATGGCGATGAACGCGCTTACGAACCTGGCCGAGGTGCTGGAAACCGGCCGCAACGAAATCCACGTCGATCCGATGATCGGCAAACAGGCCGTGGTCTGCATTGACCGCATGCTTGATTTCTCCGCACGTGAGAAGGCCGCGGTCCGACCGCAGGGTGATCTGGCGGCCAACGCACAGCTTTTTCAAGGAATTGGCCCGGCATGACGGCGACTCAGATGAACATGAACGCCGCGCAGGCGATTTTCGATAGCTTTGGCCCGGCGCTGCGCGAAGCGCTGGCAGCCAATGTGGCCGTTGCGATTGCCGAGGACGTCGGTACGGGGGATCGCACGGGCTTGCTGGTTCCTGCCGATCGCCATGCGCGCGCGCGCGTGATCGTGCGTGAAGACGCCGTGCTGTGCGGCACGCCTTGGTTCGACGCCTGCATGCGCGCGGTGGACCCGGCGCTGCGCGTGACCTGGCAGCAGCAGGAGGGCGACCGCATGGCGCCCGATTCGGTGGTGTGCGAGATCGAGGGCCCGGCGCGTTCGCTGCTGACCGCCGAGCGCCCGTCGCTGAATTTCCTGCAGTTGCTCTCCGGCGTGGCGACCGCAACAGCGCGCTATGTCGGCGTCATTGCGGGTACACGTGCTCGCGTGCTCGATACACGCAAGACGATGCCCGGTCTGCGCCTGGCGCAGAAATACGCGGTGCGTATTGGCGGCGGTGAGAACCAGCGCCTGGCGCTGTACGACGGCATCCTCATCAAGGAAAACCACATCGCTGCGGCGGGCGGCGTGACGGCGGCCTTGCGTGCAGCGCAGGCGCTGAACGCAGGGGTGTCGATTCAGGTTGAGGTGGAAACGCTCGCGCAGCTGGATGAAGCGTTGGCGGCCGGCGCCACGTCCGTGCTGCTTGATAACTTCGATACGCCCGCCATGCGCGAGGCCGTGCGCGTGACGGCGGGCAGGGCGCTGCTGGAGGTGTCTGGCGGGGTGAACATCGACACGATCCGCGCGTTTGCCGAGACGGGCGTGGACCGCATCTCCGTCGGCGCGCTCACGAAGGACGTGCGCGCAACCGACTACTCTCTGCGGATCGTTGAGTCAGTCTGACTAGTTCCTGCGGGCAATCTGCCGATGGGTCGGCTGCATGACCGTCGGCAGTGCCTTGGGCAGCGTCTCAGGGTAGTCGCGGGAGAAATGCAGGCCGCGGCTTTCGTGCCGTGACAGCGCGCCATCGACGATCAGCGAGGCTACCTCGACGAGGTTGCGCAGTTCCAGCAGATCGTGGCTCACGCGGAAATTCTTGTAGTACTCGGCAATCTCTTCGCGCAGCAGGGCAATGCGGTGCTGCGCACGTTCGAGCCGTTTGTTCGTGCGCACGATGCCGACGTAGTTCCACATCATGCGGCGCAGCTCGTCCCAGTTGTGCGAGACGACGACTTCTTCGTCGGCGTCTGTCACGCGGCTTTCATCCCATGCGGGAATCTGCACCGACGTCGGCTGCGATTGCGGTTGCGCGAGGATGTCTTCCGCCGCGCCGCGCCCGATCACCATGCATTCCAGCAGCGAATTGCTCGCCAGCCGGTTGGCGCCGTGCAGGCCGGTGTAGGCCGTTTCGCCCACGGCGTACAGGCCGGTGATGTCGGTGCGACCGATGTGATCTGTCACCACGCCGCCGCATGTGTAGTGCGCGGCAGGCACCACCGGAATCGGCTGGCGCGTGATGTCGATGCCCAGCTCCAGGCAGCGTGCCAGGATGGTCGGGAAATGTTCCTTGAGGAATTCGGGGCTCTGGTGGCTGATGTCGAGGTACACGCAGTCCAGGCCGCGTTTCTTCATCTCGAAGTCGATGGCGCGGGCAACGATGTCGCGCGGGGCCAGTTCGGCGCGTTCGTCGTGCGCCGGCATGAAGCGCGTGCCGTCGGGCAGGATCAGCTTGCCGCCTTCGCCGCGCACGGCTTCGGTAATCAGGAACGACTTGGCGAAGGGGTGGTAGAGGCAGGTCGGGTGGAACTGGATGAACTCCATGTTCGCCACACGGCAGCCGGCGCGCCACGCCATGGCGATGCCATCGCCGCTGGCCGTATCCGGGTTCGTCGTATAGAGATAGACCTTGCCCGCACCGCCGGTGGCCATCACGGTCTGGCTGGCGGTGAGTGTCTTGACGCGGCCGCTCTTGCAGTCGAGCACGTACAGGCCATGGCAACGGGTACCTGGCTGGCCCAGCTTCGCATCGGTAATCAGGTCGATCGCGAAATGGTCTTCCAGCAGCGTGATGTTCGGGTGATTGCGTACCTTTTCCACGAGCGTCGTCACCACGGCATGGCCGGTGGCATCGGCTGCGTGGATGATGCGGCGATGGCGGTGGCCGCCTTCGCGCGTCAGGTGGAAGCCAAGTTCAGCCTGTTCATCGCGCGTAAAGGGCACGCCGTGGCCGATCAGCCATTCGATCGCCTCGCGTCCGTTCTCGACGATGTAACGCGTGGCCGCTTCATCACACAGGCCTGCGCCGGCGATGAGCGTGTCGTCGACGTGCTCATCATGGCTGTCGCCGGAGTCGAGCACAGCGGCAATGCCACCCTGCGCCCAATCGCTGGCGCCTTCCGGCAAGCTGCGTTTGCTGATGACGACCACACGGCGGTGATCGGCGAGGTGCAGGGCGACGGTCAGGCCCGCCAGACCGCTGCCGACGACGGCAACATCGAAATTCATGGAAGACGCGAGACGCTAGGCAGACGCGACTGCAGACCGGGGCAAGCCCTAGCACAGTCGCGTGTCAATCGGAAAGAGGAGCAGTGTACACCGCGACTCTCGCCAAATGACGGGCAACAAAAAACCCGCCTTGAAGCGGGTTTTTGCTGTCGATCATGCCGACGGAAACAAGATGCGCAATCCAGAGGATTACTTGATCTTGGTTTCCTTGTAAGCGACGTGCTTGCGGGCGACGGGATCGAACTTCATGATCTCCATCTTTTCCGGCTTGGTGCGCTTGTTCTTGGTGGTCGTGTAGAAATGACCCGTACCTGCGGTCGATTCCAGCTTGATCTTGTCGCGTCCGCCTTTGCTGGCCATGATTTAACTCCTAATTAGACTTCGCCGCGTGCGCGCAGGTCCACGAGCACTTCGTCGATGCCTTTTTTATCGATCAGGCGCAGACCGGCGTTCGAGACGCGCAGGCTCACCCAGCGGTTTTCGGATTCAACCCAGAAGCGACGGTTCTGCAGGTTCGGCAGAAAACGGCGCTTGGTCTTGTTGTTTGCGTGGGAAACGTTATTGCCGACCATCGGCGCTTTCCCGGTCACTTGACAGACGCGTGCCATGGAGCACTCCTAACTAAATTCGTTGGCTACAGTTTGCGACCGGGCGCTGGGACCAAAACCAAGCGCAGCGCCACTGTAGAGGTGGGACTTCAGCGAAACGCGGATTATACACACAAAACCGCTGACAAATCAACGGGATCAGTGGATTGCCGTTGAGCAACGCGCGATGCGGCGTCTGCGCTACATCTTGCCGTGTTCCAGAAAGCCGTAGACCGTGGTGCGGCCAACGATCATGTGATCCAGAACAATCACATCGAGCAGCGCCAGCGCGCGGCATAGTTCCCGGGTCAGAACAATGTCGGATTCGCTGGGCTCGGCGTGGCCGGTGGGGTGGTTGTGGGCCAGGATGACGGCAGCAGCATTGTGATGCAGGGCGCGCTTGGCGATCTCACGGGGATAGACGCGCGCCTCGGTCAGCGTGCCGCGGAAAAGCTCCTCCCACGCAATCAGTCGGTGTCGCACATCCAGAAACAGACAGGCGAAGACTTCGTGCGGGCGGTGGCCGAGCGACAGTCGCAGGAAATCCTTCACGCTCTGTGGGGAATCGAAGGTCTGGCCATGGGTGATGTCTTCCTTGAGCGCGCGTCGAGCCACTTCCAGTAGCGCATGCAGTTGCGCGTACTTGGCCGGCCCCATGCCATGGATCGACGAGAACTCCTGCTGCGAGGCGTGGCACAGCCGCCCGAGTGAGCCGAAATGGGTGAGCAACTCGCGCGCCAGGTCGACGGCGCTTTTGCCCGGCACGCCCACGCGCAGGAAGATGGCCAGTAATTCCGCATCGGAGAGCGCGGCAGGGCCCTGGGCGAGCAGTTTTTCACGCGGCCGCTCGTGGGCGGGCCAGTCGACAATTGCCATATAGATAGTGTTGGGGAGGGCGCTGATTGCCCGCGTGCGGCCTGTGTGCAGCAGGCGCCGCGCCAGCGACCGAGAGGAGGGCTGACGTACAATAACGGGTTACTTTTTGGTCAAGCAGGTTGAGCGTGCAAGATTTGACGAATCAGGCGTCGGCAAGCGGCGCAGGCAAGGTAGTTGGGGCGGATTCCTATTTGACGCTGCACTACCGCGTCGCCCTGGAGAACGATACGGACGTCGTTACCACCTTTGGTGACAAGCCCGCGACGCTGCTGCTCGGCCAGGGGCAACTGGCACCGACGCTGGAGCAGGCGCTGTTCGGTATGCGCGAGGGCGAGCGCACGACGTTCCGCCTGACGCCCGAGCATGCATTCGGCCCGCGCAATCCGGAGCTGCTGCAGCGCGTGTCGCTGGCCACGCTGCGTGAAAACTCCTCGTTTGAAGAGGACTACCAGCCAGGCGACCTGGTTGAATTCAACGCACCGAGCGGTGGCAAGTACGCCGGCGTGCTGAAAGAGATTGGCGAAACCTCTGCGCTGTTCGATTTCAACCACCCGCTGGCTGGGCAGACCATCCTGTTCGAAGTCCAGCTGATCGGCATTCTGTAATGAGCACCACCATGAACACCCCGGTCGACCCAGTCACCCAGATCGATGCTGAGGTTTTGCTCGCGCAGCCGCGTGGCTTCTGTGCCGGCGTGGACCGGGCCATCGAGATTGTTGAGCGCGCGCTGCAACTGTTTGGCGCGCCCATCTACGTGCGCCACGAGATCGTGCACAACGCCTATGTGGTGAGCGATCTGCGTAACAAGGGTGCGGTGTTCGTGCAGGAACTCGACGATGTGCCGGTGGGCGGCACGGTCATCTTCAGCGCGCATGGTGTGTCCCGCGCGGTGCGCGAGGCGGCCGAGGCGCGCGGCCTGCGCGTGTTCGATGCGACCTGCCCGCTGGTGACCAAGGTGCACGTCGAGGTTTCGAAGATGCGCTCACAGGGCTTCGAGATCATCATGATCGGCCACAAGGGGCACCCCGAAGTGGAAGGCACCATGGGCCAGGCCGACGACGGCATGCTGCTCGTTGAATCCGTCGATGATGTGGCGCATCTCGCGGTGAAGGACCCGACGCGACTGGCCTATGTCACGCAGACCACGTTGTCGGTGGATGAGACGCAGGAGATCGTGGCCGCCATCAAGGCGCGCTTCCCTGCTGTGAACGAACCGAAGAAGCAGGACATCTGCTACGCCACGCAGAACCGCCAGGACGCTGTGAAGTTCATGGCGCCGCAGGTGGAGGTGGTCATCGTGGTGGGTAGCCCGAACAGTTCGAACTCGAATCGACTGCGCGAACTGGCCGAAAAGCTGGGTGTGCCTGCCTATATGGTGGATACGCCGGAGCAGGTGAAGCCCGAGTGGGTGGCCGGCAAGCGCCGCGTGGGCCTGACGGCGGGCGCTTCAGCACCAGAGGAACTGGCGCAATCGATCGTCGATCGGCTCAAGGCGCTGGGTGCGCGCACCGTGCGCCCGCTCGAGGGTATTCAAGAAAACATGTCCTTCCCCCTTCCGAGGGGGCTTCAAATCAATTGAAGTCGATTATGTAAATGCCCACTTAATTGGGGGTAATGTGCGCACAAAAGCGGTGCGCCCTAATGCGGTGCATAAAGCGCTTTTGACATGCGAACGGCCACTCTAACTAGAGTGGCCGTTTTGTTTTGTGCATTGCAAAAACAGCTTGAATGCCTGTAAAGCCTTGATTTACCGTACGGATCGCCCGCCAAGCCGCGCGGGTACGGGGTTTCCCCTACTCTGGCATGCTTCTTGTTATACCTGCCTGCCATTCGCGAATGCCTGCGCGAAATGACGCCTGTTTGGGCATTGGGGAAAGCCCGTAAAGCGGCGTAGTTACTGTAAAAATCGTTGTTGCGACGCGTATTGCATCCGCAAAAAAAGGGGATACAATTCGCGCGTTTCAAATTGAAACAATCGGCGCAGGGGGAGCGGCCGGGAGGCAGGACGCTCTTCTTGCTCTTGCGAGATCTAGGAGATCACTCATGCAAATCAAGTTTGCCAAAGTTCTGCCGCTTGCGGCTGCCGTGGCACTCGTAGCAGCTTGCGGTAAGAACGAGGAAAAGCCCGCAGACCAAGCTGCTGCACCTGCAGCAACGTCGGCTCCGGCCGCAGCTGCCGGCGGCGGCGAGACCGTCATCAAGATCGGTCACGCGGCTCCGCTCACGGGCGGTATTGCTCACCTTGGCAAAGACAACGAAAACGGTGCGCGCCTGGCCGTTGAGGAAGCCAACAAGGAAGGCCTGACCATCGACGGCAAGAAGATCAAGCTGGAACTGGTCGGTGAAGACGATGCGGGCGACCCGAAGACCGGCACCGCCGTGGCGCAGAAGCTGGTTGACGAGAAGGTTGTTGCCGTCGTCGGCCACCTGAACTCGGGCGTTTCGATCCCGGCTTCCAAGATCTACAGCGATGCAGGCATCGTGCAGATTTCGCCGTCGTCGACGAACCCCGACTACACCAAGCAAGGCTTCAAGACGACCTACCGTGTGGTTGCGACCGACGCGCAGCAAGGCCCGGCACTGGCCAACTATGCTGCCAAGACCCTGGGCGCAAAGACCGTGGCCATCGTTGACGATGCCACCGCCTACGGTAAGGGCCTGGCCGACGAGTTCGAGAAGACCGCGAAGGCGGACGGCGTGAGCGTTGTGGCACGTGAAGCCACCAACGACAAGGCCACCGACTTCAAGGCCATTCTGACCAAGATCAAGGGCAAGAAGCCGGACGTGATCATGTACGGCGGCATGGATGCCACCGGCGGTCCGTTCGCCAAGCAAGCCAAGGAACTTGGCATCACCGCCAAGATCGTCGGCGGCGATGGCGTGTGTACCGACAAGGTTGCTGAACTGGCTGGCGATGCCATCGACAACATCGTCTGCTCGGAAGCAGGCTTGGCGCTGTCGAAGATGGAAAAGGGCGCGGACTTCGACAAGAAGTACCAAGACCGTTTCCACACGCCGGTGCAGATCTACGCACCGTTCACGTATGACGCTGTCAACGTGATCATCGACGCGATGAAGCGTGCCAACTCGACCGATGCGGCCAAGATCCTGGCTGCCATGCCGGCAACCAACTACAACGGCGTGATCGGCAACATCTCGTTCGACGAGAAGGGTGACCTGAAGCAAGGCTCCATCACCCTGTACAACTACAAGGACAAGAAGAAGACCGTCCTTGACGTTGTGAAGATGTAATCAGTAATCGAAGGGCGATTCTCATTACGATTTGCCCTTAAAAACGGCACCGCGCATACCCTTGCGGTGCCGTTTTTTATAGCCTAGCCAGTCATACAAGGCCCTCACCATGGGCGCGTTCGGCAGGCCGCTTACCAGCAACCTCACCTTACCCATCCGATTGATCGCATACCTTGCGGGCGCGCCATCCCGTCGCCTACAACAAAGCAAGGCATAGCAGGAGCTGTTCTCATGGATATCTTTATCCAGCAGATCGTGAACGGTCTGGTGCTCGGCAGCATTTACGCGCTGATCGCACTTGGCTACACCATGGTCTACGGTATTCTCGGCATCATCAACTTCGCCCACGGCGATGTCCTGATGGTCGGTGCAATGTCCGCGTTGACCGCCATCAACTTCCTCCAGAAGTACTTCCCCAATCTGCCTGACTGGCTCACGCTCGTCATTGCGCTGCTGTTTGCAATGCCGGTCTGTGCCATCGTGGCGTACACCATCGAACGGGTTGCCTACCGGCCGCTGCGCAATGCGCCGCGTCTGGCACCGCTGATCACCGCCATCGGCGTGTCGATCGTGCTGCAGACCCTGGCGATGATGATCTGGTCGCGTAACCCGCTGACCTTCCCGCAGCTGCTGCCTTCGAGCCCGATTGATATCGGCTCTACCGGCGCGACCATCACCGGCAAGGAAATCGTCATCATCGTGGTGGCCATCCTGGTGATGATCGGGCTGATCCTGCTGGTCAACCGCACCAAGCTCGGCCGCGCAATGCGCGCCACCGCCGAGAACCAGCGTGTGGCAGGCCTGATGGGCGTCAACCCGAACTTCGTGATCTCCGCCACCTTCATGATCGGCGCTGCCCTGGCAGCCGTCGCGGGCGTGATGATGGCGACCAACTACGGCAACGCCCACTTCTACATGGGTTTCATCCCGGGCCTGAAGGCGTTTACCGCCGCAGTGCTGGGCGGCATCGGCAACCTGGCAGGCGCCATGGTGGGCGGCATGCTGCTGGGCCTGATCGAGGCGCTGGGTGCCGGCTATATCGGGGACTTGACTGGCGGTGTGTTCGGTTCGAACTACCAGGATGTGTTCGCGTTCATCGTGCTGATTGGCGTGCTGCTGTTCCGCCCGTCCGGCATCATGGGCGAACGCGTTGCGGACCGCGCATAAGGGGAGCGCCATGACAGAAAATTTCAAAGCGCCGATGAAGACGCGCGCCGCGCTGTACGGCTTCCTGATCCTCGCGATCTTCGCGCCGTTCATCGTGGGTGCCGCAGGTGGCAACTACTGGGTGCGCGTGCTGGACTTCGCACTGCTGTACATCATGCTGGCCCTGGGCCTGAACATCGTGGTGGGCTTTGCTGGCCTGCTCGACTTGGGCTACATCGCGTTCTACGCGGTGGGCGCCTACATGATGGCGTTGCTGGGTTCGCCGCACCTGTCGAACCAGTTCGAGTGGATTCATCAGTTGTTCCCGAATGGGCTGCACCTCATCGTCTGGTGGGTGATCCCGCTGGGTGCTGGGCTGGCGGCGTTGTTCGGCATTCTGCTGGGCACGCCGGTGCTGAAGCTGCGCGGTGACTACCTCGCTATCGTGACGCTGGGCTTTGGTGAAATCATCCGGATCTTCATGAACAACCTCGACCGCCCGGTGAACATCACCAACGGTCCGAAGGGCATCAACCTGATCGAGCCGGTCAAGATCTTCGGGTTTGACTTCTCGAAGCGCCATGACTTCTTCGGCATCCGCTTCGACTCGGTCTACATGTACTACTACCTGTTCGTGCTGCTGGCCGCGATCATCATCATCGTGTGCCTGCGGTTGCAGAACTCGCGTATCGGTCGTGCATGGGTGGCGCTGCGTGAAGATGAAATCGCTGCCAAGGCGATGGGCATCAACACCCGCAACATCAAGCTGCTGGCCTTTGCCATGGGCGCGTCGTTCGGTGGTGTGTCGGGGGCGATGTTCGCGTCGTTCCAAGGCTTTGTGTCACCGGAATCGTTCGTGCTGTGGGAGTCGATCTACATCCTGGCGATCGTCGTGCTGGGCGGCATGGGGCATATCCCGGGCGTGATCCTGGGCGGCATCCTGCTGGTGGGTTTCCAAGAGCTGCTGCGTGCGCTGGCCGAGCCGGTGCAGAACAAGCTGTTTGGCCATGTGATCGTGGAAGCGGAAGTGCTGCGTCAGTTGCTGTTCGGCCTGGCGATGGTCGTGGTGATGCTGTATCGCCCGTCGGGCCTGTGGCCCTCGCCGCGCAAGGAAGACCGTCCGCAGAAGCAGCGGGCTGGTGGACTGTCCCGTATCTGATGGAGGCACGCACATGAGCAATAACAACGTCCTCCTCTCGATCCGAGGAGTGCAGAAGCGTTTCGGCGGCCTGCAAGCGCTGTCCGACGTGAGTCTGGAAATTCGCGAAGGCGAAATCTACGGTCTGATCGGCCCGAACGGTGCCGGCAAGACCACGTTCTTCAACGTCATCACGGGCCTGTACACGCCCGACGCAGGTGAGTTCGTGCTGGGCGGCGTGCCGTATCAGCCGACCGCCGTGCACGAGGTGGCCAAGGCCGGTATCGCCCGCACGTTCCAGAACATCCGCCTGTTCGGCGACATGACTGCGGCGGAAAACGTCATGGTCGGCCGCCACGTGCGCACCAAGGCTGGCCTGATCGGCGCAGTGTTCCGCACCAAGTCCGCACGCGAGGAAGAAGCCTCCATCGAAGACTGGGCGCACGACCTGCTCGAGTACGTCGGCATCGGCAAGTACGCCAACTACACGGCGCGCAACCTGTCGTACGGTCACCAGCGTCGTCTGGAAATCGCCCGCGCCCTGGCCACGCAGCCCAAGCTGCTGGCCCTGGACGAACCGGCTGCCGGCATGAACGCCACGGAAAAGGTGGAGCTCCGTGGCCTGCTCGACAAGATCCGTTCCGACGGTAAAACCATCCTGCTGATCGAACACGACGTGAAGCTGGTGATGGGCCTGTGCAACCGCCTGACCGTGCTGGACTACGGCAAGGTGATCGCGCAAGGCCTGCCGCAGGAAGTGCAGAGCAACCCGGCCGTGATCGAGGCCTACCTCGGCGCATCGGCGCACTGATGCGGAGGAACGGAATATGAAACCAGTAATGTTGAAGATCGACAGCCTGAAAGTCGCTTACGGCGGCATCCAGGCAGTCAAGGGCGTGGATCTGGAGATTCGCGAAGGTGAGCTGGTCACGCTGATCGGTGCCAACGGCGCCGGCAAGACGACCACCATGAAGGCCATCACCGGCCTGCAGGGCTGGGCCGCTGGTGATGTGCAGTATCTGGGCAAGTCCATCAAGGGCGTGCCGAGCTACAACCTGCTCAAGCAGGGTCTGGCGATGGTGCCGGAAGGCCGCGGCGTGTTCGCGCGCATGACCATCGTCGAGAACCTGCAGATGGGTGCCTTCACGCGCGACGACGAGGCGCAGATCAAGGCCGACATCGACCGCATGTTCGGCATCTTCCCGCGCCTGAAGGAGCGTGCAAACCAGCTGGCCGGCACGATGTCGGGCGGCGAGCAGCAGATGCTGGCCATGGCGCGCGCGCTGATGAGCCAACCGAAGCTGCTGCTGCTGGACGAACCGTCGATGGGTCTCTCGCCGATCATGGTGGAGAAGATCTTCGAGGTGGTGCGCGACATCTCGGCGCAAGGCGTGACCGTGCTGCTCGTCGAGCAGAACGCGCGCCTGGCACTGCAGGCAGCACACCGCGGCTACGTGATGGACTCCGGTCTCATCACCATGAGCGGCGATGCCAAGCAGATGCTGGATGATCCGAAGGTGCGTGCCGCCTACCTGGGCGAATAAGCATCTCGCAGTACCATGAGAAAGCCCCGCAACTGCGGGGCTTTTTCTTTGGCGAGTGTCCTGCGTTTCAGGCCGCTGCCGTCTTGTAGATGTTCGGCCGATGCAGCTGCATGAAGCCGATCCCCTCGGGCACATCGGTAAAGCCATGCTTGCGATAGAGCCAGTCGGCACCCGTGGTGACCAGCACCGTGCGGCGCAGGCTCTGCAGTTCGGGGTGCTCACGCAGGAAATCCATCAGCGCGTGCGAGACACCCTTGCCGCGCCACTCGGGCAGTACGAACACGTCGCACAGGTAGGCGAACGTCGCGCGGTCAGTGATGGTGCGTGCGAAGCCTACGAGGTCACCGTGTGAGCCATCGTCGTTCAAACGATAGGCAGCGAAGCACAGCGAGTTGGCGATCGATCGGTCAAACACCGCACGGGGCAGGCCGCGCGCCCAATGTGTTTCCTGTGAAAGGAAACCGTAGATCTGGTCCAGCGGGAGCCACGCGGGATCGTCAGACAAAACGATCCCCGTGGCCGGAACAACAAGCGTTGCGGCCATGGCAAACCTCAGGGTGGGAAACAGCGGAGGAGGGCGACGCGTTGCGCGCCGCCCTGAGTGATGCGTTGAAGCTTAAGCGTGCGCCTTGAGCAAGGTACGCAGCATGCCGATCATCGTGTCGATCTCTTCGGTCGTCACGTTCAGCGCCGGCATGAAGCGCAGGATGTTCGGGCGCGGTGCGTTCAGCAGCAGGCCCGTCGGGTTCATCTCGCGCGCGGCTTCGACCAGTTGGCCGCCGATGTCCTTGCCGAGCAGCAAGGCGCGCAGCAGGCCGTTACCGCGCTCGCCGGCCAGGCCGAATTCTTCCGACAGTTGCAGCAGTTGCTTGCGCAGGTAGGCGCCGCGCTCCTCAACACCAGCCAGGAAGCCCGGGGCCAGCAGTTGCTCGATCACCGAGCAGCCGACGGCCGTCATCAACGGGTTGCCGTTGTAGGTGCCGCCCTGGTCGCCGGCTTCGAAGCTGGCCACTTCATCCGTGCACAGCAGGGCCGACAGCGGCACGCCGCCGCCGATGCCCTTGCCCAGCGTCATGATGTCCGGCTCGATGTTCGAGAGCTGGTAGGCGAAGAGGGTGCCGCAACGCCCGCACCCCGCCTGCACTTCATCGACGATCAGCAGGATCTTGTGCTTCTTGGTCAGCGCGCGCAGTTGCTGCATGAACTCCGGCGTGGCGGGCAGCACGCCGCCTTCGCCTTGCACCGGCTCGAGCATCACGCCGACGGTCTCGTCGGTGATGAGCGCTTCCACCGAAGCGATGTCATTCAGGATGGCCTTCGGGAAGCCCGGCACTTGCGGCGCGAAGATGGTGTCCCAGCCGGCCTTGCCCGACGCGCTCATGGTGGCGAGCGTACGGCCATGGAAGCTGTGGTCAAACGTGATGATCTGGAACGCGCCGTTCTTATGCTTCTTGCCCCACTTGCGCGCGAGCTTGATGGCGCCTTCGTTGGCTTCGGCGCCGCTGTTGGCGAAGAACACCTTGTCGAAGCAGCTGTGCGCGGTCAGCAGGCCGGCCAGCTTGGCCATCGGCTCGTTGTAGAAGGCCGGGCTCGGGTTGATCAGCTTCTTGGCTTGCGCGTTGAGCGCTTCGATCATGCCGTCGTTGGAGTGGCCGAGGCAGTTGACGGCCCAGCCTTGCACGAAGTCCAGGTATCGCTTGCCGTTGTGATCCGTCAGCCACGAGCCCTTGCCTTCGGTGAAGACGATCTCGGGCCGGTTGGTGATGTACATCAGGGACTGGACGGGGTAGTCAGCAAACGCCATGGCAGTGCTCCAGAAAAAGGCGGCAGGAAGATGAAAAACTAGAAAAGCGCTGGTTGGAAAAAGACAAAGGCCACGGGGGTTGCCCCGTGGCCTTGTGATCGTCGAATCCTGTGAACCCGATATGCAATCAGCAGACAGCCGCGCGGCTTCCCGGAGGGAGCAACGTACGGCGGCGTCGGAGGTGCAGGGCTTGGTTCATAGGGCGCAAGAATAAGACGGATGCCAAGTCAAGTCAAAACGAAATTTCGACCCGGTTTGGATTTGTGCAACGGTTAGCTTAGCCGGCCGGGTGCAGGTCCGCCTCCGATGTGAACGAGTCGGCGAAGAATGCGTCCGGGTGCATCTGGCACTGGGCGGCGAAGTCCGCGCGGGCCGAGTTGATCACAACCGGCGCACCGCAGGCGTAGACCTCGTGGTTCGACAGGTCGGGGTGATCGGCCATCACGGCTTGGTGGACGAAGCCGGTGCGGCCCGTCCAGGCGTCTTCGGGCAGGGCGTTGGAGACCACCGGCACGTACGTGAACCCCGGGATCGTGCGCGCCCATTCCTCTGCCTTCGCATGCATGTACAGGTCTTGCGGGCGGCGGCCGCCCCAGTACAGCGTCATCGGGCGCGTGCTGCCGATGAACTGCGCATGCTCGACGATGGCCTTGATGGGCGCGAAACCCGTGCCCGAGGCCAGCAGGATGATCGGCTTGTCGGATTCTTCACGCAGGAAGAAGCTGCCCAGCGGCCCTTCGAAGCGCAGGATGTCGCGCTCTTTCATGGCGGGGGCGCCTTCCTTGGCGCCGAACACGTAGTCGGTGAATGCGCCGCCCGGCATGTGGCGGATGTGCAGCTCGATCGGGCCTTCTTCGTGCGGCGGGTTGGCGATCGAGTAGCTGCGGCGCTTGCCGTCGCGCAGGATGAATTCGACGTACTGCCCGGCCAGGAATTGCATACGCTCGGTGGCAGGCAGTTGCAGCTTGACGATGGTGACGTCCGGCGCGGCCTTTTCCAGCGACGCGACGCGGCACGGGATTTTCTTGATGGGCACGTCGCCGGCGCCTTGCACTTCGCGCACTTCAATGGTGACGTCGGTGGCGGGGGTGGCGCAGCAGAACAGCGCGCGGCCTTCCGTGGCTTCCTGGGCGGAGAGCGCGTTGGGCGAGTGGTTGCCCTGGACAATGGAGCCCTCGCGCACGTGGCCCTTGCATGAACCGCACGCACCGTTCTTGCAGCCGTACGGCAGGCCGATGCCCTGGCGCAGCGCTGCTGCAAGGATGGTCTCGCCGTCTTCGGCCTGGAACTGGCGGCCGCTGGGCAGCACGTTGATCTGATAAGCCATACTACAATTCCGAATATGTTGAAAAGAGTGTCTGGTCGCCAAGGTGCGGCACATACGTCGGCACGTCCAATCATGACCCCGGCAAGAGCCCGGCCACCTGAATTTACCCAACGCGCCATGTCCCGTCTGGGGCGTCCACGCGTACTGATCGTCGGCTGCGGTGATGTCGGCCAGCGTTGCCTGACGCGATTGCGCACGCGTTTTCGCGTCTTTGCCGTCACCTCGCGCCAGGAAGGTCGTGCACCACTGCGCGAAGCCGGCGCCGTGCCGGTTCTGGCCAACCTGGACGATGCCGCATCGCTGCGCCGCTTGCGCGGGTTGAGCACTCGCGTGCTGCACCTGGCGCCACCGCCGGCCATCGGCAATGACGACCCGCGTACCGCTGCGCTGCTGCACGCGCTGGCCCGCCCAGCGTCAAAACATCGCATTTTACCTGACCGGGCCCGCCGATCAGGTGGCCTGACGGGCCGCTTGAAAACCCGCCTCCAAGCGCGTGCGTTCGTGTACGCGAGCACCAGCGGTGTTTATGGGGATGCGGCCGGCGCGTGGGTGGACGAATCCCGCCCGGTCAAGCCGACCACCGCCCGCGCCCAGCGTCGCGTGGCGGCGGAACGCCGGGTGCGCTGGTTTGGTGTGAGCGGCGGCTGGCGCACGTCGATTCTGCGCATTCCCGGCATTTATGCCGGCGACCGCCTGCCGGTGGCGCGTCTGCAGCGTGGCACGCCTGCCCTGCGCGCAGAAGACGACGTCTACACCAACCACATTCACGCCGACGACCTGGCGCGCGCGCTGATTGCTGCACTGGTGCGCGGCCGCGCACAGCGCGTCGTGCACGCCAGCGATGCCTCCGAGTTGCGCATGGGCGATTACTTCGATGCCGTAGCCGACGCGCGTGGCTTGCCGCGGCCGCCGCGCATCTCCCGGGCCGAAGCCGTTGCGCAGATCGAGCCGTCGCTACTGTCCTTCATGAGCGAATCGCGCCGGCTGCGCAATGCGCGTCTGACACATGAGCTGCGCGTGACGCTGCGCTATCCGACCGTGGCCGACTTCCTGCAAGCCGAGGCCTGACATGGCTGCGCTCGCGCCTTCGCCAACCTCCGCGGCGGGCTCGTTCGAGCGCCGCCGCATTGCGCGCGTTGCACTCGTGCTGGCGGGCTTGGCCGTGGGCGTGGTGCTGTGCTGGGTTGCCGCCAACATGGTGGCCGATGCAATGGGCGCGCGCGATGTGCAGCAGATGGTGGATGCACGCCGCCAGTTGGCTGCGCAGGTGGCCGAGGGCATGTCGAACCAGATCACCGCTGACGTGGCGCTGTTGCGCGCCGTTCCGCAGACGCTCGCGCAGATCGAGGCCATCCCCCGTGCCGTGAACCGCGTCGACACGCGGCGCTGGAACCTGATGGACCAGGGCTCGCGCGCAAGGGAGGCGCTGACGCATCCGGAGGTCGCCGACACCAGTGCGTTCCTGGGCGCCGCTGCGGGCAATCTTGGGCTGGACTACGTGTGGGTTGTCGACCAGCGCGGCTACGTGGTGCTGGCCAACAACGCGAGCCATGCTGAATCGTTCCTGGGCGTGCAGTCTGCCATGCAGCCCTACATGAAGGAGGCGATGCTGGGCGGGCTGGGCGAGCAGTTTACGGTGGGCATGGCGACGGGCGTGCCGGGCTTGTTCTTCGCAGCACCGGTGTATGACGACGCGGGTTATCTGGTGGCGGCAATGGCCACCAAGGTGAGTCTCACGCGCTTGCAGCACTGGGTGTCGCACCCAACGTCGCTGCTGACCGACCCGAATGGGCTCATCATCCTGTCGACCGATGCATCGCTGGTGGGCAAGATCCTGCCGGACTCACGCCTGCAGCACATGAGCGCAAGCGAGCGCTACAACGCGTATCAGCGTGTCGATTTTGATGCGTGGCCGTATCACCCAACCGGGCCGACGGCGCAGGCACGCCCTGACGTGCCCAACTGGGTGCCGGCGGAGGTGCGCAATGCGCTGACCTGGCGTGATGGCGTTGCGACACCCTCTCTGACCGTGTCGCGCAACGCCAGCGCGGACCTCACGATCATGGTGGCCGAGCCGCTGCCGGCGTGGTCCCAGCAGATGGTCAACCATGACCGCAACCGCGCGATCGGCTTCGTGCTGTTCGTGAGCGTGTTGCTGAGCTTTGTGTTGGTGGTGTGGTCATTGGTGCGTGAGCGGCAGCATCACCGCCTGACGCGCCACCTGAATCAGCGGCTGCAGCGCACCAACAGTGCGCTCGCCAACGAGGCACACTTTGACCACCTGACCGGTGTACTGACGCGGCGCCGCTTCCTGGCACTGTTCGATACGGTGCTCACGCGGGCCCACAATCGTGGCGAACCACTGGTGCTGGTGCTGGCTGATCTTGACCATTTCAAGCGCATCAACGATACGTGGGGCCACGCGGTGGGCGACATGGCGCTGCAGCGCTTTGCCTCGCTGGCGACGGGGGCCCTGCGCAGCGGCGATCTTGTCGGCCGCCTGGGCGGCGAGGAGTTTGCCGTTGTGATGGGTCGCACCACGCTGGAGGAGGCCACCGAGGTGGCCGAGCGCCTGCGCGCCGCCGTGGCCGAGCCTGACGAGAACTTCCCCACCGGCCTGACCATGACCGTCAGCATGGGCATGACGGGCTATCGCACAGGCGATACCGCATCGGAGATGCTCAAGCGCGCCGATCTGGCGCTGTACCGCGCCAAGGAGAGCGGGCGTAACCGGCACATCGCAGGGTAAGCAGGTTACGGCGGCGTAACACAACACAGCGGATGGCTTCCTATACTCGGCCGACGCGCCACATGGCGCCTGTTGATCGTGTTCCGGAGGGAATCTTGCTGAATCGTTTGTCCGTATTGGCGGTGTTGCCGCTGCTGGGCGCCACCGCGCTGGCGCATGCCGCCGATGTCAAAGGGTCCAAGGACCACCCGGCACTGGGGCGCTTTGCCGGTGCCACCATTGCCGCGTACAAGGTGACGAGCTTCGACGAGGCCGTGTTGCCCAACGCACCGATCGAAGACGACCACAATCCGAAGCTGCTCAAGGCCGAAGGCAAGATCACCTACATCAGCTACCGGATTCCCGGCGACAAGAGCGCGCTGGAGATTACGCGCAACTACGAGCAGGCCTTGGCCAAGTCGGGATTCAAGGTGCTGTTCCAGTGTGCAAACGATGACTGCGGAAGGCGCTTCGCGGGCTATGTGCACAACATGAACAAGGTCGCCCCGACTGGCTTTGGCGATGCATCGTTCGGCCCGCCAAACCGGGCGATTCTGGCCCAGCGTGCCAACGCGCAAGGCACTACCACGGTGTTTCTGCACGTGATGGAAGCGAGCACCTCAGGCAATGGCGGCGCGTATGTCTACGAGCAGGTGGTTGACGGGCAGGCCATGCAGACCGGGCAGGTGCAGTTGCTGGACGCGCCGGCCTTGCAGAAGGCCCTGCAGAGCGACGGCAAGGTCGCGCTGTACGGCGTCTACTTCGACACCGACAAGGCGACGCTGAAGCCGGAATCCAAGGCGCAACTCGACCAGATGGCGCAGTTGCTGAAGACAGCGCCTGCGCTGAAAGTCTTCATCGTGGGGCACACCGACAACCAGGGGCAGTTTGCGCACAACCAGGAGTTGTCGCAGCAGCGTGCGGATGCGGTGGTCAAGGCGCTGTCGTCGCAGTACGGGATTGCGGCGGGACGCTTGTCGGGCAAGGGTGTGGCATCGCTGGCGCCCGTGGCCAGCAACGACGCCGAGCCCGGACGCGCAAAGAACCGCCGCGTCGAGCTCGTTCTGCAGTAAGCCTCAAGGCGCTATCGCGGCGCCCGGCCAGCGCGCCGGCGCCTAAGCTCCAGCTGCGTGCGCGCGCCAGAGAGCGGCGCGCGGCGGAAGCGCTCGCGGCGCTGCTCTTCATCAAAGAACGCCAGCGACGGCTTGATCAGATCGCTGCGCGACACGATACCCACCAGCTTGCGCGATTGCGAATCGGCCACCACGGGCAAGCGCTCCAGTCCGTGCACGGCCAGGCGCGTGGCGACGATGCGGCAGGTTTCATCCGGCAGCGCCATCACGGGGGCATTGGTGCCAAACAGTTCGGCAATGGTGGTCGCGCCGCGTTGTTGGCCGGCC
Source organism: Ralstonia sp. RRA (assembly GCF_037023145.1). Lineage (NCBI taxonomy): Bacteria > Pseudomonadati > Pseudomonadota > Betaproteobacteria > Burkholderiales > Burkholderiaceae > Ralstonia > Ralstonia sp. RRA. The sequence goes on along the minus strand of NZ_CP146091.1, from coordinate 2,596,425 downwards.
AGCAGGGCATCGCGGTCGAGCGTGCCGACCAGCGCGCCATCGAGAACGACTGGAAATGCGCGATGTGCCTGCGTCGCGCCAAAGCGCGCGGTCAGTACATCGGTGACGGAAGCTGCGGCCTCGATGGTCTGCACCGATCGCGTCATCACTTCGCCCACGGCGTGGCGCTCAAGCGGGTCAACGGCATATTCGCGATAGATGTGGAAGCCGCGGCGCGCGATCTTCTCCGTCATGATCGAGCGCGGCATGGTCAGCACGACAAACCCATAGGACACCGCTACCGCCAGCAGGATCGGCAGCAGGGCGTTCACGTCGTGTGTGAGCCCGAAGGCGAAGACGATGGCTGTGAGCGGGGCGCCCAGTACGCCGGCCAGCATGGCAGCCATGCACACGAGCGGCCACAGGCCCGGATCGCCACCCGGCAGTACCGGGCCGATCAGCACGCCCGAGCCCGCGCCCATCATCAGCAGCGGGGCAAGCACGCCGCCCGAGGTGCCTGAGCCCAGCGCGATCACCCAGATGATCGCCTTGACCACCAGCAATGCCAGCGCCACCTTGATGGCTAGATGGTTGTGCAGCAGATCGCCGATGACGTCGTAGCCGACGCCCAGCGCACGCGGCTCGAAATAACCGCCAATGCCGACCGCCAGCCCGCCGATGGCTGGCCACCACATCCAGTGGATCGGCAGGCGGCCGAACAGGTCTTCGGTCTTGTAGAGCGCCATCGACAATGAGCGCGCCAGCGCGCCGCACAGCAGACCCGCGACCACGCACGAGCCCAGCGCGGGCAGCGTCGCCGGAGCCGTCTCCAGCGGGAAGAGGGGACCCGGCTCCAGCACCAGCACACGCAGGAAACCCGCCACCGCGCACGCCACGGCCACCGGCAGCATGCTGCGCGGGCGCCATTCAAAGAGCAGCAGCTCCACCGCCAGCAGCAACGCGGCCACCGGCGTGCCGAACACCGCCGTCATGCCCGCCGTGGCACCCGCCACCAGCAGCGTCTTGCGCTCGGCGGCGGTCAGCTTGAAGAACTGCGCGAACAGCGAGCCGATTGCGCCGCCGGTCATGATGATCGGGCCTTCCGCACCGAACGGCCCGCCGCTGCCGATCACGATGCCCGACGACAGCGGCTTGAGTACCGCCACCTTGGGCGACATCTTGCTCTTGCCGAACAGGATGGCTTCAATGGCCTCGGGAATGCCGTGCCCGCGAATCTTCTCCGAGCCGAAGCGCGCCATCAGCCCGACGATCAGCCCGCCAATGACCGGCACCACGATCACCCACAGCCCCAGCGTGTTGGCTGCCGGCGAACGGTCTGCCAGCGACAGCGTCTGGAAGAAGAACAGGTTGGTGAAGAAGCGGATCAGGTTGAGCAGTGCCACCGCCGCCAGCGTGGCGAAGGCGGCAATGACGACCGCCAGCGCGGTGGTGCGAAAGAGCGTCGTGTCGGTCGCGAAATCACGCCGATGGTCAAGGGTTTGCATGGCGTTACTGCTCGGCAGAGGGTTCGACGGGGTGCTGAAGGTGCGGAATCTTGAAGGCGCGGCTGAAGGCGGATAGCTCGCTCTGATGCAGCGCCGCCAGCAGTGCGACCAGGCGGTCACCCTTCTTGCTGAGGTGGACTTCCACCTGGCGCGCGTCGGCGTCGCTCGGGCGTCGCTCGACCAGGCCCGCTTCTTCACAGCGCGTGACCAGTGCCACCGTGCCGTGCGGCGAGGCCTGCAGACGCTCAGCCAGTTCACCGACGGTCGCCCATTCGCGCCCCGCATAGCCCTTGATGTGCAGCAGCAACTGGTATTGCAGCGGCGTGATCCCCTCGGAATGGATCAGGTCTTCGGACGCACGCAGGAAGCGGCGTAGGTGATAGCGGAAATCGGACAGGGTCTCGAAATCCTGCTTGGACAGGGGGCGTGAGGTGGAGGACGACATGGTGTGGCGGTACGTTTCGGGCGAAATATATCACAGCATGACATATGTGAAAAAAGTGACGAATAGACCAATTGCAACGTGAAGGTGCCCTTGGATTGTTGATTGAGATTCAAGAGTCTTTCTTGTCAGAGCGGGTTTATGCGCACAGGCAAAGCCAGCACACTGCGCTCCATTCCTACTGCACTAAGCGGCCATGCCGGTGGTGTGGTGGCTTCAGGAGATCACCAACATGCACGCATCAACCCTCCCACCGTTTGCCGGTAAGACGTTCGAAGTCCGTTACGACGGCCTCACGGCCACCAACGCGTATGCCGAGGACGGCATCCATATGCGCTACGAGATCACCGAAGGGCCGTTTGCCGGTGCCCGCGGCGAGGTTGCCTATACGTGGCAGCCGGTGGCCGACGGCATCTACGCGATTTCATGGCAGGAAGCCGACCGCTCGACGGTGGTCCACATCGACGACTTTGGCGCAGGCACCTCGCGCTCGTTTTTCACGACAGCGTCTCTGGAACTGCACCGCTTGGAAGGCAGCCTGCGCGCGCTCTGAACCGGTCACGATCATGTCTACTTCACTCGACAAACTGACACACGGCGGCTTCAGCATCGGTATCGAGCTGCCGCTCGACAACGATTGGTCCCCCGCAGGCGAAGCCAAACGCCAGCAGGATGGACGCCGCCCCGGCGTGCCAGACATGGAACACCACGCAACCCTGGTGCAACTGGCGGATACGCTCGGCTTCCGCGCCCTCTGGGTGCGGGACGTGCCGGTGTACGATCCCGCGTTTGGCGATGCCGCGCAGGTGTTCGAGGCGTTTTCGTATCTCGGCTACCTTGCGGGCGTCACCCGCGACATTCTGCTCGGTACGGCGGCCGTCGTGCTGCCGCTGCGCGAGCCGCTGTTGACGCTGAAGTCCGCCGCGACGGTGCAAGAACTCAGCCGCGGCCGTCTGCTGCTCGGCGTAGCAAGCGGTGATCGGCCGGTCGAATATCCGCTGTTCAACCGAGACTTCGAATCGCGCGGCGCACGCTTTCGCGACCAGATCGCGATGCTACGCGACGGCGCCCAAGGCAATCTGCCCGCCGGCGTGGAAGTCCTGCCGACCCTGCGTACGCCGCTGCCGTTGCTGGTTGCGGGGCTTGCACAGCAGACACCGGCCTGGATTGGCGCGCACATGGATGGCTGCCTTGCCTATCCGGGCACACCGGCAGACCACGCACAGCGCGCCGCCGCGTGGCGTGCCGTGGCGGGTGACAAGCCGTATGTGAGTTTCATCCACCTTGACCTTGCCGACGATCCGCACATGCCGCTGCAGCGCCACCGCTTTGGCGCACGCGCTGGCCGTATCGCCCTGGCTGAAGAACTGGCGGCGATGCGTGAAGCGGGTGTGCAGCATATCGGGCTGCATTTCCGTCGCAATCGTCGCCCGCTTGCTGAAACGTTTGCGGAAATCGCTGCAGAAGTTCTGCCGATCTTCCATACCCCTACCCCTGTACTGGAGCACGCAGCATGAACCCAACCACCCCTTCCACCGAGCGCAGCAGAGCAACACTGCCGCTGCTTGCGCTCGCCGCCGGTGCCTTCGGCATTGGCACCACCGAGTTTTCGCCGATGGGCTTGCTGCCCGTGATTGCTGACGGCGTGCATGTGTCGATTCCGCAGGCCGGCATGTTGATCAGCGCGTATGCCATCGGCGTGATGGTCGGCGCGCCGATCATGACGCTGCTGCTGGCGCGCTGGCCGCGCCGCAAGGCGCTGATCGCGCTGATGAGCATCTTCACCATCGGCAACCTGCTGTCGGCCGTCGCGCCGGACTACACGACGTTGCTGCTCGCACGACTCGTTACCAGCCTCAACCATGGCGCGTTCTTCGGCCTCGGTTCGGTGGTGGCAGCGAGCCTCGTGCCGCGCGAGAAGCAGGCCAGTGCGGTGGCGACCATGTTCATGGGCCTGACGATCGCCAACGTGGGCGGCGTGCCGGCCGCGACGTGGCTCGGCCAGATGATCGGCTGGCGCATGTCGTTTGCCGCCACGGCAAGTCTGGGCGTGATTGCCATCGCTGGCTTGTTCGCGGCCCTGCCCAAGGGTGAGGCCGGCAAGATGCCTAACCTGCGAGCCGAACTCGCCGTGCTCACGCGACCCGTCGTGCTGGGTGCGCTCGCCACCACGGTGCTCGGCGCCGGTGCCATGTTCACGCTCTACACGTACGTCGCCCCGACGCTTGCGCAACTGACCGGTGCCTCACCCGCGTTCGTGACGGCAATGCTGGTACTGATCGGCATCGGCTTCTCGATCGGCAACATCGCGGGTGGCCGGCTGGCCGATCGCTCGCTGGATGGCAGCCTGATCGGCTTCCTGGTGCTGCTGATCGTGACGATGCTCGCTTTCCCCGTGCTGGCCAAAACGCACCTTGGTGCGGCCGCCGCGCTGCTGGTGTGGGGCATCGCCACCTTTGCCGTCGTGCCTCCGCTGCAGATGCGGGTGATGCGCGCAGCGGCCGAGGCGCCAGGCTTGGCATCGTCGGTCAACGTGGGCGCATTCAACCTTGGCAATGCGCTGGGTGCGGCAGCGGGCGGTGCGGCCATCTCTGCAGGCTTTGGTTATGCGGCTGTGCCGATTGTCGGTGCGGTGATTGCGGCGGCTGGTCTCGCACTGGTTGGCCTGCAGGTCACGCAGCGTCGGACGCGCGTGGTCATGAACCCTTAATTTGATTTCACGGAGCATAGGATGAACAAGATTCCCGCTTTCGGTCTCGGCACGTTCCGCCTGAAGGACCAGGCTGTCATCGATTCGGTGCGCAATGGCCTTGAACTCGGCTATCGCGCGATCGACACCGCGCAGATCTACGGCAACGAGGCCGACGTGGGCGCGGCGATTGCCGGCTCGGGCATCCGCCGCGAAGACCTGTTCCTGACCACCAAGATTTGGGTCGACAACTACGCGAAGGACAAGCTCGTGCCGAGCCTCGAAGACAGCCTCGCGAAGCTGCGCACGGACTATGTCGATCTCACGCTGATCCACTGGCCGGCGCCCAACAACGGCGTGCCTCTCGATGTGTTCATGAACGCGCTGGCGGATGCCAAGGCCAGGGGCCTGACCCGGCAGATCGGTATCTCGAACTTCAACATCGCGCTGACGCAGCAGGCGATTGCCGCCGTCGGCAAAGACGCCATCGCCACGAACCAGATCGAACTGAGTCCGTATCTGCAGAATCGCAAGCTGGTGGCGTTCCTGCAGCGCGAGGGCATTCACGTCACGTCGTACATGACGTTGGCCTACGGTAAGGTGCTGGGCGATCCGGTGATCGGCGCGATCGCGCAGCGGCGTCATGCGACGCCGGCCCAGGTCGTGCTCGCCTGGGCGATGCAGCTTGGCTACTCGGTGATTCCGTCGTCGACCAAGCGCGAGAACCTCGCCAGCAACCTGCTCGCGCAGACGCTGCATCTGACGGACGACGACATGGCCCAGATTGCCGCGCTTGAACGCAATGGACGTGAAGTCTCGCCCGAGGGGCTCGCAGCGCAGTGGGATTGAACGTCGTATCGCCAAAGCAATGAACAAGGCCAAGCAACACGCTTGGCCTTTTCGTTCTTGAGATGGGCTCCGGGGCAACTAGCCGGACTGCCGGGTAGAGGCGTCCTGCGCATCGCCTGCGGTAGGGGTGTCTGCAACGGGCATCGCGCGGCCGCAGCATGGGCATTGCGGTGCGTCGGGGCCGGTGGAGGGTTCGGCTCGCTGCTGGGGGCGGTGGCGCTCCAGCGCAGTGGCGACGAGCTCGGCACCCATGATGCCCGTCGGGAACGCGATGATGCCGTAGCCGAGCAGGATCGCACATGACGTGATCAGCCTGCCCAGCGGCGTTTGCGGGGTGAGGTCGCCGTAGCCGGTGGTGCTCATCGTCACCGCTGCCCAATACACGCCTACCGGGATGCTCGTAATGCCGTTCTCTGGCCCTTCCACCAGATAGATCACCGTGCCCAGGATGACCGTGAGCACGAACATGCCGCCGATGAAGACGAAAATCTTGCGGCGTGCACGGGTGAGGGCGCGCATCAGCGCTTGCCCCTCTTCTTGATAGATCGACAACCCGAGAATGCGGAACACGCGCAGCAGCCGCAGCAGGCGCACGTCAATCAGTGCATGCAGGCTGGGGAAGAAGAACGCGAGATAGGTCGGCAGCACGGACACCAGATCCACGATGCCGAAGAAGCTGCGCGCATAGGCCGCAGGCTTGGGCGCGGTGAGGAGGCGAAACAGATACTCCGCCGTGAACAGCAGCGTGAACGCCCACTCGGTCACGTACAGCGCCTGGCCATACTGCGCGTGAAATTCCTTCACGCTATCGGCCATGACGACGAGCACGCTGGCTACGATCAGCCCCAGCACCACGATATCGAGATTGCGTTGGAACCGTGCCGGGCTGACGGCATCGCTTGCGGCGTGGCGCACGATGCTCACGAGTTTTCGGATCGATGTCTTCATGCGCCCGACTGTAGAAGGCACAAGTCGTAACGCATATCAGAATTGACTGATTTGACGGTGCCCGCCGCGCCAACAGGCCCTAAGGTTGGAGACGATGCTCCACCACGTCTTTGAGGCGCGCGGCGGTGATCTCACCCATGTGCGAATCGACCAGCTTGCCCTGGGCATCGAAGAACAGCGTGGTCGGCAGCCCGCGTGAGCCGAAGGTCTGCATCGCTTCTGATAGCGGGTCGAGCAGCACGTGGTCGAATGACAGCGCTTGCTGCGCGAGGAACTGCTGCACGGTGGGCGCCTGCTCTCCTTGATTGACCATCAGGAAGACCACCCCGGGGTAGTCGGATTGCGCCTGGGCGAGGATTGGCATCTCGCGTCGGCAGGGTGGGCACCAACTGGCCCACAGGTTTAGCACGACGGGTTTGCCGATGGGCTTGTCGAACGACACGGCAGATCCGTCCATGCCTTCCAGCTGCAAGGCAGACAGGGACGGCGTGGCACGCTGCAGCGTCGCCAAGGTGCCTTGTGCCGTGGCCCACGCCAGCATGCCAGCGGCAATGCCGATCAAGGCTGGCCGGCGCAGTGCGCGCGCATGACGCGATTTCCAGAGGATGAGCGCAACGGCGGCCGGCAGCCCGATCCACCAGTCGAACCCGCCGTCACCGATCGCGAGGATGGACCTGGGCGTGGCGAGGTACTCTGGCCACCAGCGCGCGACATAGCCGAGGCGCGCGGCAATCAGGCCAACGAACACGGCATCGAGCAGCAGGTTGGCCGCCGGTTTGCGCGGCTCCTTGCGTTGCATCGATCGTGCAACGAGCCACGCAATCAGGGCTGCCAGCACCACGACAATCACGTGCACTGAGAACGGGCCAACACTCATCATGGGGAATCTGTGGTCAAGATAGGCAATGAGACGCTAGACAACGGACGACACGGGGAGTTCGGCGCGTGCACTTGCGACATCTTGTGGATGCTGCCGCGGGCAACGTCCAAAGAAAAAGCCGCTCCGGAGAGCGGCTTCGACAACTGGGCACAGGGCCCGTCGCCATGTCAGTCGTCCAGCAGCGACAGGTCGCGCACGGCGCCCTTGTCGGCCGACATGACCAGCTTGGCGTACGCCTTGAGCGCAGCCGATACCTTGCGCGGACGCGCCTTGGCGGGCTTCCAACCCTTGGCGTTTTGCTCTTCGCGGCGACGCGCCAGTTCTTCATCGCTCACCAGCACGTTGATCGTGCGGTTGGGGATGTCGATGCGGATCTTGTCGCCATCACGCACCAGGCCGATCGCGCCGCCCGCTGCCGCTTCCGGCGAGCAGTGGCCGATCGACAGGCCCGACGTGCCGCCCGAGAAGCGGCCGTCGGTCAGCAGCGCACAGGCTTTGCCCAGGCCCTTGGACTTGATGTAGCTCGTCGGGTAGAGCATTTCCTGCATGCCGGGGCCACCCTTCGGGCCTTCGTAGCGCACGATCACCACGTCGCCAGCCTTGACCTTGTCGGCCAGGATGTTCTCGACCGCTTCGTCCTGCGATTCGGTCACGTGCGCCGTGCCTTCAAACACCAGGATGCTTTCGTCCACGCCAGCGGTCTTCACCACGCAACCATCCAGCGCAATGTTGCCCGTCAGTACGGCCAGGCCGCCTTCTTTCGAGAATGCGTGTTCGTTCGAGCGGATGCAGCCTTCCGCACGGTCCAGATCCAGGCTCGGCCAGCGCGTGTTCTGGCTGAACGCCACCTGCGTCGGAATGCCGGCGGGGCCCGCGCGGTAGAACGTCTGCACGGCTTCGTCCGAGGTGCGGACGATGTCCCACTGGTCCAGCGCGTCCTTCATCGTGGGCGCGTGCACGGTCGGTGCATCGGTGTGCAGTTTGCCGGCGCGGTCCAGCTCGCCCAGGATGGCCATGATGCCGCCCGCGCGGTGCACGTCTTCGATGTGGTACTTGTTTGTGTTCGGCGCGACCTTGCACAGTTGCGGCACGACGCGCGACAGGCGATCAATGTCCTTCATCGAGAAGTCGATCTCGGCTTCTTGTGCGATTGCCAGCAGGTGCAGGATCGTGTTGGTCGAGCCGCCCATGGCGATGTCGAGCGTCATCGCGTTCTCAAACGCCTTGAAGCCGACCGAGCGAGGCAGCACACGCTCGTCTTCCTGTTCGTAGTACTGGCGGGCCAGCTCAACGATGCGGTGGCCGGCGCGCTTGAACAGTTGTTCGCGGTCTGCATGCGTGGCGACCACGGTGCCATTGCCCGGCAGCGACAGGCCCAGTGCTTCGGTCAGGCAGTTCATCGAGTTGGCCGTGAACATGCCCGAGCACGAACCGCACGTGGGGCACGCCGAGCGCTCGACTTCTGCCACTTCCTCATCGGTGTACTTGGTGTCCGCCGCGATCACCATCGCGTCGATCAGGTCGAGCTTCTTGATCTCGATCGCCTTGGTGACGGGGTTGGCAAGCTTGGTCTTGCCCGCTTCCATCGGCCCGCCCGACACGAAGATCACCGGAATGTTCAGACGCATCGCGGCCATCAGCATGCCCGGGGTGATCTTGTCGCAGTTCGAGATGCAGACCATGGCGTCCGCGCAGTGCGCGTTGACCATGTATTCGACCGAGTCGGCAATGATGTCGCGGCTGGGCAGCGAATACAGCATGCCGTCGTGGCCCATCGCGATGCCGTCATCCACGGCAATCGTGTTGAATTCCTTGGCGACACCGCCCGCAGCTTCGATCTCGCGCGCGACGAGCTGGCCGAGATCCTTCAGGTGCACATGGCCGGGCACGAACTGGGTGAACGAGTTGACGACCGCGATGATCGGCTTCTGGAAGTCTTCGTCTTTCATGCCGGTGGCGCGCCACAGTGAGCGCGCACCTGCCATGTTGCGGCCGGCGGTGGAAGTTTTGGAACGGTATGCGGGCATTGTGGGTACTGAAGAAGGATCGATTGTGGGAGCGGGCCACGCGGATAAAGGCCCTCGCGCGCCCGTGCGATCAACCTCTTGAGCCGTGCCCGGGGCAAAGGTGCGATTATCCCACGTCTGCAGGAGGCGCTGCCTGGCAGGGCGGGCGCCCAATGAAAAAGCCGCTTCTGAATGAACAGAAGCGGCTTGGAATCTGGTGCCCGAGGCCGGAATCGAACCGGCACGCCTTGCGGCGGGGGATTTTGAGTCCCCTGCGTCTACCAATTTCACCACTCGGGCAGGTACAGCTGAGCCGGCAATTATGCCAGAAGTCCGGCCAGCCAAACAAGACGGGCCGGGAAGGGCGCAATCACCCCACTTTTTGCTCGTTCTGCAGCTCAAGTACGCGCAGCAGCGACGCCGTATCGTCATACCCCCAGCCGTTGGCGACCAGCGTATTGAGTTGCGAGGCCACCAGCTCCATCGCCGGCATCTGCAGGCCGAGTTCCTGGGCAATTTCACGCACGAGGCCGAAATCCTTGTCGTGCAGGCGCGCTTCGATGCCGGCGGCAAAGTTGCGCTCGGCCATTTTCGGCCCTTCCATATCGAGCATCCGGCTGCCGGCAAAGCCTGGGCCGATGGCGGCCAGCACGCGCGACGGATCAGTGCCCTGGGCGCGCGCAAACAGCATGGCCTCGGCAATGCCCTGGATGTTGATGACCTGCACGATCTGGTTGCACGCCTTGGCAACCTGGCCCGAGCCATGACCGCCGATGTAGGTGATGGTGGTGCCCAACAGTTGCAGCAACGGGCGCACGCGTTCGAGCACCTCCGGCTTGCCGCCCACCATGATCGACAGTGTGGCCTTCTGCGCACCGCCCGTGCCACCGGAAACCGGCGCATCGAGAAACTCCAGCCCTGCGGCTTCCAGCTCGGCTGCAATGCGGCGCGTGGCCACGGCGGAGATCGTGCTGTGGTCGATACACACCGCGCCGCGCGGCGCACCGTTGACCACGCCATCCGGCCCCAGCAGCACGCCTTCCACATCGGCAGTGGAGGTGACGTTGGTAAAGATGACCTCGGCGTCGCGAGCCGCCTCAGCGGGCGTGCTGCACGGCTCGGCACCGATGGCGCGGGCGTTGTCGGCGGCTTCCGGGCGACGCACATAGACGCGCACGGTGTGGCCGGCAGCAATCAGGTGCTGGACCATCGGCGTGCCCATGTTGCCGAGGCCGATGAAGGCGAGTCGTGTCATGGCGAATCTCTACGGATTGATTTAGCGCGGGCCCGCGTAAGCGAAGCGGCCGTTCGTGATGATGCCCATCACGCGCGAGCGTTGGTCGAAGCCCTGGTGATCCTGGGCATTCAGGTTCAGCACGCCGTTGGGCACCGTCAGGTTCTGCGTGGTTTCGAGCGCATCGCGCAGGGCAGCACGGAAGGCCGGGGTACCGGGCTTGGCCCCGGTCTTGAGCGCACGAGCCGTGGCGTTGTCGAGCAACTGCCAGGCACCCCAGGCATCGCCCGCGAACTGCGTGACGGAGTTGGGGCCGTACTTGGCTTCGTAGCGATCGGCAAATTCTACGGCCACCTTGCGTACCGGGTGGTTGGCCGGCAGTTCGCGTGCCACCACCACCGGGCCGGTCGGGAAGAGGGTGCCTTCCACGTCCTTGCCACCCACCTTCAGGAATTCCGTGCTGGCAATGCCATGCGTCTGATAGATGCGGCCCTTGTAGCCACGCTCGACCAGCGTGCGCTCGGGCAGAGCAGCGGGTGTGCCGGCGCCGGCAATCAGGATGGCGTCGGGTTTGGCGGCCATCAGCTTGAGCGCCTGGCCGGTGACGCTGGCGTCTGTGCGGGCAAAGCGCTCGTTGGCGACGACCTTCAGCTTGCGTACGTCAGCCAGCTTGGAGAACTCGCGCCACCAGCTCTCGCCGTACGCATCGGTAAAGCCGATAAAGCCGACCGTGTGCACGCCGCTGTCCGCCATGTGTTGCGTCACCAACGTCGCCATCTGCGAATCGTTCTGCGGCATCTTGAACGCCCAGCGGCGCTTGGCGTCCTGCGGCTCCACGATGGAAGCCGAGGCGGCCAGCGTGATCATCGGCGTCTGTCCTTCGGCCACGGCATCAAGGGATGCCAGTGCCGTCGGCACGATCGTCGGGCCGACGATCACGTCCACCTTGTCTTCGGCGATCAGCTTGCGCACGTTGCGCACCGCCATCGACGGGTCGGACGCATCGTCCAGCACAATCACCTGCGCGCGCTGCCCACCAATGGTGGCGGGCCACATCTGCACGGTGTTTTTGCTGGGGATGCCGATGGCCGCAGCCGGGCCGGTGGTCGAGAGCACCACACCCACACGGATGTCGGCTTGGGCGGGCAGGGCAATGGCGGCAGCGCTCGCAAAGAGCGCCACGCCATATAACAGGCGACGTCGGGTCGTCATGCAATCTCCGGAAAATTCAGGCTTCAGGCGAATCAGAGTTCGTAGGCTTCGTGCTCGCCAGACATCAGTTGCTCGACCAGCTTGCGTGTGAGCGCTGGCGCAAACAACTCGATGAAGGTGTAGACGAATCCGCGCAGGTACGCGCCCTGCTTGATGCCCAGGTGCGTCACATTGGTGCCGAACAGGTGCCCGGCGGGAATGGCGCGCAGGTTGCGGTCGCGCTCGGGGTCAAAGGCGACGCCAGCCACGATGCCGACGCCCAGGCCCACTTCCACGTAGGTCTTGATGACATCAGCGTCGATGGCCTCCAGCACGATGTCCGGCTTGATCTGGCGCAGCTCGAAGGCATGGTCGATCTTGGGGCGGCCGGCAAAGTGCTGGTCGTAGGTGATGAGCGGATAGCCCTTCAGGTCTTCCAGCGTCAGGTGCTGGCGCGAGAGCAGTGGGTGGTCGGGTGGCGTCACCACCACATGCTGCCACTGGTAGCCTGGGATCGAGATCAGGTCTTTCACATGCGACATGCCCTCGGTGGCGATGGCGATGTCGGCTTGGTCATGCAGCACCATCTCGGCAATCTGCGCGGGCGTGCCCTGCTGAATAGACAGGCGCACCTTGGGGTACTTGCGGGTGAACTCGGCAATTGCCTTGGGCAGCGCGTAGCGCGCCTGCGTGTGTGTGGTGGCGATTGTGAAGTTGCCCTGGTCCTGGGCGGCGTAGTCCTTGCCGACGCGTTTCAGCGTCTCAACCTCTTCCAGCACGCGCTCGACCGAGGCCAGGATGCGGCGCCCCGGCTCTGTGAGACCCCGGATGCGCTTGCCGTGCCGCGTGAAGATATCGACACCCAGCTCCTCTTCCAGCTCGATGATGGCCTTGGAGACACCAGGTTGTGATGTATAGAGCGCTTTTGCGGCCTCGGTCAGGTTGAATTTCTGCCGGACGGCTTCGCGAACGAAACGAAATTGGTGAAGGTTCATGGCTGCGCGATCGGATGCGAAGAAAAGCGAGCGATCAGATCGTTACTTATAACCGAGCCCATATAAACAAACAATTTTTTATTGGTTTGGGATATGAGGCCACTTCATTACGATGCTCGAACTTCGTGATAACACGCCCTCACTGTCCCTTTTCCCCCGCGCTATGACGCTCGCCTATACGGTTTCCGGTTTGCTGGTCGGCCTGTTGGTCGGCCTGACGGGCGTTGGCGGCGGTTCGCTGATGACGCCGCTGCTGACGCTGATGTTCGGCTTCTCGCCGGCCACCGCCGTGGGCACGGATTTGGCGTTCGCGTCGCTGACCAAGGGCGTGGGCACGATCGCGCACCGCAGCCACGGCCATATCCGCTGGGACATCGTCAAGCGGCTCTGCCTGGGCAGCCTGCCCGCCGCGCTGGTGACGGTGCTGGTGCTCAAGAGCGTCGGCACTCTGGATGCGGAGTGGATGCACATCATCCGCGTGACGATTGGCGTGTCGGTCATCCTGACGGTGATTTCGTTGTTGTTCCGCCAGCGCGTGCTGGGCTGGCTGGCCCGCAACCCGCGCTATCGCCTGCAAGGCACGGTACTGGCCGCGGCCACGGTATTCGTTGGCGTGGTGCTGGGCGTGCTGGTGACGGTGTCGTCCATCGGCGCGGGTGCCGTGGGCGCGACGCTGATCCTGATCCTGTACCCCGAATTGAAGAGCGCCGAAGTGGCCGGCACCGACATTGCCTACGCCGTGCCGCTGACCGCCGTGGCGGGCCTCGGCCACATGTACCTGGGCACGATCGACTGGAACCTGCTGCTCTCATTGCTGGTGGGCTCCATCCCGGGTATCTGGCTGGGCGCGCGCCTGTCCAAGAATCTGCCGGAACGTCTGGTGCGCGGCGCGCTTGCCGCCACGCTCACGGTCACGGCCATCAAGCTGGTGTCGTGATGCGTGAAACCGTGCTGACGCCGCTCGCCATGTGTTGCTGCTGTCGCTGATACGACCCCAGCAGCCACACAACGAACCGTTTCCCCCAATTGAATCGCATGCCGGCACAGACCGGATTGGACTGAACAGTCATGTACCAATACGACGCTTACGATCACCGCCTTGTCGCCGACCGCGTTGAGCAGTTTCGCGACCAGGTGCGCCGCCGTATCTCGGGCGAACTGACGGAAGAAGAGTTCCTGCCGCTGCGCCTGCAGAACGGCCTGTACTACCAGCGCCACGCCTATATGCTGCGCGTGGCGATTCCGTACGGTCATCTGCGTGCCAACCAAATGCGCATGCTCAGCCACATCGCTGCTGAACACGACCGCGGCTACGGCCACTTCAGCACGCGCCAGAACATCCAGTACAACTGGATCAAGCTGGAAGAGGTGCCGGACATCCTGAGCAAGCTGGCCTCGGTGGAAATGCACGCCATCCAGACCTCGGGCAACTGCATCCGCAACATCACGACCGACCAGTTTGCTGGTGTGGCGCCGGATGAGGTGATCGATGCGCGCCCGCTGGCGGAAATCCTGCGGCAATGGTCGACGTTCATCCCCGAATTCGCCTTCTTGCCGCGCAAGTTCAAGATCGCCGTGTCGGCCTCGCGCGAAGACCGCGCTGTGACGCAACTGCACGACATCGGCGTGTATGCATATGAGAAGGATGGCCAGACGCTGTTGCGCATCCTGGCCGGCGGCGGCATGGGCCGTACGCCGATCCTGGGCGCGATCATCAAGGAAGACCTGCCTTGGCAGCACCTGCTGTCGTACATCGAAGCCGCTGTGCGCGTGTACAACCGCCATGGCCGCCGCGACAACAAGTACAAGGCGCGCATCAAGATTCTCGTGAAGGCCATCGGCGCGGAAGAATTTGCCCGCCAGGTGGAAGAAGAGTGGCAGCACATCAAGGACGGCCCGTCGACCATCACGCAGGCCGAGTTCGACCGCGTGGCGCAATGCTTCGCGCCGCCCGCGTATGAAAAGCTGGCCGACACCGACGCTGGCTATGAAAAGGCGCTGCTGGAGAACAAGGCGTTCGCGCGCTGGGTGAGCCGCAACGTGCATCCGCACCGCGTGCCGGGCTATGCCGCTGTCACGCTGTCGCTCAAGCCAGGCGCTGCACTGCCTCCGGGCGATGCCACGGCCGAGCAGATGGCACTGGTGGCCGACTGGTCTGAGCGCTTCGGTTACGGTGAACTGCGCGTGGCGCATGAGCAGAACCTGATCCTGCCGGACGTGAAGAAGCACGATCTGTTCGACCTTTGGCAACTCGCCAAGGAACACGGCATGGCCACCGCCAACATCGGCCTGCTGACCGACATCATTGCGTGCCCGGGCGGCGATTTCTGCTCGCTGGCCAACGCCAAGTCGATCCCCATCGCACAGGCGATTCAGGCGCGTTTCGACGATCTCGATTACGTGCACGACCTGGGCGAGCTGTCGCTCAACATCTCGGGTTGCATCAACTCGTGCGGCCATCACCACGTCGGCAACATCGGCATCCTGGGTGTCGATAAGCACGAAGAAGAGTGGTACCAAGTGTCGCTGGGTGGCGCGCAGGGCAACGACTCGGCGATCGGCAAGATCATCGGCCCGTCGTTCAAGGCGGAAGAAATGCCCGACGTGATCACACGCATCATCGACACCTTCGTCGCCAACCGCGCGGAAGACGAACGCTTCATCGACACCTACAACCGCATCGGCATGGCCCCGTTCAAGGAACGTGTCTACGCCCGTGAAGAAGCCTAATTGCCGAGGGAAACGAACATGAGCAAGATCATCAAGCTGCAAAACGGTGCCCCGCAAATCGTGGCCGATGAATGGACGGTGCTGCGTGCACCCGAAGGTGGTGAACTGACGCAAGCCGATGTGGATGCCGCCACGCACGCCATCGTGCCGCTGGCCTTCTGGCAAGCCAGTCGCGACGCGCTGCTGACGCGTGCGCGCGCCGGCACGCTGGCCGTGTGGCTGGCTCCGGACGACGAGCCGTTTGCGCTGGAAGCTGACCTGCCGAACCTGCCGCTAGTGGCGGTGGATTTCCCCGTATTCCGCGATGGTCGCGGCTACAGCACGGCGTTCCTGCTGCGCCAGCGCCTGGGCTTCACGCGTGAGCTGCGCGCCATCGGCGACGTGCTGCGCGATCAGCTCGACTTCATGCGCCGTTGCGGTTTCGACGCCTACGCTGTGCGCGCCGACAAGAGCATCGACGATGCGCTGCACGGCTTCGGCGAGATCAGCGTGCGCTACCAGGGCGCCGTCGACGAACCGCGCCCGCTGTTCCGCCGCGAGCGTGCGACCGAGGCGAGCGCAGCATGAGTGATACGCAAGACATCGCCGTGTCCGAAGTGCCGGTGTCCGCAATCGGGCGGCCGGTGCTGTGGACGCGCCCCGTCTACACCGGCACCGCCGAAGGCCTGGCCGCCAAGGAAGCCGCGCTGTTCGAGCGCCTGGCCGAGATTGCCGCCAAGCACGGTGTGGCAAAGTTCGCCACCAGCCTGGCCGCCGAAGACATGGTCGTGACGGATGCGATTCTGCGCAGCCCCGAAGCTGTGCGGGCGCACCTGCCGATCTTCACGCTGCAGACCGGCCGCCTGCATGCCGAAACGCTGGCGATGCTGGATCGCATCCGTGAACACTACGGCTATGCGGTCGAGCAATACGCACCGGACGCCCGCGCAGTGGAAGCCTACGTGCGTGACAACGGCCTGAATGCGTTCTACGACAGCATCGAACTGCGCAAGGCTTGCTGCAACATCCGCAAGGTGGTGCCGCTGAATCGCGCGCTGAAGGATGCCGATGCATGGCTGACCGGCCAGCGCCGCGAGCAGGCCGTCACCCGTGCCGACCTGCCGTTTGCCGAAGACGACGACGCCCGCGGCATCGCCAAGTACAACCCGCTGTTCGACTGGTCCGAGCCTGAAGTCTGGGCCTACCTCGAGCAGCACAACGTACCTACCAACGCGTTGCACGACAAGGGCTACCCGAGCATCGGCTGTGAGCCCTGCACGCGCGCGGTGCGCGCTGGCGAAGATGTGCGCGCCGGTCGCTGGTGGTGGGAATCGCGCGACAGCAAAGAATGCGGTTTGCATGCGACCAACGTGTCGCAAAAGAGCTAAGGAAAGGAACATGGGAGTCATGAGCGAAATCCCCGGCACGGCACTGACGCCCGTGCAGAACGAGCACCTCGACTGGCTGGAAGCCGAGTCGATCTACATCATTCGCGAGGTGGTGGCCGAGTGCCGCAACCCGGCGCTGCTGTTCTCGGGCGGCAAGGATTCGATCGTCATGCTGCACCTGGCGCTCAAGGCCTTCCGACTGGGCGATCGCAAGATCGAACTGCCGTTCCCGCTGGTGCACATCGACACGGGCCACAACTACCCGGAAGTGATCCAGTTCCGCGACCAGCGCGTGGCTGAACTGGGCGCGCGTCTGGTGGTCGGCCATGTGGAAGACTCCATCAAGCGCGGCACAGTGCGCCTGCGCAAGGAAACCGATTCGCGCAACGCCGCACAGGCCGTCACGCTGCTGGAAACGATCGAATCGCACGGCTTCGACGCCCTGATGGGCGGCGCCCGCCGCGATGAAGAGAAGGCGCGCGCCAAGGAGCGCATCTTCTCGTTCCGCGACGAATTCGGGCAGTGGGATCCGAAGGCTCAGCGCCCGGAACTCTGGAGCCTGTACAACGCCCGCATGGCGCAAGGCGAACAGATGCGCGTGTTCCCGATCTCCAACTGGACGGAGCTCGATGTGTGGCAGTACATCGCCCGCGAGAACCTCGCCCTGCCGCCGATCTACTACGCGCATCAACGTGAAGTCGTGCGCAAGAACGGCCTGCTGGTGCCCGTCACGCCCATCACGCCCAAGGCCGACGGCGACGAGAGCGAAGTCCTGTCGGTGCGCTTCCGCACCGTGGGCGACATCAGCTGCACGTGCCCGGTGGCGAGCACCGCTGCCACGCCGGCCGAGATCATCGCCGAGACGGCCATCACCGAGATCACCGAACGCGGTGCCACGCGCATGGACGACCAGACGAGCGAAGCCTCGATGGAAAAGCGCAAGAAGGAAGGGTATTTCTGATCATGAGCAACCAAACATCACACCAAGGGCTGCTGCGCTTCATCACCGCCGGTTCCGTCGACGACGGCAAGAGCACGCTGATCGGCCGTCTGCTGTACGACAGCAAGGCCGTGCTGTCCGACCAGCTGCAAGCGCTCACGCGCGCCAAGAACAAGCGCACCGCTGGCGAAGACATCGACTTTTCGCTGCTGACCGACGGCCTGGAAGCCGAGCGCGAGCAGGGCATCACGATTGACGTGGCGTATCGCTATTTCTCGACCGCGCGCCGCAAGTTCATCATTGCCGACACGCCGGGCCACGAGCAATACACGCGCAACATGGTGACGGGCGCATCGACCGCGCACGCCGCCATCATCCTGATCGACGCCACGCGCGTGACGACCGTGGATGGCAAGGCGCAATTGCTGGCTCAGACGAAGCGCCATTCGGCCATCGTCAAGCTGCTGGAACTGCAACACGTGATCGTGGCCGTCAACAAGATGGACCTGGTCGACTACAGCGAAGCGCGCTTCAACGAAATCCGCACCGCTTACGACGCACTGGCCGCACAGCTGGGCCTGAAGGATGTGCGCTACGTGCCGGTGTCGGCCCTGCGCGGTGACAACATCGTGCACGCGTCCGAAGCCATGCCGTGGTACCAGGGTGAGCCGTTGCTGGCGCTGCTCGAAGACCTGAAGGTGGAAGAGACGGCGCCCACCGGCGACGACGCACTGCGCTTCCCGGTACAGCTCGTGGCGCGCCAGGATGGCTCGCAGGCCGATGATTTCCGCGGCTACATGGGCCGTGTGGAAGCCGGTACCGTGCGCGTCGGCCAAGCCGTGCGCGTGCTGCCTGCCAACCGCGAAACGACGGTTGCCGAAGTGCTGACGCCCAATGGTTCGGCCGATTCCGCCGGCCCCGGCGAGACCATCACCGTGCGCCTGGCGGACGATGTGGACATCTCGCGCGGCGACACCATCGTCGCAGCGCCCACCACAGCCACCAACGCCGCCAAGAAGCTGCATGCCGACCTGTGCTGGTTCGACGAACACGAACTGAACCCGGCCCGCAAGTACGTGCTCAAGCACACGACGGCCACCGTGTTCGCACGTGTGTCGGAAGTCGAGCGCGTGCTGGACGTGCATACGCTGTCGCACGAAACCGGCCGCAAGCAGATTGCGCTGAACGACATCGGTACCGTCAACATCAGCCTGCAGAAGCCGATCGTCTGCGACGCCTATGGTGATAATCCCGCCACCGGCGCGTTCATCCTGGTGGACGAAGCCACGCACCATACGGTGGCAGCGGGCATGATCCGTGCATTTTCCTAAAGTGAAGGGGCGCCGCGTGTCGCAAACTCGCCTGCGCCCCGCAGGAAAAAGCAAAGGAAGCTAGGCAAATGGAAGCGAAGACCCACAAGACACTTGGCCACGTGAGCCTGATTGGTGCGGGCCCCGGCGCCGCGGACCTCATCACGGTGCGCGGTGCACGGCTATTGGGCGAAGCCGAGGTCGTGCTGCACGACGCACTGGTCTCGCCCGAGGTCTTCCAGTATTGCCCGCAGGCCGTGCTGATTGCCGTCGGCAAGCGTTGCGGCAAGCGCTCGACCGCGCAGCGCTTCATCAATCGCCAGCTCGTCGACTTGGCGACCAAGTACCAGCGCGTGGTGCGCCTCAAGGGCGGTGACCCGATGTTGTTTGGTCGTGCGGATGAGGAATTGCAGGCGCTGGAACAGGCCGGGATCGACTACGAAGTCGTGCCGGGCATCACTGCGGCGCTGGCCGCAGCATCCGCGATTCGCCAGCCGCTGACCAAGCGCGGCGTGGCCCGCAGCGTGGCGTTCGTCACCCAAGCCAAGGCGGCCGACCCGGACACACCGCAGCCCGAGGGTGTGACGCCCGAAGCTGCCGCACAGGCCGATTCGCTCGTCTACTACATGGGCCGCGACCAGGCCGCCTCCATTGCGGCTGACTTGATCGCTCGTGGCCGTGCGCCTTCCACGCCCGCGTGGGTGGTTGAAGCCGCCACCACGCCCGAGCAACGCTCGGCGTGCTTCACGCTGCAGCAGATGGCCGAGGGTGCTGCGGCCGCGTGGATCAACCCGGAACACCCAAGCCTGCTGATGATTGGCGACGCGTTTGCCGCGCGCGCAACGAACGCTGCGCCGGAAGTGTTTTCCAGCGAGCCCCACGTTCTAGCCGCCTGAGCATCGCTTAGAACGCCAGCGCGATTTTCCCAAAGACTTTCCCGGCTTCCATCATCCGGAACGCCTCCGGCGCGTCCTGCCACGGCAGCACCTGATCGACGATCGGGTGCAGGCCGTGCAGCGCCAGCGCCCGGTTCATCGACTCAAATGACGCCCGCGAACCGACCGATGCCGGCCGGATCACCGCCTTGCGCGCAAAGATTTCCAGCGGACTCACGCTGCCTTCACGCCCAGCCAGGTAGCCGACAAGGTGGATCTGCCCACCGACCCGCAGCGCCTTCAGCGAGCGCTGAAACGTACCCCCGCCACCCACTTCGATGACGTGATCGACACCGCGGCCGTCCGTGCACGCGAGCACCGCTTCGTGCCAGTCCGGCGTGGTGCGGTAGTTGATCGTGTCGGATTCGGGCACACCAAGCGTCTGCACGCGTTCCAGCTTTGCGTCGCTGCTCGAGAGCACGATAGGGCGCGCTCCGGCCATCAGCGCGAACTGCACCGCAAACATCGACACGCCCCCCGTGCCCTGCACGAGCACCGTTTCGCCCGGCTGCAGGTTGCCCGCTTCGATCAGGGAGTGCCGTGCGGTGAGCCCGGCGCAGGGCAGGGTGGCGGCTTCGGTATCGCTCAGGTGCGGTGGCACCACCACTGCGCCGCCCGCATCCAGGCGGATGGTGTCAGCCAGCCAGCCGTCGATGGGGCCGCCGAGCATGCGGCGCGTGTCGGCGTTGCGAAAGTCGCCGCCGTCCCAGCGCTGCCAGAACGTGCCGGCGACACGGTCACCCGTGCGCACGCGCGTCACGTTGCCACCAACGGCCACCACCTCGCCTACGCCGTCGGACAGCGGAATCAGCGGCAGCGGAAAGCGCGTGAAGAACTTGCCGGAAACGATCTCCAGGTCGCGGAAGTTGAGCGAGGCCGCGCGCGTGCGCACGATGATTTCGTCGGGGGCGGGCGTGGGGTCGTCGCGCTCAATGGCGCGCAGGGCGTCGATGCCGTAACCGTCGGTCAGTGCCAGAGCTTTCATGGTGTCCTCGTGGTTGTTGGGAGAGGAAAGCAACGCAAAAGCGCGTCTGGCGATACTGTGGCCTGTTGCTTAAGATGAATCCAATTCAATTTGTTCAGAGAAAACATAACGATTGGGAATGTCGTCATGCTTGAAGAGATGCGTACCTTCGTGTTGCTGGCGCAGACCGGGTCGATCGCCCGCGTGGCCGAGCACCTGCCGCTCACGCAGCCGGCCGTCACCAAGCAGATCCAGCGGCTGGAGCGCGCGCTCGATACCGTGCTGTTCGACCGGCGCGTCAAACCGTTCCGGCTCACCGCCGAGGGCGAGGCGGTGCTGGCGCGCTGCCGCACCATCGTTGGTGAATTCGAGGCGCTGCGCAGTGCCGTGCGTGCCACCGGCGAGCCCGAGGGCGCGCTGCGTGTGGGTGTCAGCCATGCGGTGAGCGATGCGCGGTTTGCACGCCTGTTGTCGAGGCTGCGATTGCGCTATCCGGGCGTGTCATTCCGCCTGAGCTGCGAGTGGGGCGGTGTGCTGCGCGAGCGCCTGAAGCGCGCCGAGCTGGACGTCGCGTTGTGGCTGGCACCGTCCAACGCGCGTGGCCATCACGCCGATGCGGACATCCGCGTGATCGGCACGGAGCCCGTCAGCCTGATTGCTGCGCCCTCGCGCAAGCTGCCGCCGACGTTGTCGATGGCGCAAGTCACGGACGAGGCCTGGGTATTGAATCCGGCGGGCTGTGAGATGCGGGCGTGGCTGCTGGGCCGCTACGACGCCGATCGCCTGACGCCGAATGTGGCCGCTGAAGTGCAATCCGTGCCGCTGCAGCATGCGCTGGTGGCGGAGGGCTTCGGGCTCGGGTTCGCACCCGTGCGGCTGATCGGGCCGCAGCTTGCCGAGGGCATGCTATCGGTGCACAAGCTCACCTCGGCCCCATCGGAATGGGACGTCTGCGTGCAGCGTGCGCCGTCACTGGGGCGGCTGGCGCGGGTAGTGGATGCGCTCGAATCGGCGATGTCCACCGAGGCCGCGGCGGCGCGTTAATCACCTAACCCCTTTTTCGGACGCCTGCGATGCCGCACGTCATCATCGAGTACACCGCCAACGTTGAAGTTGATGCGCGCATTCCCGAGCTGATGCGCCTGCTCAACGGTGTGCTGATCGGCCATGCCGATGTGTTTCCGACCGGCGGCATCCGCACACGCGCGCTACGCCTGGACCAGTACCGCATGGCAGACGGTGCTGAGGACGATGCCTTCATTCACGTGGTATTCCGCATCAAGGCCGGTCGGCCCAAGGCTGTGACGGGGCCGATCTGCGCGGAATTGTTCGCTGCCCTGCGCGCGCATCTGGCCGACGTGTTTGCGCGCCGCAATCTCGGGCTGACGCTAGAGTTAGAGGAGTTCGACACCCACGGTTTCCATGTGGGGAACAACGTGCACGCGCGCTTCGTGCAGGCGACAGAACCGCAATAAGGGGACAAGCTCAGCCGAGTTGCCGCGCGCAGTAGCCGGCGATGGCGTCGAGCACGGCGTCGTCCTCGCCGACAGCATCGGCGCAACGGATGGAGAGGGCGGGGTGGGCCTGTGCGCAGCGCTCGACCAGCGCCGGCAGATCCCGCCGCAAGTGGCCGCCCTGGCCAAAGAACACCGGCACGATGGTGATGTGCTGCACACCGGCGGCAGCAAGTTCGTCGATCGTGCCCGGCAGGTCGGGTGTCATCAGCTCAAGAAAGGCAAGACGGACGTCAACGTCGGGTTGCTGGGCGGCCAGGCGCTTCTGCAAACGGTCGAACGGCTCGCGCCAGCGAGCATCGCGCGCGCCATGCGCAAACAGCACGAGTGCGCGCGCGGTCATCAGTGACGCTCCACCCAGCGTAGCGCCACCAGCGCCAGTGCCAGATAGAGCGCACCAGGCACGATGGCCGTGAAGATCGCCGGCCAGGTATTGAGCAAGCCGACGTGCGAGAACAGGTTGTTCACCAACTGGAACGACAGACCCAGCATGATCCCGCCGAACACCTTCAGGCCGACGGCGCCGGCGCGTGCGTGCAGGTAGGCGAAGGGCAGGGCCAGCGCCATCATCACCAGCACGGTGAACGGGTAGACCACCTTCTTCCACAACGCGATTTCATAGCGCTGTGAATCCTGTTTGTTGTCTCGCAGATGGCGGATGTACTGGAACAGATCCAGCGTGGCCATGCGGTCAGGCGTGACCATCAGCACCGACAGTAACTGCGGCGTGAGTTCCGAGCGCATCTCCTGTTGCGGCACCGTGGTCTGCTCGCCACGGAAATCCGGTGCCAGTGCATCGGGTGCGCCGGGTGCGGCCTGCACGTTGTCCTGCGGCGTGGCGGCAACTGACTTGCGCGGGAATTCAATGAAGCGCGTCTCGGTCACGTTGCTCAACTGCCAGTTCTGGTGACCTTCATACCGTGCGTGCTGCGCCACGCGAATCGTGCTCAGACGGTAGTCCGAGTCGAATTCATAGATGCGCAGGCCCTGGATGGACTGGTCTGCCTGCAGCGCGCCCACGTTGATGAAGCGCGTCACTTCACCGCCGCTGCCGTCCGGCTTGGCCGGGCCGCGGTCTTTGACCCACACGCCCGAGCGGAAGCCCGCCGACACCGTGGCGCCCAGCGCTTCAAGCCGCACCTTCTGCGCGTACTGCTCCGCCTTCGGGCCGATGAACTCGCCGAAGATGTACGTCACCAGCGCCAGCGGCAGCGCAATCTTGAACAGCGACAGCAGCGCGCGCTTCGTGTCGAGCCCGGCGACGCGAAAGATCGTGAATTCCGACTGGCTCGCCATCTGCGAGAACACGTAGATCGCACTGATAAGCGCGGCCACCGGAATCACCTCATACACACGCGTGGGCGCCTGCAGCATCACGTGGAAGAACGCGATGAGCGTGGTGTAGCGGCCCATGACCGAGCCCAGCTCGCCCAGCATGTCGAAGAAGATGAACAGCGCCAGCACCGCAAACAGGATGAAGACGAAGACGCCGTAGATCTGGCGTGCGAAGTATTTTTCGTAGACCGGCATCTTCATCATGCGCCCGCCTTCTTCGGTGCGAAGCCGAGCAGGGCCGAAATACCCTTCAGGCCAGCCGCGCTGTAGTGGCGGAAGCGGAACAGCAGCACCGCGCAGATGAGGGCGATGACATGAAGCGGCCACCAGGCGAGCATCGCGTTGATCTTGCCCTGTGCCACCCATGCCTGCGACAGGTTCAGCAGGTTGGAGTACGTCAGGTAGATCAGCACGGCAAAGATCATCGGCGTGTAGCGGCCCAGGCGCGGGTTGACGTAGGCCAGCGGAATGGCGATCAGCACGAAGTTCAGCGCCAGCAGCGGCAGGCCGATGCGCCAGACCAATTCGCCCAGGTTCTCGGGCGTCGGGTCGGCCAGCAGGTCGGCGGTCGAGCGGCTCTTGGTGGGCAGATTGGCATCCGCTTGCGGCGGCTTGTTGGCCACCTTCACGCCGTACTTGTCGAACTCGACGATGCGGTAGTCGAGCTTGCCGGGCGTACCCTCATAGCGGCGGCCCTTGTCGAGCACGACAAAGCGGTCGCCGTTGGGCATGGTCTTGAACTCGCCGGTCTTGGCCAGCGCCACGCCGATCTTGTCCTGCGCGGCATTCGCCACGAACAGGTTGCGGGCGTGTTTCATGCCCGAGTCCACGCCTTCGATGAAGAGCACGTAGTTGCCGTGTGCGGGCTCGATGAAGCGGCCGGCGGAGATCATCGACAGCACATCGCGCTGCTCGAAGCGATCACGGAACAGCGCGCTCTGTTGGTTGGCCCACGGCCAGCCGAACAGCGCCAGCAGCGCCACCAGCACGATGAACGGCAGCGAAAAGCGCAGCACCGGGCGGATGAAATCGGTCAGGCTGATGCCGGAGGTGAACCACACCACCATCTCGGAATCCTTGTACCAGCGCGTGAGCACCAGCAGCACCGAGATGAAGAGGGTGGCGCATAAGAGAATGGCAAGGTAGCCCAGCGTAGCCAGGCCGATGAGGAGCAGGACGTCGTTCGGGTTGGCTTCACCATTGGCGGCCATGCCGAGAATGCGGATCACCAGGGTGGTCAGCATGAACGTCAGCAGCACGAGGAAGACGGCGCCGGCGGTGAAGGACAGCTCGCGTCGCAGGGCTTGTTCGAAAATCATGCGGATGCTGGAAGGGTGGGCGAGGTCTAGACCCAGGTTGGGACCGCAGTTGGGACGATAGGTGCCCCATCTGGGTTCCATCGGAGCCCCCGCGCAAAATCGCGGATAATGTGGGCTTTCGTTGACTCGCCTCATAGAGAGAAGCGCGATGGAATTTAGCACAAAAGCCCTGGACTGGGCCAAAGCGGGCGCCCTGGCGGCCAAGAGCGATTGCCTCGTGATCGGTCTGTTCGAGTCGCAGACCCTGGCGGGTGCCGCCAAGGCGCTGGACGTGGCGACCAAGGGCCTGGTCGGTCGCTTGATCAAGCTGGGCGACTTTGAAGGCAAGCGCGGCACGTCGCTGCTGCTGCACGAAGTGGCTGGCGTGGGCGCCGCCCGCGTGCTGCTGGTCGGCCTGGGCAAGGAAGCCGACTTCACCGACCGCGCCTATGCGGAAGCCGTGCGCACTGCACTGCGCGCGCTGGCCGGCACCAAGGCCGCCAACGTGACGTGGACGCTGACCGAGCACACCGCCCGCACGAAGGACATAAGCCGGGACACCGCCTGGGCCGTGCTGACCGCCGTCGCGCTCATCCGCGAGACCAGCTACCGCTTCATCGAGCGGCATCCGTCGCTCAAGAGCAAAGGCGACAAGAACGGCACCACGCTGCGCAAGATCGTGCTGGCCGTGCCCGCTGCCGACGCCAAGGCCGCCAGCGTGGCCGCCGCGCGTGGCACCGCCATCGCCAACGGCATGGACCTGACGCGTGACCTGGGCAACCTGCCGTCCAACATCTGCACCCCCACGTACCTGGCCAACACAGCGCGCCAGATCGCCAAGGAATTCAAGCTCAAGGTCGAGGTGCTCGGCCGCAAGCAGATCGAAGCCCTGAAGATGGGCGCCTTCCTGGCCGTGACCAAGGGCAGCGAAGAGCCACCCCAGTTCATCGTGCTGCGCTACGACGGCGGCCCGGCCAAGCAGGCGCCGGTGGTGCTGGTCGGCAAGGGCATCACGTTTGATACGGGTGGCATCTCGCTCAAGCCGGGCGAGGGCATGGACGAGATGAAGTACGACATGTGCGGCGCCGCCTCTGTGCTGGGCACGCTGCGCGCCGTGGCCGAGATGGGCCTGAAGCAGAACGTCATCGCCGTGGTGCCGACCTGCGAGAACATGCCCAGCGGCATCGCCACCAAGCCGGGCGATGTGGTTACCAGCATGTCGGGCCAGACCATCGAGATCCTGAATACGGATGCCGAAGGCCGCTTGATCCTGTGTGATGCGCTCACCTATGTGGAGCGCTTCAAGCCGGCCGTGGTGATCGACGTGGCAACGCTGACCGGCGCCTGCATCATCGCGCTCGGCCACATCAACACCGGCATGTACGCCCGCAGCGATGCGTTGGCGGATTCGCTGATCGCGGCCGGCAAGCAATCGCTCGACACCGCCTGGCGCATGCCGCTGGACGAGGAATACCAGGAGCAACTCAAGTCCAACTTTGCCGACATGGGCAACATCGGCGGCCGCCCGGCCGGCAGCGTGACGGCCGCCTGCTTCCTGGCGCGCTTCACCGAGAAGTACGACTGGGCCCACCTCGACATCGCCGGTACCGCCTGGAAGAGTGGCGCAGCCAAGGGCGCCACGGGCCGCCCGGTGCCGCTGCTGACGCGCTTCCTGATGGACCGCGCTTGAGCCGAGCGAGCCAAGTCAGCCGAGGAGCAGTATGACCCGCGTCGATTTCCACAGCAACGTGCCCGGCAAGCTGGCCTATGCCTGCCGGCTCGTGCGTAAGGCTTACGGCGCGGGCCAGAAGGTGATCGTGGTGGGGGATCAAGCCGCGCTGCAAGCGTTCGACACACAGCTGTGGACCTTCAGCCCGCTTGATTTCCTGCCGCACTGTGGCCTGCGGCACCCGCTGGCCGTGCAGACGCCCATCCTGCTGGCCGATACCGCCGAGCCGCTGGACGACGCGCCGCATCACGACATCCTGGTCAACCTGTCGCACGAGCCGCCGCCGCTGTTTGCGCGTTTTGCCCGGTTGATCGAGATCGTTGGCGATGACGATGCCGACCGCGCCGCCGCGCGCGACCGCTTCCGCTTCTACCGCGACCGCGGTTACCCGATCCAACACCACGACGTGGGGCGCGCATGACCGACGGACGCAACTCTGGGTCCCCCGCGGACAACAACATCCCCGTTCTGACGGAGATCGTCGAGCTGGAGGATGCTGAACCGGTGGTCGCTCCGGCCGCCGCGCCTTCTCCAACGGCTGCCCCTGCTACACCAGCCGTGCCGCCTGTCCTGCGCGAGCAGGGCCTGGCACCCGCCTCTGCGATGCCGCCAGCCGGTACCGACGCCGCGCGCGTGATGGGGCACGTGATGTGGCGCTTCCAGACCGAATGGCCGACGCTGATCGAGGCGCAATGTCGCGCGGCGCTGGAGTCGCGTCTGTCGCTGTTGACCGAGCAACTGGCGGCCGATCTCACGCGCACGCTGGAGGCCCGCCTGATGGAGTGGCTGGGCGCTGCGCTGGAGGATGCGCTGGCCGACCAGCACAAGACACCGCTGCGCTAATCGCCCAAGAAAAAACCCGCCAGATGGCGGGTTCTTCGTTGAATGGGCGCGATACGGATCAGTCCGTCACCGCCCCCTTGCTGGCCGGCGCCGCCAGCTTCGCAAATTTCGCCAGTACGCCACGCGTATAGCGCGGTGCAGGCTGCTTCCACGCCGCGCGGCGACCGGCGAGTTCGTCGTCCGGCACGTTCAGTTGCAGCAGGCGCTGGTGCGCGTCGATGGTGATCGAATCACCCTCGTGCACCAGGCCAATCGTGCCGCCCACATACGCTTCCGGCGCGACGTGGCCGACCACCATGCCCCACGTGCCGCCCGAGAAACGCCCATCGGTGATAAAGCCCACCGACTCGCCCAGCCCCTTGCCGATGATGGCGGACGTGGGGGCCAGCATCTCCGGCATACCCGGGCCGCCCTTGGGGCCCAGATAGCGCAGTACGAGGATGTCCCCCGCTTTGATCTGGTCACCCAGGATGGCGCTCATCGCGCTCTGCTCGTCGTCGAACACGCGCGCGGGGCCGGTGATGACCGGGTTCTTCAGGCCGGTGATCTTCGCCACAGCACCTTCTTCGGCCAGGTTGCCCTTCAGGATGGCGAGGTGGCCTTCTTTGTAGAGGGCCTTGTTGATCGGCAGGATCACGTTCTGGTCCGCCCGCGGCTGGTCGGGCACGTGGGCCAGTTCTTCAGCGAGCGTCTTGCCGGTGATGGTGATGCAATCCCCATGCAGCAGACCGGCGTTGAGCAGGAGCTTCATCACCTGTGGGATGCCGCCGGCCTTGTGCAGGTCGGTCGCCACGTATTGGCCAGACGGCTTGAGGTTGCAGATGACTGGCACGCGCTGGCGCACGCGCTCGAAATCATCGATGGTCCATTCCACTTCGGCTGCGTGGGCGATGGCCAGGTAGTGCAGCACGGCGTTGGTCGAGCCGCCGGTGGCCATGATCACGGCCACGGCGTTTTCGATCGATTTGCGCGTGATGATGTCGCGCGGCTTCAGGTCGCGGCGCACGGCTTCGACCAGTACACGCGCGGATTCGGCAGCGCTGTCGACCTTCTCCTGGTCCGGGTTCGCCATCGTCGACGAATACAGCAGCGACATGCCCAGCGCCTCGAAGGACGAGCTCATTGTGTTGGCGGTGTACATGCCGCCGCACGAGCCGCTCGACGGGCAGGCGTTCTTCTCGATGCCCTCGAAGTCTTCGTCGCTCATGCGGCCGGCGGTGAACTCGCCCACGGCCTCGAACGACGACACGATGGTCAGGTCCTTGCCCTTCCAGTGGCCGGGCTTGATGGTGCCGCCGTACACGTAGATGCCCGGCACGTTGGTGCGCGCCAGGGCGATCATGCCGCCGGGCATGTTCTTGTCGCAGCCGCCGATGACGACCACGCCGTCCATCCACTGGCCGTTGACGCAGGTCTCGATGCAATCGGCAATGACTTCGCGCGAGATCAGCGAGAACTTCATGCCCTCGGTGCCCATCGACATGCCGTCGGAGATGGTTGGCGTGCCGAAGATCTGCGGGTTGGCCTTGGCTTCCTTCACAGCAGCGACTGCCGCATCGGCCAGCTTCTGCAGCCCCGAGTTGCACGGCGTGATGGTCGAGTGGCCGTTCGCCACGCCAATCATCGGGTTGTTGAAGTCGTCCTTCGTGTAGCCCAGCGCGTAGTACATCGAGCGGTTGGGCGAGCGCGCCACGCCCTGGGTGATGTGCTGGGAACGCTTGTTGTCTGGCATGGGAGGTCTCCGTGGGGGCGGGAATGTCGTCCGGGAGCACCGCAAACCTACTGCGCAGCCCGATCTTGGCCCCGCGATGCTCGCCGTACCCATGTACGGCTGCGCTTCTCGGGCCAACCTCGGGCTGCTCGCTACGGTTTTCGGTACTCCCGAGAAACAGCATGGCGCCCAGCATGCGCTTGGACAAAAGGCGCGTCAAATATATTATTGAGCGATTATTGAGTTGAAAAAACTATCAATCGCCGATATGGATTTGCGCCAACTTCGCTATTTCGTGACCGTTGCCGAGGAGCTGCATTTCGGCCGCGCTGCCGAGCGCCTGTCGATGACGCAGCCGCCGCTGTCGCAGCAGATCCGTGCGCTGGAGGAGGAGCTGGGCGTCACGCTGTTCCACCGCACGCAGCGCTCGGTGGCGCTCACGCCGGTGGGTGCGCGCTGGCTGGTCGAGGTGCGGCGCGTGCTCGCCGAGGCGGGCGCGCTCCCTGCGCTGGCGCAGCGGCTCGCGCGCGGGGAGGTGGGCTCGCTGTCGCTGTCCTTCGTTAGTACGGCCGACTACGGCATCCTGCCTGCTGTTCTGCGGCACTTCCGCGACGCACGCCCAGATGTGCAGTTTCAGTTGCGTGAAGCCACAAGCGATGTGCAGATCGAAGCGCTTCTGGCCGACGAGGTGGATGCGGGCGTGGTGATTGCGCATCACGCGGGTTCTGTCCCTGGCGAGCTGGAGTATCGACCGCTGGTGCGGGAGCGCTTGGTGCTGGCAGTGCCGACATCGCGTGCAGAAAAATGGGGCATCGCGCCCGGCCAGCCCTTTGCGCTGGCCGATGCGGCGGCCGAGCCGCTCATCATCTTCCCGCGGCGGTCTGCGCCTGCGCTGTATGACATCATTACCGGCTATCATGCCGCGCACGGTGGCGGGGAGGCTGCCACGCGCATCGGCCAGGAGGCCATTCAGATGCAGACCATCGTCAGCCTCGTCTCCGCTGAGATGGGCGTCGCGCTGGTGCCCGCATCGCTATGCAACCTGCAGCGGACCGGCGTGGTCTATCTCGAACTCGCCGCGCCGAGCCCGTTCATCGAAACCGGACTGGTGTGGCGGCGCGATGCGGCCTCACCGGTGCTGCCGTGGTTCGTGGCCAGCGCCGAGGCCGTCGCCAAGCTGCACAAAGACAACTCAACCTGAAGCCCAGGATTCATGCTCATCCATCCGCAATTCGATCCCGTCGCCCTGCATCTGGGGCCGCTCGCCATCCGCTGGTACGGCCTGATGTATCTGGCGGCGTTCATCATGTTCCTGTGGTTCGGCCGGCTGCGCACGCGCCAGCCGCACATCGCCGCTGAGGGCTGGAGCGGTCGTGATCTCGACGACATGCTGTTCTACGGCGTGCTGGGCGTGATCCTGGGCGGGCGTCTGGGCTACGTGCTGTTCTACAAGGCCGACTGGTACTTCGCCCACCCGCTCGACATCTTCAAGGTGTGGGAGGGCGGCATGGCCTTCCACGGCGGCTTCCTGGGCGTGGTCGTGGCGATGATGCTGTATGCCCGCATGCGCGGCCGCTCGTGGATGCAGGTGACCGATTTCATCGCGCCGATGGTGCCGTGCGGACTCGCTGCGGGGCGCTTGGGCAACTTCATCAACGGTGAGCTGTGGGGCCGCGTGGCCTCGCCCAATCTGCCGTGGGCGATGATGTTCCCGCAGGCGCAGGGCGAAGACCGTGAGTGGCTGCTCTCGCACGCGCAGCAGGCCGTCACCAGCGGCGTGCAGGCCGTGTTCGACCAGTACCACATGCTGCCGCGCCATCCCTCGCAGCTCTACCAGTTCGCGGGCGAGGGCGTGCTGTTCTTCATTCTGCTGTGGCTGTATGCACGCAAGCCTCGGCCGATGGGCGCGGTGTCGGGCGCCTTCCTGCTCGGCTACGGTGTGTTCCGCTTCCTGGCCGAGTTTGCGCGCGAGCCGGACAACTTCCTCGGCCTGCTGGCGGCGAATCTGTCGATGGGGCAATGGCTGTCGCTGCCGATGATCCTGGCAGGGATTGCGATGCTGGCGTGGGCATATCGACGTAATGGCCGCGCCGGCAGCAACGGCAACGGTGCGAAAACCCAGGCACACGCCTGAGGCCGCATCGGCGCAAAGACAAAGCCACCGCAAGCGGTGGCTTTTTTTGATGGCTGGCAGGTGCGTTACTTCAGCATCTGCACGGCGCCGGAGACGGTCACCGTCACTTGCGCCTTGCCGCCCTCGATGGGCACCGGGGCCGAATCGAACGAAGCCGGTGCGGCTGCCATGCGCATCATCGGACGCGGGCCCGGATTGTTGCTGCCTTCGCTCACGTGCACGTCGCGGATCGTGTAGCTCGTGTAGCCGAACAGCTTGGTGGTTGTCAGTGCCTTGTCGCGGAATGAGGCAACGGCTTGGTCGATCAGCTTGGCCTCAGCCGCCGTACGTGCCTCGCGCGAGAGCGTGAAGTTCACGTTCTGCACTTGCATCTGGTTGGCCAGTTGGCCTGCCAGCTTGGAAGCGGCAGCAAAGTCCTTCGACGTGATGCGCACTTCCGCACGGCCGCGCCAGGTGCTGATCTTGCCGTCGCGATTGGTGTTCGGGTAGATGTTGAAGCCGCCGGTTTCTGCCTGCACGCCGGACGTCCGCTTGGCCTGGGCGATCACCTCATCGGCCTTGCGCGAAAGTGCCGTGGAGATCGCGCCCGGGTCCGCGCCTTCCTGTTCGGCGCCCAGCGTCAGGGTGACGGTGTCGGTCGGCACTTCGGTCACGGCCTGTGCATCCAGCGACAGCACGCCCGAATGATTCGTCTCAGGTGCGGCTTGTGCGAAAGCAGTCGTCATCATTGCGGTCCCCAGAATGGTTGCGGCCAGGACAGATTTCATTGTGTTCTCCCAAAAAAGCAATGTGATGCGTCTGACTGGCTGCAACGCGCATCGTTCATCACGTTTGTAACAATTCCCAACCGTTGCGTGCCATTTACTCAG
The DNA here is from genome assembly GCF_037023145.1 of Ralstonia sp. RRA. NCBI lineage: Bacteria > Pseudomonadati > Pseudomonadota > Betaproteobacteria > Burkholderiales > Burkholderiaceae > Ralstonia > Ralstonia sp. RRA. Next base: position 2,564,028 of record NZ_CP146091.1, on the reverse strand, counting down.
GATCACGCATCAATTTGGTGGTGATGTAACGCCATTGTGCGGGCGTGACCGGCGTGATCGACAGGCGATTGCCGCGTTGGAGCACGGTCATGTCGGCGAGTTGCTCCTGCGCGCGCAGCGTGGGTAGATCAATGAGGGCGCATTTGCGCACGAACTTCACGTCAACCAGCATCCAGCGCGGTGCCTCGGGTTTGGAAGCGGGATCGTGGTAGTGGCTTTTGGCGTCGAACTGCGTGGGATCGGGGTAGCTGGTCGAACAGACCTCCGCCAGCCCAGCGATACCCGGCTGTGGGCAGGACGAGTGGTAGAACAGCACGCCATCACCGATGCGCATGCGGTCGCGCATGAAGTTGCGTGCCTGGTAGTTGCGCACGCCGGTCCAGGGCAGGGCGCCCTCGGCGTGCAGCGTGTCGATGCTGGCCTCGTCGGGCTCGGACTTCATCAACCAGTATTGGGCGGCCATCGGGTTGGGCGTACGGGCGGCGTACGGAAGTGACGGTGTGCGCAGCATAGCAATAGCGCCATGGCCTTGCTATTGGCGATGCATCACCGAATGCACAAAGGAAACGCGCAAAGAAAAAGGCGGTAGCGCACATGTGCACTACCGCCTTTTGTTGGGTCCCCACCTCGGCCGCTAGACCCGCATCCTGAACCCAAGTGAGGTTCAGAGAGGCTGCGGAAGCCGCATTTTGGGTACATCACCGGCGCAGGGAGCCTACGACTTGCGTCGCACGCTATGCACTGGAAGACGCGCTCGCCCACACGGCATATCCCGCACCAAGCAATTGCTTATCGGTTCAAGGAATTAATGGCCATGGCGAACCAGGCAGGGAAACTGTCAGACGCATCACCACGTTGTGGCGCATGTCTTTGACGACATGGCGATGCGTCTGAGAGATTCATCGCGAGCAACCGGCTTGTGAGTCTGTAGTCGCTAAAGCCTTATGGTGTAAGGGTTTGCGGGAGACTGCCGGCAGCCATTGGGTGACACTATACACCCGTTCGCACCCGAACCCAAGCCCGGATGCGATCCGGTTACAAACACGTTTTGTACTAAGTCAAATGACCTGGCCGTACTGGCGCAGTGCCTCGTCAGCGCGGGCGTTCAGGTCGGCCAGTTTGGCGCGGATGGTGTCGATCGGCAGGGCGGAATCGGAGGCGGCCTGGCGCTGCATCGACAGCAGATCCGACGCGATGCTGATGGCGGCCATCACAGCAACACGCTCGATGCCCTTGGTGCTCGAGCCGTTCTTGATGCGCGTCATCTGGTTGTCGACCATGGCGGCGGCTTCACGCAGCGCGGCTTCGTTGTCGGGCGAGACGGCAAATTTATACGCTTGCCCGGCGATGTTCACTTCAATTTGCTTGCTGCTCATGCTTTGGTCTCCGAGTGCGGGGCGGCGGCATCATCGCCGGCGCTCTGGCCGAGGAGGTCAAGCTGTCGGGCGTCGGTGGCCGTCGGCAGCTTGTCGAGAATCGACTGGATGCGCAGTTGCGCTTCTTCGATCTTGGCATTGAGCACGCTGCGATCGGCCACCATGGCGTCGCGCTCGGTCTTGGAGACCTCGGCTTCCGCGGTAAGCCGTTCGACTTCTGCGCGCAGGCGCTGGTTCTCGGCGGCAAGCGCATCGGCGTGACGCAGCACGCGCGCGATCTTGTCGGCAAGGTGTTCGAGTTCGTTCAGCATCGGTTGTCAATCAGAATCGAGTGGGGGGATTTTAGCCCATCATGCCGATTGCGCCTGTCCTCCATACGGATGCGCAATCGAGCGGAATACACAGGCGGCGGCCAGGGCACAACAGCTTTGCCCGTCTTTTCCCGTCTTTTGGCGCGATGGTGGGTATTTGACGGTAAACTCGCTGCCGTCCTGGTGCCCGCAGCACCATCTGCAGTTAAACGGGAAGCAGGGAGCGCCGCCCCACAAGCGATGCGCCAACCTGCGCTGCCCCCGCAACGGTAAGCGAACGTCGCGCGTGCCCGCCATCTCTCGCAAGAAGAGGAGGGCACCGCGCGGTCTGTCCAACCAGCCACTGTTTCTTCGGGAATGGGAAGGCGGACAGGCCGCTTCGCCAGCCCGGATACCGGCCAGGACGGTGGATCTCAGCGAACCGGTCCACGATCCTACTGCGCGGCCCGATCTTGGCCCTGTGATACTCGCCGTACCCACGTACGGCTGTGTTTCTCGGGCCAACCTCGGACCGCTCGCTACGGATCGTGAACCGGTTCTGAGCCGATGTGAGGGAACCGCATCGAGATCCTGCTGCCAGCGACCCGCGGGGGAACGGGTCCGGCTGACGCTTCTTGTCTTTTCAACATGAGCTTGACTACAAAGCGGCCACTCCGGATGTCCCGGACGGCCATGTGCGCGCTTGTCAGCGCACGATTGGGGGTTGTTGCGGGGGTCATGGCAGGTGCAGTTGCACCGGCCTGGGCACAAAGCAATACACGGATGGCGAGCACGCCGGTGGGCGAACTGAACCCGACGGTGGTAACGGCTTCGCGTAGCGAGCAGCCCTTGTCGGATGCACTGCCGCACACGACGGTTGTCAGCCGCGCCGACATCGAGCGCTCGCAAGCCGCGGATGCGGTGACCCTGCTGCGCCGCGAGGCCGGCATCGAGATCGCGCAGAACGGCGGCCCCGGCACCAATGCCAGCCTCTTCATGCGCGGCGCCAGCTCCAACCAGACGCTGGTTCTGATCGACGGCGTGCGCGTGAGTTCCGGCACGTCGGGCGGCGCGCAGATCGGGCAACTGATGGCCGACCAGATCGACCACATCGAGATCGTGCGCGGCAACGTGTCTGCGCTGTACGGCTCGGATGCGATTGGCGGCGTGGTGCAGATCTTCACGCGCAGCGGCAAGGGGCACGCGCCGCTGGCCAATGCCGAGATCGAGTACGGCGCGCGCAACACCAAGCGTGCACAGGCCGGCATCAGCGGCTCGCTGGGCGAGGGCGGCGATACGTCGTTTGCGGTGTCGGTGTCGGAGTTCAAGACCAACGGCTTCTCGACCATCAATCCGCTGCAGGCGCCCAAGGCCAACCCAAACGACAACCCGTACACGAACAAGAGCGTGTCGGCGCAACTGTCGCATCGGTTCTCCGCGGACTGGCAGGCGGGCCTGACGTACTTCCAGACCTGGGGTGATGTCAGTTACGACAACGCCTTCGGCAAGCCGACCGACATCAACATCGCACACAACGTGGTGCGCTCGATGTCGGCCTACGTGGACGGCAAGGTGACGCAGGACTGGAAGACACGCCTGACGCTCTCGCAGGGGGATGACCGCAGCCTGAACTTCACCAACGGCGTGCTGCAGGTGCCTGCGCGCTTCAACACGCGCAACCAGACGGCGAGCTGGCAGAACGATTGGGCCTTCATGCCCGGTCAGTTGCTCAAGGTGGGCCTGGAGCATCTGCAGACGAGCATCGACAGCGATGCCTACAACGTGCCCACGCGCAATGTCGATTCCGGCTACATCGGCTATGAGGGCAAGTTCGGTCCGCATCAGCTGCAGTTGAACCTGCGTCGTGACCGCTACTCGGACTTCGGCGGTGCCAACAGCTACTACGCCGGTTACGGTTTCGCCTTCAACCCGCAGTGGAAGGCTGTGGCGAGCGTGAGCAACGCCTTCCGTGCGCCGAGCTTCAATGAACTGTATTACCCGTTCTTCGGCAACCCGAATCTGCAGCCCGAAAAGGCGCGTTCGGTGGAGGGCGGCGTGGAATACAGCGGCGCGATCGGCCTGGTGCGCATGACGGTGTTCGAGACGGACTACAGCAACCTGATCACCAGCGTGTTTGATCCGGTGGCAGGCACCTTCCTGGCAGCCAACGTGAACCGTGCGCGCGTGAACGGTGTCGAGACATCGTATCGGGGTTCGATCTATGGCGTGGATCTGCGTGCCAGCTTTACCATGCAGAACCCGCAGGATCTGTCGGCCAACCAGTTGCTGTCGCGCCGCGCGCGGCACTTCGGCAGCGTGTCGGCGTACAAGACCTTCGGGCCGTTCTCGGCGGGTGTTGAGTGGAATGCGGCGGGCGATCGCCAGGATTCCACCAAGACGCTCAGCGGCTATGGCCTGCTGAACCTGGTCGGCCGCTACCAGATCACGCCGGACTGGGCACTGTCGGCACGCCTTGAGAACGTGACGAACAAGAGCTACCAGTTGATCTATCCGTACAACACGGCATCGCGTGGGGTGTTCTTCACGCTGTCGTGGCAACAGCACGAGCCGAAGAAGTAAGGAAGCGCGGATGACACCTGCACTGCCCGCACGCGGTTTTGCCTGGCGACTCTGGTCGCTGCTGGCGCTCGCGTGTGTGGCGGTGCTGGTGGCGTCATTGATGCTCGGCAGCGTGAAGCTGTCGCCCGCCGAAGTCTGGCGGGCTTTGTTTGGCGGTGGCGATAGCTTGGCAGCAGGCATCGTCACCGAGTTGCGCCTGCCACGTGCGGGCGCTGCGTTTGCTGCCGGTGGGCTGTTGGCCTTTGCTGGTGCGTTGATGCAGATGTTGCTGCGCAATCCGTTGGCGGATCCGTATGTGCTGGGGGTGTCCGGCGGCGGAGCAGTGGCGGCGTTGACGGCCATGTTGTTCTCGCTGCCGTGGTGGGGCGTGCAGGCAAGCGCTGGCGCTGGCGCGCTGCTCTCGATGGCATTGGTGGCTGCGCTTGCACGCCAGCACCTGTGGCGTGGTGAACCTGGCGAGGCCAATGCACGCTTGCTGCTCGGCGGCGTGGTGATGGCCTCCGGCTGGGTCGGGCTGATTACCCTCATTCTGACGGTCGCGCCCGAGAACAAGCTGCGCGGCATGATTTTCTGGATGGTCGGCGACCTGGGTGGCGCTGATCGTTACCTCGGCGCGCTGGCCGCGCTCGTCGTGGCGGTAGCCGTGGTGCTGCCGCATGCGCGCGACCTGAACGTGCTGCTGACTGGCGAGACGCGCGCCCGCGCGCTGGGTGTGCCGGTCGCACGCGTACGCACACTGATCTACGTGGTGGCCTCGCTGTGTACGGCGGTGGCCGTGACGATTGCCGGCTCCGTTGCGTTTGTTGGCCTGCTGGTGCCGCACATGGTGCGCTTGGCCTGGACGCGCGACGTGCGCATCCATCTGCCTGCCACGGTACTGGCCGGTGGGGGCATGCTGATGCTGGCCGACCTGATCGCCCGCACGCTGATCGCGCCGACGCAGTTGCCGGTGGGCGTGATTACCACGCTGCTGGGTGTGCCGACATTTCTCTACCTGCTGATGCGGAGCACGCGATGAGCTGGCTGCGCCGTGCCCCCGCTCCGGCCGCGTTTGCAGAGGTCGATGCTGTGCCAGAACTCACGCTGCGCGATCTGCGTGTGGCCATGGATGGGCGTGTACTGATCGAATGCCTGTCGATGACGGCCACCGGTGGGCAGCTCTGGTGCGTAGTCGGCCCGAACGGCGCAGGCAAATCGACATGGCTATCGGTATTGGCGGGTTTGCGCGATGCGGATGGCGGCAGTGTCATGTTGGACGGCCAAGCGCTCGCGGACTGGCCCGCCGCTGCCATGGCCCGCCGCCGCGCGTTTCTGCCGCAAGCGCTGCATGACACCTTCCCGATGACGGTGTATGAGGCGGTCATGACCGGCCGCCATCCGCATCTCGCGCGCTGGGAGTGGGAGGGTGATGCCGATGCACATGCCGTTGATGCAGCAGTATCTGCGCTGCAGTTGCAGTCGCTTGTACAGCGTGATGTCCGCACGCTCTCAGGCGGCGAGCGCCAGCGCGTGGCCATGGCGGCCGTGTTTGCGCAGGACGCGCGTGTCCTCATGCTCGACGAGCCCGTTGCGCATCTGGACCTGCACCAGCAGATCGCCGTGCTTCGCCTGCTGCGCGAGGGGTGCCGCAAACACGGTTGGCTGGTTGTGCTGACGGTGCATGACCTGAACCTCGCGCGCCGCTTCGCCACGCACGCTTTGTTGATGGATGGCGAAGGCCACACCAATGCAGGCTCTGCCGCCGAGGTGCTCACCCCCGAACATTGCGCCCGCGTGCTGCGCACCCCGATTGCTGAGGTGGCGGATGGCCGCCGCACGGCCTTGATTCCTGATGATCCTGATGACGACTTCTGACGATAACGACAGCGGCCTGAACGAGCGCCACCGCACGCGCATGCAGCGCAAGAAGGCCGTGGTGGATGCCAAGATTGCCGCGGCCACCGACGTGCGCGGTGTGTTGCTGGTCAACACCGGCAACGGCAAGGGCAAATCCAGTTCCGGCTTTGGCATGGTGATCCGCGCCATGGGCCACGACATGCAGGTTGGCGTCGTGCAGTTCATCAAGGGCGCGATTCCGACCGGCGAGGAGCGCTTCCTGCGCCGTTTTCCCGAGCAATGCGAGTTCTACGTGATGGGCGAAGGCTACACGTGGGAGACGCAGGATCGCACGCGTGACATTGAAAAGGCAGAAGCTGCCTGGGCCTGCGCGCGTGAACTGTTGAGCGATCCGTCCATCGGCCTGGTGTTGCTGGATGAACTGAATATCGCGCTCAAATACCATTATCTTGATGTGCAGACGGTGCTGGCCGACTTGCGTGCACGGCCGGCTGCACAGCACGTCGTCATTACCGGACGCGGGGCGCCGTCCGAGTTGATCGAAGCCGCCGATACCGTGACCGACATGACGCTCGTCAAGCACGCATTTTCCCAAGGCATCCAGGCGCAGCCGGGTGTCGAACTGTAGGCCTTGTGGGCTTCAACCATGCAGATTCCTTCTTTTGATCCGGTGCTGCGTACCCGCCTGCAGACCGCTGTTGATAGCAAGACCAAGCCGCTGGGTGCGCTGGGTCGGCTGGAGCCGCTGGCCGTGCAGATCGGCCTGATCCAGAACACCGAGGCGCCGGTGCTCACGCGCCCGGCGATGGTGGTGTTCGCTGCGGACCACGGTATCGCCCATGCGGGCGTGAGCGCCTATCCGCAAGCGGTGACGGCGCAGATGGTGCTGAATTTCATCGCAGGCGGTGCGGCCATCAACGTGTTCAGCCGTCAGCATGGGTTTGCGCTGGAAGTGGTCAATGCCGGCGTGGCTGCGCCGCTGTGGACGGCGGACACGCCGGGTCTGGTCGACGCACCTGTCGGCCCCGGCACGCGCAACTTTGCGGAGCAGCCTGCCATGACCGCCGACGAGCGTGATCGCGCAATGGCACTCGGCGCGCAGCGCGTGGCGCACCATGCATCGCTCGGCACCAACGTGATCGCACTTGGTGAGATGGGCATTGCCAACACGGCGTCTGCTGCGTGCGTGATGGCGCGGCTGTGCGATATGCCGGTGGCGCAATGCGTGGGCCGTGGCACGGGCCTTGATGACGAGGGCCTCGCCCGCAAGCGGGCCGTGCTGGAAGCCGCGCTTGCCAAACACACAGATGTGCGGGATCCGCTGGACGTGCTGGCCTGCTTTGGCGGCTTCGAAGTTGCGGCGATTGTCGGGGCGGTGATCGAGGCAGCCAAGCGGCGCATGGTCATTCTCGTCGACGGGTTCATCGCCACGGCAGCCGTGCTGGTGGCGGCGCGCGTGGCGCCTGACGTGCTGCACTACTGCGTGTTTGGCCACGTGTCGGATGAGCGCGGTCATCGCGCGCTGCTCGAGGTGCTGGATGCGCGGCCGCTGCTGTCGCTGTCGTTGCGCCTGGGTGAGGGCAGCGGGGCGGTGCTGGCGTATCCGCTGCTGGTGTCCGCCGTGGCCTTCCTGCGCGAGATGGCGACCTTCGCCAGCGCGGGTGTGAGCGAGCGCTCGGGCTCATGAACGCACTGCGCGAGCACTGGCAGGCGCTGTGGACGGCGGTCGGGTATTTCACCCGTATTCCCGTGCCGGCGTCGGTCGGATTCTCGCAAGCGGGGCTGAATCGCGCGGCACGCTACTTTCCGCTGGTTGGCTGGCTGGTAGGCGCAGTGGCAGCGGCGGTGTATTGGCTGGTGTCGCGCACGGTGCCAGCGCCTGGCGTGGCGGTCGCCGTGTCGATGGTGGCCACGCTGTTGCTGACCGGCGCCTTCCATGAAGATGGCCTGGCCGATTGTGCTGATGGTTTTGGCGGCGGCTACACGCCGGAAGACCGGCTGCGCATCATGCACGACTCGCGCATCGGTGCGTTCGGGGCCATCGCAGTGTGCATGGCGCTGTTGCTGAAGTGGCAGTTGCTGACAGCTTTGACGGTGCATCCCGTCGCCATACTGGCGGCGATGGTGGGCGCACATGCCACCAGCCGCGCCGCTGCGGTCAGCTATCTGCTCACGCATGACTATGTACGTGCTGAAGGCAAGGCCAAGCCCGTTGCACAGCGCATGCGCTGGAGCGACGCGTTGTGGGCGGGCATTTTCGGTATCGCGCCGCTGTTGTGGTTCGGGCCGGAGTGTGCGGCGCTCGTGGTCGTGGGGGTGTCTGTTGCTCGCTGGCTGCTGGGCCGCTACTTCGTGCGCCGCATCGGCGGCATCACGGGCGATTGCCTGGGGATGGCGCAACAGGTGTTCGAACTGCTGATTCTGTGGGGGCTGCTGGCATGGATTTCATCCTGATCCGCCACGCGCGGCCCGCCATGACGGCCGGCCTGTGCTACGGACGCACGGATCTGCCGCTCGATGCGCCGATGGACCCTGATCCGTTGGCCATTGCCGAGAAACTCAGTGCGCATCCACCACAGCGTCTGCAGGCCAGTCCGCTGCAACGCAGCCGGCTCACGGCTCAGGCTATCCAGCAGGTGGCTGAGTTGCCCGCGCTGGAGATTGACGCGCAACTGATGGAACTCGACTTTGGCGCCTGGGAGGGCCGCCAGTGGGATGACATCCCGCGCGCGCAGGTCGATCGCTGGGCGCGCGATCTGGTGCACGGTAACCCACACGGGGGGGAGTCTGCCGCCGACTTGCTGGCGCGCGTAACCACGTGGGCCGAATCGATGGCTGCGTCTCCCGTCCCTTGTGTATGGGCCGTGACGCATGCGGGTTGCATGCGCGCGCTGGCTGCGTACTGGCTGCAACGTCCGCTGGCCGAAACGCTGCAGTGGCCGTTGCAATGGGGTGGTGCGTGCGGTTTTCGCGTGCAACCCGGGCAACCCGACGCGTTGCCCATCCTGCTGTTCTGGAACCGCTGATCATCAGCGTCCGCTGGCCGCCTGCGTGTTTCGGCGCTTCATCCGCGCCTGCTCCAGGTCATCGCACAACTGCGCCGCGGCTTCCACCAGGCGCGGGCCGAAGCGGTTGATCAGATCGCCATTGATGCTGAACAGGTTGCCGCGCTGCACGGCCAACAGTTGCGGCCAGCGTTTCCAGCCGTCGAGCGTGTCGATGGGGCGGCTGCCTTGTGTGGCGCCCATGCTCGCCGTCAACAAGACTTCGGGATTGGCCGCGATGACGGCCTCAGGCGATACCGTCGGCACCAGAAGCGGCTCGCCCGCAAAGATATTGCGGCCACCGCACAGCGCCAGCATGTCGGTGAAGATGTGCTGGCCGTTGAGCGTCATCAACGGCTGCTCCCACACCTGATAGAACACCTGCACCGGTGGCTTGCTTGCATAGCGGTTGCGCAGCGTATCGACCTGCTGGCGGAACTGCTGTGCGGCATCGTGAGCGCTGGCGCGCGTGTCGAGCAGCGTGCCGAGTGCTTCGATGGAGCGCGGAATGTCGCCCATGTGGTGCGGTTCGGAGAAGAACAGCGGAATGCCCAGTGCACGCAGGCGGTCGATCTGCTTCTGCGCATTACCGTGGCGCCAGACCACCACCAGATCGGGTTTGAGCGCAGCGATGCGCTCCAGATCGAGCGCACGGTTGTCGCCCACGTGCGGAATGTCGCGTGCGGCCGGCGGATAGTCGCTGTAGGCCACCGTGCCGACGATGCGCGCGCCGCCGCCCGCTGCAAACAGCAGCTCAGTCGCATGCGGTGCCAGGCTGACGATGCGCTGTGCAGGGTGTTGCAAGGTGACCGTGGCGCCGGTGTCATCGGTGACGGAAATGGCGGCAAGCGCCGGTGCAGCAGCAATGGCCAGTGCAGCAAGGCCAAGCACACACAAACGACGGGCAAAGTGGGGGAAGCGAGCGGGCATCGGGGTGGGTCAAACGGAGAGCGACAGCGATGCTAGCGCATCGCCAAGACGTTGCCATCCGGTCTCATCCGGAGGCAGGCCAAAGCGTATGCCGAGCACGTCATGTGTGGGGTGCATGCCATGTCCCTGGCCCGGCACATCAAAGAGGCGCGTCCAGATGCCGAGCCGCGCCAGCTGTGCGTGAAGCGACGGCGAACGTGATGTCGGCGCCCAGGCAAAGAGTGGCGTGGCGGTGTTGGGTAGTCCGTGGCAATTGAGCAACGTGTGCAGGCGCGTGCCCTCGCACTGCAAGCGGGTGCGGTTGGTGGTTCGCCAGGCGGTATCCGTCAGCGCGGCGCGCACGACGGTGCGAGCGGGGCCATTGACGGTCCAGTGTCCCAACGCATCGCGCAGCGCAGCCAGCAGATCCGGCGCGCCCAGCACAAAGCCGATGCGCGCTCCGGCCAACCCGTAGAACTTGCCAATGGACCGCAGGACCACCAGCCCTGGCGTGCCTGCCAACGGCGCGAGCGTCGGGCCATCTTCGAGCGCTTCGATAAAGGCCTCATCGACGATCAACGTGCCGCCGCGCGCGTGCAGGCGTGCATGCCAATCACGCAGGGTGCTGGCCGATAGAACACGCGCGGTCGGATTGTTCGGGTTGACGACGACGAGGTGTCGAACGTCGTCGGGCAGAGCGCCCAGAAAGGCGGCTTCGGGCAGGGCGGTGACGTCATGTCCAGCGCGTGCAAAGGCGGGTGCGTATTCGCTGTAGCCAACTTGAGCGACGCCGACCCGGCTGCGGGGCAACAGGGCCGGCAGCGTGCGGATGGCGGCCTGAGAGCCTGCGACTGCCAGCACCGCCTTGGCGTCATTCACGCCGTAGTGCGCGGCGGCCAGCGCTTCGAGCCCATCGTCTTCCGGCAGGCGCAGCCAAGCATCAGGCGGAATCGGCGGGATCGGATAGCCGTGCGGGTTGATGCCCGTGGAGAGATCGAGCCAGCCTCCCGCCGGTTCGCCATATCGTGCGCGTGCGGCGGCGAGGTTGCCGCCGTGGACGATGGCATTCATGCGAGGCTCCGTGCGATGACGGCGGCAGCGCCCAGCACACCGATCCATAGCCACAACGTGCGTGAGACAAGTGCGAGTGCGCGGTTGATGTCGGTGGCGCTCGCAGGCTTGCCGGTGCCGAGCAGGGGGCGGGCTTCGTCCACGCCTTCGTAGCGTGCCGTGCCGCCAAGCTGCACGCGCAGGCTGCCAGCGCCGGCAGCCATGACCGGGCCCGCGTTGGGGCTCGACCACTGCGGTGCCTGCTTGCGCCAGCAGTGCAGCGCATCGGCGGTGTGACCGAGCAGCGCATAGCTCACCGCCGTCAGCCGGGCGGGAATCCAGTTGAGCACGTCATCGATGCGCGCCGCCGCCCAGCCAAAGCCTGTGAAGCGCGCATTGCGGTAGCCCCACATGGCGTCGAGCGTGTTGGCCAGCCGGTAGAGCACCACGCCCGGCGCACCAGCCACGACCAGCCAGAACAAGGGGGCGAACACGGCGTCGCTGCCATTCTCCAGCGCCGATTCCACGGCAGCGCGGGCGATGGGTTCGTCGGCTGCTTCGGACAGATCCCGCGAGACGATGCGCGAGGCCAGTGCGCGTGCGCGGGGCAGGTCGGCTGCGCGCAAGGCGGACGCAATCGGCGCGATGTGGTCATGCAGGCTGCGCGCGCCGATCGCAACGTAGAGCGCCACCGCATCGAGTGCCACCACAGCCCACGCCGAAGTCGCATGCGCTGCTGCGACAAGCCACGCCGCCACCAGCACGAACGGCAGTACTGCAATCGCCCAGGCGAGCAGGCCGACGATGCGCGACCAAACCAGCGCTGCCGGCTCGCGGTTCATGGTGTGCTCGATGGTGTTGGCAATGCGCCCGAAGCCCACCAGCGGATGCCAGCGCGGCACTTCGCCCAGCAGCCGGTCGAGCAGCACACCGGCCAGTGCGGCCAGCGCCACGAGCGACCAGCCGAGGTTGGTCACACCGCCTGTCGGCACGCTCAGGGTCACGCGCTACTGCCGAGTGCCGGCCCTTTGACCACCATCGGGATGCCGGCCACCAGCAGATGCACGTTGTCGGCCAGCGCAGCCAGGCGCTGGTTCAGGCGGCCGAGTTCATCCACATAGAAACGCGTGACGGCACCCATCGGGACTACGCCCAGACCGATCTCGTTGCTCACGAGAATCACCTCGCCAGGCAGCAGCGGCAGGGCGGTGAGCAGGGCGTCAATCTCGGTCGTCCAGGCTTCGGGGGGCGTGATGAGGCCGGTGTCGGGATACTCGTGGTGCTCAGAGAAAAGGAGGTTGTTGAGCCACAGCGTGAGGCAATCCACCAGCACGCAACCACCGTGCTGGGTGTGCGTGTACAGCGCTTCGGCCAGGCGCACGGGCTCTTCGACCAGGCCCCAATGCTCGGGCCGGCGTGCGCGGTGCAGGGCCACGCGCAATTGCATCTCTTCATCGCCTTCACCCGCCGTGGCGACATACGTGACCGGCCCCGCGCATTGCAGCGCGAGTTGTTCAGCGTGGTGGCTCTTGCCCGAGCGGGCGCCACCGAGGACGAGTGTGAGACGGCGGGACATCCGCGCATTTTAGCCGTGGGGGCCCCTTGATGCAGAGCGGGCGCAGATATGTGAATGCGATAATCCGCGCATGCCAAAGCCACCGTTTACTGTGCCGCCACGCGGCACGCTGATGATCCAGGGCACCACGTCCGATGCCGGCAAGAGCACGCTGGTGGCAGGGCTGTGCCGCGTCGCCCATCGCGCCGGTGTGCGCGTGGCGCCGTTCAAGCCGCAGAACATGGCGCTCAACAGCGCCGTCACCGCAGACGGCGGTGAGATCGGCCGTGCCCAGGCGCTGCAGGCACAGGCCGCAGGCGTTGCACCCACGGTCGACATGAACCCCGTGCTGCTCAAGCCCAACAGCGACACCGGTGCGCAGGTCATCATCCACGGCCAGCCGCGCTGTGACCTCGACGCCCGCGCCTACCACGACTACAAGCCCACCGCGATGGCCGCGGTGCTGGAGTCGCACACCCGCCTGCGCATGCAATACGACCTCGTGCTGGTGGAAGGCGCTGGCAGCCCCGCCGAGATCAACCTGCGCGACCGCGACATCGCCAACATGGGCTTTGCGGAAGCCGTCGATTGTCCGGTCATGCTCGTCGCCGACATCGACCGTGGTGGCGTGTTCGCACATCTGGTTGGCACGCTCGCCTGCCTGTCGGAGAGCGAACGTGCGCGTGTGGCCGGCTTCGTCATCAACCGGTTTCGCGGCGACATCTCGCTGCTTACGCCGGGGCTGGATTGGCTGACGGCGCAGACGGGCAAGCCGGTGTTTGGCGTGCTGCCGTACCTGCACGGCCTGCATTTGGATGCGGAAGACGCCGTGCAGACCGCGCAGCGCGCAGCCTCTGGCGATGCGCTGCGCGTGGTGATTCCGGTGTTGCCGCGCGTATCCAATCACACCGATTTCGATGCGCTGCGCGCGCACCCGCAGGTGGACGTGCGCTTGGTTGGCCCGGGCCAGCCGATTCCCCCAGCCGATCTCATCATCCTGCCCGGCAGCAAAAGCGTGCAGGCAGACCTCGCCTGGTTGCGTGCCAACGGCTGGGAAGTGGCGATCGCGCGGCACCTGCGCTACGGCGGCAAGCTGATCGGCATCTGCGGCGGCATGCAGATGCTGGGGCGGCGCCTGCATGATCCGCAGGGGCTGGAAGGTGTGCCCGGCAGCGTTGATGGTCTCGGCTATCTCGATTTCGAGACCACGCTGGAGGCTGCCAAGCAGCTGCGGCAAGTGCGCGGCACGCTGGCGGAGGGCGGGGCAGCCATTGCCGGCTATGAAATCCACATGGGCGTGACCGAGGGGCCGGCACTCGCGCGGCCCGCCGTGCAACTCGACGACGGGCGCGCAGACGGGGCCATCTCGCCCGACGGGCAGATCCTCGCCACGTATCTCCACGGGCTGTTCGATGCGCCTGAAGCCTGCCGAGCGCTGCTTGCCTGGGCCGGCGTGCGCGATGCGCAGGCGCAGGACTACGGGGCACTACGCGAGGCATCGCTTGAACGCCTTGCCGACACGTGCGAGGCGCACCTCAACCTTGCCGCGCTGTTCGGGACGCTGCCACGTGCGGGCTGAGCCATAATTACCGGATAGGCAGATCCGTCGAGTGATCCACTCGGCACATGATTCAGCGATCGCGCGATTGTGTACAAGGAGGCAGGCATGCCGGTGGCCGTTGTAGCGAATCCGAAGGGCGGGGTGGGCAAGACCACGCTGGCAACCAATCTGGCGGGCTACTTTGCCAGTCAGGACCACGCCGTGATGCTGGGCGATACCGACCGCCAGCAGTCATCGCGCGAATGGTTGGCGTTGCGCCCCGAGACGGCCAAGCCCATCCACACGTGGGAGATCAGCGCTGACCACATCGCCAAGCCGCCCAAGGGCACCACGCATGTGGTGCTCGATACGCCGGCCGGACTGCACGGCTGGCGGCTGACCGATCTGGTCAAGCTGTCGGACCACGTGATCGTGCCGCTGCAGCCCTCGATGTTCGACATCCTCGCCACACAGACCTTCCTGCGCAAACTGGCCGATGAAAAGGCGGTTCGCCACGGCGAGGTCAAGCTGGGCGTGGTCGGCATGCGCGTGGACATGCGCACGCGCGCCGCTGAACAGCTCCAGCGTTTCGTGCAGGGGTTGGAAGTGCCGATCCTCGGCTATTTGCGCGATACCCAGAACTACGTGCAACTGGCCGCGCACGGCTTGACGCTGTGGGATGTGGCGCCCTCGCGCGTGGCGAAGGATGTGGAGCAGTGGGGCGGCATCCTCGGTTGGCTGGGGGAAACGCCCCCGCAGGCCACCGTGGTTGATGCGTCAGCGGCGGCATGAAAAAAGCCCGGCAACTGCCGGGCTTTTTGTTGGGCGATACGTCGCTCAGATCTCGAGGTTGTCGATCAGGCGCGTCTTGCCGAGCTTGGCGGCGGTCAGCACCACCAGTGGCTCGCCGGCGGCGATGTTCTCGGGTGTCGGTGCCTGCAGGTCGGTGCGGCGGCGCACGGCCACGTAGTCGGGTTGCCAGCCGCGGCCACGCAGGTACTCCATCGCCTTGTTGGTCACCGCTTCGTGCGAGGCTTGGCCTTGCAGCACGGTCTCCAGCACATCCTGGCGCACCTGGTGCAGCGTGCGGTACAGCTCGGGCGCCTCGGCGCGTTCATCGCTGGACAGATACATGTTGCGCGAAGACAGTGCCAGCCCGTCCTCCGCACGCACCGTCTCAGCGGGAATGATGTCCACCGGCAGGGCGAACTGGTGCGCCATGCGGCGCACGATCATCAACTGCTGGTAGTCCTTCTTGCCGAACACCGCCACGCGTGGCTGCACGGCGCAGAACAGCTTCATCACCACCGTGCACACGCCCTTGAAGAAGCCGGGGCGGAACTCGCCCTCCAGCGTGTCGCCCAGGTCATGCGGCGGGTCCACGCGGTATTCCTGCGGCTCGGGATACATGTCACGCTCGGTGGGCGCAAACAGCACGTACACGCCTTCCTTCTGCAGCTTCTCGATGTCGTCCTGCAGGGTGCGCGGGTACTTGTCGAAGTCTTCGTTCGGGCCGAACTGCAGGCGGTTCACGAAAATGGACGCCACCACCGGATCGCCGTGCTGGCGCGCCAGGCGCATCAGGCTCAGGTGGCCCTCGTGCAGGTTACCCATGGTCGGCACGAAGGCGACGCGGTTCTGGCCGCGCAGCTGGTCGCGCAGTTCCTGGATGGACGAGATGACTTTCATGCGTTTGTGGTGTGAGTCAGCGGCTGACTTTGGCCGGATGTGGTGGCCGAATTACGTCGGGGAATAGGCGAGGCGCACGTAGATGGGCGCGTACGGTTCCGCCTGGGTGATCTCCAGCAGCGATTCACGCGAGAGCTCCAGCATGGCGACAAAGTTGACCACCACGATGGGCGCGCCCTTGCCGGACTGGATCGCTTCTTCAAACAGCTCGGTGAACTCCATGAACCGCGCATGCTGCAGCTTACGCAGGATCTGGCTCATGTGCTCCCGCACGGACAGCTCTTCGCGCGAGATCTTGTGGTGCTGCGTGAGCTTGGCCCGGCGCAGCACGTCGGCCCACGCGACGCGCAGGTCGTCGGAATTGACGTCGGGGTAACGCGGCGCCAGGCTCTGCTCGATGTAGACCTGGGCACGCAGGAAGTCGCGGCCGAGTTGCGGCAGCGTGTCGAGCTTTTGCGCGGCGAGCTTCATCTGCTCGTATTCGAGCAGGCGGCGCACCAGTTCGGCGCGCGGGTCTTCGGGTTCTTCGCCGGAGTCGGTCTTCTTGACCGGCAGCAGCATGCGCGACTTGATCTCGATCAGCATGGCCGCCATCAGCAGGTATTCGGCGGCCAGCTCCAGGTTGGTCGCGCGGATCTGCTCGATGTAGGCCAGGTACTGCCGCGTGACTTGCGCCAGCGGAATGTCCAGCACGTTGAAGTTCTGGCGCCGGATCAGGTACAGCAGCAAGTCCAGCGGCCCTTCAAACGCCTCGAGAAACACTTCGAGCGCATCGGGCGGAATGTAGAGATCTTGCGGGAGCTTGAACAGCGGCTCGCCGTATAGCCGCGCGAAGGCCAGACCGTCGACCTGTACCGGCGTGGAGTCCTGCTCGGGTGCCACGCTGGGCAATTCGACGGGCAGCGGCAGCTTGTCCTGCGCAGAAGTGGTCATGCGGCGGCGGGCCTCGGGACCTGGGGGATCGGCTTGCCGATCAGTCCAGCGAGTAGACGTACGGCTTTTGTGCCACGCGTGCTGCCTGGGCGCGGGTGCGTTCGTCCAGGTCGATCGGGTCCTTGTCCCACAGCAGCGAGCGGCCTTGGCGCTGTTGCGCTTCCAGGTCGGGCTTCTGGGTCTTGAGTTCTTCCAGGAACTGGGTGATCTCGGACTTATACAGGGCCATGGCAGTCAGTGATATTGGGTGATCCGGCCCGCACGGGAGGTTCCCGGGCGGAAAACGGCGCATTTTACCGTATTGGCCGACGGGCACGGCGCACTCGGAACCCTTCGGATTGATCCGAAAGCCAGTATTCGTTGCATTTGCCTGGGCACCTGCCGGGGTCGGTATGGTCAAATACGCCTTTCCTTTGACTTAGCCGGCCCGTGGGGCGGCGCCATGCTTGCCACGATGACCGGCCCTCATCGACCGTCACGACCGTCTCGCTTTCGTTTTTCTGCTGCCTATGCCGCTGTGCTCGCGGCCGGCATCGCCCTGTCGCTCGCGTGCGCACCGGCCTGTGCCGAGTACGACGTCAAGATCGAGGCGCCCAAGGCCATCCGCGACCTGCTGGAGCGCCATCTTGATCTGTCGCGCTACCAGGATCGCAAGGACATCACCGACGACCAGCTGCAGTACATGATGGAGACCATCGGCGACCAGGTCACCAAGCTGACAGCCACCGAGGGTTACTTCGTGCCCAAGGCCACTGCCAGCATGGAGGGGCCGCCGGATCACCGTGTCGTGCGTGTGAAGGTCGAGCCCGGCCTGCGCACCACCATCGACAGCGTGGCGCTGGATTTCAACGGCGCGATCACGCAGGACCCCAAGCGCATCGAAGAATTGAAGAAGGCCTGGGGCTTGCAGAAGGAGATGGCGTTCCGCCAGTCCGGCTGGGACAAGGCCAAGGACGACAGCCTGGCTGCGCTGCAGAGCAAGCGTTATTACGCGGCCAAGCAGACGGCGTCGCAAGCGCGTGTGGATCCGGACGAGAACAAGGCGGATCTGTCCGTTTCCTATGACAGCGGCCCAGCCTACACGCTGGGGCCACTGGATGTACAGGGTTTGACGCGCTATCCGCGCAGCATCATCACCAACGTCAATCCACTGCGCGTGGGCGAGGATTACTCCGCCGACCGCCTGCAGGCATTGCAGGCCGCCATCCAGGGCCAGCCGTACTTCGCCAACGCCGTTGTCGACCTGGGCGACGATCCGAAAGACCCCGTCAACGCGCCGGTACGTGTGCGCGTGCGTGAGTACCCGCCCAACCGCCTCACCAGCGGTGTCGGCTATGGCACGGACACGGGGGCCTCGGTGGAAGGGCGCTATCAATACCTGAATCTGTTCAACAAGGCTTGGGTGCTCGACACCCAGGCGCGCATCGAGCAGCGCCGGCAGTATCTGTTTGCCGGCGTGACCCTGCCGCCCGACGAGAAGCAGTACGTCAACAGCCTCTACAGCAGCATGGATCGCACCGACACCTCGGGCACCGAGACGCGCAGCTATCGCTCAGGCTTCAAACAGACGCGCGTACGCGGCATCTACGAGACCTCGTTCACCATCGACTTCTACTATGACGACCTGCGCCCCGAAGGCGCCGAGCGCCAGTTGAGCAAGGCGCTGGTACCCGGCTTCGCCTGGACGCGTCGCGACGTGGACGACCCGCTGTTCCCGCGCCGGGGCAACATCATCACCACGCAGATCGGCGCGGCGGTGAAGGGCTTCCTGACGGACCAAACGTTTGTGCGCTCGTATAGCCGCATTCGCCAGTTCGTGCCGGTCGGGCAGCGCGACATTTTTGTCGCGCGGGCAGAACTGGGCGCGGTCATTACTGGTGGCGCGGGTGATGGCGTGCCGGCCACGCTGCGTTTCCGTACGGGCGGCACGCAGTCGGTGCGCGGCTACGACTTCCAGAGCATCGGCAACGAGGTCAACGGCAGTACGCTGCCGACGAAATTCCTTGCGACGGGCGGGCTGGAGTACCAGCGCTGGTTCCTGCCGCAGTGGGGCGGCGCGGTGTTCTGGGATACCGGTACCGCCACCGACAACTGGTCGGAGCGCCGCTGGTTCAACGGCGTGGGCGTGGGCGTGCGCTGGAAGAGCCCGGTCGGGCCGATCCAGCTCGACTTGGCCTACGGTATCCAGCAGAGGCAATTCCGGCCGAGCGTATCGCTGGGTATCGCGTTCTGAGCATGACCATGACTGACTCTCAGACGCCTGCATCCACCCAACCCGAAGCGCCGAAGCCCAAGCGCGGCTGGGGCCGTCGTCTAGCTCGCTGGCTGGGCGGCCTCGTCGCTCTTGTGCTGGTAATCGTGCTTGGTGTTGCCGGCTGGCTGGCCTGGGCCATTCACTCGCCGACGGGCACGGCACAGTTGTGGTCGCTTGCCACGCGTTTCGGCCACGACTACGTATCGGGCAAGCTGGCCGGTGGCACGTTGCGCGAAGGGCTGTCGCTACGTGACGTGCATGTGCGTGCGGGCAGCACCGAAGTGCGCATCGACCACGTGGAAGGCCGCTGGACCATCACACGCGGGCCGTGGCATGCCCACTTTGCGTATCTCACAGCGGGCAGTGTCGAGGTGATCCTGCACCCGACGCCACCAACACCGCCGAGCGGGCCACCTGCTTCATTGGTGTTGCCGCTGGCGCTGGACGTGGATCGGCTGGCCGTAGACCGCCTCGCCATACGCGAGGGCACGTCGACTACCGAACTCAAATCGATTGCCGGCAGCCTGCACACCGATGGCACGCATCACAACGTGCTGCTCGACGGGATGGAAACGCCCGCCGGCAAGCTGGCGGCCACGCTGCGCATGACGGGCACGCGGCCGTACCCGCTCACGGGCGCGGCCACGCTGGCCACGCAGTTCGAAGCGAACGGGCAGAAGCAGGATGCGTCGGTGTCGGCGCAGCTTTCGGGCTCGTTGGAAGCGCTGCATATCGACGCGACCGGCACCGGTGCCAAGCTGACTGCGCAGGCGCAGATCGATGCCACGCCGTTTGGCGTGCTGCCGCTTTCGCGTGCGGTTGTGTCTGCAGACCACGTGAACCCGCGTGCGTTTGCGCCGGGCGCGCCGGAGGCCTCGCTCACCATCCACGCCGATCTGCGCCCGGATGAGAAAGCCAAGACGCTGACGGTCGCCGGCCCCATCCAGATCGACAACGCCCAGGCCGGCACGCTCGACAAGCAGAAACTGCCGCTGCAATCCTTGCGCGCACAGGTGCGACTGAACGAAGACGATCAGCAACTCACCGGCTTGGATGTGCGCCTGCTGGGCGGCGCGCAACTGACTGGCAGCGCGGATGTGAAGAAGGGCCACGGCACGTTGCGAGTGGATGTGCGCCAGCTCGACTTGCAGGCGCTGCACGCGTCGCTGGAGAAAACGAAGCTCGCCGGCCCCATCACCGTGGACTTTGCGGGCGGTACGCAGCATGTGGCGCTGGATCTTGCCGGCGGTGACATGCGTGCGCAGGCCAAGGCGGTGCTCGACGCGGCGCAGGTGGCCGTGGAGAGTGCGCAGGTGTCGCTGGGCCGCTCACGATTGACGCTGGCGGGCGCGCTCAAGCATGACGACGTGCAGTCGTTCGCCTTCAAGGGCGACCTCGCGGAGTTTGACCCGTCGCGCCTGGCCAAGGTGGCCAAGGGCCGTATCAACGCAACCTTTGATGCACGCGGCACGCTGGGTGAGCCGATCGATGCGGCGATCAAGTTTGCGGTGCGCAACAGCGACTACGCCGGTTTGCCGATGACGGGCGACGGCAACGTCCACCTGCGCAAGGTTGACGAATTGATGCGCCTGCTGCCGAGCGACGCCAAGCTGGATGTGGCCGGCAACAAGGCCAGCCTGCGCGGCAGCTTTGGCGCTGCGGGCGACCGCCTGCACGTGGAGGTTGACGCGCCACAGCTCGCGCGCCTGCAGCTTGGCGTGAGCGGGGCGCTCACCCTGTCTGGCGACGTGTC
This sequence comes from Ralstonia sp. RRA, assembly GCF_037023145.1. Lineage (NCBI taxonomy): Bacteria > Pseudomonadati > Pseudomonadota > Betaproteobacteria > Burkholderiales > Burkholderiaceae > Ralstonia > Ralstonia sp. RRA. Next base: position 2,543,219 of record NZ_CP146091.1, on the reverse strand, counting down.
CGGCACGATCAAGCGCCCGCAGGTGGACGCCACCTTCCGCGCGCAGCAGCTTGCCTATCAGGGCAACAAGATCGAACTGGCGAACGGCCGTGCGCAGATGCGGGACGGGATCGACGGGCCGCTGCAGTTCGAGCTGACCGCGCAGCGTGTGACGGCCCCGAGTGTGTCATTGCGCGAAGTGCACGCCACGTTGGACGGTACGCGTCGCGCCCACCGCTTCCGCGCCGATGCCGACGGCAACGTGCGAAGCCAGCCGTTCAAGTTCGCGCTGGCTGGTGATGGCGCACTGACGCCCGGTAAAGACGGTGATGCGTGGGACGGCACGATCTCCACGCTGTCGGCGCAGGGCGCGCCCAACCTCCAACTGACGGCGCCGGTACGTGTGTCGGTGGCGCCGAGTCGCTTGATGATCGGCCGCGCAGATCTGACGCTGGATCAGACGCCTATCCACATCGAGCGCGTGGAATCCAACCAGGGCCATCTGCGCAGCGCTGGCCGTGTCGATGGATTGCAGATCGCACGCGTTCTGGAACTGGTGCGTACGTGGACGGGCCAGGCACCTCCGGTGCGGACGGATCTCGTCATCGATGGCCAATGGGATCTGGACCTCGGCGGTACGGCAACCGGTACGGCGCGCTTTGCCCGTCGCAGCGGTGATCTGTCGATCAACGCAGGCCGCGGATTCACGCCGCTGGGGTTGACCGTGCTGGTGGTGGAGGCGCGCGGCGAGGGCATGCGGCTGGCATTGCGCGGCGATGTGCAGTCGACGCGCGTTGGCAACCTTTACCTCGATGCCGGTATCGGACTGACGCGCGATGCTGCGCCAGGTGCACTGGCGCTGATGTCGCCGGCCTCACCATTGACAGGCGGGCTGACCATCAGCCTGCCGCATCTCAAAGGCATCGGCGACCTGCTCGGCCCTGACGTTGCAACCGATGGCCAGCTTGCGGCCAGCCTGCAGTTTGCCGGCACGGTTGGTGCGCCCAAGATCAGCGGCTTCCTGACCGGACAGGACATCGAGGTGGCGCTGTACGACCAGGGCATCCGCCTGACCAAGGGCGTGGTGCGCGTGGCGCTGGACCAGAACGTGGTCGACCTGCAGGACGTGGTGTTCTACGGCGGCGACGGCACGGTGCGCGCGAAGGGCCGCGTGCAGCTCGGCGAGGCCAACCCCAACCTGAGCGGCTCCATCGTTGCCGACAAGCTGCAGCTCTTTGCCGATCCGGATCGCACGCTGGTGCTGTCGGGCCAGGCGCGCATTGCCAACGACAACGACCGCGTGGGCATTACCGGCAAGTTCAAGGTCGACCGCGGCCTGTTCGATCTGCCCAAGGACGGCGCGCCCGCACTTGGCGATGACGTGGTCATCGTGCGTCGTGCCGATGCCGCCCGCAATCAGGCCGAGCGTGGCGTCAAGCGCGAAGAAAAGCCTGCCGGCCGCTTCAGCCCGGTCATCAACGTCGATGTCGACTTTGGCGACAACTTCCGCTTCAAGGGCGCGGGTGCCGACCTTTCGCTGGGCGGCCAGATGACGGTGCATAGCGAGCCGCTGGTGCCGTTGCGTGGCACTGGCACGATTTATGTGCGCCAAGGTAGTACCTATGAAGCGTTCGGCCGCAAGCTGGCCATCGATCAGGGCGTGCTGAACTTCACTGGGCCGATCAACAACCCGTCGTTCAACATCACTGCCATGCGCCGCAACCAGGAGGTTGAGGCCGGCGTGCAGGTGACCGGCACGGTGCGCCAGCCACGCGTGAAGCTGGTCTCCGAACCGAACGTGCCGGATGAAGACAAGCTCTCGTGGCTGATGTTCGGCTATAGCGCATCCAACGCTGGTCTGGGCCAGCAGCAGGCGATGTCCGGCGCAGCGCTTGGGCTGCTGGGCAATGTGGCGGGCAAGAATGTGGCGCGGCGCTTCGGGCTGGATGAGTTTTCGATCGGGGCGTCGACTTCGGGCCTGACCGATCCGCAGGTGGTGAGCCTGGGCAAGGCCATCTCCGAGAGCATCACCGTGGGCTACGAGCAAAGCCTGTCGACCGCGGATTCCATCGTCAAGATGACGTGGCAATTCTCACGGAGATGGTCGGTCGTGGCACGTGGCGGCACGATCAACGGTGCTTCGGTGCTGTTCAACAAGCGTTGGTAATCGGGCGGTCCGGCTGCCAGAATGGCGACGGATCTACGTTTTGAACGAGGGGGTTCCATGCCGCATCGTCGTCAACTCGCACAAGTGGGAGTCACCATGGGCATTCTGACGTCATTGCTCGGGTTGTTTGGTTGCGATCAGCAGAAGGTCGACCAGGCTGTCGATCGCGCGGGGGAGGCGGCCAAGCGGGTGTGGCAATCGGCCAAACCGGACAACCTGCTGTTCAAGGACATCGTTGCCGGGCAGTCGACCGAGGCCGATGTGAAGGCCACAGCGGGCGAGCCCGAGATGATCTGGGAGAACGAGGGGGGTACGCGGCAGCTGGAGTACCCGCGTGGGCCGGAAGGGACGTCTACGTGGATGGTGACGATTTCTCCCGATGGCCATGTCGGCAAGATTGAGCAGGTGCTCACCGCCGAGAACTTTGGGCGTGTGCGGGTTGGGCAAAGCAAGGATGACATCCGCCGGATGCTCGGCAAGCCGGGCAAGGTGGAGGCGTTCAAGCTGAAGCAGGAAGAGGTGTGGGGATACCGGTGGATGGAGAGCCCGACTGAGAAGGCGTTCTTCAATGTCCACTTTGGGCCGGATGGGAAGGTGACTACGACTTCTCGGAGCGATAACCGGTTGAATGGGGGGTAGTTGGAGCCTCTGCTAAGGGGATGTTCTTGTGGTGCATCCCTGTTTCGTACCCTGCCGGGCACGACTCACTTTTCTTTGTCTTGCCAAAGAAAAGTAAGGGCGGTTTCAAGTACCAAGTGCAACAGCGGGGTCAATCACAATGCCCTGCTTAGCGCAGTTCTCAATGAAGGCCTCGGCCGGGGTGCGCCAGCCGAGCGTTTTGCGCGGACGGGTGTTCATCAGCAGCGCAATCGCGTCAAGCAGGCGCTGGGAGAGCACCGACAGGTCTGTGCCCTTTGGCAAGTACTGACGCAGCAGCCCATTCGTGTTCTCGCAGATGCCGCGCTGCCAGGGGCTGTGCGGATCACAGAAGTAGATGCGGATGCCAGTGGCTTCGGCCAGCTTGCGATGCAATGCCATTTCCTTGCCCTGGTCATACGTCAGGGTTTTTCGCAGTTCCTCAGGCAGTGGCGCGAACGCCGCGCTGTAAGCGTGCAAGGCGGCCTCAGCGGTACTGCCATCGATCTTCACCAACATCAGGAACAGCGTGCTGCGATCGATCAGCGTGCCGACCGCCGAACGGTTGCCAGCTCCCTTGATCAGGTCCCCCTCCCAGTGTCCCGGGATCAATCGGTCATTGGCCTCGGGTGGGCGCACATGGATGCTCACCATGTCGGTAAGCTGCCCGCGCGAGCGCGGCTTGCGAGCGCCATGCGCCTGCCTCAACAAGCTCACCAACTCGCGCCGCAGTGCGCCGCGTGGAGCAGCGTAGATCGCGTGGTAGATCGTTTCGTGCGAGACGTTCAAGGCAGGCTCACCGGGGTGGACACGTTTGAGTTGCGCGGCCACCTGCTCTGGCGAGAAGCCTCTCTCCAAGTACTGGCGCACCTCAGGCCACAGCGCACCTTGCCGGCGCAGCTTGCGTTCGCGACGCGGCTTGCGTCGCAATCGGGAGGCTCGCTGACCGGCGCGCACCGCATTGTAGCCACCGGCTATTGTGGGCCGTCCCATCGCTGTGCGCTCGTGTTCAGGCCTCCAGCCGTTGCGCCGAAGCTCGCGACTGATCGTGCTCGGTGAGCGCTGCAGTGCGCGCGCAATCTCTCGCGTGCTGCGCTCCTCCAGTTTCATCGCGAAGATCGCGCCTCGCTCCTCGGCGCCCAGGTGTTCGTAGCTTCGTCCCATGCAACACATCCTAGATAACGTGTTGCACTTGCTGCTTGAAACCGCCAAGCAAAAGAAAGGCGCCCCCGAGATGGCGACCCCCTCCTTGGATTTTTGTCGCGGGGAGGGAAGGGAGGCAAACTCGCTGCGCTCAGACAGCCTCCCTTCTTTATCCTCCCCGCAACAAAAATCCAAGGCGCCATCAAGGGCTCAACGTCAAAAGAAAAAGGCCAACCCGTCGCGAGGTTGGCCTTTGTCGTTCTGGCTGGCATCCAGATGGTTTGGCTTTTTGCCTTTGACTTTCCCTGCCCTATGGGGCGCCTTGAATTTCTGTTGCAAGGAGGAAAAAGGAAGGGAAACTGTCTGAGCGCAGCGAGTTTTTCCCTTCCCCTCCTTGCGACATAAATTCAAGGAGTCTGTCGCCGCATCGGGCGCGCCTTTCTTTGCTTACTTTCTTTGGCAAGACAAAGAAAGTGAGTCAGCCCCGGCAGGGGATGAAACAAGGGATGGACCAGCAAGGCCCACCCCAATCAAACCAAATCAACGCACCCGCATGCCCGGCACAGCACCAGAATGCGGCTCAAGGATGTAGAGGCCCGGCTGAGCCTTCTCATCAGCAGCAGAAGCCGCCAACACCATCCCTTCCGACATCCCAAACTTCATCTTGCGAGGCGCGAGGTTGGCAACCATCACAGTCAGCTTGCCCACCAGGTCTTCCGGCGCATACGCCGATTGAATCCCCGAGAACACATTGCGCGTCTGACCTTCACCCACATCCAGCGTAAGCTGCAGCAGCTTGTTCGACCCTTCCACGCGCTGGCAAGCGACGATCCTGGCCACACGCAGGTCAATCTTGGCGAAGTCATCGATGGTAATGGTCTCAGCCATCGGCTCAATGGTGGCAACACCGTTGGCGGCAGCAACCGGCGCATCCGCAGTAGCCTGCAGCGACTGACGATTCGCTTCGACCAGCGCATCGACCTGCTTCTTGTCCACGCGCGTCATCAGGTGCGAATACGGCTGGATCGGCTTGGCCGACGACAGTGCCGAATCAATCGCGCGCCAGGTCAGCGGTTCAACGTTCAGGAACGCTTCGATACGCTCCACCGTGGTCGGCAGGATCGGCTTGAGGTACACGGCCAGCAGGCGGAAGGCTTCGAGCGCCACGGAGCACGCGGCGTGCAGCTTCTCGCGGTTGGCTTCGTCCTTGGCAAGGTCCCACGGCTTTTCGGTGTCGACGAACGCGTTGACGGCGTCGGCCAGCTCCATCACCGCACGCAGGGCCTTGCTGTACTCGCGTTTCTCGTACAGGTCGGCGACTTGCGGAGCGGCTTCACGCAGTTGCACCATCAGCGGATGGCCCAGGGCGGCATCGCTCACGCGGCCGTCAAAGCGCTTGACCAGGAAGCCCGCCGAGCGGCTCGCGATGTTGACGAACTTGCCGACCAGGTCACTGTTCACACGGGCGATGAAGTCGTCCAGGTTCAGGTCCAGGTCTTCCATTGTCGCGTTCAGCTTGGCGGCGAAGTAGTAGCGCAGCCATTCCGGATTCAGGCCCGTGTCGATGTAGCTCTGCGCGGTGATGAAGGTGCCGCGCGACTTGCTCATCTTGGCGCCGTCCACGGTCAGGAAACCGTGCGCGAACACGTTGGTCGGCGTGCGGTGGCCCGAGAACTTGAGCATCGCCGGCCAGAACAGCGTGTGGAAATACAGGATGTCCTTGCCGATGAAGTGGTACTGCTCGGTGGTCGAATGCGCGCTGATCCACGATTCGAAGTCGAGGCCAAGCTTCGCGCTCAGGTTCTTGAAGCTGGCGTAGTAGCCGACCGGCGCGTCCAGCCACACATAGAAGTACTTGCCCGGTGCGCCCGGAATTTCGAAGCCGAAGTACGGTGCGTCACGCGAGATGTCCCAGTCCGACAGCTTGGCCTCGCCTTCGTCGCCAAGCCACTCGCGCATCTTGTTGGTGGCTTCGGGCTGGGCCAGATCGGCCACCCACTCACGCAGGAAGTTTTCGCAGCGCGGGTCGGACAGCTTGAAGAAGTAGTGTTCCGACGACTTGCGCACCGGCGTTGCGCCCGACACCACGGAGTACGGGTTCTTCAGGTCGGTCGGCTGGTAGGTCGCGCCGCAGACTTCGCACGAATCGCCGTACTGGTCTTTCGCGCCGCACTTCGGGCACTCGCCCTTGATGAAGCGGTCCGGCAGGAACATTTCCTTGACCGGGTCGTAGAACTGCTCGACCTCGCGCACGTCGATCAGGCCGTTTTCCTTGAGCTGCAGGTAGATGCGCTCAGACAGCTCCTTGTTCTCGTCAGAGTCGGTGCTGTAGTAGTTGTCGAACGAGATCAGGAAGTTATCGAAGTCGCGCTTGTGCTCGGTCCAGACGCGCTCGATCAACTGGCGCGGGGTCAGGCCTTCCTTCTCGGCGCGCAGCATGACGGGCGTGCCGTGTGTATCGTCGGCGCCCACATAGTAGGTTTCGTGCCCGCGCATGCGTTGGAAACGCACCCAGATGTCGGTCTGGATGTACTCGACCAGGTGACCGATGTGGATCGGCCCGTTGGCATAGGGCAGGGCGGAAGTGACGAGGATGCGACGTTCGGACATGGGCAGGCCAGAAAGGTGCGGGCGGGCCGCAGAAAAGGAGCGGTGCGCGGAGAAACGTGTATTTTAGCGCGCTCGGCGGCCCGGGGCCGGTGTGCGACGAATGGTGGGAATCTGAAGCTTGGAAGCTGCGGCAGGACGTCGCAGGTTGCGTGATCCAAAAAAAAGCGCCGGTCAGAGCCGGCGCAGCTTTCCACAACGGAAAAGGAGGAGAAATCAGGTACCGCCCGGGAGGTCAGCCACACATCGCGAGCCAGCAATGCGCAGCAAGCGGTACCTGTTCTCTATGACTGGGTCATCCCTGAATTGGTTTCAAATAAATTTCGACGCGGCGATTTTGTGCCCGGCCGGCCTCGGTGGCGTTGTCGGCAACCGGCTGCGTCTGGCCACGGCCTTCAGCGGCCAGGCGGTTGCGTGCGACGCCGCGGTCGGTCAGATAGCTCGCCACGCTTTGGGCGCGCTTCTGCGACAGCGTCATGTTGTAGTTGGCGTTGCCGGTACTATCCGTGTGGCCGACCACATTGGCGGCGAGCTCCGGATTTGCCGTGAGCGTCTGTGCAACGCTATCCAGCGCGCCGCGGAACGACGGCTTGATCACGGCGCTGTCGGTATCAAACGAGACCTGGCTCGGAATGTTCAGCTTAAGCGAGCCGTCAGGCTGCTCCGAAATTTGCGTGCCCGTGCCAGCCGTATCGCCGGCCAGCTTGGACTTGATGGCGCTCCAGTTGTAACCGGCGGCTGCGCCAGCAGCTGCGCCCAGTGCGCCGCCGATGGCTGCACCCTTGCCGTTGCCCACCAGTGCGCCGATGCCCGCGCCCACAGCTGCGCCAACACCCGTGCCAACGGCGGTGTTGTTCTGCTGCTCGGTGGCACAGCCGGCCGCCAGCAGGGCGACGAGTGAGACGGAAATAAGCTTGGCTTTCATGGTTTCTCCTACAAATAACGGGATCGGTTCTTGTTTGGTCTGCCGATGGCCGGCGTGGCCTAGGAATATATGGGGGGAATCGGACGAATGTCGCGCCGGCAAAATACAATAGCAAAACAGTACATAGAGTGGCCAGGACCCGACAAAGTTCATGTCGGGCAATCGTTGGCCCTTCCCCCATTTGCATTAGATTTGTGGAGTCAATGTTGAGCGTAACCGTCGAACAGATCACCGAAGCCCTGCGCGGCGTGGTGGATCCCAATACCGAGCGTGACCTTGTGTCGTCCAAATCGGTGCGCAACGTCCGGGTTGACGGCGGCGAGGTATCGCTCGACGTTGAACTCGGCTACCCGGCCAAAAGCCAGTTCGACGTGATCCGCAAGCTGGTGATCGGGGCGCTGCGTCAGGTGCAAGGTGTCGAAAACGTGAGCGTGCAGGTGTCGATGAAGATCGTCGCGCACGCGGTGCAGCGCGGTGTGCATCTGATGCCGAATGTGAAGAACATCATTGCCGTGGCGTCGGGCAAGGGCGGGGTGGGCAAGTCGACCACCGCCGTGAACCTGGCGCTGGCGCTGGCCGCTGAAGGCGCGAACGTCGGCATTCTGGACGCCGACATCTACGGCCCAAGCCAGCCGATGATGCTCGGCATCCAGGGCCAGCCGGAGTCCGCCGATGGCAAGACCATGGAGCCGATGGAAGGCCACGGCATCCAGGCCAACTCGATCGGCTTCCTGATCGAGCAGGACAACCCGATGGTCTGGCGCGGCCCGATGGTCACCTCCGCCCTGGAGCAACTGCTCAAGCAGACCAACTGGCGCGATCTGGACTACCTCATCGTCGACATGCCGCCGGGCACGGGCGATATCCAGCTCACGCTGTCGCAGAAGGTGCCTGTGACGGGCGCGGTGATCGTCACCACGCCGCAGGACATCGCGCTGCTCGACGCCAAGAAGGGCCTGAAGATGTTCGAGAAGGTGGGCATTCCCATCATCGGCGTGGTCGAGAACATGGCGGTGTACTGCTGCCCGAATTGCGGCCATACCGAGCACATCTTCGGCGCGGGTGGCGGCGAGAAGATGTGCGAACAGTACGGCGTGCCGTTCCTGGGCAGTCTGCCGCTGAATCTGTCGATCCGCGAGCAGGCCGATTCAGGCCGCCCGACCGTGGTGGCCGACCCCGACGGCGCGATTGCCGGCGTTTACAAGCAGATTGCGCGCCGCGTCGCCATTGCCGTGGCCGAGAAGGCGAAGGACATGACGAGCAAGTTCCCGTCGATCGTCGTGCAGAACACGTAAGCCATGGATACCACCGAGCCGCTGCCCAATGATCGTCAGGTGGAGCGCCCGTCCGTGAGGATGGCGGTGGTGTTGTGCCGCCGCCCGACCGCCAACCGCTGGCAGCCGTTTCAGTGGCGGCTGGAGGCCGTCGTGCCGGATCTGGGCGAGTACGGCAGCGAACCGCGCTGTCTCGATCGCTCGGACACTGAGGAACGCTGGCTCACGCCCGGCTTCACCGTCACGCTGTTCCGCGACGAAGCCGAAGGCTACTACTTGAACGTGACCTCCGCCGCGCCTTGCTGGTTCGTGCTGTGGCGCCTGGGCGAAGCGGGCACGGACGATGAGGGCCGGGCGATTCCGCATACGGTCTCGGTGAGCTACAACGAGGCGGGTCGCTGGCTCGACGGCGGCGAAACAGTCGAGAACGTGCCGCTGGACGCCGCCGCGCTGGAGTGGCTGCAGGCATACGTGGCCGAGAACTACCGGCCCGAGCCGAAGAAGCGGCGCCGGCCGGAGTCGTTCCTGTCGCCGGAAGACCGCGCGAAGTTCTGAGCGAGGCTGCCGTGAGCGACGAATCCTTCCTCTCGCGCTGGTCGCGCCGTAAGACGGCGGAACGGCGCGGCGAGCCCGAGCCGGAGGCCGCGCCGCCTGCCGAGGTGGTGTCTGCGCCGGCTGTAGCGCCCGAACCGGTGCCGGTCGAGCCTGCGCCTGACGCGCCGCCGCCACTGACGCTCGAAGACGCCGCGAAGCTCACACCTGCCGACGATTTCACGCCTTTTGTCGCGCGTGGCGTGGACGAAGCCGTCAAGCGCGCTGCGCTCAAGAAGCTCTTCGCCGATCCGCATTTCAATGTGATGGACGGGCTCGACACCTACATCGACGATTACTCGCAGCCCGACCCGATTCCGCCCGAGATGCTGCGCGAGCTGCGTCACACGGCGGAGCTGCGGTTGTTCGAGCCGCTGGACGAGGAAGTGGCGAAAAGGGTGGATTTCGAACCACTCGACGCCGAGGCTGCACCCACCGTGACCAGCGAAACGCCGCCTGAGCCGGCAGAGTCGCCTGTCATTGACGACCCCGCCCAGGCAAGCCCGCATGGCGGCGCTAAGCCACCGTCCGTAGAATAAAAAAAGAGGACCGTGCGGCAGAAGACCGTACGGCCGTGTCCCCATAGCCTGCGCATCAGACGCGGGCGCATACGCACAATTTCATGCCCACGCTGGTCTGCAGTTGCAATCACACCATGCCGCTCGACGCCGATACGGTGAGCGATGCCCTGCGCGCGTCCGACGCCGCCATTGATGCGCCTGGCAAGACGCACCACCTGCTGTGTCGCCGCGAGATCGGCGCCTTCACGCAGGCGCTGGACGGCACGGAAGACGTGATCGTCGCCTGTACGCAGGAGAAGGCGCTGTTTGCCGAAGTGGCTGCGCAACACGAAGGTGTGACCGCGCCGATCCATTTTGTGAACATACGCGAGACGGGCGGGTGGTCAGCGGGTGCCAAACGCGATGCGCGCGGCTTTCATGCAAAGACAGCGGCGCTGCTGGCGGTGGCCGGGTTGCCTGCGCCAGACCCGGTGCCCGTGGTCGATTACCGCTCCGAGGGCAACCTGCTGATCGTCGGCCCCGCCGAGCGGGTTATGCCGTGGGCCGAGCGCTTGGCCGATCAACTGAGCGTAACGGTACTGGCAACCGGGCGCGATCGATCCGCTGGCCCGCTTTCGCCGCCGATGGAGCGCCGCTGGCCCGTCCACGCCGGCGAACTGGCGGAGATCAAGGGCTGGCTTGGCGCCTTCGACGTGCAGTGGCGCAACCGCAATCCGATCGATCTGGACCGTTGCACACACTGCAATGCCTGTATCGATGTGTGTCCGGAAAACGCGATCGACGCGCTCTACCAGATTGATCTCGATCTCTGCCGCGACCACCGCGATTGCAAGGAAGTCTGTATACGGGCCTGTGGTGAGGCCATGGCGATCGACTTCGGGCGTGTGGACGCACCGCAAACACTGTCTGGCCAGTTCGACCTGATCTTCGATTTGAACGACGCACCAGCCTTTTCGCAGCATCAACCACCGCAGGGCTACTTCCACGCAGGTGCTGATGCGGGCCGTCAATTGACGGCATCGCTCGCACTGCTGCAGATGGTGGGCGAGTTCGAGAAGCCGAAGTTCTTCCAGTACAAGGAATCGATCTGCGCGCATGGGCGTAACGGCCAAGTGGGTTGCGATGCGTGCGTGCAGGTGTGCTCCGCATCGGCGATCTCGTCGCAATGGAAGGACGGACGCGGCAGCGTGCACGTCACACCCAACCTGTGCGTCGGCTGCGGTGCCTGCACGACGGCGTGCCCGACCGGCGCGATCACCTATGCGTACCCGAGCGCACCGTACCAGGGTCGCAAACTCAAAACGCTGCTGAACACCTACGCATCGGCAGGTGGGCGCGATGCAGTGGTTCTGCTGCACAACGGTGAGCGTGGCCGCGCACTGATCGAGCAACTGGGCCGTGCCGCACGTACCGGCAACGCGCAGGGCGTGCCCGTGAATGTGCTGCCCGTCGAGGTGTTCCATGCGGCGTCGACCGGGCTGGAGGTGTGGCTCTCGGCGCTTGCCTATGGCGCCGCGCGTATCGCCATCCTTCTCACCGAAGACGACGCGCCGCAGTACCGGGCGATGCTCGCGGAGCAGGTCGCAGTGGCGCAGGCCGTACTGCAAGGTCTGGGTGAGCCAGCTGATGCATCGAGCGTTGTGCTGATTGACGTCACCGACCCGGCTGCGCTCGATGCCCGGTTGAATGCGCCCGACGTATCCGGCTCGCTGCGTGGGTTCCGCCGTGACATGCCCGCTGCGACGTTCGCCGTGGCTGCCGCCAAGCGCGAGACGCTCGACTTCGCGCTCGACCATTTTGCCCGCCACGCCAAAGCGACCGAGGCTGTGATTCCGCTGCCGGCCGGCGCACCGTTTGGCGCCATCACCGTGGACCGCGAGCGCTGCACGCTGTGCATGGCCTGCGTCGGGGCATGCCCCCCGCAAGCGTTGCGCGACCAGGCCGAGCGGCCAGTGCTGGCGATGATCGAGCGCAACTGCGTCCAGTGCGGCCTGTGCGAGACCACGTGCCCCGAAGACGCCATCGCGCTCGTGCCGCGCCTGAACCTGTCGGCCGAGGCGCGCCAGCCTGTCACGCTGAACGAGACACAGCCGTTCCACTGCATCCGCTGCGGCAAGCCGTTCGGCACTGCACAGATGATCACCACGATGCTGGCCAAGCTCGGTGCGCATCCCGCATTCTCCGGTGCCGCCGCCGAGCGCCTGAAGATGTGCGGCGACTGCCGTGTGATCGACATGATGGAGCGCGGCGAACGTCCGGGCACCACCCACTGAAGAGCGAACTCCCGATCCCGTTTCCGTTTCCCATGACCGACGCCCAGCCTCTGCAATTCCAACGCGCCGCCACGCCCGCCGACAGTGCGGAGGATCTCGCCCGCGCAGACCTCTATGGTTTGCTGGCAACGCTGTTCTTCCACGCGCCGGACGCAGACTTGCTGCAACGGATTGCGGCAGCGCCACTGGAGCCCGCCAGCGACAGCGATGCTGACCCGGCCGATGCGCAAGCCGCTGCCAGCAGCGCACTCACGCAGGCCTGGCGCCGCCTCGTCGCGCGTGCCGGCCAGACCACTGCGGCACAGGCCGATGACGAATACACCGAGCTGTTCATCGGCGTCGGCAAGCCGGAGGTGTTCCTGTACGGCTCGTACTACCAGGCTGGTTTCCTTAACGAGAAGCCGCTGGTGGTGCTGCGCGATGATCTGCGTCGCTATGGCCTGGAGCGCGCCGAAGGCATTACCGAAACCGAAGACCACCTCGCCACTCTGTGCGAGGTCATGCGCTACCTGATTGCCGGCGACGATGCGGCCATTGCCCATGTGGAGGAGCAGCGCGCCTTCTTCCAGCGTCATCTGGCGTTATGGGTCGACACCGCTTGCGATGCTGTGTTGCAGCATCCACGTGCCCGCTTTTATGCCGATGCGGCGGGTTTGGCCAAAGCGTTTTTTGAAGTCGAGCGGCTCGCGCTCGAATTGGCGTGACTGCACGCCGGATATTTGCCTAAGAAATAAGCACGCCGTCAAGAGCAAGGCCCCGCCCACGTCATGGCGGGGCGGTTCAATTTGGGCTGATTGAAAGAAATCGTCGCCAAATCGTCAGAAAACTCAGCCGGTGAGGGTGTCAGGCATGGTTTTCCCCGACAGTTGCTTCTAAAATATGTCGGATAATTCCTATTAGATTCGATCATCGGTTTCACGAAACCGGGGAGCATCGACATGCCAGGTCCGAACACTGTCCCTCACGCTCGTCCGCAAGCAGAATCCGCGGAGTCCGCTGACAACGCGCCGACACGCCGCCGTTTTCTGATGGGCGCTGCCGTCGCTGCTGCTGCCGGCACCGCCGCTACAGCAAACCATCTGGCGCATGCGCCCATCGCCTCGGCAACGCCGCAGGCCGAACCCGCCGATGATGGCGCGACGGGCTACCGCCTGAGCGAGCACATCCGCAAGTACTACAAGACAACGTGGATCTGACGCGGGCGCATTCGCACCCGCTGTAGCCGCTGTTGTCATTGCACGCACCCCACATCCTCAGGTGACCCCTATGCTTCTGACCCGCAAACCGGCGGTACAGGACACGAAAACCACATCGGCTCGCCGCCAGGGCGCGTCGTCGCTGGCCGGTAGTCTGGCGCGCAGCCTGGCCGGCGCATTGCCGACCATGGATCGCCGGACCTTCCTCAAGCGCTCCGGTATTGGCGTGGGCGCAGGGTTGGCGGCCACGCAGCTCTCGCTGGTGAAGAAATCGGTGGTGGGCGAGGCACAAGCCGCGGAAGGGAAGGGCGACATCGTCGTGCGCCGTACCGTGTGCTCGCACTGCTCCGTCGGCTGCTCGGTGGATGCCGTGGTGCAGAACGGCGTGTGGGTGCGTCAGGAACCGGTGTTCGATTCGCCGATCAACCTCGGCGCGCACTGTGCCAAGGGTGCGGCCCTGCGCGAGCACGGTCACGGCGAATACCGCCTCAAGACGCCGATGAAGCTCGTCGACGGCCGCTACCAGCGCATCAGCTGGGAGCAGGCGTTGAATGAGATCGTCGCCAAGATGCAGACGATCCGCCAGGAGACGGGGCCGGACTCGTTCTTCTTCGTCGGGTCATCCAAACACAGCAACGAGCAGGCGTACCTGCTGCGCAAGTGGGTGTCGTTCTTCGGCACCAACAACTGCGACCACCAGGCGCGCATCTGCCACAGCACCACCGTGGCCGGCGTGGCCAACACGTGGGGCTACGGTGCGATGACCAATTCGTACAACGACATGCAGAACGCCAAGTGCGCGTTGTACATCGGCTCGAATGCGGCCGAGGCGCACCCCGTGTCGATGCTGCATCTGCTGCATGCCAAGGAAACCGGCTGCAAGGTCATCGTGGTCGACCCGCGCTACACGCGCACAGCGGCCAAGTCCGATGAATACGTGCGCATCCGCTCAGGCACCGACATCGCCTTCTTGTTTGGCGTGCTGTACCACATCTTCAAGAACGGCTGGGAAGACAAGCAGTACATCCACGACCGCGTCTACGGCATGGACAAGGTGCGCGAGGAAGTGCTCGCCAAGTGGACGCCGGACAAGGTGGAAGAAGTGTGCGGCGTGCCCGAGGCGCAAGTGCACAAGGTCGCCGAGATGATGGCGATGAACCGCCCCAGCACGCTGGTCTGGTGCATGGGCCAGACGCAGCACACCATCGGCAACGCCATCGTGCGAGCGTCGTGCATCGTGCAGCTGGCGCTGGGCAACATCGGCAAGTCGGGTGGCGGGGCCAACATCTTCCGCGGCCACGACAACGTGCAGGGCGCGACCGACGTCGGCCCGAACCCCGATTCGCTGCCGGGCTACTACGGCCTGGCCACCGGCGCGTGGAAGCACTTCGCGAAGGTGTGGGATGTCGACTACGACTGGATCAAGGGCCGCTTCGCCTCGCAGGCGATGATGGAGAAATCCGGCACGACGGTGTCGCGCTGGGCCGATGCGGTGCTGGAGAAGAACGACCTGATCGACCAGGACAACAACGTCCGTGCCGTCTTCTACTGGGGCCACGCACCGAATTCACAGACGCGCGGGATGGACATCAAGCGCGCGCTCGACAAGATCGATCTGCTGGTGGTGATTGACCCGTATCCGTCGGCCACGGCGGCGATGGCCAACATGCCGTCCGCTGATGGCTCACCGCCGAATCCGAACCGTGCCGTCTACCTGCTGCCGGCGGCTACGCAGTTCGAAACGTCGGGCTCGTGCACGGCGTCCAACCGCTCGCTGCAATGGCGCGAGAAGGTGATCGAACCGCTGTTCGAGTCGCAGCCTGATCACGTCATCATGCAGGCCTTTGCCGATCGCCTTGGCTTTGGCAAGGAGCTGAGCAAGGGCTGCAAGATCACCGAATACAAGCGCGCCGGCATGACGTGGCGCGAGCCGGAGATCGAGTCGCTGCTGCGCGAGATCAACCGCGGCAACTGGACCATCGGCTACACCGGCCAATCGCCGGAACGTCTGAAGGCCCACATGCGCAACATGCATCTGTTTGATGTGCGCACGCTGCGCTGCAAGGGCGGCAAGGACCCGGAAACGGGCTACGACCTCACCGGTGACTACTTCGGCCTGCCGTGGCCGTGCTACGGCACCCCGGAGCTCAAGCACCCCGGTTCGCCCAACCTGTACGACACCAGCAAGCACGTGATGGAAGGTGGCGGTAATTTCCGCGCCAACTTTGGCGTGGAGCGCGACGGCGTCAACCTGCTGGCGGAAGACGGCTCGTTCTCGCTCGGTTCGGACCTGACCACCGGCTACCCCGAGTTCGACCACGTCTTCCTCAAGAAACTCGGCTGGTGGGATGACCTGACCGATGCCGAAAAGAAGGCCGCCGAGGGCAAGAACTGGAAGACCGATCTCTCGGGCGGCATCCAGCGCGTGGCGATGAAGCATGGCTGCCACCCGTTCGGCAACGCCAAGGCGCGCGCCATCGTGTGGAACTTCCCCGATGCGATTCCGCAGCACCGAGAGCCGTTGTACTCCACGCGGCCCGACATGGTCGCCAAGTACCCGACGCACGACGACAAGAAGGCCTTCTGGCGCCTGCCCACGCTGTACAAGACGGTGCAGCAGCGCAATATCGAGAACAAGGTCTACGAGAAATTCCCGATCATCCTCACCTCCGGTCGCCTGGTGGAGTACGAGGGCGGCGGTGAGGAAACGCGCTCCAACCCGTGGCTGGCCGAGCTGCAGCAGGAGAACTTCGTCGAGATCAACCCCAAGGCCGCATCCGACCGGGGTATCCGCCACAACGACTTCGTCTGGGTCAAAACGCCGACCGGCGCCCAGATCAAGGTGCGCGCATTGGTGACGGAGCGCGTGGGTGTCGACCACGCCTTTATCCCGTTCCACTTCTCGGGCTGGTGGCAGGGCAAGGATTTGCTCGACTACTACCCGGAAGGCGCCCACCCGATCGTGCGTGGCGAGGCCGTCAACACGGCCACCACCTACGGCTACGACGCGGTGACGATGATGCAGGAAACGAAAACGACGGTCTGCCAGATCGAGCGGTTCGCTTAAAGGAACGGGGAGATCAACATGGCACGCATGAAATTCATCTGTGACAGCGAGCGCTGCATCGAATGCAACGCCTGCGCCACGGCCTGCAAGAACGAGAACGAGGTGCCCTGGGGCGTGAACCGGCGCCGCGTGGTCACCATCAACGACGGCATGATCGGCGCGGAGAAATCCATCTCCGTGGCGTGCATGCATTGCTCCGATGCGCCGTGCATGGCGGTCTGCCCCGTCGACTGCTTCTATCGCACCGAAGACGGCGTGGTGCTGCACGACAAGGACGTCTGCATTGGTTGCGGTTACTGCTCGTATGCCTGCCCGTTCGGCGCGCCGCAGTTCCCGAGCCAGGGCACCTTCGGCGTGCGCGGCAAGATGGACAAGTGCACGTTCTGCTCCGGCGGCCCCGAGAAGAATGGCAGCGAAGAAGAGTTCGAGAAGTACGGCCGCAATCGCCTGGCTGAAGGCAAGCTGCCGCTGTGCGCGGAAATGTGCTCGACCAAGGCGCTGCTCGGCGGCGATGGCGATGTGATTTCCGACATCTTGCGTAACCGCGTGATGAAGCGGGGGAAGGGTGCAGAGTTGTTCGGGTGGGGCACGGCGTATGGTGGTGCGGGCGGTGCGCAGGGCAAGGGTGGCCAGGCAGCGCCGGCTACACCCGCTGCGCCTGTTGCACCTTCGGCGCCTGCTTCGACTCCGGGAGCGCAGTCATGAGCCCGCGCACAACTTCGACCAGCTTGTTGATCGCCCTGGGTGCCGTGTTGTTGCTCGGCGCTTGTGGTGAGCGTTCGCAAACTGCAATGGCCTCGCACCGCAAAGACGACACGCCCGCTTACAAGGGCGCAGAGGGCGACCCATTCATGGCGAAGAACTGGACACCCGGTGACCGCACGAGCTGGCAAAACCAGATCCGCGCACGCGGCCAGTATCAGAACGAGTACAACAAGACGCCATGACGCGCGCGAGCGGAGGTTCGTCCATGGGCACTTCTTGGAAACACCTGACGTGCGTTGCGATGGCGCTGCTGCTTGGCGGTGCGGCGCTGCTCGCCAACGCGCAGCAGCCGGCCAGTGCATCAGCCGCTGCGAATGCACCGGTCAGCCCGGCTGTGCAGCCAACGCAGCCGTTCTCCAAC
Source organism: Ralstonia sp. RRA (assembly GCF_037023145.1). Classification (NCBI taxonomy): domain Bacteria; kingdom Pseudomonadati; phylum Pseudomonadota; class Betaproteobacteria; order Burkholderiales; family Burkholderiaceae; genus Ralstonia; species Ralstonia sp. RRA. The sequence goes on along the minus strand of NZ_CP146091.1, from coordinate 2,525,714 downwards.
ATCGTCTCGGAGAACGTGTTTGATGTGCAGAAACGCGACCTCGCCAAGGAAGCGCAGGACCAGAAGGCGCGCCGCGTCGAGCAGCCCGGCAACAATGCGCCCGTCTGGCGCGAGGTGAATTCCGACCAGGCGCATTACGCCAGCATCCCCGGTCTGGAAGCCGGCGTGCTGATCCAGCGTACGGGCCAGAAATGGCGCTTGTTCCGCAACGGCGTCATCACCGTGTGGGGTGGCTGGCTCGTGGTACTGGTGCCCTTGGTCATCCTCGGCTTCTTCCTGTGGAAGGGGGCGATTCCTCTGAAGGAAACGCCGACCGGCCGCAAGATCGAGCGCTTCACGCCGACCGAGCGCTATGTGCACTGGACCATGGCGGTTTCCTTCGTCACGCTGGGCGCGTCGGGCATCGTCATGCTGTGGGGCAAGCATTTCCTGCTGCCGATCATGGGTCACCAGTTGTTCGGTTGGCTGACATATGTGCTGAAGAATCTGCACAACCTGGTCGGGCCGCTGTTCACGGTCAGCATCATCGTGGCCTTCGTGATGTGGGTGCGTGACAACCTGCCGCGCGGGATTGATCTGCAGTGGCTATTGAGGGCCGGCGGCCTGTTCGGCGGTGGTCATGAGCCGCCGTCGCATCGCTTCAATGCCGGCGAGAAGCTCTGGTTCTGGGGCGGCCTGGTCCTGTTCGGGCTGATCCTGTCGGCGTCGGGCTGGGTGCTGGATCGCATCGTGCCGGGCGTGGATTACTACCGCAGCACGATGCAACTGGCTGAGATCGTCCACGCGATTGCGGCGGTGGGCATGATCTGCATGTCGCTGGGCCATATCTACATGGGCACGATCGGCATGGAAGGCGCCTACCGCGCCATGCGCGAAGGCTATGTCGACGAGGCCTGGGCCAAGGAGCACCACGAACTCTGGTATGACGACATCAAGGCCGGCAAGATTCCGGCGCAGCGCTCGCAGCCGCCGGCGCCGCCAGCACCGAGCGAGCAACCCGCCAAGCCGTGATGTCACCGACCGCCATCGACTCAAGGAATTTCACCATGCAAGCTTTCACGATGACGCGCGCCATGGGGTTGACGCTGGCTGCCGCCGTGTTGAGCCTGGCAAGCGGGCTGGCCGTGGCCAAGCTGCCTGCGCCGACCGAGGAACAGAAGGCCAAGGCTGAAGTCGACAAGGCCAAGGCGGCCTGGAGCGACAAGGTGGCTGCATTCCAGTTGTGCAAAGCACAAGACAAGGCCGCAGCGGCTTACCAGGCCGGTGGCAAGGGCGCACACACGCAGCCGGGCACGCCGTGCGCCGACCCAGGGCCCTTTGTGCCACCGGCGCCGGCTGCGGCCGCGCCAGCCGCATCGGCGCCTGTTGCCAAAGGTTGACGCAGCGCCCATGTTGCGAGTTCATCATCCGGCAGTACAATCGTCCGCTCGCAAGTGAACCCTGACTGGAGGTGACACATGAAGCAACTCGCGATTGGACTCGCCGTGATCGGCCTGATGGCCGGCTGTGCATCGAATACTGGGCCGACGGCCAAGGCGGCTGATTCGGCCATGGCGGCCTCGGCCGTGCTGGCGCCCAAGAGCGGCAGCACCGTGCAGGGCAGCGTGAAGCTCGCGCAGCAAGGCGACAATCGGGTTGCCATGGCCGTGGATATTTCCGGTTTGCCGGCCAATGGCATGTTCGGTTTCCACGTGCATGAGAAGGGCGACTGCTCCTCGGCTGATGGCATGAGCGCCGGTGGCCACTTCAACCCGACCGGCCAGCAACACGGCAACCCGGTCAGCGGGCCGCACCATGCTGGCGACATCCCGATGCTGCAATCCGATGCCAACGGCAAGGCCGTCGGCTCGATCGTTCTCTCCGGCGTGACGCTGACCCCTGGGCCGACGAGCCTCGTCGGCCATGCGCTGGTCGTCCATGCTGGCAAGGACGACTATGTAACCCAGCCCACCGGCAATTCCGGCGGGCGCATCGCCTGCGGCGTGATCGTGGCCAACTGACCTAGCCCGCACGCGGCGCCCGCTTGAAAAAGGGGGCGCCAGCCGCAAGTCCATGCGCACGCTTGTCGTGCGCATTTTTGTTTGAACGAAGATCTGATGCCGCTGCGCCCCGAACTGACCAACGCTTCTGTTCCATTGCTCGACGAGGTTGAAGTACTCGACGAGCTGGGCCGTGCACGCGAGGTATACATCCCCGGTGAACGCCCGCTGACGGTCTATCTGGACAAGCGCGAACTCGTCACGCTGATGACGCTGGGCGGCGCACCCGAAGCGCTCGTGCTCGGCTATCTGCGCAACCAGCGCCTGGTTAGCAGCATCGAAGAGATTGCCGCCGTGCAGGTCGATTGGGAAACCGAATCGGCCGCTGTCACCACCCGCGGCGGCATTGCTGATCTGGACGAGAAGACCGCCCGCCGCACCGTCACCACCGGCTGCGGGCAGGGCACGGTGTTCGGCTCGCTGATGGACGAGATCGACACCATCCACCTGCCGCCTGAGGCCCGCATCACGCAGACCACGCTGTACCGTGTGGTCGACACCATCCGGCTGCAGCAGTCGATCTACAAGCAGGCGGGTTCGGTGCACGGCTGCGCGCTGTTCGACGCGCGTGGCGAGCTGCTGATCTTCATTGAAGACGTGGGCCGCCACAACGCCGTCGATGCCATTGCCGGCCGCATGTGGCTGGAAGGCATGGACGGCAGCGACAAGATCTTCTACACCACCGGACGCCTGACCTCCGAGATGGTCATCAAGGGCGCACAGATGGGCATTCCGTTCCTGCTCACGCGCTCGGGCGTCACGCAAATGGGTCACCAGATGGCACAGCGGGTCAATCTGACCCTGTTTGCGCGGTGCACTGGGCGGCACTTCCTGCTCTATACCGGCCGCGACCGGTTTGTGGCCGAGCCGGAGATGGCCAAGGTGGTCGGCCCACGCGGCGAGCTACCGCAGGCCGTGGGGTCGGGCAGCTGAGCGGGTCGCTCTCGCCCAGGCAAGTCTACGCCCGGCGCGGGGTTTTCCGTCACAGGTTTGGGAGTACAATCCGCGTTCCAAACGGGGATCACCCAGGGGGATCGCCCCGCCGGGCCCGGCCACCGGCGTGACCAAATGGGGACAGTTTTCGCACCGCGAAGCCTGCCCCCATTTGTTCATCCAAGGTATCTGGACGCTCCATGAGCATCAAATCCGACAAGTGGATCCGCCGTATGGCCGAGCAGCACGGCATGATCGAGCCGTTCGAGCCCGGTCAGGTGCGCGAATCCGAAGGGCGCCGCATCGTCTCCTACGGCACGTCGAGCTACGGCTACGACATCCGCTGCGCCGACGAATTCAAGATCTTCACCAACATCAACAGCACCATCGTCGATCCGAAGAATTTCGACGAGAAGTCGTTTGTCGACTTCAAGGGCGATGTGTGCATCATCCCGCCGAACTCGTTCGCGCTGGCCCGCACGATGGAGTACTTCCGCATCCCGCGCACTGTGTTGACCGTGTGTCTGGGCAAGAGCACGTACGCGCGCTGCGGGATCATCGTCAACGTCACGCCGTTCGAGCCCGAGTGGGAAGGCTACGTGACGCTGGAGTTCTCCAACACCACGCCGCTGCCCGCCAAGATCTACGCCGGCGAAGGCTGCGCTCAGGTGCTGTTCTTCGAGAGCGACGAGGAGTGCGAAACCTCGTACAAGGACCGTGGCGGCAAGTACCAGGGCCAGCACGGTGTGACGCTGCCCAAGACCTAGTTTTTGTAGTCCGTTTCCGAGTTTCCGGAGCGGTGTCTTCTATTTCATCTGTCAAGGAACCACGATGAAATTCCGCTTTCCCGTCATCATCATCGACGAGGACTTCCGCTCCGAGAACATCTCCGGATCGGGCATTCGCGCGCTGGCCGAGGCCATCGAGAACGAAGGCATGGAGGTCACGGGCCTCACCAGCTATGGTGACCTGACCTCGTTCGCGCAGCAGTCGAGCCGCGCGTCCACCTTCATCGTCTCGATTGACGATGACGAATTCATCAACCCGGACAACGACAAGCCGGAGCCGGAAGCGGTTGAAAACCTACGCAGCTTCGTGGCTGAAGTGCGCCGCCGCAATGCGGACATCCCCATCTTCCTGTACGGCGAGACGCGCACCTCGCGCCACCTGCCGAACGACGTGCTGCGCGAGCTGCACGGCTTCATCCACATGTTCGAGGACACGCCTGAGTTCGTGGCCCGACACATCATCCGTGAAGCGCGCAACTACCTCGATTCGCTGCCGCCGCCGTTCTTCAAGGCGCTGATCGACTACGCGCAAGACAGCTCGTATTCGTGGCACTGCCCGGGGCACTCGGGCGGCGTGGCATTCCTGAAGAGCCCGGTGGGCCAGGTGTTCCACCAGTTCTTTGGCGAGAACATGCTGCGCGCCGACGTCTGCAACGCCGTGGAAGAACTCGGCCAGCTGCTGGACCACACGGGCCCCGTGGCCGCGTCGGAGCGCAACGCTGCGCGCATCTTCGGCTCGGACCACATGTTCTTCGTGACCAACGGCACATCGACGTCGAACAAGATGGTGTGGCATGCCAACGTGGCGCCCGGCGACATCGTCGTGGTGGACCGCAACTGCCACAAGTCGATCCTGCACGCGATCATGATGACGGGCGCGATTCCGGTGTTCCTGATGCCGACGCGCAACCACTTCGGCATCATCGGCCCGATCCCGAAGAGCGAGTTCGAGCCCGAGACGATCGCCAAGAAGATTGCCGATCACCCGTTCGCCAGCCAGGCCAAGAACAAGAAGCCGCGCATCCTGACCATCACGCAGGGCACGTACGACGGCGTGCTGTACAACGCCGAGATGATCAAGAACATGCTGTCGACCGAAATCGACACGCTGCATTTTGACGAAGCGTGGCTGCCGCACGCGTCGTTCCACCCGTTCTACGAGGACATGCACGCCATCGGCCACGGCCGCCCGCGCAGCAAGGATGCGCTGGTGTTTGCCACGCAGTCCACGCACAAGCTGCTGGCCGGTCTGTCGCAGGCCTCGCAGATCCTCGTGCAGGATTCCGAGACGCGCAAGCTCGATACGTACCGCTTCAACGAGGCGTATCTGATGCACACGTCGACGAGCCCGCAGTACTCGATCATTGCCTCGTGCGACGTGGCCGCGGCGATGATGGAAGCACCGGGCGGCACCGCGCTGGTGGAAGAGAGCATTGCCGAGGCCCTGGATTTCCGCCGCGCCATGCGCAAGGTGGAACAGGAATACGTCGGCACGAACGGCGGGAATGGCAAGGGCGACGACTGGTGGTTCAAGGTCTGGGGCCCGAACGATCTGTCGGACGAAGGCATCGAAGAGCGCGAAGCGTGGATGCTCAAGGCCAACGAGCGCTGGCACGGCTTCGGCAACCTGGCCGAAGACTTCAACCTGCTCGACCCGATCAAGGCCACCATCATCACCCCGGGCCTGGACGTGGACGGCAAGTTCAGCGACTCGGGCATCCCGGCCGCTATCGTCACGCGTTACCTGGCAGAGCACGGCATCATCGTCGAGAAGACCGGGTTGTACTCGTTCTTCATCATGTTCACCATCGGCATCACCAAGGGCCGCTGGAACTCGCTGGTGACGGAGCTGCAGCAGTTCAAGGACGACTACGACAACAACCAGCCGTGCTGGCGCGTGTTGCCGGAGTTCGTGCGTCAGTTCCCGCAGTACGAGCGTATCGGCCTGCGCGAGCTGTGCGACAGCATCCACAGCGTCTACCAGGCCAACGACGTGGCCCGCGTGACGACCGAGATGTACCTGTCGAATATGGAGCCGGCGATGAAGCCGTCCGACGCGTGGGCGATGATGGCGCACCGCGAGATCGAGCGCGTGGCCATCGACGATCTGGAAGGCCGCATCACCGCCATTCTGTTGACGCCGTATCCGCCGGGCATTCCGCTGCTGATTCCGGGCGAACGTTTCAACAAGACGATCGTGCAGTACCTGCAGTTTGCGCGTGAGTTCAACAAGCTGTTCCCGGGCTTCGAGACGGATATCCACGGGCTGGTCGAGGAAGAGATCGACGGCAAGGTCGGTTACTTCGTTGACTGCGTGCGATAAGTTTCAGCCGCACAAAAGCAAAACGCCGCGCTAGATCAGCGCGGCGTTGTTGTTTGGAGCGTGCCGAGATTTATTCGGCCAGCGCAGCGCGCGCAAACGCGATGGCTTGCTTCACCTGCTCCGGCGCAGTCCCACCGATGTGGTTGCGAGAAGCGACCGAACCTTCCAGCGTCAGCACCGCGTGCACATCGTCACCAATCAGGTTGGCCTTGTCGCCCAGGCCGCTGATGTCGCGCAGTTGGGCCACCGACAGATCGGCCAGATCGCAGCGCAGGTCATCACAGGCGCGCACGGCGTGGGCCACGGCTTCGTGCGCATCGCGGAAGGGCAGACCGCGCTTGACCAGGTAGTCGGCCAGGTCGGTGGCGGTGGCGTAGCCCTGCAGCGCGGCGGCGCGCATGGCGTCGGCCTTGACGGTGATGCCGGTCGCCATGTCGGCAAAGATGCGCAGCGTATCGACCACGGTATCGACCGTGTCGAACAGCGGTTCCTTGTCTTCCTGGTTGTCCTTGTTGTACGCCAGCGGCTGGCCCTTCATCAGCGTGAGCAGGGCGATCAGGTGGCCATTGACCCGGCCGGTCTTGCCGCGCGCGAGTTCCGGCACGTCGGGGTTCTTCTTCTGCGGCATGATCGAGCTGCCGGTGCAGAAACGGTCCGCAATGTCGATAAAGCCGACGCGCGGGCTCATCCACAGCACGAGCTCTTCAGAGAAGCGCGAGATATGCGTCATGATGAGCGCGGCCGCGGCGCAGAATTCGATGGCGAAGTCGCGGTCGGACACGGCATCCAGCGAGTTGCGGCACACGCCGTCAAAGCCCAGTTGCTGCGCGACGAATTCGCGGTCGATCGGGTAGCTCGTGCCGGCCAGTGCGGCGGCGCCCAGCGGCAGGCGGTTTACACGCTTGCGGCAATCGAGCATGCGCTCGGTGTCGCGCGTGAACATTTCCACGTAGGCCAGCAGGTGGTGGCCGAACACCACCGGTTGCGCGACCTGCAGGTGCGTGAAGCCCGGGACGATGGTGTTGGTGTGCTGCTCGGCCAGATCGAGCAGCGCGCCGCGCAGGGCCTTGAGCAGGCCGACAATGTTGTCGATCTCGCTGCGCAGCCACAGGCGGATATCGGTCGCAACCTGGTCGTTGCGCGAGCGGCCGGTGTGCAGGCGCTTGCCGGCGTCGCCCGCCATGGCGGTCAGGCGCGCTTCGATGTTCAGGTGCACGTCTTCCAGGTCCAGCTTCCATTCGAACGTGCCGGCTTCGATCTCCTGGCGAATCTGCGCCATGCCCTTCTCGATGGCGGCGCGGTCAGCCTCGGCGATGATGCCCTGCTTGGCGAGCATGGCCGCGTGCGCGAGCGAGCCCTGGATGTCGAAGAGCGCAAGGCGCTTGTCGAAGAACACCGACGCGGTATAGCGCTTGACGAGATCGGACACCGGCTCGTTAAAGCGGGCGGACCACGCTTCGGCCTTCTTGGCGAGTTGGGAGGTCATGGCGGACAGCTGGAGGAAGGCGGCCAAACAAGGGCGTCGGCCGCAAATTCAGGAAACCGCGATTATATCGCTAGGCCCCTTGGGCCTACAGGGTGCTATCGATCAGCGCGCCCTTGAAGACCACCGGCCCGGTCGGCCCGTCTGGGTTGGGAGAGCCGCCGCGCGGTTCCACGCTGATGGCGAGTGCAGGCACTTGCCGCAGCGGCTGAGCGACCGTCAGCCGGATCGCACGCTGATGCCCGATCAGGCCAAGTGACTGAGGCTTCCCATTCGGCAGCAGTGCCCAGAGTTGCAGCGCTTGTTCCGTGGTGAGCGGCGTCGCGTCCAGCCGCTTGAGCGATAGCGTGCCGGTCCGGGCATCCCAGGTGACGAGGACGGCTGCCTGCGCCTGCGCGTCCTGCAGCACGGCCACGGCGTTGGCGACGGGCGCCTCGCGCAGTTGCTCCGACAGCCGCAGGTTCAGCCCGACCGCCACCGCCGCGACAACCGCCGCGACTGCCGTGGCACCGCGCCAGAAGCCGGTACCTTGCCAAAGCTTTTGCCAGAGCGCCTTGGGCGAGGGTGCGGGTTCGCGCCAGCCAAGCTGGACTTCGACGCGGCTGAGGATTTCCGGCAGCGGCGCCGTGGCTGGCTGCAAGGCAGGCAGATCGGCCAGATAGCGTTGCCAGCGCTCAACCGTCGCGCGGACGTCGTCATGGTGGCGGATCCACTGCTCGAACCGGCGGCGGGCGCCCGCGCGCAGCGTGCCGACCGCGTATTCGGCGGCCAGCTTATCGACGAGATCGGGATAGCGGCGCAGGTCCATCACGGCGCTCCCAGGCATTCGCGCAGGCGGTCCAGCCCGCGCCGCATCCACGATTTGACGGTGCCCAGCGGCAGCGACAGCGCTTGCGCCAGTTCGCTGTGCGACAGGTCACGCAGATAGGCCAGTGAGATGACCTCGCGTTGCTTCGGGTCAAGGCGCTTGAGGCATTCGGCCAAGGCGCGCGCCTGCTGACCAGCGAGCGCGAGGTCGGCAGGGCCGGGGGCGTGGTCGGCCAGCACCTCGGCGTGCGTCTCGTCCAGCGGCACGGATTCCTGCACACGTTCGGCATGCTGCCGGCGCAGGCAATCGAGTGCGCGGTTGCGCACGATGGTGGTCATCCACGTCATCGGGGCGGCCAGATGCGGCCGGTAATCGCCAGCGTGGCGCCAGATGTTGACGAAGCTTTCTTGCAAGACGTCCTCCGCCCAATCCTTCCTGACCAAGATACGCAGCGCGAGGCCAAACAGTTTCGGCGCGCAGCGCGTGTAGAGCGTGCGCAGGGCGTCGCGCTCGCCCAGGCCGATGCGTTGCAGCAGCGCGGCCAGTTCTTCCGCATCGGCACTTTGCGGGCGGCCTGCCGCCGTCGACGGCGAATCGGCGTCTTGTGCGGCGTGGTTTTCGGCGGTGCGCTGGAAGGTGAGCACGGGGTGATTTGTGGAGAGGTCTGCCCAAAGTGTAGGAAGAAACCGGGGCCGTTGTGGGAATTCACGTGGGTGGCGCTGTGGTTTGCGCCCGGTTTGCATCCAATCAGACGCGCCCTTCGTATAAGCGGTCAGGCGCTGGACAAACGCCGGCGATCCGCACCACGGCCGCACCTGGCACCACGCGGGTCGTGCTTCTTCCCCACATGCAAGGAGACCGACGATGGATACGAGCAAAGAGATGGAGCTGTTTGATGGTGACAACCCGCGCATCGACGCACGCCGCCGCGTGCTGTTGCGCGCGCCGGGGCTGATGGCGCTGGGCTCACTGGCGGCGGTGTCACTCGGGCAATCGATGCCGGCCTGGGCACAGGCCCAATCGGGCAGCGTGAAAGACGACATCGCCATCCTGAACGTGGCGCTCGGGCTGGAGTACCAGGCCATCGCCGCGTATCAGGTGGGCGCCGAAAGCGGCCTGCTGCAAAAGCCCGTGCTGGCCACGGCGGTGAAATTCCAGGGGCACCACAAGGCGCATGCGCAGGTGCTGGCCGGCACCGTATCCAAGCTGGGCGGTACGCCGGTCATGGAGAAGACGGTGGCGGAATACAACTTCCCGGTCAGCCAGTTGAAGACGCAGGCCGACGTGCTGCGCTTTGCCGCCGGGCTGGAGAAGGGCGCCACCTCGGCCTACCTGGGTGTGATGCCGAACTTCTACACGCGCGACCTGACCAAGGCCGCCGCCAGCATCATGGGCGACGAGGCGATGCACTGGGCGGTGCTGCTGTCCGCGCTGGGTGAGGACCCGGTGCCGGGGGCGTTCGTTGTCTGAGCCCTGAGCCGGAAATTTTTGCAGCGTCCGCTCGGCGTATTGCGCGGACGACTCGCCCGTCACGCTGTTACGGTTTGCTGCGGCGTGGCGGGTTTTTTGTAGGCGCAGAACATGTTGATGACGGCGTCCATCAACGCGCGCACGCGCGCGGTCTTGTGCAGATCGGCGTGCGTGACCAGCCAGACGTCTTGCGTGTTGCGGCGGTTTGGCAGCACGCGGACCAGTTCCGGGCGCGTCTCGGCGCGGTGGCAGACCAGTTCTGTGATGCCGATGCCTGCCACGATGGCTTCGAAGACGGTCATGGCGGAACTGCTCTGCAGGACCACGCGGCCTCGCGAGATCGGCTCGCCGCACAAGTCTTCCCACATCCATGGCACCTCGTTACGGGGATAGAGCACGAGGTCGTGTCCGGCAAACGCGGTCCCTTCTTCGGGCATGCCGCGCGCGGCCACGTAGCTGCGGCTGGCGTAGATACCGGTTTCCAATTGGGCGATCCGGCGGGCAATGAGGTCTGGCGAGTCTGGCCGCACCGTGCGCACTGCGACATCGGCTTCGCGCTTGGTCAGGTTGGCGATGCTCTTGGAGGTCATGCACACGATGTCGATGCCGGGGTGCTGCTGCCGCAGTTGCGCAATGGCGGGCAGCACGAAGGTGGCAGCCAGCGTCTCGGTGGTCGCCACGCGGATGGTGCCGGCAAGCTGCTCGTCCGTGCCGGCGATGCGGCGTTCGATGGTGTGCGCGGCCTGTTCCATGGCTTCGGCGGGGCCGATCAGCGCTTCACCGGCGGGGGTGAGTACCAACGCTGTCGATGTGCGCAGGAACAGCTTGGCCGACAACTCGCCCTCCAGCGCGGCAACGCGGCGGCCGACCGTGGCCTGATCCACCCCCAGGCGCAGTGCCGCGCCGCGCAGCGTGCCGGTGCGCGCCACGGCCAGAAAGATGCGGGCGTTGTCCCAGTTCACGTTTGGCTCCGGATGGTGATTGGCAGGTGATGCATTTTTGCTGTGCTGCGATGCAAAAACGCTGCTTTTTTGCATGCTCGGTCAAGCCTACACTGGGTCGCATGAAACTGCCAAACGGTTCCCTCATGTCTTCCTGCAACACCATTCCTGTCGTATCGCCCGCTGCGGATCTGAGCCGCTGGCGCCGCAATGCCACGCTGGCCATCCTGACCTCGGGGGTGTTCATGGCGGTGCTGGATACCACCGTCGTCAACGTGGCGCTGATCGCCATGCGCGACAGCCTGCACAGCAGCGTCGCCGGGCTCGCCTGGATCGTCGACGCCTACACGCTGGCCTTTGCTGCCTTTATCCTCACCGGTGGCTTGCTGAGCGACCGCATCGGCGCGCGCACCGTCTTCATGGCGGGGATGGCCGTGTTCATCGTGGCCTCGGCCGGGTGCGGGCTGGCGCCTTCAGTTGTCACGCTGATTGCCGCGCGCATTCTGCAAGGCGTGGGCGCGGCGATGTTCCTGCCGAGCTCGCTGTCACTCATTCGCAGCACGTTTGAAGACCCACGCGAGCGCGCCTGGGCGATCGGCCTGTGGGGCGCCATCGTGGCGACTGCGGCCGCGGTAGGCCCGGCGCTCGGCGGCGTGCTGGTCGACACGTACGGCTGGCGCAGTGCCTTTCTCATCAACGTGCCGCTGGGCGTGGTGGGCATGCTGGGCACATGGGTGATCGTGCGCCATGTGCAGCCGGCACGCGCCCGGCCGTTCGACTGGGCGGGGCAGGTGACCAGCGCAGTGATGCTCGCAGCGCTGTGCTTTGCGGCGATTGAGTGGCCGGTGCGCGGCGCACAGTCGCCGTGGGTGTGGGGTGCCGCGCTGCTGACGGCGGTGGCTGGCGTGCTGTTCGTACTGGCGGAACGCCAGGCGCGCGCGCCGTTGGTGCCGCTGGCCTGGCTGGCGCACCGTACGCTGGGTGCCGTCAATGGCGTGGGGTTTCTGCTGAACTTCGGCTATTACGGTGCGCTGTTCGCGTTGAGCCTGCATCTGCAGAACGTCGAGCACCTGAGCGCACGCCAGACCGGTCTGGTCATGCTGCCAATGGCCGTGAGCCTGTCAGCAGGCAACATCTTCGCGGGCAAGCTGATGGCGCGCTTCTCCACGCCCACCATGATGCTGAGCGGTCTCATGATCGGTGCCGTCGGTTTGCTGGCAACGTCGGCCGCGCTGACTGCACATGCGCCGCTGTGGTTGATCAGCGTGGTGATGATGGCGTATGGCGGCGGTACCGCGCTGGCCATCGCGCCCATGACGTCCACCATCCTCTCGGCGGCGCCGGGCGAGCTGGCCGGCACGGCGTCGGGCTTGCTGAATGCCGCCCGGCAGACCGGCAGTCTGCTGGGCGTGGCAGCGGCAGGCGCGGTCGTCACGGTGGTACCCGATCTGATGCGCGCCTCGCCAACGGTGTTCGGACTGATGACGCTGTCCTACGCCGGTGCGATGGCGATGGCCTGGATCAGCCGCCGCCCCGCCGCCACCGCGTTGGCTGCCTGATCAGCCGCTCGCCTTTAACCGCTATTACGAAGCCCCGCGGCAATCCCGTTGATCGACAGGTGGATGCCGCGCCGCACGCGTGCATCGTCGCTGCCGGCCTTGCCCGAACGGAAGCGCTTGAGCAGTTCGACCTGCAAGTGGTTCAGCGGGTCGAGGTACGGGAAGCGGTTCTTGATCGAACGCGCCAGCAGCGGGTTGTCGGCCAGCCGCTCCGATTGCCCCGTGATGGACGCCAGCACCTGCTCGGTGAGCGTGAACTCGGCCGAGATGCGCGAGAACACCGCGTTGCGCAGCTTGCGGTCGTCGCACAGCTGCGCATAGCGCGAGGCCACGTTCAGGTCGGCCTTGGACAGCACCATGTCCATGTTCGACAGCAGGTTCGCAAAGAACGGCCACTGCTTGTGCATGCGCTTGAGCGTGGCCAGGCGCGCGGCCTTGGCCTTCGCGTTGCCGGCATCGTCCAGCCACTGCTGCACCGCGCTGCCAAAGCCGAACCAGCCCGGCAGCAGCAGGCGGCACTGGCCCCACGAGAAGCCCCAGGGGATGGCGCGCAGGTCTTCAATCTTGCGGTGCTTCTTGTCCATCAGCTTGCGCGAGGCCGGGCGTGAACCGAGGTTCAAATCGGCAATCTCGGTGATGGGCGTGGTGGCGAAGAAGTAGTCCTTGAAGCCCGGGGTTTCGTAGACGAGGTTGCGGTACGCGGCAAAGGCGTTATCCGACAGCGCCTGCATGGCGGCTTCGAATTCCTCAAGACCCTTCGGGCGGTTGCGCGTGGGCAGCAGCGTGGCTTCCAGCGTGGCCGCGACGATGGTCTCCAGATTGCGCCGGCCGATCTCGGGGTTGGCGAACTTGCTGGAGATGATCTCGCCCTGCTCGGTCAGGCGGATCTGCCCATTCACCGTGCCCGGCGGCTGCGACAGGATGGCCTGATACGTCGGGCCGCCGCCGCGGCCCACCGTGCCGCCGCGGCCGTGGAACAGGCGCAGGTGCACGCCCTTGCGCTCGAATAGCTCCACCAGCGCCAGCTCGGCCTTGTACAGCTCCCAGTTGGAGGTGAGGAAGCCGCCGTCCTTGTTGGAATCGGAATAGCCGAGCATGACTTCCTGCTCGTTGCCCTGCGCCGCCAGCACGGCATCAAAGCCGGGCAGGGCGAGCAAGTCGCCCATGATCTGCGGCGCGTTGCGCAAGTCTTCGATGGTCTCGAACAGCGGGATCACCATCACGTCGAGCCCCGCGCCAGCGCCGTTGGCGTTCGCGCGGAACATGCCGGCTTCCTTCTGCAGCAGCATCACCTCCAGCAGGTCGGACAGCGTCTCGGTGTGCGAGATGATGTAGTTGCGCACAATGCGGTTGCCGTAGCAGGCACGCACCTCGCGCGCGGCGCGGAAGATGTCGATCTCCGACGTGGTCTGCTCGCTGTACGTGTGGAATGGCAGCGTCAGCAGGCGCGGCTGTTGCAGCTCGCGCAGCAGCAGCGTGCGCTTGTCGGTTTCCGACAGCGCCGCGTAGGCGCCTTCCACGCCCGCCACCTTCAGCAGCTCGGCGACGGTGGCTTCATGCACATCCGATACCTGGCGCAAGTCGATCGACGACAGGTGGAAGCCAAACACATCAATGGCGCGCGCCAGCGAGGTCAGGCGTACATCGGCCAGCGCCTCACCGTGGTGCGCCGCCAGCGAATCGATAACGATCTGGATGTCCGCACGCAGTTCTTCTGCGTTCGCGTAAGCCGGCGCGGGGCCCACGGCGTGGCGGCCAGCATCCTGGCCGGTCAGTTCGCGGCAGGTGGCGGCCAGCCGTGCATACACGCCAATCAGCGCGCGGCGATATGGCTCGTCCGTGCGATGCTCGGAGTGGTCAGGCGACTGTTCGGCCAGCGCCAGCAATGCGGCACTCACATCCACCTGCGAGGTGGACATCGACAGCTCGGCGCCCAGCGCATGGATCTCTTCCAGGTACCACGCGAGGATCACGCTCGCCTGCTTTTGCGCTGCGTCGCGCAGCGTCTCGGCAGTGACGAAGGGGTTGCCGTCGCGGTCGCCGCCGATCCACGAGCCCATCTGGAAGAACGGCGCCAGCGGTGTCGGCTCGCCACGTGCGCCACGGCGCGGGAACACGCTGGCCACGTCCTCTTCCAGTTCGCGGTACAGCGCGGGGATCTCGCGCAGGAAGGTGGTCTGGTAGTACGACAGCGCGTTCTCGATCTCGTCAGCCACCATCAAGCGCGTGGTGCGCAGCATGCGGGTCTGCCACAGCTTGGTCACGTGGGCGCGCAGCGTGGTCGTATTGCGCTCGCGCTCGCGCGTGGTGAGTGGCGTGTCGCGCTCGGCCAGCAGGCGGGCGATTTCACGTTGCGCATCAAGAATGCTCTTGCGCTGCACTTCGGTCGGGTGCGCTGTCAGCACCGGCACGATCAGCGCCTTATCGAAGAAGCGGCGCAGCGTTTCACCAGAGACACCCTCATCGGCCACCGACAGCAGCGCGCGCATCATGCTGCCCGGCTGCGGCGGGGAGCCCGCCAGCGCGTGCACGCGGCGGCGGCGATTGTGGTGCTGGTCTTCGGCAATGTTGGCCAGGTGCGAGAAGTAGCTGAACGCGCGCACCACCGAGTTGGTCTGCTCGCGCGAGAGCGCCTTGAGCAGCCGGTCGAGTTCCTGCTCGGCCTGGCGGTCGCCATCGCGGCGGAAGCGCACGGCGGTCTGGCGGATGGTCTCGACGGTTTCGAAGGCGGCGCCGCCTTCCTGTTCACGCAGCACGTCGCCCAGCAGGCGGCCCAAGAAGCGAATGTCCTCTTTCAGCGGCTGATCTTTGGCCGCAGAGCTGCCCGATGAGCGGCGCGAGATTGGACCGAGCGACGCGCCGTTGGCCTCGTCCGCGCCATTGGGCTTGGTTGTGGCCTTGGCAGCCGGTTTGCTGGCGGGCTTTGCTGCGGCCTTGGCGATCTTGCTGGTCTTGGGCGGCACGGCGGATGCCTTGCGGGCGGGGGTCGCGCGCGAGGAAGCGCGGCGCGCGGCGGGCTGCGTCATTGATGTCTCCTAGGTCGGGTGGGTAAGGTGCCTGAAGGGCCCTCTTTTCTGCATCATTTCAACGTGATAGTCGGTCTGTGGCGAAAAAGCTGCGTGCTACCATTGCCGCATGTCTTCTAACGCCCGCCCGACTTCCGTCGAATCCCAGCTTGCAACGACTCCTGCAGCCCAGGCGCCGACCAAGCTGGTCATTGCCTCGCGCGAAAGCCGGCTTGCACTTTGGCAAGCCGAACACGTGCGTGCTGCATTGCAAAAATACTATCCCGCGTGCGACGTGTCCATCCTCGGCATGACCACACGCGGCGACCAGATTCTCGACCGCTCGCTCGCCAAGGTGGGGGGCAAAGGTTTGTTCGTGAAGGAACTGGAAGTCGCGCTGGCCGAGGGACGTGCCGATCTGGCCGTCCATTCGCTCAAGGATGTGCCGATGGAGTTGCCGGAGGGCTTCGCACTGTCGGCCATTCTCGAACGCGAAGACCCGCGCGACGCCTTTGTCTCCAACGACTACGCCGATCTGGCCGCGCTGCCGGCCGGCGCTGTGGTGGGCACCTCCAGCCTGCGTCGCGAGGCATCGCTGCGGGCGCGTTTCCCGCATCTGGTCATTCAGCCGCTGCGTGGCAATTTGGACACGCGCCTGGGCAAGCTCGACCGTGGTGACTACGCCGCCATCATCCTGGCTGCCGCCGGGCTCAAGCGCCTGGGGCTGGCCGAGCGCATCCGTTCGACCATCGCACCGGAAGAATCGCTGCCGGCCGCCGGGCAGGGCGCGTTGGGCATCGAGATTCGCGCCGATCGTGCCGACGTGCAGGCCGCGCTTGCGCCGCTGCATGACATGCGCTCTGCGCTAGCGGTGACTGCGGAGCGCGCCGTATCCCGCATCCTGGGCGGTTCGTGCCAGGTGCCGCTGGCGTCGTTTGCGCAGTGGTCTGACGCCGGTGCGCTGCGTTTGCGTGCCTTTGTTGCCTCGCAGGACGGCACCCGCAAGCTTGCCGCAGATGGCGAAGCCACGCCGTCCACGCTGGCCGAGGCCGATGCGCTTGGCGTGCAGGTCGCCCAGCAGATGCTGAACGGCGGCGCACGTGAGATTCTCGCCATGCTGGGCGTCGACGCCCCGCCCGCTACCTAACTTCCACGGCTCGCCATGGACGATCGTTTGCCACCCTCATCCAGCGTGCCACCTGTCGCCAGTTCGGCTGCCAACGCGGCCACCGAATCGGCCGCCACTGTGCCTGTGGTGGTGGTGACGCGTCCACGCGCGCAGGCGCCCATGCTGGTGACGGCGTTGGAACGCCACGGCTTGCGCACGCACCAGTTTCCGCTGCTCGACATCGCGCCGACGCCGAACCTGGACGACCTGCGCGCCGCGCTGGGCGATCCGTCGCGCTATGCGCTGGTCGTGTTTGTCAGCCCGAATGCCGTACAGCAGGCGTTTGCCGCCATGCCGGAAGGCTTTCGCTGGCCGCAGGAAGTGCCAGTGGCCGTGGTCGGCCCCGCGAGTGCACAGGCCTTGGCTACGCACGGCGTTGCGCCGCCCGCGCATCGCGTGATCCGCCCCGATACCCACGCCGACGACGCCCGCCAGGATTCCGAAGCCCTATATGCGCGGCTGGATGTGCCGTCGCTCAGCGGCCGTGAGGTGCTGATCGTGCGCGGCAACGGCGGACGCGAATGGCTGGCTGACCAACTGCGTGAGGCTGGCGTCTCAGTGCGCACGGTCGAGGCCTATCGCCGTAGCGTGCCCGTGCCCGATGCAGCGGCCTGGGCTGCGTTGCGGGATGTACTGGCCGCCCGCCATGCCTGGACACTCACCAGTTCCGAGGCCGTACGCAATCTCGACGATCTGGCGCGCGCCAACCTGACACCCGCCGAAGTCAATACGCTGCACGGTGCGCCGTGCTTTGCGCCGCATGCGCGCATCGTTGAACAGGCTGAGTCGCTAGGCTTTCGCGATGTGAAGCTCACCGGTGCCGGCGACGACCGCCTGCTTGCCGGTGTCCTGGCCTGGGCCGGCCCGGTGTCCGCTCCTGTGCCAACACCGTCCGCCCCAGCACCTGCTGAATCGAATACTTCTCTTTCTTCTTCCACTGTGACGCAGACTCCTGTTCCCTCGTCCGCTCCCGCCGCGAAGCCCGCGGCCGCCCAGCCGAGTCCGGCGCCCGCACCAGCACCTGCATCGTTCGCGCCCACCATGACCGTCAACCACGCACCGCGACGCGGCGGCTGGCTGATCTGGACCGTGCTGGCCGTGGTCGTGGTTGCGGTGGCTGCACTGCAAGTGCGCAACGAACGCTTGGCGCGTGATATCCGCCAGCGCGGACAGCAGAACGAAGCACTGGCGCAGGAGATGCGCGTGCTGTCCGGCGCCGACCGGGACGCGGTTGGCCAGTTGCAGCAGAAATTTGGTGCGCTGGATGCCCGTACAACGGAAACCCGTGACCGTCAGGGCGCGCTGGAGCAGGCCAGCCAGGATCTGCTGCGTAACCGCGACGATTGGCAGCGCGCCGAGATCGAGCGCTCGATTGAAGTCGCTGCCGAGCAACTCCAGCTCACCGGCAACGTGAGCGGTGCGCTGGCCGCGCTGCAGACCGTTGACGCCCGACTGGCAACGCTCAACAAGCCGCAGTTCAACGCGGTGCGCCGTGCCGTCGCACGCGATATCGCCAAGCTCAAGGCCATGCCATCGATCGACCTCAGCGGCGCGGCCATCCGCCTGGACGACGCGATCAACGCGGTCGATACGTTGCCGCTGGTGTCATCGGCCCAGCCGCTGGATGCGGAGCAGGCCGCGCAGGCACCGAAGGCGCGTTCGGCAAAGAATGCCAAGGCCGTGGCGGCAGCATCGGCGCCGGCAGCATCGACACAAGCCGGCACCGGATGGTCGGCCGGCGTGCGCGCCTGGTGGGGCCGCCTGTGGAACGACGTGCGTGGTGAGCTGGGTCAGATCGTGCAGGTGCGCCGTGTGGATCAGACCGAGGCGTTGCTGCTGTCGTCGGATCAGGCGTGGTTCCTGCGCGAGAATCTCAAGCTGCGCCTGATGAATGCACGTCTGGCGCTGCTCTCGCGCAACGATGCTGTGTTCCGCGCTGATCTGGGCCGCGCCGACACGCTGCTTGCGCGCTACTTCGACACGCAATCGCCGCGTGTGGCCGCAGTGCAGAACCTGCTGGCGCAGGTGCGCACGACGGTCGGCACGCTGGAGGTGCCGACGATGGCCGACAGCCTTGCCGCTGCGCGCGGTCAGGGCAAGGAGTGAGCATGCGCTGGGTATTCTGGATTGCGCTGCTGTTTGCCGCCGCCGTTGGGCTGGCGCTGTTTACCGAGCTCAATTTGAGCAACGTCGTACTGTTCTACCCGCCGTATCGGGTGGAGATGTCGCTCAACTTCGTGCTGGCTGCGTTGCTGGTGACGTTCGTGGTGCTGCATCTGGTCATGCGGTTGTTCCACCATGTAGCGGGCATGCCGGCGCGCGCTGCTGCGTATCGTGAGCGCAACCGTATCCTGAAGGCTTCTGCTGCGCTGCGCGAGGCAATGGAAAGCCTGTTTGCGGGCCGCTTTGGCCACGCCGAGCGCCAAGCGCGCGAAGCCCAGGCCTGGGAGGCACAGCGCGAAACTGCTGCCCTGATTGGCGCACGCGCTGCGCACCGCATGCAGGAAACCGAGCGCCGCGATGCGTGGATGGCCGAGGTGAAGTCGCCGGATCGCGAACAGGCGAAGCTTGTATCGATGGCGGAACTGCTGGTCGATGCCCGCGATGCAGAAGGTGCGCTGGAGAAGATCGCGCAACTGCAATCGCAGGGGGCGCGGCAGATTCAAGCGCAGCGGATTGCCCTGCGTGCACACCAGCACCTGAAGAATTGGAGCGAGGTGCTGCGCCTGACGCGCGCGCTGGAAAAGCGCAACGCCATCCATGCCGTGCTGGCCGCGCGCCTCAAGCAGATGGCGTGCGAGACGCTGCTGACCGAACGCCGCCACGATGCCGATGCACTCAACACCTTCTGGCGTGAACTGACTGCGGAGGAGCGACGCTCGCCGCGCATTGCCTCGCTGGCTGCACTCTACTTCGCGCAGCTGGGCCGTACCGATGACGCCAAGCGCATCGTCGAAGAAGGCCTGAAAGCGCATTGGGACGGTCGCCTGATCCGCCGCTATGCGGATTGTGCGGTACCCGGCAAGGCGCTGCCGTTGATCCAGCAGGCCGAGAAATGGCTTGCCCAGCATCCGGTGGATGCGGACCTGTTCTACACGCTCGGCATGCTCTGCTTCAAGGAGCAGCTCTGGGGCAAGGCGCAGTCGAGCCTGGAGTCGGCGCTGAAGTATGCAGATGCCGATCACCACGGCAACCTGCGCGCCCATGCGCACTTGGCGCTTGCGCAGAT